>JBNKLC010000046.1:0-12908 GCA_050292155.1 Arcobacteraceae bacterium
ACTTCTTTCCCTTCTTTAATTTGTTTTCGTAATTCTTCTTTATTTAAAATATTCATTTGTAAATCCTTCAAATAAATCTATCAGATCATTATACCTAATAGATTAAATTTTTGGATTTACACAGTTAGTTTTACACTACCAGAAATGACAACAACTTAGTGTGAGCTATAACAAAACCTAGCAGTGAACGCTTAGCGTCACTGAAGTCAAACGGTATCTCTGCTCCTGCGTCGCAGAGATACCGTCCGTGCTGAGCAAGTTCTTGGCATCTTTCACTGCTTCGCAGTTTCAAGATACCAAGTCGCAGGAGCGAACACTCTTTTCCACTCCTTCAAGACGGCTACGAAAGCTCCGCTTTCTTCTCCATCTCTTGGAGTGTCGCTCAGCACGGACGTTAGCTAATTAAACAATAGGAAATATAAAATGAAAACCATATTCTTTTTTACGATTGTTTTGTTTTTAACAGGATGTAGTAACCGTGCAGTATATGAAAATATACAGATGCATGAAAGAAGTAAATGTTCAAAAGTCTCACCTTCTGAGTACAGAGAGTGTAGAGAAGCGACATATAAACCTTACAGTGAATATGAACGAGAATATAATGATTCAATAAATAAATAGAGGAAGTAATATATGAAGCCTAATAGACAAACTGCTGTTATATTCGGAATATTATTAATTACTGCTATTGTATGTGGCATATTTAGTTCTGTTCTTGCAATTGAAGAATCCGATTATCTGATAAAGTTGGCTTCTATTGAAGCAGAGGTATATATTGCTATATTTTTTCAGGCTATGATGGCTATTGTATATGTCGCCATAGTTGTTGTGACATATCCAATTGTAAAAATATATAGTGAACAAGCTGCTCTTGCCTATTTAGTATTGCGAATTATCGGTGCTGCATTTCTTTTCATGGGTATCATTTCTCTTTTGCTTTTACTTGCACTAAGTCACCAATATTTACAAATAGATACTGCTAATATGGCAGATTTTGAACTGATTGGATCTTTGCTTCGTCAGGCACGAGATTGGCTAAATCACATAGGTATGATTTTACCGTGGAGTATTGGAGGCTTTTTCCTCTATTTGGCTTTTTTGAGAACAGGACTGATTCCGAGATGGATGTCGATATGGGGATTGGCAGGTGCGGTCTTGACATTGGTGGCAACGATTCTTTTTATGCTCAATCAAATTCAGCTCGTAACAATTGCTTACTTTGCATTGAATATGCCAACGGCACTTTTTGAGTTAAGCTTAGCTGGTTATTTAATTATCAAAGGATTTCATCAGAGTGCAAAGAGCTAACAAATCAGTGGAGCCAATAAATTACCCTACGGGCAATTCATCGGCTCATTTTAATCGTTAGATATGAATAAGTACACTTAAAGTAAAAATATACATCATTTTGCTAAAATGATGTATATTTTGAAGATTGGAGTTTGCTATGACTGCACCAAAACAAGAAGCGAAAAAAATTATTGATTCATTGCCAGATGATACCTCTTATGATGAGATATTAAAAGAGTTAGCTTTTGATAGAATGATTCAAAGAGGATTAAAAGATTCAAAAGAAAATAAAACTATTTCAAATCAAGAGATGAAAAATAGAATTGGGAAATGGTAGAAATACATTGGACAAATGAAGCCGAGCTTTGGCTAAAAGATATACATGACTATATAGCATTAGATAAAAAGTCGATTGCCAAAAAAGTTGTCACAGAAATTTATCAAAAAGTTCAAATACTAAAATCATATCCACGAATTGGTTACGAGTATGAAAATGATGAGCATAAAGAAATAAGAATATTGCTTTATGGTCATTATCGAATTGCATATTTGATTAAAGATAAAAATACAATTGATATATTAGGTGTATTTCATGGAGCACTCGATATAGAGAGATACTTATAAGATATAACAAATCATTTTAAACGTCATATTTGCAATATTAACATACAAGATATAACAAAAAATTGGTCATAAACTGACTGTTTTACTTTTCTAAACAGTATGCAGGAACATGCACATATCCATCCATGATAATTCTAGCACTTCTACTCATACTTGCTTTTTGCACACTATATTTATTCCCGTTTTTTTCTATAGTTGCTCCAACTTTTATCATTCCTGAGGGATGTCCAAAGGTTACTGAACTTTTTTCGCCCCCGCCACTTGCAATATTAACCAAAGTTCCAGGGATACAAGCAGCCACTCCGATTGCCACGGATGCCGTACCCATCATGGCATGGTGTAATTGTTGCATAGATAAAGCTCTGACGTTTAAGTCTATCATCTCTTCACTGATTTGTTTTCCACTTGAAGCTGTGAAGCTTTGTGGTTTGCTTACAAAGGCTATTTTAGGGGTGTGTTGTTTTTGTTCTGCTTCTTTTGGATCAGAGATAAGTCCCATTTTAATGGCACCTGCTGTTCTGATTATCTCAAATTTTTTCAGTGCCTCTGCGTCGCTATTAATATCACTTTGTAGTTCTATTCCTTTATAGCCAAGCTCCTCGGCATTTAAAAAAATAGTTGGAATACCTGCAGTTATCATGGTAGCTTTAAAAGTTCCTATACCAGGGACTTCTAAATCATCTATTAAATTTCCTGTTGGAAACAGCTCTTCACTTGGGTCTACTGGTTCGACGAATTCCAATTGAATCTCTTGGGCTGCAAATGCCACCCCGTCAATCTCATAATCCCCAATCTCTTTAACCATACCATTTTCCATAGTCACATAGCATAAAATGGTTTTTTTAATATTTCCTTGCCAAATTCTTACACAACAAACCCCATCGTGAGGAACATTTTCTACCAATCCGCTATGGATAGCAAAAGGACCCACAGCCGAGGATAAATTCCCACAGTTTCCTGACCAATCTACAAAATCTTTATCTATAGCTACTTGAGCAAAATAATAATCCACATCATGGTTTGGCATACTACTTTTACCCACTAAAATTGCTTTAGAGGTACTAGAAGTAGCTCCCCCCATACCATCGATATGTTTTTGGTATGGATCGGGACTTCCTACAACTCTTTGCAAGAATCTATTTTTAATCTCTTGGTTTTCTTGTACCTCTTTTGGGAAATCGGCTATATTAAAAAAAGTCCCTTTAGAAGTACCCCCTCTCATATAGGTTGCTTTTACTTTTATTTGTGGTTTATATGCCATTTTATACCTTTACTTATTTGCTATGGCATCTTGAGCAAATTTTTGTAAGATTCCACCTGCTTTGTAGACTTCCACTTCTGAGCTTGTATCCAATCTACAAATAACTGGAATATTCACTACTTCATTATTTGCTCTAGTCATTACCACCGTTAATTCACATCTTGGACTAATCTCTCCAACTACTTCAAATACCTCCGAACCGTCAATACCATAAGTATCTCTTGTCTCGCCCTCTTTAAATTGAAGTGGCAATACTCCCATCCCCACTAAATTGGTTCTATGAATCCTTTCAATAGATTGGGCAATCAATACTTCCACTCCTGCTAATCGCACCCCTTTGGCTGCCCAGTCTCTTGAAGAGCCTTGTCCATAATTGGTTCCTGCAATAATGATTAGAGGCTGTTTTCTTTGTTGATACGTTTCAATAGCCTCCCACATCCTCATCACTATTGCATCTGGTTGCACTTTAGCTAATGAACCTTGAATAACATTGCCGTTTTCATCTTTTACCATCTCGTTAAAAAGTTTTGGATTAGCCAAAGTTGCCCTTGAAGCGGTATTGTGATCTCCTCTATGGGTTGCATACGAGTTCAAATCCTCTATTGGCAATCCCATTTTTATACAATATTCCCCTGAAGCAGAATCAGGCATAATAGCATTGGACGGGGAGAGATGATCGGTAGTAATATTATCTGGGAATACTCCTAATGCTCTTAGATTTTTCAACTCTGGCATCCCCATAAATTCTTCTTCCCAATAAGGTGGCTTTTGAATATACGTAGATTTTGGATTCCAATTATAAAATGGCTCGACATTTATTTCTCCAAAACTGTTTTTTGCAAACATTGGGTCATATACTTCACTAAACATTTCAGGTTTCACTGCCGAATTAACTACCTCATCAATCTGCTCATCGCTTGGCCAAATATCTTTTAGCATAATAGCTTTGCCTTCACTATCATAACCTAAAGCATCATTTTCAATATCAAATCGGATAGAACCTGCAATTGCATAGGCAATAACCAACGGTGGCGAAGCTAAAAAGGCTTCTTTTACATAAGGGTGGATTCTCCCATCAAAGTTTCTATTTCCCGATAAAACTGCCGTGGTATATATATCATTATCTACTGCCTCTTTTTGGATTTTAGGGTCAAGTGCCCCACTCATCCCATTACAAGTGGTACAAGCAAATCCAACAATACCAAATCCCAATTGCTCCAACTCTTGCAATAAATTTGCTTCTTCTAAATACAATTGAGCCACTTTAGACCCAGGGGCTAGTGAAGATTTAACCCAAGGCTTTCTTTTAAGTCCCAGTTCATTGGCTTTTTTAGCCAATAATCCAGCTGCAACTACATTTTTCGGATTGGAAGTATTGGTACATGAAGTAATGGCCGCAATTAAAACTGCACCATCAGGCATAACATCTTCTTGGATTGGAATATGTTTTATAATCCCCTCTTTTTCTAAAGTAGTTGTAGGGACTAACTTATGAGGTTTAGATGGTCCTGCTAAACTTCTTACTACGGTTGATAGATCAAAAGTTAGAGTTTTGGCATAGGTTGCATTTTTCAAGGAATCTGCCCAAAGTCCGTTTGCTTTTGCATAAGCTTCTACCAATTTTACTTGTTCTTCACTTCTTCCAGTGATTTTCAGATAATCAATCGTTTGCTCATCTATGGCAAATATCCCCGCACTTGCCCCATACTCTGGAGTCATATTGGCTATCGTTGCTCTATCTCCTAAATTTAGATATTTAATCCCCGAACCGTAAAATTCCAAATACGCTGAAATCACATCATTTTCTCTTAAAAATGCCGTTAAAGTGAGAGCTATATCAGTTGCAGTTATCCCTTTAGCCCTATGACCGATAATCTCAACGCCAACAATTTCAGGAACTCTCATATAGGAGGGATTTCCAAGCATAACATTTTCCGCTTCCAATCCTCCAACACCAACTGCAAGTACTCCTAATGCGTCCACATGGGGAGTATGAGAATCTGTTCCCACAAGTGTATCTGGAGATGCTATCCCATCAATATTATGCACCACGGGAGACATTTTTTCTAAATTGATTTGATGCATAATACCATTGCCTGGTGGTATTACATCTACATTATCAAAAGCTTCTTTTGTCCAATTGATAAAATGAAATCTATCGGCATTTCTTCTATCTTCTATATCTCTATTTTTTTGAAATGCTTCCTCATCATATCCCCCACACTCAACGGCTAAAGAGTGGTCTACAATAAGCTGAGTGGGTACCACTGGATTTACTTTTGACGGGTCGCCGCCCTCTTTTGCTATTGCTTCTCTAAGACCCGCTAAATCTACAAAAGCCGTCAAACCTAAAATATCGTGACAAATAACACGACTTGGGTACCATGGGAAATCTTTATCCACCCTTTTTTCAATTAATTGAATTAAAGAATCTTTTAAATCCTCACTGGGACATTTTCTAATTAAATTTTCTGCCAATACTCTTGAGGTATAGTTAAGTTCTTCAAAAGAACCCTCTTGTATGCTTTCAACTGCCATTTTTACATCATAATATTGGGTATTGAGTCCCTCAATCTTTTTAAGATATTTTCTATTATCCATTATCTATTTTCTTTCTTCTAAAGGTATATATTTTAAATTTTCTAATCCAACATAATTAGCAGATGGTCTAATAATCTTTCCATCTTCTCTTTGTTCAATCACGTGTGCACCCCATCCTGAAACTCTTGAGATAACAAATATCGGGGTAAACATATCGGTTGGTATTCCCATTTGATTATAAGAAACTGCCGAAAACCAATCAAGGTTTGGAAACATCTTCTTTTCATCCCACATCACCTCTTCTAGCCTAGCTGCCACATCGTACATCAAGGTGTTTTGATTCTCTTGGGATAATGTTCTTGCAACCTCTTTAATTACCACATTTCGTGGATCTCCACTGGTATAAACAGGATGTCCAAATCCTATAATAATCTCTTTATTTGCCATCCTTTGATGAATGTCTTGTTCCGCTTCATCGGCACTGCTATATCGCTCTTGAATCCTAAAGGCTTCTTCATTGGCTCCACCGTGTTTTGGACCTCTTAATGCTCCAATTGCTCCAGTGATTGACGAATACATATCTGATTGTGTTCCTGCGATTACCCTTGCAGTAAAAGTTGAAGCATTAAACTCATGTTCAGCGTATAAGATTAGAGAAATATGCATCGCTTTTATCCAAGATTCTCTTGGTTTTTCGCCGTGTAATAGATGTAAAAAATGCTCCGCAATGGTATCATCATCTGTTTGTAGTTCAATCTTTTTCCCGTTGTGGCTATAATGATACCAATACAAAAGAATCGATCCAAACGAAGCCATAAGTCTATCTACAATATCTTGTGCAGCCTCTTTTGGATGAGATTGATTCTCAGGCTCCATACAACCTAAAGCAGAACATCCCGTTCTCATTACATCCATTGGATGGGTTTCTTTTGGCAATTGTTCTAAAATCACTTTTACACTATTTGGCAAATCCCTATATGTTTTTAATTTTGCCTTATATGTTTCTAGTTCCTCTTTATTGGGGAGTTTTTCATGAATAAGTAAATAAGCTATCTCCTCAAACTGTGCTTGAGTGGCAAATTCTAATATATCATATCCTCTATAGTGTAAATCATTTCCAGCTTTACCAACAGTGCAAATTGCAGTATTACCTGCAGCAGTTCCTGATAATGCAACGGACTTTTTTGGTTTAAATCCAGTTTGTGTTGTTGTTTGCATACGAATCGTACCTCATAATTAATTATTTATTTTTTGAAAAAAGCTCATCTAATTTATCCTCAAAAGAGTGATAATTGAGCATATCGTATAGTTCGGCTCTTGTTTGCATCGTATCTAGAACCCCTTGTGCCGTCCCTTTGGCGTATATCTCTTCATAAACATTAAGTGCTGCTTTACTCATAGCTCTAAATGCCGATAATGGATACAGCACCATATCAATCCCTACATTTGCCAATTCCTCTTTTGTAAAATAGGGTGTTTTCCCAAACTCTGTAATATTGGCTAGTACTGGCACATCAATAGAATCGGTAAACTGTTTATACTCTTCTAGTGTATGAATCGCTTCGGCAAAAATCATATCAGCCCCTGCTTCTACATAGGCATGTGCTCTATCTAGTGCTGCTTGTTGCCCCTCACTTGCGTGGGCATCGGTTCTTGCCATCAAAACAAAATCGGGGTCATATTTTCCATCACTGGCAGCTTTGATTCTATCGCACATCTCTGCACAAGATACAAGCTCTTTGCCTGGTCTATGTCCACATCTTTTTTGTGCAACTTGATCTTCCATATGTACGGCTGCAACTCCTGCTCTAATCATCTCTTTAATAGTTCTAGAGATATTAAATGCTCCTCCCCAACCTGTGTCAATATCCACTAAAAGTGGCAGATCACAAGCTCCTGTAATCCTTTGTGCATCTATAAGCACATCTTGCATCGTTGTAACACCTAAATCAGGTAATCCATACGAAGCATTTGCCACTCCTGCTCCTGAGAGATAAATAGCTTTATGTCCAACTCTTTTGGCTTGTAATGCTTGGTAGGCATCTATTGTCCCTACAATTTGTAATGGGTTATTATTTTGTACCTCTTCACGGAATTTTTTTCCAGCACTTTGTATTGTCATTTATATTTCCTTATTTATTAAAATTTATGATTGTAATGGATACCCTAAAGAGTGGATTGCTTCAGTTATTTCAGGTAATACACTTTCATCTTCAATGGTTGATGGCATACTCCACTCTTTCCCCTCAGCAATACTTCTCATAGTACCTCTTAATATTTTTCCACTTCTTGTTTTTGGTAATTTATTTACTACTGTGACTAATTTGAGTGATGCCACTGCACCAATCTCTTCTCTTACTAGACGAACAACCCCCTCACTAATAGCACAAGGATCTCTTTCAATACCATCTTTTAAAATCACAAATCCCATCGGCAATTCCCCTTTAAAAGAGTCATCCACACCAATAACAGCACACTCTGCTACATCAGGATGGGTTGAGATTACCTCTTCCATCTCTCCAGTTGAGAGTCTATGTCCTGCTACGTTTATCACTCCATCCATTCGACCCATAACCCAAACATATCCATCATCATCGATATATCCGCTATCTCCAGCTAAATAATATCCTGGATAAAATTTCAAATAAGAGGATTTATATCTATTATCATCTTCCCATATACCCATAAGACACGATGGTGGTAGAGGCAGTTTAATACATAAATTTCCAAGTTGGTTAGGCTCACACTCTTTTCCTGAAGCATCTAATACTTTGACATTAAATCCAGGCATCGGTTTAGTGGCACTTCCCGCTTTTACTTCCATAGGGTCCAAGCCCATAGGATTGGCGGCAATTGCCCATCCAGTTTCTGTTTGCCACCAGTGGTCAATCACAGGTTTTTGTGTAAGCTGATGAATCCAATCCAAAGTATCGCTATCACACCGCTCCCCTGCAACAAATACACTTCTTAAATTGCTTAAATCATATTTTTTAATCCACTGCGAATTGGGGTCCTCTTTTTTAATCGCTCTAAACGCCGTTGGGGCAGAGAATAAAATATTGACTTTATACTCATCACAAATTCGCCAAAAAGCCCCAGGGTTTGGAGTACGTACAGGTTTCCCCTCATATAAAACTGTCGTACATCCATTCATCAACGGAGCGTATACAATATACGAATGTCCTACAACCCATCCAACATCACTAGCAGCCCAAAAGACATCTCCCGCTTTTGCATTATAGATATTATCCATTGACCATTTCATTGCAACAGAGTGTCCCCCGTTACTTCGTATAACCCCTTTTGGTTTCCCTGTAGTACCAGAGGTATAAAGGATATATAATGGATCAGTCGCAGAGACTGGTACACAATCAACTGGAGTTGCTTTCTCCTCTTCTAATTGCCAATCAATATCTCTCCATGGCAGTAAACTTGCAATCTCTTGTGGTCGTTGCCAAATCAAACACGAAGTTGGTTTGTGGGATGATTTTTTAATCGCTTCATCTAAAAGTGGTTTGTATTTAATCACTTTACTCACCTCAATTCCACACGAAGCACTCATAATAACTCTTGGTTTTGCATCTTCAATCCGTTTTGCCAACTCATGAGCTGCAAAACCTCCAAATACCACTGAATGAATTGCTCCAATTCTTGCACAAGCCAACATTGCAATCACAGCTTCGGGGATCATCGGCATATAGATTACAACCCTATCCCCTTGCACTACCCCTTTACTTACCAAAATAGCAGCGGTTTTTGCCACCCTTTCTCTTAATTGATTGTAGGTATATTTTTGCTTTGTATCTGTTACAGGGGAGTCATATACTAAAGCTAACTGCTCCCCTCTTCCATGATCTATATGTAGATCCAAAGCATTGTAACAGGTATTCATACAACCACCGACAAACCATCGATAATGCCCATCAACTACATCTAGTACTTTATCCCATTTGTGATACCAGTGAACTTTTGTTGCAGCCTCTTCCCAAAATGCTTCAGGATTTTCTATTGATTTTTTGTAAACTTCATCGTATATTTTTCCCATCATCCCAACTTTCTTTTAAATTTGTTTCATTGTAGCAGATTTAGAAATTTTTTTGTTGTATTAAAAATGATTTTTTTTTGCAATTTTTATACATAATTTTTTCTTATTTATCATTTATTGTACTTTATGTATAAAAGTTGTACAATTATAGAATATTATAATATGAGAGGTACCCATTAATTGCACAAAAATGTTATGGATAAAATTATAGAAATTTATCATCAATCGGGATTGAGTATCTCAAAATTTGCCAAAATTATAAATAAAGATAGAAGAACGGTAAGTTCATGGATCAATAAACAAGTTATTATAAAACCTCAAGAGGATGTTTTAAATAAAATTTCTACTTTTTTTAGATACCCAGACCATATTTGGCAAGAGGATTGTCAAGAGAATGAATTTTTGAATGCCATAACTCAAACTCCTACAAAAGATATTAGGATGATTGAGGATAATAGGGAAAATAGATTACGATATATTTTAAAAAAAGAATCTAAAGAGCGGCTTGTAATCCATCCAAAATTCCCAGGTCCCGTATATAGAGATGCCATCGCAGCCAAAAAATTTCAAATTAAAGAAGATGAAACACTCAAACAACTCAAACAAGAGCGTATCGATAAGATCCTTACCCATTCGTATAAAAGTGATGAATGGTATGATATAAAATCTCTTTTACAATTTTGTTTTAGCGAAATAGCCTGTTTTTACACCAAAGAGGAAAAAATTGCTGTTTTGGATCTTATGTACGATACCTTTCATGACAACTACAATAAACATCTCTTTTTTTATGATTCGTTTTCCAAAAAAATTTATGGGATTGATACCGTGTATACTTCTGTGTTTGTACAAGATGGGACTATGTTTTTTAAATCCCCCCTTGATTCTGTTTTTATAGAGATCAGTAATAAAGAGATCGTAACTAAAATCCACAAATATTTCACTTCAAGTAAAGATGCCCCATTGCATATCAAACCACACGATGCAACAAAAATCTTAAGAATCCTAAAAGACGCCATAAAAATGGATCTTAATCTTTTTGAAACATACCATATCATAAATGATACCACAGAGTATGGAGAATATATTAAAAATAATATCAGTATCTCTTTTCATGATAAACTTCATTCTTAAAGCTTAATCCATATGTTTTTTTTATATTTTTAGTTATAATATTTGAACACTTGGAAAATATAAGTTTATCGGAGAGAGAACTGTCAAATGAGATTTGCACATACAAATATAACAGCAAGAGATTGGAAAAGATTAGCAGATTTTTATATCAAAGTTTTTGAATGTAAAATAAAACCTCCAAAGAGAGATTTAAAAGGCGAATGGCTAGATAAAGCCATTGGGATAAAAAATGCCAGACAAATGGGCGTACATCTATCTCTTCCTGGGTATGAAAATCCTCCGACATTAGAGATATTTAGTTATGAAGAATTTATCGATACTGCTCCCATTATGGCAAATCAAATCGGCTTTACCCATATTGCTTTTGAAGTAGAGGATGTAGATACGATAGTAAAAAAAGCATTGGATAACGGTGGGGCAAAGCTTGGAGAGATTATTGAAAATGAAATTGAAGGTGTAGGTATACTAAGATTTACTTATCTACGTGATATTGAAGGAAATATTATCGAAATTCAAGCATGGAAATAGTCGTATCCAACCAATCGCTTAATTTAAATAAGGACTTTAAATGATACAAATAAACTCCATTGACCATATAGTTCTAACGGTAAAAGATATTCAAAAAACGGTACAATTTTATGAAGAGATTTTAGGGATGCAAAAAGAGATTTTTGGGGATAATCGTATAGCTTTAAAGTTTGGCAATCAAAAGATTAATCTTCATCAATACAAAAATGAATTTGAACCCAAAGCAGCTATCCCGACACCCGGAGCCATCGATATATGTTTTATAACCCAAACAAATTTAGATGAAGCGATGTTGTATGTTAAAAATAAAGGGATAAGTATCATAGATGGTCCCGTGCAACGTACAGGAGCAAAAGGTTCGATTTTGTCTTTTTATATCAATGATCCCGATGGTAATCTCATCGAAATAGCAAATTATCTCTAGCAAAAGACTCTCTATGCCTTATATTGTACCCAACGACTTTTTAGCAAACAAAGAGACTATAGATTTGGATGATACTGTTTTTTCGGTATATAGTACAAAAACGCAAAATGAAAATGTTGAAGTAAGAGTCACGACACACTGTTTAATTATCCTGCTAAGTGGGGCTAAAGTTATTAACTTTAGAGACAATCACGTAAATTTAGATGCAAAACAGATGATTTTTTTGGCACAAAACAATTATTTTATGAATGAGATAATTACCAATCAAGAACCGTATAATGCACTGCTTATCTATTTTAATGATAAATTTATTGAAAATTTTATCAAAAAATATCATCTTAATTTACCTATGACCAAGCAAAAAACCGATTTTTTTAAAATCAACTACGGTACCAATACCGCTTATTCTTTAAATATTGAGCTGCTAAACCTTTATATGAAACAAAATAATACAAAACTACTCAATATAAAACTTGAAGAGATTTTTTTAAACTGTTTGAACAATACTCAATTTATCTCTTTTTTAAACTCTACACAACAAACCAGTTCAAGCCGTATTTCCAATATTATCGAAAACAATATCGATCAAATAGAAACCCTTGACGACATGTGTAAACTTACAAACCTATCAACCAATCAATTACGGAAATATTTTTTAAAAAAATACAATCAAAAGCCAAAACAATGGTTAAATGAACAACGTTTACAAAAAGCGATGACACTGGTAAAAAACAGCGATAAATCTATCACGGAAATAGCTCAAAACTGTGGATATGCAACGCTATCTTGGTTTACCCACAGTTTTAAAATGAAATTTCATCAAACACCTAAAGAAATACGACAAAACTTATAACTTTTCTTGTACTATCAAATCCCTTTTTTTATTATACTTAGATAGTTTCATAAAAAAGGAGTATATATTATGAATATTATTAAAACTATTGTGATGGGCATATTATTGAGTAATTTTTTACTTGCACAAGGATTAACTTTAAAAAGCAATGATATGTTTGGACAACTCTCTATAGAGCAAGTATTTAACGGTTTTGGATGCAGCGGTAAAA
>JBNKLC010000047.1:0-31300 GCA_050292155.1 Arcobacteraceae bacterium
ACTTCTTTCCCTTCTTTAATTTGTTTTCGTAATTCTTCTTTATTTAAAATATTCATTTGTAAATCCTTCAAATAAATCTATCAGATCATTATACCTAATAGATTAAATTTTTGGATTTACACAGTTAGTTTTACACTACCATTTAATGTAATATTACTGAATAACTTCTATAAAATGCTTTTTAGCTATAATAAGAATCTAAATTCCGTTACAGGAGGTGCATTATGGCAGATTTTTTTGCCAGCATACTTGTATATGGTGTTTTAAACTGATCTATTAACGAGGATATATTCTCAATAAGGCGTTAGACTGATGCTTTAGTAGTCCTGGGTTATGGAATCGGGATCGGTTTGGTGTCATCCCTAGTGATGCGAGTTGTTGACACTGTTAATTTATCAGTCGGTGAAACAGTATTCCCACGACTCTGCACCAATGCATGTGTGCAACAAAAAACAAATCTAGGGCTTATAGGCAATACCCAACATATAGCAATTCTAAAATAAAAATTACTATTGGACTGCCTATTCGTATTTTAATTAAAAATCTCCTAAAAGCTTATCTTCTTCACTTAAGTATCTTACTACATAATTCTCATTTATTTCTTTAACATTAGTCTCATTATTAATAACATCAGAAACAGATGTGATAATTGTTTGTATATTATGATTAGACAATTCCTTTATTACATTATAGACACCATCTTGATAAGTATTTTTATCTCCATCAAATGGACTATCAAATGCAATAAATTTAATAAAATTTTGATCTTTAAACGCATCTATTATTGAAGCTGAGAATATAAAACATAAAAGTTTTTTTATAGTATGCCCATCTTCTAAAGAATTATCAAAACCATGTTGATTCTCAACTTTAATATCAAAATCAATATTATCGTGTGTATTAAATCCAATAGAAAAGGCTATCTCTTTATCAAAAACCATTTTTCCATACTTAATTAAATTACTTTTTATTGTTGCGATAAATTCACTTGCAATTAAAGACTTATTTTCTTTTATTACTTCCTTTAACTCTTCTTTTTTATCTTCTAACTCAGTTTTTTTCTCTTCAATTTCTTCAAAAATATTTAACTTTTCTTTATGTATTTCTATCTTCGTTTTAAAATCAACTACTTCTTTTTCTAACTCTTTAAACTTTTCCATAGTATCTGTACTTTTTAATATAGATAACATATTTTTTCTTTGATCATTTAAAGAGCTTAGTTCTTTTTCAATATTTTCAATTTCGGCTAAATACTCTTCTTTATTTTCTTTAAAGACCTGAATCCTTTCTTCAACTATTTGCTTGTTAAATTCAATTACTCCATCATAGTTAACTTTTAAGTCATTAGGAAATAAAACTTCAATTTCTTCAAATAGTCCATCTATATCTTTAATATCAACGGCTATTTCTTCTTCAAGTGATCTGTTAATATAATCAATTTCTCTATTAATTGAATTTCTTCTTGTATTTAACTCTGATATATCAGATTCTATACTATTTACAAGCTCTTTACTAATACTTTTTTCTTCTAAATAAAAATCAAACTCTTTATAATGTTCTTCTTTCTCTTGTAGCTGTCTTTCATATACATTAATTTCTTCTTGTATTGCTTCTTTTGTTCTATAATTACCAAGTTCACTTTCTTTAAAAACTAATTCTTTTTCGATAGATTCAATATCATTATCTAAAACATATTTTCTTTTAATTTTATTTCCATCTATTCCTAAAAGCTTTGAAATAATTGGTTTGTAATCTATATCATTAGAACGTAAAAATTTATTTAATCTAAAAACATCACTTTGATTATCTTGATCTCTTAAAAAGTAACTAATATACTGTCTATAATTATCAAGCTGTAAGTTTAAATTTTCTTCTACAAATACTTTTATTTTATCAAGACCACCTATTACATCAAATTCTTTTATATCTAGTAACGTAGATGTTGAATCTGTAAGTTTACATCCTATGTTTGCTCTACCCGTTGTTGGTCTAATTATAGTAAGAAATTTATTTGGATCTATTTTTATTTCTAAATAAAAAATATGATCATCAAACCTTTCATGTTTTAGAAATCCTTTACTACCTTTTAATAAACAAAAATCAATTAAACTAAATAATGTACTTTTACCTACACTATGATCATCAGATAAAATAAAATTAATAGTATCATTAAAAAAAATACTTTTAAAGTTTTTATCATTAGAATAAAGTTTAGAAAGCTTCATTTCAAATACCTTAATGTGTCATTTTCTTTTATATAGTCAACTACTCCTAAAATATATAAAAAGTTAATTGAATACATAAAATCTTTTTGCTGTATATTTAGCTTTTCTTTCAACTTCAGGAATATATCATGTAATTTTATTTCTTTATGAGTTTTTAATTCACCTACTAAATATTTAGAAACCACTAATACACTTCTTTTTAAGTCTTTACTTCTATGAGTTTTTATATATCTAGGCATCTTTTAATCCTATATAACAATATCTATAAAGATAATAAAGCATTAACTTCATAATATTCTTTTTCTTAGCTGATTGTACGGATTTAGTATGTTCTTGAATAATCATATTAAATAACATTGGGTCTAATTTTAAAGAATTTCTATTTGCATAAGTTGATAAAAATATTCTTATAGAATCTGCTGCATCTTCAATTTCATCAATATAATCATTTTCTTTGAAAAACTTATCTAAAGCTAATAGTTTTTGTTCTCTATGTTTAATAAAGTTTTCATAAAACTCTGTTAATCCATTATTTAAGTTTTTATCTGAAATTGGAATTGTTCTCTCATCTGGACTATATTCTCTTGAAGCAGTATTAAGTTCCTCTAGTGTTTCTTTTACTAAATTAGGTTCATTATCTAAAACTTCTTTTAATCCACCTACATCCAAGTCAATATGATTAAGTTCATAAGTTTTTTTATCACCCATTACTTTATCACCATTAATATTATCCCCATGAATAATTTCAGACATCATGAATCCTCTTTAATATTATATGTATTTTTATCACCCATTACTTTATCACCCATGATTTTATCACCACCTACATTGTCTCCACTTCCTGTATTTGTTTGTTGAATATTAGTAATGTTTTTTTCTTCTTTTTTATAATAAGCTTTAATTGTATAAACACCTGCAATAGTTGCAACTACTAAACCTAACAAACCTATTATTTCAGGTAAATCCATAAAAGTACACCTTTGTTTAAGTCATAAATATATCCTATTATATCATAAAAAGATTGTATTTTAATTATCTTTTATGCATAATATTACATCATTTATTTTTTGTAGTTTACCAAAATAAAGTGTGCATAATTGAAAATATTGCATTTTGTTAATTTAATACTTTTATCATTTGTTTTTTTATTATCTAAATTATATAAAGATAGAGTTTTTACGGTAATTTTTACGGTAATAAATAGTATAAATAAAATGAAAATATTATATATAAAAGATTTTATAGTATTAGTTCAAGTCTCGCCCTTACACCATTTACAATCCCCATAAACAAAGCCTTTTCAACGATTTCAAGCAACAAGTTGTTTTAGATATTTTTATGAATTATTATCATTTTGACAACTTTTTGTCAAATTTTCACATTTATCTGATATTATGTTCTCTACTTTCCATTTTCTATAACCAACCTAACTTATTATCTATTAGCCCTATATAATATTTTGGTTTTAAACCAAAGGCATTAAAAAAAGCTCCATCAGGTTCTTCATGCAGATAAAAGTCACCTTGTAAGGCACTACAATACTCACAAGTATTTGCTATATATTTACTTTGAATGGTATGACTATATTTGCTTTTGTAAAAAGGAAATTTTGATTGAATAACTTCTAAAATCCCTTGAGGCAAGTTTTTTTGTCCATACATAATAATTGGATTTTCAAACTCTTTATTAGGAACTTCACTATCTCTATAAAATTTCAATGCTATTATTTGTGTTGATTTTTTACACTTCCAACATTTACGTTTAGAAGTAATAATACCCACAATTGCATTTTCACTACCATTGGATTTATTCTTCTTTCTTCTATTTAACTCTTTTTTAGCTATTTTTTCAGCACCATTTGACATGTTTTGAGATAACCACAATAAATAATTTGATGACAGTTCAGAATATTTTTTCCCTTTGTGCATACCAAATGTTATTGCTTTATCCTCATGACCAAATAAAAAATTAAATAATCCCATAACTAAAACTGGTATGCTCCCTAAATATTAAACATACTTTTATTCAACACCCAAAACTCAATTAAAATTTATAATTAAACCCTAAATATGCTCCCTTAAAAGATAAATCCCCTTTAAAGTCGTCTACATCGATATCAAATTTTTTAGATTGGTATCCCAGTCTCCATTGTCCATTTTTTATCAACAGACAATTAACATTTATACCTGCATAAAACTCTGTATATGTAGCCTTACTTCCTGTATTAATCCCAGATGCTTTTGCTTCAAGACCAAACATATCGTTTATAGCATAGTTTCCCGAAACTACAAGTGTAGGCAACGGTAATGTTTCCGAGTAACTGCTGTCAAAGTTTAAAGAAGACGCGACCAAACCGACATCTGCATCGATAATATGCAAATCTGCTCCTATATTTAAATTTCCTTTTTCATTGGATAATACACTGTATCTATACCCCAATCTATACCAATCCATTTCAAATGTTGTTTGAACATTTGTACTTGCCGTATATGTTTTATTGTCATATACTATATCTTTGGTCAATACTTTTGAACCGCTAAAGTCCAACTTTTCATAATCCAAATCAAACATATGGTTTCCTGATTTATAATGCAATCTCGGTTTTACGGTCGTATCACTATTTTTTAAACCCAAATCATCTTGGGTAACCGTTGTTCTTGTAGAAGAGTTACCATATGCAAAATCTGCACTGAGTTTATTTTTTTGTGCACCTATCTCAATTCCAAACTCAGAAGCCGTCAAAACACTAGAAACCGCTAGTGATAAAAGAAGAGTCTTTTTCATTTTTAATCCTTTTTATCCAATCTATCTGTTATGATACTATAACTATTTAAATATATCTATAAAACATTTGTGATAAGAATTTCTACTGTATTTCTTATATTTGTTATAACAATGTTATATAAAACTGATAAAGTCTTTATCTATTTTATACGTGGAGTTAAATTATGCGAGTTGGGCTATTTATCCCTTGTTATATCGATCAATTATATCCCGAAATTGCGATTGCGACTTATAAGCTTCTTACGAAACTAGGTTGTGATGTACACTACCCCAAAGATCAAACTTGTTGCGGTCAGCCTTTGTATAACAGCGGTTGCTTTGAGGAGTGCAAACCTATTGCCAAAAAATTTATAAAGCTCTTTCAATCCTATGATTATATTGTTGCTCCAAGCGGCAGTTGCATATCTATGGTTAAACACAATTACAAAAAACTAGACGATGAAGCAAATCTTGTTTTTGATAAAAGTTACGAGCTTGTAGAGTTTTTACATGATATCTTAAAAATAAACCAATTAAAGAGTAATTTTAATGCCAAAGTAGGTATCCACAATAGCTGTCATGCCCATAGAGAGTTAAATCTGGCATCTAAATCAGAACTGCATCAAGAGCCTTTTTCAAAAATCAAAAATCTTTTAAATCTAATAGAAGATATAACTATAATAGAACCCAAAAGGGTTGATGAGTGTTGTGGATTCGGAGGTACGTTTTGCTTAAATGAACCTGCGGTGTCTACTGCTATGGGAAATGATAGAATTCAAGAACATCTTGATAAAAACGTAGAGTATATCACTGGTGTGGATATATCTTGTTTGATGCATCTTCAAGGGTTAATCGATAGACAAAATCTTCCTATTAAAACCATTCATATCTCACAAATTCTTTTAGGAGAAAAACTATGAGCCATCCACAAAATGCAACCCGTTTTATAGCTGATAGTAAAAAGATGAAATGGCATGACAAAGCTTTATGGTTTGTACGGGAAAAAAGAGACAATTGCTCTAAAAAAATCGACGAATGGGAAGCCCTTAGAGATGAAGCAAATAAAATAAAAAAACATACTATTGCAAATCTTTATAATTATCTTTTAGAATTTGAAGAGAATACTTTAAAAAACAGTATTAAAATACACTGGGCAGTTGATGCCAAAGAACATAATGAAATCGTATATCAAATTTTACAACAACACAATGCAAAAAATATTGTTAAAAGTAAATCGATGCTTACAGAGGAGTGTGAACTCAACCACTATTTAGAGTCAAAAGGGATTGAGGTGGTTGATACCGATTTGGGTGAGCGTATTATTCAACTTAATAATGAAAAACCAAGCCATATCGTACTTCCTGCAATTCATTTAAAAAAAGAGGAGGTAAGTGATGTCTTTCATCAACATCTTCACACAGATAAAGGCAATAGCGACCCTACATATCTAACCCACAAGGCAAGAGAACACCTACGGCAAAAGTTTCTTAATGCAGATGCGGGTATTACCGGAGTAAATTTTGCCGTTGCAAAAACGGGTGGAATTGTGATTTGTACCAATGAGGGAAATGCAGACTTGGGTACTGCTTTACCCCCTTTACATATAGCTTCAATGGGTTTAGAAAAAGTGATTCCAGATATGAATGCGCTTGGTGTTTTTACCAGATTACTGGCAAGAAGTGCAACGGGGCAAAATATCACAACGTACACCTCCCATTTTCATAAAGCAAATCCTAACGGGGAGATGCATATCGTTATCGTGGATAACGGAAGAAGTAAAATACTTCAAAACAACACTTTTAACAATGCCCTCAAATGTATCAGGTGCGGCGCGTGTATGAATACTTGTCCCGTTTATAGAAGAAGCGGCGGTCACAGTTACGGTTATACGATTCCCGGTCCCATCGGCTCGGTACTTGGAGCTTTAAAAGATAAAATCAATAATGCTTCCCTGCCGTTTGCTTCAACTTTATGCGGAAGCTGCGATAATGTTTGTCCGGTAAAAATAAACTTGCATGAGCTTCTTTTGGATTTGAGAAACGAAACGGCAAAATATAACTTTTCAAAGATGAAAATATTTATTTTAAAAATAACAGCTTATGTACTGGCTTCGCCGTTTTTATTGGATACTTTTGGTAAAATATATCGAAAAATATATAGGTTTATTCCAAAATTTTTACTTAAAAATCCTTGGACACAAACAAGAGAGCTGCCTAAAGTTCCCAAAAACTCTTTTAAGGAAGTGTATGATGAACTCAAGAAACAAGATATTAAGTAGCATAAAAAATTGTCAATCGGATGAGATATTATCCATCAAAACCGATTTTGATTACGAAAAAGATATTGTCCAAGAGTTTATACAAAACGCAACCTTGGCGGGGGCAAACGTAAGTACCGTTTCTATTCATCAGCTTGATGACGAACTGTTGAATATTACAAAAAATTCAGATGATTTTTTTATTTACGAAAGTCATTTGGGAGTCGCCGAAAACGGTGCCGTACTGTGTCAAAATCTCCATAACGATAGAGAGAAGCTTTTTTTATCAAACGATCTTATTATCACGATTAAAAGGCAAAATATTGTTGCTACTATGCATCAAGCCTATGAAGATATCTCATTTGACAATAGAGAGTTTGTAACCTTTATCGCAGGACCTTCCAAAACGGCGGATATCGAACAGTCCTTGGTTTTGGGAGCGCATGGTGCGATGCAGCTTAATATATATTTAATTGATTCATAGGAGAACTCTATAATGTATGAAGATGATGTTTATGATATAGTAATCATTGGCGGAGGTCCGGGAGGTATAGGATGTGCTATCGAAGCGGCGGTGCATGGGCTTCAAAAAATTCTTTTGATAGAAAAAACGGGAAACCATTCACATACTATTAGAAAATTTTACAAAGATAATAAAAGGGTCGATAAAGATTGGAAAGGTCAAATCACGAAACTAGAGGGTAATGTAGACTTTTTTGACGGTACCAAAGAGAGTACTTTGGATTATTTTGATTCCTTGCTTGACAATGAGCGGATCGATACCTCTTTTTACACCGAAGTTGAGAAAATACAAAGAGAAGATAAATATTTTGAAATATCCACTTCAAACGGTCACTTTAGATCAAAAAACGTAGTGGTTACCATTGGTAAAATGGGAAAACCAAACAAACCAAGCTATAAGATACCGCCCTCAATAAAATCTTTGGTAAATTTTAATCTTGACAAATGCAGCGAAAATGAAAAAATTTTAGTCGTAGGCGGTGGAAATTCTGCGGCTGAATATGCCTATGAATTGGCTGAGCAAAACAATATCGTAACCTTGGTTTATAGAAAAGAGAAATTTTCAAGGCTTAATCCCGAAAATGAAAAAATTATACACCAATACAACGGGCAAGAACTTTTAAGACTAAGGATGAATACCGATATAGAGTCTTTGGAAAATCTTCACGGAAAAGTAAAAGTAAACTTTAACGACGGCTACTATACCACATACGATAGGATAGTGTATGCTATCGGTGGAACTTCTCCCGTGGATTTTTTAAAAAAATGCGGTATCAATCTTGATGACAAGGGGATGCCTCTGTATGACGATCACTATGAGACAAACGTAAAATGCCTTTATGTTGCGGGAGATATTGCATTTAACAGCGGTGGTTCCATAGCCATGGCTTTAAATCACGGATATCATATAGTAAATAATATCCAAAGAAAAAGGGGAAATATACACGCCCATACACAAAAAGTAGAAAAGCTCAACCGATAATATAAACCAAAGCAGGGATGGTAACAAAACTCAGTATCATCCCCAATCCCAATGCTCCCATACCCAGCTTTTCATCAAGCCCGAATTTTATAGCTATAACCGTTGCCATTACCATAGGCGGCATAGCAGCTTCCATTATAGAGACTTTAAAAGCAGTGTCAAGTTCCAAAAAAGGTATAAATAAAGCATAAAGGGTTAGTGGAATCAAAAACATAGATATCGCAATAATAATCCCTATCTCTTTCTCTTTCCCTTTTGTATCGGATAGTTCAAATCGCATACCAACCGCAAACATTATAACAGGTACCAAAATAAGAGATATTTTTTCTAAAAAAAGTGTAACTATTTCAGGGAAAACAATCAATTTGCTTACGATAGCTATTACAAAGGCAATAGTAGGGGGAAAAGTGATAATCGTGATAAGAGTTTTTTTAATTGAAAGCTTAGTGTTTGTCATACCAAATGAGCAAACCAAAGGTGCTAACATGGAAAGACAAAGCATATTGATTTGGTCATAAAAAATTGCCAACGATAAAGCATAAGAGCCGTAATAACTATCCACAAATGCAAAACCCAAAAAAGAGGTATTGCCAAAAGCGACCGACATCACAATCATAGCTGCACTGTTTGCTTGTATCTTAAATATTTTTGCAAAAATCAAAGTAAATACTATCCCCAAAAGAAAAGCCAAAAAAGCCAACGAAGCTACGATATAAATATCTTCGCTAAACTCTAAAAAATGTACTTTATATATGATAAAAACAGGAAAAATAAAATATATAACAATATCAACCAGCTCTTTTGAACTATCTTTGTGAAACCTTTTAAATATATAACCGCTTAAAAATATTAAAAGGATTGGTAAAACTTGTATCATGTTTGAAGGTGGAACTTATATCCAAAATCGATAAGTGTTTCCACACACTCTTTTGGTATCTTTTTACGAAGTCGCATCATAAGAGTCCGTATACTATCGGCTGTGGCAATATCCCCCTCCCAAACATAATTTGAGATTTGTTCAAAACTTAATATCTTTTCATTATTGGTTACCAGTTGATGTAAAAGCAAAGTCTCCTTTTTGGTTAGTTTTACAGGTTCGTTATTATTAAAAAGCTCCCGTGAGTTTAGTAGATATTTATACTCTTTATCCAAATATATAACCTTTTTATCTAATTGGCAAAGCTTCTCGATCTTTACCTCAAGCTCATCGATATAAAACGGTTTTTTTAGATAATCGTCACAGCCAAAACCATACGCTTCTTTGATAGTGTCAAGTTCCAAATTTGAGCTTATAATCAAAACGGGTACATCATAATATGTTTCCCGTAACTCTTTTAAGATATATATCCCGTCAATGGAGGGAACATTGATATCTAAAATAAAACAATCATACCCCTCATAAACATTTTCCAAAGCTTTATATCCATCCGTAAACGAATCGACGCTATACCCTTTAAGCTCCAGCCTTTTTACGATTGAGTTGTTTAATCTTTGGTTGTCTTCAAGTAGTAATATTTTCATTCTTTATCCATCGGCAATTCAATACTAAGAGATGTGCATTGCTGCTTTTGGCTGCATAAATCGTCAAAATAGATTACACCGTCCATTTTTTCACAAATAAGAATTTTACTCATATAAAGTCCCAGACCATTTCCTTTTGTTTTGGTACTAAAGTACGGTTCAAACAGTTTTTCTTTGTCTTCGACCTTCACACCGCAACCGTTATCGGTAATAGTGATTTTGAGCATATCCCTTATAGAACTCACGTTTATCTCTATAACACCTTGATACTCTTTATTTTTTTCCCTTGCTTTGAGTATAGCATCTTTTGCATTATTTAAAATCGTAATAAGCACCTGCATAAATTCATTTTTATACCCATACACTGCTAGATGGGTCGTATTGTAATTGATAGTTAAATCTATATAGCTGTATTTGATTTGTCTTTCTAAAATATTTAAAACCTCATCAAAAGCATCTTTAATATTAAAATGGGATTTTTTAACCGAAGGTTTTAAAAAATCTCTAAAATCTTTGAGGGTCTTGGACATATATTGAATCTGTACCATCGAATCATTTACATAGTTATCAATATCCTCTTTGGTTAAATTTGATGTTTGGTGTTGGAGTTGCAAGTCTTGCACAATAGCAGATATCTCCACAAGCGGTTCATTCCACTGATGGGCAATGGCACTAATCATTTCGCCGATCTCTGCTAGTTTTGATTGCTGTGCCATAAAGGATTCGTTTTGTTTGTTCTCTTGTTCAATTTTCACAAGATCGGTAATATTGTGTAAAATGGTTAAAATACCATACACATTACCCTCCAAATCATAATACAAACTTTTATCGGCTATCATAATTTGTACCGTACCGTTTGGCATATCATACTTCATGGTATACTCTCCGACACTTTCCCCATTAAGCAATTTTTGCTCTATCTCATTGTGCTGCTTTAAAAACTCCTCTTGCCCGTTAAAAAAATCATACATGGTTTTTCCAAAAACTTCCTCTTGGGGTTTCCCTATAAATTCATAAAACGATTCGTTCCCCCCTACATATCTTCCTTTTTTATCTTTATAAAAGATGGGGCTTTTAATGGTATTTAACAAGGTTTGTGTAAATTGCAGCTGCAATTGGATTTGATTTTGTGCATTTCTTTTTTGCATCAGTAAAAGGAACAAAACAACAATCACGATAACACATAAAATAAATACAGCAACTACAACATATATCTCTTTTTCGTACAGTTCATAAAAACCGATAGAGCGGTTTTTTATAATAGCTTCTTTTGGAATCTTTTTAAGATTGATATGAAACCGTACCAATTTATTATGGTCAAAAATATATCGATTGGGACTTTTTTTAATAATATCTATATCTTTTACATCTACCCCGTCAATTATTTTATGTGCCAGTTTTGAAGCATTTTTCCCTTGAGCGTATCCGTGGGTTAAAAAACCTCCCACAAGTCCATAAGGGAGATAAAAATCCCACAATCCGTATATCGGTACTTGCGTATTTTGTTCAATACTTTTTAATCCATCTTTAAAAGTAAAAGTTTTCCCTGTTTTATCTTTAAATAAAAGCATAAAAAGTATCACGCTGTTTTTATCGAGTTGTTTTAAATTTTGTTGTAACTCTTCCATCTTAAATTGATCTATATATTCAAACCTGATTTTATCTTGATATTTTTTTATCGCTTCAAAAAACTCTTTTTTCATACTATTTCCCGTAGTGGTCGTATCGTTTATCACTAAAAGTTTTGATAGTTTTGGATGGAGTTTTAAAATAAGTTCCAAGTTTTTTTCAATATCAACCGCTTCTATTACACCGGTAGTTCTATTACGAATATTCAAATTTTCAAACCATAGATCGCTAAAATTGTTGATTCCACAAAAAACTATCGGGGTATCTTGAAAAATTTTATTGTGATTGCTGTTTAAAAACTCCAGTGCATTGTTATCCGAAGCAATAATAAGATCAAATTTTCTATTGCTATATTGTGCTTGGTACAGTTCTAAAAGTTTATCAATATAAGCTTTGTTATAAACCCTTTTTGTATCCATGTATTCGGTGGTAATCTCTACTTGTGTATCTTGAAAACTATCCTCGACCGCCTTTGATATTGCATCACTCCACTCATACCCTTTATGGTACGAATGGAGCAGTAATATATCTTTTGCATATACTAGACTATGAAGAAGAAATAGTATCGTCAGTATTTTTTTCATCACTACACTTATCCAATAGATAAAAGATAGAACTATAATCTACATCTGCATGATGGGACAATCCTATCTCACAAGTTTTACTTGTACTAAATCCTTTTTTTATTTTCGGTGTTATTTGAAACTTGAGATTTTGCAAAGCCGTTTTATTAAGCTCCGGGAAATGAAACCCGCGGTCTCCTGCAAATCCACAACAATTTATATTTTTTGGAACCGTTACGTCACTACTTAAAAGTTGTGCCAATTGCAAAAACTGCTCTTCTTTTTTCATCTTTTTTGCACTACAAGTTGTGTGTATCACTACGGCTTCATCACTTTGTTTAATATCCAAATCGGGCACCAAATATTTTAAACTAAACTCTATAGGCTCATATATCTTCAATCCTCTGTTTTTTAGATGGGTTACCATCCTGTAAACACACGGAGAATTATCGCAAAGGATTGGAAACTCCCCGTTGTTTGAAGCTTTTTGAAGTGCAATAAAAAGCTCATCTAGTTTTTTATCGGCCTCTTCGTTAAACCCTTTTGACTCAAAAGGTACACCGCAACACAACGATTTATCGTTATTTGGATATATTATATTGTATTTTGCCTTTTGTAAAAGAGATGCAACCACTTGGTTTAAATCCCTTGTATCCTCTGCTCGTTTAGTCGTACCAAACATTTTATTGATACAACTTGAAAAATAGACCACATCTCTATGAAAATTTTTTTGCTCTTTAAGTTCAAACGATGCAACACGAGGCATAGAATCATACCAATATGGAAACGCAGGTATGATAGATCTTAACTTTCTCATCCCCGATGGTTGAATAACGGCTTCAAGAAAATTCAGTACTTTAAATCCCTGTTTTACAAAAAATAAACTCTCTTTGTAAAATTTTGCAATATAAAAAGAGAGCTTTTTAGATAAATCGCTGTTTTGATTTTCTCGAATACTTTTCGTTACAGCCCCCGTATTGATACCAACGGGACACGATAAAGCACACAATCCATCTACGGCACACGTTTCTTCTCCGTCATATTTATATAACGCTTGAAGACCTTGAAAATCAAGATTATTGTTTTTTCTCTGTTGTATCTCTCTGTTTACTGCTATACGTTGCCTTGGAGTTAAACTCAAATCTTTTGAGGGACATATCGGTTCACAAAACCCACACTCTATACATTTGTCCGCTATTGCATTAAATTTTGGCATAAATTTTAAGTTTTTTAGATGTGCTTTAGGGTCAGTGTTGATTATTACTCCGGGATTTAAAAGATTATCGGAGTCAAAAATATTTTTAATACTCTGCATAAGTTTATACGCTTCGCTTCCCCACTCCATCTCCACAAACGGAGCCATATTTCTCCCCGTTCCATGTTCTGCTTTTAAACTTCCTTGATATTTTACCGCAACTAAAGTACACACCTCATCCATAAACGCTTCATATCTATCAATCTGCTCTTGTGCTTCAAAACTTTGCGTAAAAACAAAATGGATATTCCCTTCCAACGCATGACCGAAAATAATCGCTTCGTCATAACGATATTTTTTAAAAAGACTCTGCAGCTCCACAATCCCCTCAGCCAAATCTTTTACCTCAAATGCCACATCTTCTATAATAACCGTCGTACCACTTTCCCTCATCGCTCCAACGGTAGGAAATGTCCCTTTTCGTATAGCCCATAATTTTTCATATTCAGCTGCATCTTCATAAAATTTTATATCTTGTACTAGATTATATTGATTGGCAAGATGAGTTACTTTTTTGATTTTTAAATGGAGATTTTCCTGATTCAAAGCTCCACACTCCACTAAAATAGATGCTACCTCTTCATCAAGATTTTTATAACTTGGATCTATCCCCTCTTTATCCTCAACACTTCGTAAACTTGCACGGTCCATAAGTTCTGCAGCATTGACGAGTTCATGGTGTTCTTTAAGCTCAGCTACAAATTTTGACGCTTCATAGATATTTTCAAATAAAACCAAAGCAGATGCTTTATATAAAGGGGTATCGACTGTATGAAAAGTTATACTTGATATAAAGCCTAAAGTCCCCTCGCTTCCCACCATCAAGTGGGCAATAATATCTATCTCATCTTCAAAATCTATCAAGGCATTGATACTGTATCCCGTTGTATTTTTTATTTGATATTTTTTTTTGATCTTTTCGTATAAAGGTTTATTTGATTTTATTTCATAGACTAAAGTTCTTATTTTTTGTATCAACTCACTTTTGGAGTTTTGAAAGTTTTCAATTGATTGGGAATCGCTTGTATCGAGTATCGTCCCGTCGATAAAGATGATGCGGATATTTTTAAGTGTTTTATATGAATTTTGATCAATCCCACAGCACATACCACTTGCATTGTTAGAAACTATTCCGCCGATTTGTGCAGCCGATATACTTGCGGGGTCTGGACCGATTTTTTTACCAAAAGACTTTAAAGCTTGATTTGCATGTTCTCCCACGACTCCCGGTTGGAGTTGAACGGCTTTTGCCCCGTTTTGGATTTGAATACCTCTCCAACCAAAAGAGCATACCACCAAAATCGAATCGCTGATAGCCTGTCCCGAGAGTGAGGTTCCCGCACTTCTAAATACAACGGGCAGCTTCTCATCCGAAGCGGTTTTAAGTATTTGTACCACTTCATTTTCATCTATAGCTTTTATAACAATTTTTGGAACAAGCCTGTAAAAAGAGGCATCTGTTCCATATGCCAAAGTATGAAGCGGGTCTGTAAAAATTCTTTTTGAAGAAATATAATTTAAAATTTTTGTATAAAATTTTCTATATTTCTTATCTCTCATCCCCCAAAGCCTTTAAAACCATACCATCCCGGAAATGCAATAATCGAAGCAAGTACTACAATTTGTATCAAAATAAAAGGTATTACCCCTTTGTAGATATCTACCGTTTTTACATTAGACGGTGCCACCCCTTTGAGATAAAAAAGTGCAAAACCAAACGGAGGTGTTAAAAACGATGTTTGCAAATTCATCGCAATTAAAATACCAAACCAAATCATATCCATCCCCATAGCATCTGCAATTGGATAGATAATTGGAATTACGATAAATGAAATCTCAACAAAATCGATAAAGAATCCAAGGATTAAAATAGCAATCATCACTAAAATCAAAAATCCCCACTGCTCTCCGGGAAGACTCATCATAAACTCTTCAACAAGCTCTTCTCCTCCGGTATAGGTAAATACCATTGAAAATGCTGTAGCACCAAGTAAGATAGTAAATACCATTGAAGTTATCTTTACCGTTTCAAGTGCAGATTCCCAGATAACTTTAAAGCTAAATTGTTTATAAAGAATCGATAAAATAATAGCACCGATTCCACCGATTGCAGATGACTCCGTCGGTGTTGCGATACCTGCAAAGATTGAACCTAAAACGACTACTATAAGTAACAACGGAGGGATAATAGCTTTTAAAGCTCTTATTATCTCTTGTGTTTTTGTTTCATTACTATCATTTGGAATAGCAGGTGCCAACTCTTTATTTTTATAAGAAATAATAAGCACATACGCAATATAGGTCCCCACCAAGATCAATCCCGGTAAAACTGCCGCTTTAAAAAGATCTCCAACAGCTACACCAAGTACGTCTCCAAGGATAATCAGTACAATTGACGGTGGAATAATCTGCCCCAAAGTTCCCGAAGCACAGATTGTACCTGTTGCAAGTTTTTTACAATATCCGTATTTTAACATAACGGGAAGTGAAATAACACCCATAGCTACAACCGAAGCTCCTACAACACCGGTAGAAGCTGCCAAAAGCGCTCCAACCAAAATAGTTGAAATTGCAAGACCGCCTCTAACAGAACCAAAAAGCATCCCCATAGATTCGAGTAACTGCTCTGCCAATTTTGTTTTTTGAAGAATAATTCCCATAAAAATAAATAAAGGGATAGCCATTAAAATCGTATTTTCCATAATAGAATAGATTCTATAAGGCATCATATCAAAAAGCTGAACTCCTTGCATAAAATGCTCTATAAAAGTTCCATCCATCCCCTCGCTAAATCCCTCGGCATAAATCCCAAATACAAGAGCAACCCCGCCAAAAGTAAATGCTACGGGAAATCCAAAGAGCAGCATAATCAGTGCCGTAAAAAACATAACAATACTAATCATTACAGCACCTCCTCTGTATGTTGGTGTTTTTTCATCTTTTCACATTCACGTATTACCCCGATATTGTGTAAAACAAACGAAATAGTAGAAAATATCAAAAATACAAAAGATGTAGCAATAGCGGACTTTATAACCCATCTATGGGGAAGTCCCCCCGGATCGCCGCTCATCTCTCCTAAATCATACGCTTCATAAGCAAAAGCATATCCGCTTTTTATAATCAAAATAGAAAATGGGACAATAAAAATAAGTGCTCCAGTAACATTAATCATAGCTTGATATTTTGGTTTCATTTTTTCATAAAACATATCGACTCTTACATGCCCGTCCTCTTTCAGTGCGTAAGACATTCCAAATAAAAATACTACGGCAAAAAGATGCCACTCAAGCTCTTGCATACCTATTGAACTTGCCCTAAAAAAATATCTCATAACAACATCGTAAGCTACGTTTAATAGCATGATTATCATGGCAACTGCTGCAATATATCCTATGATATTGGTAAATTTATCTAAAAATCGTGTGATTTTTTGCATTAAAAATTCCTTTTGAATTTGAATAAAAAAATATCCACTTGAATTTACAACTTAATACAAATTCAACTAGATATAAAAAAATAAGGTTAGGGATACCCCTAACCTTATTGTCCTAAACTTTTAAGATAAGAATAATCAGACATGATAGTCCATGGTCTTACTTGTTTTAGATAATCTGCTTGAGATTTTAATATTTTTGCAGCTTGTGGATCTGCTTTGGCTTTTTCAACTATAAGTTCGTCATTTGCTTTTCTAATAGCTTTCATTACTGCATCAGGGAATGTTTTAACTTTGATATTCGGGAACTCTTTTTTCATAGTAACCCAGTTTTTACCCGACTCGTGGTTTGATTGTGTAGCCATATCATACGCTGCCAGTTTCATAGCATTTTTGATAATCGCTTGAATATCTTTTGGTAATTTATCAAGCCATTTTTTATTTACCATAAAATTTAACTCTGTCGCAGGTTCATGCCATCCTGTGTAATAATAAGGTGCAACTTTGTGAAATCCCATTCTCAAATCAAGTGACGGTCCAACCCACTCCAACGCATCGATTGTACCACGATCAAGTGCCGTATAAAGTTCCCCCGCAGGGATATTTGTAACGTTTACTCCAAGTTTTGCGATAACTTCACCTGCAAATCCAGGGATTCTCATCTTAAGACCCTTTAAATCGGCTACAGATTTAATCTCTTTTTGGAACCATCCACCCATTTGGTTTCCTGTGTTACCACCTGGGAATGAATAGATATTGTGTGGATTGTAAACTTCATTCATCAACTCCATACCGCCACCGTAATAGAACCACGCATATTGCTCTTCCGCAGTCATACCAAACGGCATAGTTGTAAAGTATAATGTATTTGGCACTTTACCTTTATAATAATATGACGCAGAATGTCCCATCTGATATTGACCCGATTTTACAAAATCAAAAATACCAAAAGCCGATTTATGTTTATTTTTAGAATCGATTCGTACTTTAATCTGTCCATCAGACATCTCTTCGGCATATTTTTTGAAGTTCTCAACCGCATCGCCAAATACAGGGAAATTTGAAGGCCACGACATAGCCAACTTGATTTTATATGTTTTTTTAGCTTCGGCAAAGCTAAACAACATCGCTGCTACTAAAAGCAATTTCACAAAAGTTTTCATTTTTTACTCTCCTTATTATCATTCAAACCGGTGTAACCGATTTGTAATCAAGAAAATTCTAACAAGGAGGTATAACAAAGATATAACAAAACAGATATTTTTGTGACGCTGCTTTCTTTTCTTTTGCTATTTTACACAACACTCCTATATGACTTGTATAGAAAATTCAACTATCTCATATAAGAGCCGTTATTGATATCGATACAGATTCCGTTAATATATTCGGGGGATTCCGTTGCCAACCAAAGTATTGTTTTTGCTATCTCGTCGGCTTCTGCAAATCTATGGGTAATAACCGACTTTTTAAAATCTGCTTTTCTCTCTTCCGAGTTTACCGTCTGCATCTCTGTTTCAACGGGACTTGGAGCTACGCAATTTACTATAATCCCATCTTCCCCTAAAAGTTTTGCATAGATTTTTGTAGCATTGATAAGTGCTGCTTTACTCATCCCGTACCAAACATCGGGATGTCCAATCTGCCCTGCAATCGACGCAACATTAACGATTCGTCCCGATTTGTTTTTTTTCATATCCTCGCTAAAAAGGGTTATCAGTTCAACCGGCGCATAAAGATTTACATTCATAATATGTTTAATATCGGCTCTTGGATAATTATCATAAGTGATATCAGGCTGCATAAATCCAGAGTTATTAATTAGCACGTCAATACTCCCTATTTGTTCAACCAGCTGGGGTAAATCCTCAATATTATTGAGATCGTAACAAATTGTTTTAACATTTGAAATATCAAAATTGGAAAAATCTCTAGCTACTATGGTAATCTCATATCCCAACTCTAAAAACATTTTGGTACATTCAAGTCCTATCCCTTTGTTGCCACCCGTAATAAGTACTTTTTTTGACATTACTACTCTCCTAATAAATTTGTAGAAGTATAATATTTTATATATATTATTTTGCTTTTAAATTTTTTGACTCAATAAAAAAAGCCCCACTTAAAAGTGAGGCTTTTTGATCTGTTAAATTTCGACATTTAAAATTTTATTGTACGAATTATAAAAGATGAAAATGAATTGAAAATGAAGCAAAGTGAATTTTCTGTAAAATAAATAATTTTTACTTTATGTTATTGGATATCCAACCACTTTTTAGCTTCATTGATATTATGAAAATATTTCATTTCATAATGTGTAAACCAATTGGCAATCTTCACACCGTATTCATAAAAATTTTCTTTCCCCACAACGGCAATTTGTGTAAAATCGTTATTGTGTTTCAAACCAAATTTCAGATCATCCCATGCAGCATGTAGATCCCAACCCTCAAGTCCTGTAATATCCACCAACATCTTTACTTTTGCTTCTTTTACTTCGGCAATGGATGCTTCAAAATTTGGAACTAAGGTCTCATAATCTTTATGACTTAAATGCCCGTCTATTTTAAAATAACAGTAAAATTGATCTCCTGAACCCTCAATGTAAAAATGAAATTGTTTTGTATTCATAGTAATTTCCTTCTAAACTATTTATTAAAAAATATTAAAAGAGATTTTTTTTGAAAAAGACTGTTCTAAGATAACAATATCATAATCATGATACTTCATAACCACGCCGCTTTTTTGATATGCAGGATCATTTTGATCTATAGCTTCAAAATTATAATCAATAACCTCTTCGATACAATAATTTACGATATCATTTGTTTGAATATCATTAATAACAAGCTTTGCTTCATTTTCTTTATTTTTATTTTTTAAGTTTATGATAGACTGAAGGGCATCCTCAATCACTTTTTTTTGCCGATTAGAACTTTTATTGATAAAGAAGTATATAAACAAAAGCAAAACAAGACCAATTGCTAAGTAAATCATTACTCCCTTTCTTACGTTTATATATCTGATTTCGAAATTTAAAACAAAGTTATTTTAATCTATGTTTGCGAAAGGCTATCACACATAAATGAAATGAAAATGAAACGAGATTTCCTTCAAAATGACATAAAATTAGTTTTTAATAATTTTTTTATTTTTTATTCTATTTGTGCTACTATGGATACATAATAAAAGGTTTTAAAATGAAGACATTATTATTTATCTTTTTATTTGTTACTTCTGTTTTTTCTAAAGATACCATTATATGGATAAAATGGGACTTGCCGCCAAATACTATAGTTGATGGAAAACTTAAAGGTCAAGGATGGAATGAACTAAAGTTAAACATACTTCAAAAACATCTTCCACAGTATAATCACAAATCGGTACTTATGAATGCAAACAGAGGTGTGGCTTTATATAAAAAGAAAGATGCTCTATATTGTACCAATGATATGCCTTCTCATCCAAATTTAGATTTAGATGATTATATGAGTATGGCTGTTATCCCAATTGAGGGTCATTATTTAGTTGTAAATAAGAAAAAAGCTCATCTTTTTGGTAAAGAAGGAGAGGAGATAGTTTTAAAAGATATTCTTAAAAATCCAAATTTAAAACTGGTAGTTTCTAAAAACAGACCTTATTTAGGTGCTAGTAAAGTACTAAAAGAGTATATTAAAAACAATCCAAATCAAAAACATATTACATTTTTATCTACAGCAAACATAGGAGAAAGTATGTTTGGACAAGTAGCTAAAGGCAGATCGGATTATACTTTTGAATATATTAGTAAAACGGCGTATTATGGCAATAAATTAGGATTATTAGATAAAGTGGCACTATTTAAAATCAAGGAAAATAAAGGTTGGTTTTATGCTTATATATCTTGTGTAAAAACTCCAAAAGGTAAACAAGTTATAAAAGATGTAAATGAAGTCCTTAGAAAAATAAAACACACCGATGCGTGGATGATGCCTTATGTGAAATGGCTTCCAACACAAAAACTCAAAGATGAATTTATTAAATATTATAAAGAGGTATTTATTCCATCCGGTGAGATTTACGATCCAAATCCAAGGTCAAGATAAGCTGATTTTTGTTGGTATAGCAATAATAAATTTTGCTCCTTGATATCTTATATCTTCATGTTTAAAATCAACATTTTTTACAAATAAGCTACCATCCATATGTTTTTCTATAATTTGTCCCGACATATACAGCCCGATTCCAGTACCTTTACTTTGATGTTTTGTGGTAAAATAGGGTTCAAAAATTTTATCCAATATTTTATCATCTACTCCTCCTGCATTATCTTTGATAGAGATATTTACAGTGTCCTCTTTTAAAAAGGCATCAATAAATATTAACGGTTTTTGAACTTTTTTCTCAAGAAGAATATCTTTTGCATTATTGAAAATATTTATAAACACTTGAACTAGTTCATTTTCAAATCCATATATTTCAATATCTCCAATATTTTTTATTACCCCGATATTATTAGTTGTAAATTGTGTATTTAAAAGAGTAAATGTTTTTTCAAAAGTATGTATAAGTTTAAAAACTTCTTTCTCTCGATTTGGTTTAAAAAAATCTCTAAAATCATTAATCGTATCTGAAAGATAATTAGCTGAACTCATAATTTTATCTGTATAATCATCAATTTTATTTTCATCAATTAATCCAAGTTTATAATTTAATTTTAATCCACTTGCCGAAGTTGTAATCAAAGACAAAGGTTGTCTCCATTGATGTGCAATGTTTCCTATCATCTCACCCATCGCTGCTAATTTTGATTGTTGGACCAGTATATTGTTTTGCTCTTCACCTTCTTTTATCTGTTTAATTAAATTTATTCTCATGGTATTTATCGAGTTCCCGACAGTAGTTAATTCACTGGAAATATTTTTATCTATTTTATTCATTTCTAAAGGTTTATTGAGATTTTCTAAAGAAAGATTTTTTGCATAATCTGCTAATTTTTCAAGAGGATCGGTTAAGAGTTTTTTCATAATAACAATAATTAAAAATGAAATTAAAAGTATTTTAATAATCTCAGTTACTATTATATTTGTCACGGTTTTTTGCAAATCTTTATACATAGGTTCCAAATCGGCAATAACAATTAATTTTCCTATTTTATAAGTTTGAGAGTCTTCAACTTTAGTCATATCAAACTCTTTTTTTATAATATCAATTTCTTTAATTTTACCAACTTGTTTTAGATTTTTACCATTTTCAATCACTTGTGCATAAATTATTGTTTCATTGCTCAAAAGGTTTTTTAATATAGTATCAACTGTTGTATAGTCCACGTTCCACAGTGCCTGAGAGAGTACAGGAATTTGATTTTTTTTGATATTATTTAAACTATTTTCAAACCTGCTTGTAATGTTTGCATATTGATTTTGTATCTGAATATAGACCGATATAGAGGTAATTATAAAACTAATTAATAAAATCAAAGATACCAGTTTGTAAGAAATTTTATTTTTCATATCGCTCTTTTATACCATTTATGAGTGATATATTCTAGCTATTCTCTACTAACGAAGTCAATAAAAGAAACTAAAAAAGCCTTGTATGAAAAACTTTTTAATTTTTCATACAAGGCTTTTAATGGCACGCCTGGTAGGATTCGAACCCACAACCACCGGGGCCGAAACCCAGTGCTCTATCCAGTTAAGCCACAGACGCGTCTATAAAGTACAAAGAAGATAAATCTTCTTTGTATCGGCTGATGTTTGAAGATTAGAGTTTAGACTCGTATCTTCGTAACATATAAAGCTTTTTCAATGCTTTTTTTCTTGCATTAATTTTTTGTTTTTTCTTTTTTTCAGGGTTAGATTCAAAATATCTTCTTGCTCTAGTCTCTGTAACGATTAAGCTTCTATCACATTGCTTTTTAAATCTTCTATACGCTTCATCGAAAGACTCACCCTCTTTTGTTTTTATACCAGGCATTTAAACATCACCCACTTTCTTTTTATAAATTTGTTGTATTAGGTATAAGAATATACAACTTTAAAAATTAAGGCAAGAATAATATCTAATTCATTCTTAATAAAACTTTAAGTATAATGACTCTTAATATATAAAATTATTTAAAGGTTTAAAATTTATGATTGATCTAAATCAGCACAAATTAGAATTAGAGTATCCGTGTGAATGGGAATATAAAGTTGTAATCAAAAGTGAAAAAAATATCAATCCCATTACACAAGAGATATTTGAGACAAGAGAACATACTATCAAAGAATCAAAAACAAGCTCCAAAGGAAAATTTTGCAGCTACAATATAAAACTTACCGTTCATAGTGATGAAGATAGAACAGGCATTTATAAGATGCTCCATGCCCATGAACATATTAAAATGGTTGTTTAATTTTATGTCGCAAGTTATATTTGAAAATTCTCTTATCAAAATAGAAACTGAACCCCACGAGGTCCCGTGGCTTAAAATATTTACAAAAGAGCTTATAAAAGAGTTTTCCCAGTGTAGTAGCGAACTACAACTTGAGATTTTAAGGGTTTTAAATATTATTGAAAAAGAGATGTTGAGTTATTATAATCCGGATAAAATCAATATAGCATCATTTGGTAATTATCTACCTCACGTCCATTTTCATATCCAAGCAAGATTTAAAAATGATTCTTATTTCCCGGAACCTCTCTGGGGAGAAAAACAAAGGGAATCAAACTTCCAAACAAAAGATTTTGATATCTTTTTAAAAAGACTTTATCCTAAGTTATAATAAGTTATAATCGCGTCTATGAATAGAAGAAATTTTTTATTTTTATCGGCACTATCTCCACTACTGGCAAAAGATTTTATCAAAGCAGATAAGGACGTTTATCTTCCTTTAAACGATATAAGAACACTTTATGATATAGACCGTAGACTGAAACGTCTCCGTAGATTTATCGGTTATGCCAATTTTAACTTTATCTCTTTAGATACTGCTTTTTACTATGCAAGAAACTATTCTGCAATAGGAGAGTTTACACAAAATGAAAAAAATCTTATAGAAAAACTTTTTTACTCGAACCCTACACAATACGGTTTTTACGGGAATAAAACGGTAGATTCTATTACACAAAAAATTAATGAAAAAGATCTTGAAAAAATCCCCCACTCCGGACACTGTATCTACAAAGGGAAACCTTTGGCAGATTATAAAAGGATACTAAAAGATATCGGGGATAATATTGTACTGACATCCGGTGTTAGAAGTGTTGTAAAACAATTAAGCCTTTATACCTCTAAACTGATTCAACTTCACGGAAATGTTTCACAAACTTCCTCTATCATTGCACCACCTGCATATACATATCATGCAATAAGTGATTTTGACGTAGGGAAAAAAGGGTGGGGAAATAGAAATTTTTCCGAAGAGTTTGCCCATACAGAAGAGTTTGCAAAAATGATAAAACTCAATTATATCAGCATACGGTATACCCCAAATAACAAAGATGGTGTACGATTTGAACCTTGGCACGTAAAGGTTATATAGATGATAAAACTACTACCTTTAACTATTTTTACTTTTTTATTATTAAGCGGATGCGGCGAACAACAAAATCAAACTATCTCGACTATCGAAAAAACGACATCCGTTACGAAAACCCAACAAGCTGTTCCGAAACAAAAAGAGAAAAAAACTCCTACCAATATTGTAAATTCAAAAAAACAAATACAACCTTTAAAAAAGAGTTGTGAAATCGATGTAAAAGATATCGATGAGTTCCAATTTGACATTATAAAAAAAGGAACTACGGATAACAATACCCTTTTAATAGTGGGAGGAATCCAAGGGGATGAACCGGGTGGTTTTATGGCGGCGTCGCTTATGAGTACCCATTACGATATTGAAAAAGGCTCTGTTTGGATTATCCCAAATCTTAATTTTTACAGTATCATTAAAAGAAGCCGTGGACCTTTTGGAGATATGAATAGAAAATTTGCAAAGCTTTCAAAAGACGATCCCGAATATGTAACGGTACAAAGAATAAAAAAATATATTAAAGACAAACATGTAAAACTTATTTTAAATCTTCATGACGGAAGCGGTTTTTATAGACCAAAATATATAGACAGCCTACATCAACCTCGTAAATGGGGACAAAGCAGTGTAATAGACCAAGAACAGTTACCTAACGTTGAAAAATATGGTAATACGCACGAAATATCAGAACAGGTTGTTAATCATCTTAATAAATTCCTTTTAAAAGAGGAAGATAGATATCGGACAAAAAATACCCATACCAAGTTTAAAAAAACCTATGAAGAAAAAGAGATGGCTAAAACACTTACCTACTATGCCGTTACCCACGGTAAAGCTGCATTTGGTCACGAAACAAGTAAAAGTTTAAATGTCTCTCAAAGGGTTTATTATAAACTATTGGCAATTGAGAAATATATGGATATTATGGGGATACGATATAAAAGAAAATTTCCTCTAAGCTTAAGCGGTGTACAACACGCACTCAATGACGACATCAGTATCACATTTAACGATACCAATATAAAGATGCCACTCAAAGATATAAGAAATATCCAAACCTATTTTCCCGTAAAAAAAGACGGTGTGGTTACTTATCTTCCAAGTAACCCTTTAATAAAGATTATTAAACATAAAAATATCTATACCGTTTATTACGGCAATAGAAAACTAACCAAACTCGTTGCCGATTATACCGAACATCTAAATTTTAATACGGAAATAACAATGAATATCGACAACCGTCTTCAAAAAATAAAACTGGGAGATACGGTAAATGTATCGAAAAATTTTTCCGTAATAGATGAAAAAAAGTTTCGGGTCAATGTTATCGGTTATACCAATGCTTCAGGGATAGAAACGGATAAAAAAATATCAAAAGATATGTTTATGAAAAGATATTCGATAGAAAAAAACGGAAATCTCTACAGAGTAGAATTTTACAAAAATAAAAAATTTGCAGGGATGATCCTTGTAAACTTTACAAGTTGATAAATGAGTACAAAAGAACAAATATTACAATTAATTAAAAAAAGACCCCTAATTATTGACGGGGCAATGGGAACACAACTCCAAACTTACGGAGTACCCGATAGTGCTTGGATAGACCCAAAAGGGAAAATCCAAGAGGGATGTAACGAACTTTTAAATAAAACTGCACCTGAAATTTTAGAAAAAATTCATAATGCTTACGCTATGTCAGGAGCCGATCTTCTCAAAACCAATACATTTGGTTCCATGCCTTGGGTTTTGGATGAATACGGTCTTAGTGAGATGAGTTATGAGTTGAGTAAACTAGGATGCGAACACGTAAAAAAAATATGTGAAAAATATTCTACTCAAGAAAAACCTAGATTTGTACTTGCTTCTATCGGTCCTGGAACCAAACTTCCAAGTCTTGGGCATATTACCTATGATGAAATATACAACGGCTATTGTACTATGACAAAAGGTTTAACTGACGGCGGTGCAGATATCTTTTTACTTGAGACCTGCCAAGACCCTCTTCAAATAAAAGCTGCCCTTCATGCACTAAGAGACACTGCACCGCAAATTCCTATTATGGTATCGGTTACTATCGAACTTAGCGGAACTATGCTTATTGGAACCGATGCAAATACTATCGCAACTATTATGGAGCCTTTTGATATTTTATCTTTAGGATTTAACTGCGGTACGGGACCCGAACAAGTTAAAAAACATCTTCAAATATTAAGTGAAGTAAGCGATAAATATCTCTCTATCCATGCAAATGCAGGGCTCCCTCAAAATAAAGGAGGCTATACCTTTTATCCTATGGGACCCGATCAATTTGCTTTATTGCAAAAAGAATTTTTGGAATTGGACGGAGTAAGCTTTCTTGGAGGATGCTGCGGGACAACTCCTCAACATATCAAATCATTAAGTGATACTGTTCAAAATATTGCCCCAAAACCGCCAAAAGGTAACCACCCCAACTCTTTGGCATCACTTTTCAATACCGTTACTCTCAAACAAGACCCTGCTCCTTTACTTATAGGGGAAAGAAGTAACGCAACAGGTTCCAAAGCATTTCGAGAACTGCTAAAAGCAGAAGATTACGAAGGAACACTAAGCGTAGGACAACAACAAGTAAGAGCAGGTGCCCATGTCATAGATGTCAGCGTAGGATTTGCAGGACGGGATGAAACAAAAGATATGAATGAGGTTGTATCACGTTATACGCAAAAAATCAATCTTCCTCTTATGCCGGACTCGACACAAATTCCTGCACTTGAGACTGCACTGAAACTTATCGGAGGAAAACCTATTATAAACTCCGTAAACCTAGAAGACGGCGAAGAAAAATTTGATGAGATATGTGCTTTAGCCAAAAAATACGGCGCTTCGTTGGTTTGTCTTGTGATAGATGAAGTTGCTATGGCAAAAACAAAAGAAGATAAAGTAAGAATAGCTGAGCGAATCTATCAAAGAGCCGTTAATATTCATGGATTAAATCCCGAAGACCTTGTATTTGATATGCTTGTTTTTACTATAGGAAGCGGCGATGAAGAGTATTTTACCGCAGGAATCGAAACTATTGAAGCGATACGGGAATTTACGACGCTTCATCCTGAGGTAAGTACCACCCTTGGACTTTCAAATATCTCTTTTGGACTTGATAAAGATGCAAGAGTATATCTTAACAGCGTATTTTTACACCATTGTGTAAAAGCAGGATTAAGCTCTGCAATTGTAAATGTAAAACACCTTGTTCCTATTAATAAAATGAGCGACGAAGATCTAAAAGCTTGTGAAGATCTTTTATTCAACCAGCGTGAAGAGGGGGATCCTCTTTTTGCATTTATAGAACATTTTTCAAATGTTGAAACTGTAGAAAATAAAAATGATGAGGAATTTGAAAAGCTCTCTGATGAACAAAAAGTAGTCCAACTTTTAAAAGACGGCGATAAAGAAAGACTTATCCCGTTAGCCTTAAAACTCAAAGATACCATAAATGCAGATATTATCGTAAATGAGTGGCTTATAAGGGGGATGAAAGAGATTGGGGAGCTATTTGGAAGCGGAGTGATGCAGCTTCCATTTGTGCTTCAATCGGCTGAGACTATGAAAGCAACGGTTGATGCACTTAACCCTTACCTGCCAAAAATAGAAAAAGCTACAGAAACCACCCTTGTCCTTGGAACCGTAAAAGGAGACGTACATGACGTGGGGAAAAACTTGGTTGATATTATCCTTTCAAACAATGGATTTAAAGTAGTAAATATCGGTATTAAAGCAGGGATAAAAGAATTTATGGAAAGTGCCAAGGAACACAATGCCGATGCCATAGGGATGAGTGGACTTCTTGTAAAATCTACCAATGAGATGAAAGCAAACCTTGAAGAACTTCAAAATCAAAATATCGATATCCCTGTTCTTTTAGGAGGAGCGGCATTGACCAAAGCTTTTGTAGATGACTTTTGTAGACCTGTATATCGTGGTCCGATATTTTATGCAAGAGATGCTTTTGACGGTGTTGTAGCGATGCAAAGGATAGAAAAAGGCGGGGATATAGATACTGCTATGGCTGCCGATCTTATACAAGTGGATGAGGAGCTTCAAAAGGAAGAAAAAGTTGCATTTCATCCCGATCTGCATACCCCTGAGCTTTTAAGAAATAACCATACCTTTAACCCTCCTTTTTGGGGTATTAGAGATATCAGCAAAGCTTTTAATAAAGAACTAGCTTTTGAGTGGATAAACCATAGAGTGCTTTTTAGACAACGTTGGGGATATAAAAAAGGAAAACAAAACGCAGAGCAATTTAAAGAACATGAAGAAAATGTGGTAAAACCTCTTTATGAAACGCTAAAAGATGAGCTTTTGGATAAAAATATTTTTGAGCCTATTGCACTGTATGGATACTTCCCTTGTAAGGCAAATGACACTATTTTAGAGATATACGATGAAGAGAAAACAAAAATAATCGCAACATTTGATTTTCCAAGACAAGGAAAATCCCCACATAGATCGATAAGCGACTATTTTAAATCAGACGATTTTGACGTAGTAGGATTTAGTTTTGCTTCATCTGGACTTAAAATAACCGATTATGAAAAAGGATTTTATGATCGTGGAGAATTTAATAGATATTACCAAATACACGGTCTTGGCGTTGAACTTGCCGAAGCCTTAGCAGAGATAGTCCACAAACAAATTAGAATGGATTTAAATATTTGTGATAATGAAAAGCCCGTATTAAAAGATGTACAGATGAAAAACTATCAAGGATGCAGATATTCCCCGGGATACACCTCATGCCCTGACTTAGCACAAAATAGAACTATATTTGACCTGCTAAAACCTGAAAAGTATGGAATAGAATTAAGTGAAACTTTCCAAATCCATCCTGAGCAATCTACCGTAGCTATAGTTGTTCCAAATAAAGAAGCAAAATACTTTAATATATGACTTTAATACATACTGCCCTGTTATGTGAAGCACAAAATATAATAGAGCAGTATAAACTAAAAAAAACAAATTCCAATCCAAAAATATACTCTAACAATTCAATTGTTGTTTTAATCGGTGGTGTAGGAAAAGAAAATACCTACAACTCTTTAGAATATATTTTTACAAACTATACAATAACTAAAGCCTTAAATATAGGTATTGCAGGATGCAGTAACCCCAACATATCAATAGGCACTCTTTTTTGCACCAATCATCAATTAAAAGATATATTTTTTTCTCAACTAAAAACAGTCGATACTCCACAACTTTGTAATTCAAACGATAATAGCCTGTATGATATGGAAGGTAACCACTTTAAAAATATATGTTGTAAGCATTTAAACGAAGACAATATATATATCTTTAAGGTGGTATCAGATCATTTGGATATAAAAGAAATTAAAAAAGATACGGTAAAAAACTTAATATATAAAAATATTCCTACACTCAATCCTTACATATTAAACTAACATAAATAAATTTTTATTTAAATAACTCCAAAAAAGTGACAAAACCGTGACTCCTTATGTTATAATAAAAAACACTTTATTGAAACAATAAAGTGAAAATCATAAAAAAGGAAACACAATGAAAAGAACCCTGGTAAACTTGGGATTGGTAGTAGGATTAAGTACATCGGTATTTGGATTTACTTATGAGATAAAAGATGGTTAGCAACAACTTGGAGCAGTAAAAGATATAGATGATCTATCTATATTCAATAATCAATGTATAGATTACCTTTGGTATTACGATAATACAGATATTGCAAACCCTGAATGGAAATTTTATGCAGCAGATGGAAATACCTATGATTATTGTGGAGAAACATTAACATCATTAGCAAAAGGGCAAGGTTTTTGGGCTAAAGCTACTGGAAGTTGTAGTATTACTGTAGATGATAGTTGTCCTGTATCTGATATTCCTGCTCCTCCTTCTCTTGATGGGAGTAGTTGTAGTACGAATAATAATCCTAATGTAGATCCTGATGGAGCTACTAATACATCGGAGATATCTGCTGTACCTGTTTTAACTGATTATACCAATGGGGTACTATAACAGTTTCTGCTAGTAATGATTCTAACGGAGGTTATCCTGCATATTACGCATTTAATAAAATAGGAGGAGCATCAATATGGCAAACAAGTTTTAGTTCACCAGAATGATTAAAAGTTGATTTTAATGATAGTAAATTAATTAATTAATATAAAATTATGCCTTATATTAATGATCCTTCTGGTGCTCCAAAAGATTGGATTTTACAAGGTTCAAATGATGATACAACTTGGACTGATTTAGATACAAGAACAGATGAAACTACTTGGACTGCAGAAACATTTAATACATATACATTTACTAATTCTACACCTTACAGATATTATAGACTATATGTCTCTGATGAAAATAGTCGTGGATATTTAGATATAGATGAATTTGAGCTTATTGAAGCTCAATAAAGTTTGTATTTATATAAAGAAAAATAGATAGCTCATTTATGAGTTATCTATTAAAAAATTGCTAATTAAAATTTAGCAAATAAAAAAAGCACCTTAATAGTTGGCGGCGACCTACGTTTCCACCAGGGGACCCGGCAGTATTATCGGCGATGGGAAGCTTGACTGCCAGGTTCGGAATGGAGCTGGGTATGACCTTCCCTCTATAACCACCAACAACTAAAGT
>JBNKLC010000048.1:0-68790 GCA_050292155.1 Arcobacteraceae bacterium
CACTTTTTACTCTGCTGTATTTATCGTAGTAGTATTCTTTTTTATAGCCCTCTTGGTATGTAGAGAATATCTTCCCTTTTCCGTTTGGGGAGAGGTCGTAGATATACTCTGAGATGGTTCCGTTTTCATCTTTTTTGAGTACCCGTCCAAGTTCATCGTATGTGATGGTTGTTATTTGTCCTTTGGCATCGGTTTGTTTGATCAGGTTTCCAAAGGAGTTATACTCATAGCTCCATATCCCCATATCGGGGTCGTTTTGGTAGGTTTTATTGCCAAAGATGTCGTATTGTAGGGTTATTGTATTACCCATTGAATCTATGGTTTGTATCAGGTTTCCTACGGCATCGTATTTGTAGGTTATGGTGCTGTATTCGTTTGGTTTTGTATTGTCTCCCTCGGTTATTTGTATTTTTTTCCCTAGGATATTGTTTTGTATAGTTTTTACCATCCCTTTTGGATTGGTTGTAATTAGGTTGAGTCCATCGTAGCTAAAAGTTGTGATAATTGCGGTATTGTCTTTATCGTATCTTTTTGTTTCTATTTGTCTATTCATTGCATCGTAGCTATTGTAGATATAGCTTATTGGGTTGCCGCTATAGTAGGGCATAGTATTTTTTACTACGTTGCCTTTTTCATCGTATATGGTGTCTTCATAGACTTTAAGTCCCTCAAAGTCTCTTTTTACGGTTCGTAGTTTTTTATTGAATTTATTATAATAGATTGTAACAGGGGGGATACCTGTGGAGGTTTGGGTTACGCTGTAAAGGGAATTCTCTTGTGAGTTATCCCAGTTATGTTCCCAGGTTGTAACTGTATTATCGGGGTTGGTTTGTTGTATCTTTTTCCCCATTGCATCATAGGTAAAGGTTGTAATTAGTCCGTTTATATCGGTATGTTTTACCACTTGGTTGGTTATATTGTAAACGCTTTGTTCGCTAAAGCCTAGGGGGTTTACTGCTCTTATTATATTTTTATGTGTTGTATCGTATTCAAAGGTTGATACTCTATCGCTCTTTCCGTTTGCTTTTATAGTTTCATTGATCTTATTTCCGTAGTTGTCGTAGGTGTAGTGTTTGGAGATAGTTTTTGGGTTATTGGGTTCTATTTGTTCACTTATTAATATCCCCGTATTTGGATCGTAGCTAAAGCTTGAGGTTTTTGTGATGGTTGTTCCGTCGTTATGGGTGTGTTTTACGTTGGCATTTGTTAATCTTGCCAAGATCCATTTATTCTCATCGTTTGTATAGGTGTTTGTAGAGAGTTTTTCATAAGTTTCTATATTGTTTGTAGTGATCTGCTCTATGGTTCCTATGTTACCGTATTTATCAAAGTTTGAGTTGATTGTTTGATGGGTTACTAGGTAGGTTCCGTTTATATCGTATTTGTTTTGAACGGTTTGGGTTGTTTGGAGGTTGAGGATATTTTGATTAGGGTAATAGTTTGTTTGACCCAGTGTGATTGTTTCATCTTGTATTTTTATATCGTCTATAAATGATTCACTGGAAGTTTTTACCCCTGTAAACGGAAATTCTTGATTAAAGTTGATCACTGTTTTAGCGTTTAATACAGGTGTAGCGGTAGTAGTTTGCTCAAACCCCAAAGAGCCTTTTTTAACATCTACTTTAAAGTTTTTATAACTAAAGTTTGTTTCATTCATCCCACCTACGCCGTTATCTGTTTGGATAGATTTTACAACTATCATAGGGCTTTTTTTAATATCTATGTTTGGATAGGTTGATGTAGAATCGGAGCTATATATAGAATCATCTTGGAGTGTGGTATACTCGATATCTATATTTTCATCTTTATTGTTTGTGATATTTTTAATATTGATAAAATGTTGTTTATTTTTATGGAGTTTAAATTTATGTCCGCTGTCCCCTTTATAGCTTTGTACCAAATCAGGGAAAAGATCGCCGTTTATATCCCCAAGGTATATCTCCCAATCTTTTAAAGAGCTGTTGGTATCGCTAAACCAAAGTTTTGCATCCTCAAAGCTTGTGCCGTTATTTATGGATACTTTAAATTTATGTCCACCGTCTCTTTTATAACTTTGGATAAGTTCGGGGAGTCCGTCACTGTTTGTGTCTCTAAGGTATATCTCCCAATCTTTTAAAGAGCTATTGGAATCATCAAACCAAAGTTTGCCTGTTTCAAACCCTGTCCCTTTATTGAGAGCAACTTTTAATTTATGACCGTTTGTACCTTTATAGGACTCTATAAGATCATCCAAGCCGTCGTTATTGATATCTTGTAAGTAGATCTCCCAATCTTTTAAATTGGAGCTTGTATCGTTCAACCAAGATGTGGCAGCATCAAAGGTATTATTCCCAAGGTTTAGGGATACTTTTAATTTATGTCCGTTTGCTCCTTTATAGGTTTGGATAATATCCAACAGGCTATCGGAGTTAATATCGTTTAGGTATATTTGCCAATCTTTTAAAGAGCTGTTTGTATCGCTAAACCAACTTACACTGCTATCAAAGCCATTTTTATTATTTAAAGATACTTTTAATTTATGTCCGCCTGTTCCTTTATACGATTGGATTAGATCGGGGAGTCCGTCTGCATTTGTATCTCTAAGGTATATCTCCCAATCTTTTAGGGCACTATTAGTATCGCTAAACCATTGGGTGGTAGTTTCAAATCCACTTTTATTATTTAAAGATACTTTGAGTTTATGTCCGCTTGTCCCTTTATAACTCTCTATAAGATCAGGGAGTCCATCGCTGTTTATATCTCTTAGATATATCTCCCAATCTTTTAAAGCACTATCTGTATCGCTAAACCACTGGGTTGTCGTATCACTAAAGCCGCTGCCGTCATCTTTGGCTAATGTTACTTTTAATTTATGTCCGCTATCTCCTTTATAGCTTTGGATTAGATCGGGATAAGAATCGTTGTTTATATCATAAGTATATATCTCCCAATCTTTAAAAGAGCTGTTTGAATTGGTATAGAGCGTCTCTGCATCTTTAAGTACTGCTCCTGATTCTTGTGTATCCCATGTAAACTCTAAAGGTTCCAAACATTCCCCCATGGAGCACTCTTGTATGGAATTAACTCTTGATTTATTCTCTATATATTCATAATTAAAGTTATAAGAGGATATCTCGGTATCTGCTGTTTTCATAGAGATCTTTTTTAATCTTTTTGCAAAGCTTATTTTTATCCCATCCGTATATAAAATCTCTTTATCGGTTTTATCTTCATAGATAAAGTCTATGGTATTGTTTGAGTAGGTTATTTGCGAGATATATTTCTCATCATTTGTATTTGTATATTTAAAATTGATTGTATTTTCAAATCTATCTTTGATAGAATCTATTCTATAAAAACTTGTGCCGTCTTTGGAGTCCTCTGTATTACCGTAGCTGCTTATAAGACCGTCTTTGCTATAAACTACAAATCCCTCTTGTGTTTTAATGATTTTACTTTGGTTATTTATTTCAACTCTATATTCGCTGTTATCGCTTCCATAGGTTTGGGTTTCATCTACAAGTAGAAGTTTACTCCCATCCAAGCAATAATACTCCGTTTGATCTTCGTAACATTTGGAGATGGTTGAGAGACCGTTTAGGCTAAAACCTACACCTAAGATAGAGTTTACGCTGTTTGAGGAGTTATAGCTTACAGCTAAAGAGGGTTTTAACCCTGCTACACCTTTGGGGGTTATGATTTTTACACTATAAGACAAACTCCCTTGGGAGATATCTACTCCACCTTTGGTTGCCCCTACTATAGAAGCCCCAAGAGATGTAAAACACAAACTTACCCACAAAAGTAGATAGAAAAACTTTTTTATTTTTATATTGTATTGCTTTTTCAAATCATTATCTCGTATATTAATTTTGATAATAGTATTTTATTCAAAACTCGTTACATATCATGTCACATTTTATGGAAATTTTGAAATTTGTTAAAGTAAGAGCTATTTTAAGTTTCATAAAAATGATAAAAAGGCATAATTCAACTAAAATAATTACTATTATTTTTAAAAACTAAAGTGATGAAAGAAAATGGATAGTGTTAAAATTTTAATTGTGGAAGATAATGCTGTAGTAGGATTAGATTTAAAGCAAATTATTACAAAACTTGGTCATGAAGTAACAGATATTGTAAAGGATTCAGATTCTGCTTTAAAAAGTGTGAAAAAATGTAAACCTCTTATTGTAATTATGGATATTAATTTAATGGATGGTAAAAATGGTATTGAAACTGCTATTGAGATACAAAAAGATAAAAATATTCAGATAATTTTTTTAACGGCTTTTTCAGATAATGAAACTATTCACAAAGCTATTAAAATAGATCCTATTGGGTATTTGGTTAAGCCTTATAAAGTTCAAGATTTAAAATCTATGATTATCTTAGCTATATATAAATCAAAAAATTTTATTCTTGATACCCCACGGCAAGAAGATTGTCAAAATATAGGTTATGGGTATTGTTTTGATTTTAATAAATTGGAGTTATATAAGAAAGGAAACCTCATAAGACTTGGGAAAAAAGAAACAACTTTACTTATTATGTTACTTAAAGCTAAAGGAGAAATTGTACCCTTTGAAGAGCTTGAGCGTTCAATATGGGATAATGAGTATGTTTCTGATAGTTCTATTCGGACGTTGCTTCATAGAGTAAGAGCAAAATTAAATAGCAGAATAATTGTCACTGTACAATATTCTGGTTGCAAAATAAACCTACCTAAATAAACAATTTTTTACAAATTTTAAAATTTCTTAGAAATGTGACATGATATGTAACGACTTTTGTATACAATTTTATTATCAGAATAAAAATACAAAGGTAAAATATGAAAATGTTACTTTCTAAGGGGGCAATTTTAGCTTCGGTAATTGGTTTGGGGATAATTGTCTATTATGTATCAAATGATCATAATGAAAATAGCACATATAATGAAACTACTGCAAACAAAGAACAGTTTTCTTCTAAAAGCAACATACTGCAATCAAATAACTCAAAAGTGTCATCATTTATTTCCAAAGATAATTTAGATCAAAAACTCAATACAAATATAAATGAACTAAATAAAATGTTGGCAAAAACAAAAGAGATGCTTAAAAATCACAATAAAAATAATCCTAACAAAATTATTACAGATAAAGAGGTAGATAGACTACTTAGTTTAGACATTGAAGAAGATACTTTACAAAGTAATACAAAGCTTGATTTTGAATCACAATCACAAAAAAGTGAATTAGATAATAAATCAACATCTACAAACAGTACACTCTCTTACAGTAGTAGTAACAGCAGTAGTTCAGCACTATCAAACTCTGAAACTTCATCCACGACATCTAATGATTCTGTTACAACGACACAAACAAGTAATACAGATACTAAAGTAAATACGCAAATTGTACAGCTTAAAACAGAGATTGATTCTGTAAAACAAGTGATTAAACAATTAAGTGCAAACAATTTATAGGAGAAGAGTATGTTATTTCGATTATTATTAATTTCAACGGTTTTATCTCTTTCTCTTTTTGCAAATAATACTATTGTAAATCCTTGTACAGATCAAAATATCAATAAACTTTGTATTAACGACGAGGTACAAAACCTATCTTATGTAGATACTGAGATTACCTATCGGTATAATATCGATAACGAGAATAACCCCTTTTTACATAAAAGGGTAATAAAAGAGCTTGACGGTACAGAGTCTGTTACAATTGTAGATGCTACAAGCAGCGATAAATATTTTACAAAAATATACACATTTGATACAAATGGACAAGTATTAAATGAAAAAGTATCAGGAACAGATATAGATACAAGAACTACAAAATATGAACATGGGACTATAGATGGTAATTATGCTGTTAAGACTATTAATCCTTTAAATCAAATAGTAGTTAATATCTATGATTCAAATAAAAATATTATAAAACATATTGACAGTAATAATTTAGAAACAAGCTATGAATATGATACAAACAATAGAGTTGTTAAAAAAACACCGCCAAGCGGTATTGCGACAACGTATGAATATACTACCGATGATTTAATTGCAGGTGCAACATATAAAGTAACCCAAACTACACAAAATGAACCAACTGTTGTACAATTTTACGATAGTGACGATAATTTAATCGCCACACATAAAGAGGGATTTGACGGTAGATATATCGTAACGGAAAATAGTGGGGAATATTTTCCTTATTTTAAAAGTGAAGAAAAATTTACTATACCCTCAAATACCCAAGATGAACAATCAGATAATTTAGAGTATGAATACAATGTTTTAGGATATAAAACAAAAATAACCGACACTCAAGGCTCAAAAGTAACATCACTTCAATATGATCTTTTAAATAGAGTAGTACAAGAAGAGATAATAAGAGATGGCAATGAAAACAACAAAGAGACTATATACTACATTTACGACAGAGCCAACTACGGTCAAGGAAAAATCTCTTATATAAAGTCCAATGAATATAAAAAAGAGTTTTTTTACAATGAACTATCCAAGTTAAAAGTAACCAAAGAGTATATAGGAAATAAAATTTTTACAAATCAATTTACCTATACTCCAAACGGTAAATTGGAAAAAACAATAACTCCAAACGGTTTTGAGATAATCAACGACTATAATAAATATGGCTATCTTAGTGGAGTAAAAACACCAAAAACAACAATGTCGGAACTTAACATTGAAAACTCAAAAGAGCTTTTAATAGATAACTTAAATGATAGACTAAGTATATATAAAAAGTATTTGGAATTAAAAACAAAAGCAACCGTATATAGCCTCAAAAAAGATATTTATCAACAACTAAGCAGTGACTATACCGATGCAGATATCAAACAAAAACTAAGTGATGTTGTAGTTTTATTGGATGAAACGATACAACTACTCAATCAAACTATTACTGAGTTTGAAATGGCATTGGCAAGTTACGATAACAAAATTGAAAACTATATTGTACCTGCATTGACACAAAAAAACGATGAAAAAACTTTTCAATCACTTTATACAATTTTTGAAGAACAACGGAATGAATATATAGCTTTAGCTACAACTCACTTGGATATAGCAAATAGTTTGCTTGAAGAAGCTATAACAACACCAAATATTCTTAATGACCAATTTAGCCACCATAAAGAGCTGATAACATACTATAAAGATATTGCCCAAAATAGCATTGATATAGGAAGTAACTATGCACAACTATCAAATAATTTTAGTCTAAAATATTTTGATATTAAAAAAGGAGATGCACAAACTACAAGCAGTATATATACGGGACTATTAGAGGATCCTGATTATAAATATTTTTATAAAGTATTGGAACAAAATGCTTTAGGAAAAGTTATAAAATCTATCCATGGAAACGGTGTCGTTACTTCAAATGAATATGACCTTGCAACAGGAAATATAACACGGGTAACAATAGGATACTATGGACAAAGCGATATAAAAGATTTAAAATACGAGTATAATACAAACGGTAATCTTATAGCATCTTACGATGTGAAAAAGTTTTTTACCCAAAGATATATTTATGATGACGATAAACGGTTGGTAAGAGCTACAAATGTGGGGGAAGACTACTATACAAATATCTCTTATGATTTTGACAAACCAAGTGTTTATCAATATAACCAAAGTGAAAATAGATTTGAGAATACTCAAAACAATGTAAAAGTTACGACAAATAAAACCTATGCAGTACAAGATAATAACCTCACAATCAGCTCAAGCTATTCGCCTAATAAATTGAGTTATGAAAAAACAGTTTTATCTTCACAAGGAGATAATTCAAGCAGATATTTTAAAGTGGATAAAACTTTTAAATTTGATGTAAAAAACGATCAACTCATATACAAAAATTTTATCTTTGCAAACGATACTTTAGTGGCGATTAATATTCAAAGTGAGATAGACGATATTTTGACCCCTGCAAATTATTATATACACAATGATATAAACGGTTCACTTGATATTATCACAAATGAATTATCATTGGTAAAAGAAAAAATATATTATAGACCTTATGGAGAATTAAGCAATAAATCTTGGATAAATACGGTAAATCCAAATAGTATCACAACTATAGGTTTTAAAGGGTTTGAACATGATACAAACTTAGGTCTGATTGATATGGGATCTTACGCTTACGATCCTCAATACGGAAAACTATTGACAAAAGACAGTGTACAAAACCCTTTTAATATAACTGAAATGGATCAAAATATTCAATCGCTGACAGCATATACCAATACTATCATTTCAGCAGAAGAGCCGATAGATACTACAAAAGTTTGGTATAAACCAAATATTGAAGATGGTGGTATGGATATATATATCTATCAAGATGGTGTTTGGAAGCTGATCGGTTCTGTTGGAAAACTCAACCAAGAGGGAGAAGTTGCAACAGACACGGTAGATCAGCTTACAAATCTATCGTGCTTTGAAGGGGATAAAGGTTTTGTAGCATCAGGGAGTAATAGTGTTGCATATATATGTAATAATTCAAATACTTGGGAACTAGGAGGTGCATTTAGAGGAACCTTTGATATTATAGATCTTGCTACAACTTATTTTAATGCCTTAGACGGTAGTACGGTTACGGCAGTAGCATCAAACGGCGAATTTAGCGGCTCAAAAATATTTACCAAAAACGGAAATTTTTGGGTTGATAGTACAAGTGATTTTTATATTTTTGATAGTTTAAATAGTGTTTTAGCTAACTCTAGCTTTGCTGTTGGAGATAGAGTTTTCTTTCCTAAAGATAGTTCAACTTACTATACTTTTCGTAGATACAATCTAGTAAGTAGCGGTGTTAAATGGGTTTATAATCCAATTTTAGAAAATGTAGACTTTAATAATAGTGAGATTGTAAATGCAGAATTAAAAGCAGATATTTCTACAATGTATACAGATTTACCAGCAGTTGCATTGGTACAAAGTGAACTATATATTAAAGAACTTGATACCCAAAATAGAAATATCTATAAAAGAGCAGATGGAGTATATATTGCAAAAACAGGTGCTGTAATCCCATCATCTTATTTAGATAGTAGTTCAGTTATGAGTTTACCTCTAGCGTATGATGCAACAACGGTAACATTTGATACAGAACAGCGAATTAACCTTGATAATAGGACACAAGCAACCAATTGGGCTGATGCACCAAATGATGTAGAGATCGCAATACCAAGTATCAGTAAAACATATACACATATCATAAATGGTGCATTAGACTTCTGGACAGATAATATTACCACTGATGGACAAGCAAGTGCAACGGAAATCTTCACAAAAGGAAGTAGAAGTAACTTACCAACGGTAACACATTCTATTACGGCACTAACCAAAGAAGTTGGAACTGAACCAAACTATACAACTACGGGAGTAACCTCTACAATTGATGGTAGTTTTAAACAATGGTATTACTCTTTAACGGGTACAATTACTAATAACTTGTTAGATGCAGCAAAAATTGATAATATATATAATTTGTATAATGATTTGTTGCCTAATTCAATAGAAATAGCAATTTATAATGGAAATTTAGTAAAGAAAAACACAACTACTGCTGTTTGGTATGATGTTGTAACTAATAATGTTATAAAATCAGAAAATACATATTTCTCAGATTATGCATTATCTACATATACAAGAGATACTCAAAATGCTTATCATAAAATACCATCAAGATTTACTGGTGCTATAACTAAAAACACAAACTATAATAGTTCTTCCTATCTTTATAAAAAGGATGGAAAATATTATGTTATTGACCCATCTAATCCAGATGGATCATTTTTAGCAACTGGATATTTTTTGCTTTTAAACTATCCACAAGTTAGATTTTACGATGTAGCCTCAAGTGTAAAAGTTGCTGTATCTGGGAATGATGGAAATTTAGGTTGCTATAATAATTCAACAACCAGTGCAGTAATGTCAGGTGGATGGTGTGATGGAGCCGGACATATGGATAGAGTAGGTAATGATTTCATTTCTTATCTTGTTAATAATTTAATGACAAATTGGATTGGAGGAGGATTTTATCAATAATAATCTTAAATTAAACTAGCAGAAGTTCTGCTTAGTTTATTCAATTATAGCAACTTATTAAAGATAAACCTTTAAATTATACAAAAATATATAATATAAAGACTTGTCTATTTAGACAAATCTTTTGGTTTAAAAAGACTGTTCACACCTGTTATTCTTAAGAGTAAAGTCATTTTCACAATATTCATACTGATAAGTAATATAGAATGTATTATATCCATATCCACAATCATAATCAGAACGTCCACTATAATAAAGTTTAGAACTATCTTTATGTACTCTTAGCCAATTTCCATTATCACAAGAATTATAATAAAGATAAGTCCAACTGTCAGGAACAATAACATTAGAAGCATGCGTACCAGTTTTGCTACCACTTGATGACACTATTTTCATATTAATCCATTGATTATATGGAATAGTCTTGAATTCCGTACCTGCTTGTCCTGCTGTGCTTGTAAAACCAATAGAAAAAGAAATATTTCCTGTACTTTCAATTCCTTTATAGCATTTTAAATTAGTAAAATCCGCAGTTAGTCCATGACTTAAGCAAGGATTGTCTAACAAGTTATTAGTAATTGTACCCGTTAAATATTAACACCGAAAGGCTATATTTTAGTACTATTTACTTCAGTATTAATTTGAGATTGTTGCTCTTTTTATATAATACCAATAAGCAGTAGAACCCCCGCTTGTATAGCTAGTCCCTATAATATTAGTATTGATGTAGCAATATCCTGATGTTATAGTATGAGATGAACTAGAAGCAGGCAAATTACTTGATGCCCATTTTATAGAATATTCACCATCGTATCCTCTAAGATAAAAGTAACCGGGTGAACTACCCCAACTAAACAAATTGGCTGTTATATCAGAATAGTAATTTCCACATACTTCACTAAATCCAATAGAGTTTAAAGCTATATTTACACTTGGTACAAACTGATTATTAAGATTGATATGCTGAGCCAAGAAAGTTCCATCTGCTTTTTCCCAAGCTCCTGAAACTTTAGTTAATAGTCCGCTAGTTGAATGTAATGCTACAGGTGTAGTTAGTGCATAACATTCACTTGATGAACTACAAGGTGGAGAATCCAATAAATTATTAACAATCGTACCCGTTAAATTTTACTTCAACTAAGTAAAACAGTGGGTAGGATATAATATCAAGTTTATAAGAAGAAAGGTTTGTATTGGGTTCAAAGAATAGAATACTTTTAGGATACTTACATCCCTCTATTTTTCATTTTCATAGAAATATTTTTATGAGTAAAAAGCTATATTTAACAAGAAAAAAATCAAGTAAAATATCCTTAGAACATCCAGACCAAGCAAAATTTATAGAAGAACATAATTTTCAAGTTCTCTTAGATAATACAATTGCTTCATGTAGCTATAAAGAAGATGGTGTTAAAAATTTTATAATACACTTTGATAATGAATATTTAGTTTATGGTATTTCGGTTAATAACTTTAGAAACGAATTGACAACAATATTTAAACCAAGTGCTAGACAACTTATAAAATGTCAAACTACAATGACTTTTTTTAATAACAATGCGAAAAAGAAGTTTGAAGATTATATAGAAAAGTAACTAAGTGGTGGGAGGGAAACTCCCCACATCTTTGCCATACCAGTCCGCCCTAGCTAAAAGCTCTAAATATTCAACTTGCTAAAACAAGCTGACTTAAGGGTATGAGGCACATGAATTCCCATATTTTCACTTCACTTATTTAATAAACTATTATATACTATAAAACTTAATTAAATCTTTAATTAAATAGCGTTAGCCAAAACTGATACTACTAATCTAAAAACTTATCTTACACGTAGTTCCATCTAAATTCCCACCTGTTGGACATGAATAGGAACTTATATACGTACAACTCCAAGGATATGTAAAGTTATCATCTCCATCATCACAAGAAAACCCCATACAACGCTAACTAGGCATTACTTTTCCAAAATAAGAATTATACGTTAAATATTAATTCCGAGAGCTTAAAAACTCTCCGAATATTTACAAGTACTATTGTTGAGTTTGGTAGGGTGTGATACGGGGCAAGTGTAAGTTCTAGACTTCTCATTACAATATATATCCTCTATGGCATCATTCCAATTATGACTACTTCCTATTCCAACAAGAGAATAAGAACCATTAATTGTTAAATTACATCCATTTGTACCATTACTTGCAGTTTTATATCCATTTCCTCCCATATCATCCGATATTGTTCCTAGCCAAGTTGATTTATACCATCCTCCATATCTTGTTAGTATGGTCGAAGTGGTTTTATAACATTGTGAACTACCATAATCCGCTATTAATCCACGACTTAAACAAGGATTATCCAATAGATTATTAACAATTGTACCCGTTAAAGTATCTTGACCAATTATACTTGATTGTTAAAAAAGTTGTTTTTGTATACAATACGGTTGAAAAAATAAAAAATAGTAAAATAGATATGATATAAACTGAGTAAAAATTTTATTTGGGAATATTTATTGAATAGTTTATTAAAAAAGTTTTTTAAAATCAAAAGAAAAAATCTAAGTTTTAAAGTATAAAAAGAAATTGTAATGTTTAAAAATATGGTAACACTTTTTGTGGTAACAGTAACACTATGTCAATATTGAAAAATGCAGAGCTTTCCATCTATAAAGGTCTCTATACAAAAGAGAAAAATGAAGATCTTCAATATATTGCAAGGTTTAAAGCAAATAGTAAAACTTTTACAAAAATCATTGGCTATAAATCAGAGGGTATTACCTTGGATGAAGCATATAAGATTAAACTCAACTTGGAAAATGAACATAAAATAAAAAATTCGTTAAAAAAGTCTTACCAATATAATTTTTGTATCTTATTTCAAGATTTTATCGATTTTCGTTCCCCCTATCTTTCCAAAAATACCAATAAAAACTATAGATCACATTTTACAAAATATTTTAGTATAGATTTTAAAGATATATCAATAAAAAACTTGAAACTCTTCGACCTGCATCGGTAGAAAAGATACTTTATAGTTTAAGAGCATTTTATAAATATCTTATCTCCAAAGGATATGTCAAATATGACCCGACAGTCTATATCCATATGCCAAAGTTTGACAATAAAAAGTACTTTTCACTTCCCAAAAAAGAGGTTGCAAAACTGGTCGAATATATCATGGGTCTTGATAGCCAATTTTACAAAACACTTTATATGTTTTTATTACACGGTAGAAGAATCAATGAAGTTTTAACTTTAAAGTATAGCAATATAGATTTTATCAATAAAACCTATACTATAGGTTATACATTGTCTAAAAATAGGAAAAATCAAGTATTTCCGCTAGAAGATTGGCAGATAGTAGAGATAAGAAAATTACAAATGGTAAATCCTGAGAATATTTATCTTTTTCAAAATATCAAAACAAAACAACCTATAACATATACAACTGTATTTCGATTTCATAAAAAACTTAGAACAAATCTTGAGTTACCCACACTGACACTACATTCATTTAGACATCTAGTTGGATTTTTGATGATAAACAGCGGTTATTCTTTGGAGGTTACGGCAAAAGTATTGGGACACCAAAATATCCAATCTACCCAAAGATATGCCAATCTTAAAATGGATTTATCCAAACAAGCATACAGTAAAACTTTCTCCTCTTTTTTTTAGATTGAGAATTATTGTAAATTTTAAAAATATTTAATATTATTTAGTAAATATCTATCATTTTATACAGTTTTTTGGTAAATTTGAATAAATTTATTGGTAAACTTTCAAAGATTTAAAACACTTCAAAGGGTAAAAGATGGGTATATGTATCAAAGCAGCACTAAGACTTATTACACAAAATATTACGAAAGTTTCATTTGAGATAGTACCTATTGAAAATTGTAATGGCAGAATAAGCAGTGAGAATTTAATAGCTTCTTATTCTCTGCCCCCTTTTAATAACTCTGCTATGGATGGATATGGTGTGAAACTCTCAGATAGTGGAGAGAGTGTTACTGTTATAGATGAGATATTTGCAGGTTCACCTAAAGAGACAAATATATCTGAGGGAGAAGCTATCAAAATTATGACAGGAGCTAGAGTTCCTGAGTCTATTGAAGCTGTAGTACCTATGGAGTTAGTTGAGATTTTAGAAGATGGGAAAATTACCCTTCCTAAAAATATAAAAAAGAACCAACATATAAGATTTATCGGTGAAGATATTACAAAAGATGAAACTATTTTAAAAAAAGGGGAAGAGATAAACTTTGCTACAATTGCACTTTTAACTTCCCAAGGGATAAGCCATCTCAAAGTATATAGAAAACCAAAAGTATCTGTATTTACCAGTGGGGAAGAGCTAAAACTTCACTATGAGAGTATCAAAGAGTATCAGATATTTAACTCCAACACCCCTACACTTTTATCACGAGTGAGTGAACTTGGAGCAGATGTCACATTTACAGGTAAAGCAGAAGATTCAATAGAATCTATCCAAAATATGATACAAAATTCACTCTATAGTGATCTTATTATCACAACAGGTGGGATTAGTGTGGGGGAAGCTGATTTTACCATGGAGTCATTTGAGCAACTTGGTATGGAAGTGATATTTAATGGTATTGATATAAAACCAGGCAAACCAACTGTATTTGGTAAAATAGGATCGACATATATTTTAAATCTTCCAGGAAATCCACTGGCAGCTTCACTTATTTTTGAGATGTTTGGAACAATAATTATGCAAACATTAAATGGAAGCAAAGATATTTTTCATAATGTAATCACTGCTAAAATTTCAGAAGACCTCAGTAGTGAACAGGCAAGAACTACTATTATCCCAGGTAATTTTGATGGGGAATATTTCACCCCTGCCCCAAAAAGATTTCCAGGGATGGTGAGTGTTTTGAATAATTGTAACTCTATTATAATCCTTAATAAAAAACTTGAAACTTTGAAAAAAAGCGAAAACGTTAAAATTATCCCTATCAACTGGAAGTTTTATACCCAAGAACAAGTAGATTTTTTTAACTAAGAGGATATCATGCCGTTAAAAATTGCCCTGCTTTCCGATTCCCATAGAAAAACAACGCTGACAAAAGAGGCTATCGAGATGCTGCAAAACAAAGGGGCAGAGTATCTTATCCATGCAGGAGATTTGGAGATAAAAGAGAATCTTGAGCTTTTAAAAAACTCAAATCTTACCTATGTAAGTGTTTTTGGAAATAATGATTATAGTTTAGTTCAATACTCAAGCCGATATAAAATTGAGCGTGAACCGTACTATTTTAAAATCAAAGATATCAAATTTAAATTGATGCATATACCAAACTATCTAACACCCGATAGTGATATTGTGATATTTGGACATACCCATAGTTTTTATGAAGAGTATAAAAACGGTACCCTTTTTATCAATCCAGGAGAAGTGTGTGCCAGAAGTAAAAATCTAACCGAATGTGCACTTTTAGAGATAACTGAGGATAAATACAAATTATCGTATAATTATAAATCGCCGAATGATACAAATTGGCAGGAAAAAATATATGAATATACAAGGTAACTAAAACGAATATGGATGATAAAACAATATATCTCTGTGCAATCAGCAATATAGAGAGTGGAACTTGCAAAGAAGATTGCAAATTTTGTACTCAAAGTGTAAAATATAAAGCAGATATACAAAGATATAAAAAAAAAGATATCGGTACTATTGTAGAAGAAGCTAAAAAAGCAAAAGCAAACAGGGCAATAGGATTTTGTCTTGTAACCGCAGGAAAAGGTTTGAGTGATAAGAGGTTGGAGTTTGTTACACAAGCTGCCCATGCGGTTAAAAAAGAGAATTTAGGTCTTAAAATTATTGCTTGTAACGGAACGGCAACACTTGAACAACTTAAAGAGCTTAAAAGTGCAGGAGTAGATAACTATAATCATAACTTGGAAACTTCCAAAGAATTTTATAAAGAGATTTGTACCACACACTCTTGGGACGAGCGGTATCAAACTTGTTTAGATGTACACAAGGCAAACCTTAAACTTGTATGTGGAGGGATTTTTGGATTAGGAGAGAGTGTGCAGGACCGTCTTTCGATGATAAAATCAATTGCTTCTTTAAATCCCATGAATGTACCGATTAATTTTTTTCATCCAAACGATGCACTCCCTATCGTAAAAAATCCACTAAGCAAAGAGGAAGCTTTTTTACTTATAAGACAGGTACGGACTATGGTTCCAAATGCCCATAAAATTATGGTAGCAGGTGGAAGAGAATTTATGTTTAGAGAGGATCAATACAAAATATTTGATTACGGTGCCAATTCAATCGTGATAGGAGATTATCTTACCACAAGTGGAAATGCCGCTTCAAAAGATATCAATGCTCTTGAACAACTCGGCTATGAAATAGCCTCACACTGTACACATCAGGAATAATAATGGCTCATGAAATATTAATAATAATCGTCCTTTCAATTATTATATTTTTATCCCCACTCATCTCAAAGCTTATCAAAATACCTACAATCCCTATTGAGATAGTTTTGGGCTCGGGTGCCGTTTCTTTAGGGCTTATCTCAGAGAATCATATTTTTACCTTGGTAGCGGAGCTGGGCTTTTTATATTTGATGTTTTTAGCAGGTCTTGAAGTTGATCTAAAACAACTTTTTAAAATATCCCCGGAGCTTTTAAAAAAAGGGCTTTTATATACAACCCTCCTTTATATCTTTGCAGCTGTTTTTACATGGACTTTCGAGCTTTCTAAAATATTTATAGTAACTATGCCTTTAATCTCCATCGGTCTTTTAGCCGTACTTAAAAAAGAGTATGGAAATACCTCTTGGCTCTCTCTTGCTATTACCGTCGGACTTCTGGGGGAGATTATCTCAATCGTAGTTTTAACGGCAGTTAGTGCAAGGTTGGAGTTTGGTTCAAGCAGCACATTTTATAGTACACTTATCGAACTGAGTCTTGTATTTGTCGTGATGGTTATCCTGTACCACTTTTTTCACAATCTTATATGGTGGTACCCGGGACTCAAAACATATCTTATGCCAGAAGACGACACTCAAGAGCAAGATATAAGAGTCTCTATGGCAATCTTTTTTCTAATGGTTGCAGTTATGATATATTTTCATTTGGAAGTAGCCCTTGGAGCTTTTATTGCAGGGGTATTTATCAAAACCTTTTTTGAACACAATAAAGAACTTCCCCACAAATTGGAACACTTTGGATTTGGATGGTTGGTACCTATATTTTTTATTTGGATTGGAACCTCATTTGATCTTAAATTTTTATTTTTGGAAAACCTTATCCAAACTGCTTTGTTGATCACTGCAGGTATGATAGGAATTCGGATAATAAGTTCTTCGCTTTTTATTAAGAATATCGGGATACAAGACTCTATGTTACTGGCACTTTCACACTCCATGCCTTTAACACTTTTAATCGCCGTAGCAACACTGGCATTTCAAAGTCAAAGTATTTCACAATTTTACTACTTTGCTTTTATCCTTGCATCTATATTTGAAGTACTTATAGGGATGATTTTAATTAGAGTGGTCAATAAAATCAATTTTTCTTAGTTATTACGATTTTACCCTCTTTTGTATTTATCGTTTCAGCGTATTTTGAAGCACTATCTGTTAAATCAACCACTATCCTGAAAAAACCCTTAGCCTTATGGGTTCCAACGGCAAAAGATTTAAAAGCACTGCTTTTAAGAGATTTTTTAATGGTATAAAAACTTGCATATCCTTTAAAATCATACAGTATCTTTTTTTGTTTTTTTAAAATATCTTGATTGATAAGTTTAAATTTTGTATCTACATACAATGTAAATGTATCATCGGTCGTATCCACATGAACAAACGGCAAAACATTGTACCTGTTTTTTTGAGCCATTTTTTCCTTTTTGATTTGGAGCAGTTTTTGCTTTTGCTCTTTTTCAATAAGTGCTCTTTGTGCTTTCAAAGCTTCGATTTTTCTCAACTCTTCTTGTTTAAGGGTTTCTAAATCTTCAAGCTCTTTTTCTTTTTCAAGCATTACCTGCTCTTGCATCTCCATCTGTTCTTGAAGCTGTTTTTCCCTTTGCTCTTCAAGCTCCAATTGCTTTAAATACTCTACTTGTTTCTCTTTGTAAGTATCGGTTGGCTCAAACGGATTTTCCCTTGCATCTAACGAAACGATTAATAAACAAGAAATAAAAATAAAAAAAGATTTTTTCATAGCTCTTCAGGCTCCAAATTTTTTAATTCAAAATATTTTTTTTGTAAAAGTGCATTTTCATATTGCAGCTTTTTAATATCATTTTGCAATTTTGCTTTTCTTTGCTGTAAATTTGCATACACTTCATAGGAACTTTTTCCGTAAAAAAGAAGATCGGCAACATAATATGCAAAAGAAAAAGTAACAGTTACAAGCAAAAATGTCATAAATATAAATTTCCTATTTTCTTTTAGCATACTTTAATTCATTAGTTTTTAGAAAAAGGCTGTTTCCCTAAATACTCACTATATCCAATCTCCGCACCAATCTCAAGAAGTCTATTGTACTTGGCAATTCTATCACTTCTTGCTGTTGATCCTGTTTTGATCTGTCCACAGTTTAATGCCACGGCAAAATCTGCAATAAAGCTATCTTCACTCTCTCCACTTCTATGAGACATTACACAGTTGTAGTTGTTTCTTTGTGCAAGTCTAATTGTAAGCATCGTTTCACTTACCGTTCCAATTTGGTTTGGCTTAATTAAAATAGAATTTGCAATCCCTTTAGCAATACCCTCGGCTAAGATATTTGCATTGGTTACAAATAGATCGTCTCCAACCAGTTGGATTTTATCCCCTAGCTTTTCTGTCATCAGTTTAAATCCGTCCCAATCATCTTCGCTTAAACCGTCTTCTATAGAGATAATAGGATATTTATCGCATAATTCAACATAATAATCTACCAATTCACTCGAAGTTAATTCTCTATTTTCAGATTTTAATACATATTTTCCTGCATCGTTTACAAGCTCACTTGCCGCAACGTCGAGGGCAATACAGATCTCTTCTCCCGCTTTATATCCCGCTTTTTCGATCGCTTCCATAATCACTTGAAGGGGATGTTCATTTGAAGTTAAGTTGGGAGCAAATCCACCCTCATCTCCAACTGCCGTCAGTTCTCCCATACCGTCAATAATTTTTTTAAGATTATGGTAAATTTCAGAAGAGGCTCTTAGACCTTCGTTAAAGTTTTCAAGCCCAACAGGCATAATCATATACTCTTGAAAATCAACCGAGTTATTTGCATGTTCTCCACCATTAAGGATATTAAGCATTGGAACCGGCATAGTCATAGCGTTTGCCCCGCCAAGGTATCTATAAAGCGGCATTTTTAAACTCGTTGCAGCTGCACGGGCAACAGCCATAGATACCCCAAGAACTGCATTTGCTCCTAAATTTCCATAGTTAGTTGTTCCATCTATATCTTTCATAGTGGCATCTACTTCCGCTTGGTTAAACGGGCTTAATCCAATCAGTTCATTGGCAATGGTGTCATTTACATTCTCAACGGCTTTCAGTACACCTTTACCCATGTACCTGTCTCCGCCGTCTCTTAACTCCAATGCTTCTCTTTTCCCGGTACTGGCTCCGCTTGGTACAATTGCGCTTTGCTTGGTACCGTCGCTTAAAATTACCGTTGCTCTTACCGTTGGATTTCCTCTACTATCCATAACTTCATCAGCATACACGTTATCAATATAAACCATTATTAATATTCCTTTTTTAATGAAAAATTTTTGTTAGATATGATACCCTACATTTACTTAAAATTAAAAAAATCATTTTTCCTCTTTAGTTATCGCCCGTAATAGTGTATTTTAATCAAAAAACAAGTATACTTTTATATAAAATTATAAGAATAATTAATATGTAGAGGTTATTTTTTGTTTAAAACTTCATTATTCGGTAAATCGATGTTTATAGTTATAGGGATAGTGCTAATCTATTCTTTTATTATTATCTCGTTTATCATTCCAAAAGTCAATAACAATATAGAAAATCTTCAAGAAACAAACGCAAAAGAGGTGTTAAACAAAATTGCACTTATAACCAAAAATGTCCATTATGACTTGGAACTTTATAAAAAAGAGATAATCAATACCCATAAAAAACGACTTGTAAATGTTATGGACACTTTATATTCAAGTTTGGAACCTCTATCTTCTAATAAACAATACAATCAAAAACAACTCCAATCAAAGATTGTCCAAACGGTTCAAAATACCAGATACGGTAAAAACGGCTATTTTTGGATTAATGATTTTGAACCAAAAATGATAATGCACCCTTTTACCCCGAATCTAAACGGAAAATCTCTCAAAGAGCTTCAAGACCCAAACGGTATATATCTTTTTAATGAAATGGTATCAACCATTAAAAAACAAAGCAAAGGTTTTGTCTCTTATTCGTGGCCTAAACCAGGGGAAGAACAAGCCCAACCAAAAATATCTCATGTACGGCTTTTTGAAAAATTTAATTGGATTATAGGAACAGGTGTCTATATTGAAAATATTCAAAAAGAGATATCCCATAGAAAAGAGAAACTAAAAAAACAACTCAATGATATTATCGCAACAACAAAAATCGGTCAAAGTGGATATTTTGTTATCTTTAATAAAGAGGGTAAAATTCTTGCCCATCCGATTGCATCCATGAAAGGGAAAAATATAAAGAAACTTAAAGTTCCCGGTACCCAAAACACTGTATTTCAAACATTCACGGAAGCATCAAAAAATAAAGACAAATCTATCCACTATCTGTGGGATAGACCAGATGATAAAGGAAACTATACCTATGAAAAACTTGCTTGGGTTGAATTTATCCCCGAACTTGGATGGTATATATGTGCCACAATATATCTTGATGATTTTAAAAATATTTCCCATGAAACGATAGTTTTTATTGCAACCATATCTTTTATAACACTCCTTTTATCTCTTTTAGTGGGATTTACTTTTCTTAAATATATACTCAAACCCATAAAGGAACTTTCAAAATTTTCTTCCCAAGTCACACAAGGAAATTATACTATCAGATCAAATATACAAAGAGACGATGAGATAGGGGAACTCTCTGATGATTTTAATACTATGGTAAATACTATAGAACATCAAATTAATAATTTGGAAAAAAACGTCCAAAAAGAGATTGAGAACAATAGAAGAAACGAACTTCAACTTTTAGAACAGTCAAAAATGGCGTCCATGGGAGATATGATAGGAAATATAGCGCACCAATGGAGACAACCTCTTAGTGTTATCAGTACCGCCTCAACAGGTATACTTCTAAAAAAACAGATTGACCAACTGAGTGATGAAGAATTGGAAAAATTATGTACCCATATTAACGACAACGCACAATATCTTTCAAAAACAATCGATACTTTTAGAGACTTTTTAAAAGAGAAAAAAGAACTCAAAGAGGTCATTTTACAAGAGAGTATTCAAGATGCACTCAATATTGTGCAAACGGCACTGAATAATCACCATATACAATTAATCAATATGATAGATAATGAAAAACCCCTTAAAATAAAACTGATTGCAGGAGAACTTGCCGAAGTTATAATTAATATTATAAACAATGCCAAAGATGCCCTCAATGAAAAAAATATTGAAAACAAATGGGTAAAAGTGGAATTAAAAAAAGCAAATCGTTTTGTGCAGATAATAATAGAAGACAATGGGGACGGCATTGCAGATGATATTATGCCTAGAATATTTGAGCCTTATTTTACAACTAAACACGGTTCACAAGGAACGGGTCTTGGGCTTCATATGAGTTATAAAATCGTAACGGAGAGTTTCCAAGGAAAACTTATGGTTATAAATAGCAAAAACGGAGCAAAATTTATTATACAAATCCCTCTACAATAAACTTTTAAATACAATATTAAGAAAAAATATTGCAAAATGCAATGTTTTTATAAATTTTGAAAAAAATAAGTTATAGTTTCACATATAAAATGAAAAATTAAGGAAAAAAGATGAACGATCAACAAAAAAATGCACTAGAACTTGCAATCAAGCAAATGGATAAAGCCTTTGGAAAAGGTACTTTAGTAAGACTTGGAGACAAAGAGGTTATACCTGTAGAAGCGATCTCTACAGGTTCGCTGGGACTTGATCTCGCTCTTGGTGTGGGAGGACTTCCAAAAGGAAGAGTGATAGAGATATACGGACCTGAAAGCTCAGGGAAAACAACACTTACTCTCCACGCAATAGCAGAGTGTCAAAAAGCGGGAGGTGTATGTGCTTTTATCGATGCAGAACATGCACTGGATGTAAAATATGCCAAAGATATCGGCGTCGATACCGATAATTTACTTGTCTCACAACCCGATTTTGGAGAACAAGCTTTGGAGATACTTGAAACGGTTATTAGAAGCGGTGCCGTTGATCTTGTAGTAGTAGACTCTGTTGCGGCGCTTACTCCAAAAGTAGAAATTGACGGAGATATGGACGATATGCAAGTTGGAGTTCAAGCAAGATTGATGTCAAAAGCATTGAGAAAAATAACGGGTATATTAAATAAAATGAATACTTCCGTTATCTTTATCAACCAAATCAGAATGAAAATCGGTATGACGGGATATGGAAGTCCAGAAACTACTACAGGTGGTAATGCACTTAAATTCTACTCTTCGGTTAGACTTGATATCAGAAGAATAGCATCACTCAAACAAGGGGAAGATGTAATTGGTAATAGAACAAAAGTAAAAGTGGTAAAAAATAAAGTTGCACCTCCTTTTAAAGTATCTGAATTTGATATTATGTTTGGTGTGGGTATTTCAAAAATGGGAGAGCTTATAGATTACGGAGTAAAACTTGATATTATAGATAAAGCGGGAGCTTGGTTTAGCTACAACGATTCTAAAATAGGTCAAGGAAAAGAAAATGCAAAACTCTTTTTAGCAGATAATCCTGAGTTGGCAAAAGAAATTGAAGATAAAATACTCTTAGCGATGGGAGTAACATCTGCCGAAGAAAACACGCAAGAGTAGTCATAAAGATAGTTTAAGTTTGTTTTTAGTAAAATTGCGAACTTTTTTCGATAAGAAATACAATATTCCTTTCGGGATTAGGTAGTATTGAAACGGTTGATGCCGTTTCGTAAGAGAAGCCTGAACAGAGCTTAAACCTGTTCAAACCAAATTATAAAGGAAAACAATGCCTACTATCAACCAACTGGTTAGAAAAGAGCGAAAGAAAGTTGTTAAAAAATCAAAATCAGCTGCTTTACTTTCGTGTCCACAAAGAAGAGGTGTATGTACAAGAGTATATACTACTACACCAAAGAAACCAAACTCGGCACTTAGAAAAGTTGCTAAAGTTAGATTAACAACAGGATATGAGGTTATCTCATATATCGGTGGTGAAGGTCACAACCTTCAAGAGCACTCTATCGTATTAGTTAGAGGTGGAAGGGTAAAGGATTTACCTGGGGTTAAGTATCACATCGTAAGAGGTGCACTTGATACGGCTGGTGTTGCAAACAGAACTGTTTCAAGATCTAAATACGGTACTAAAAAACCAAAAGCATAAGAGAAAGGATTAGACAATGAGAAGAAGAAAAGCTCCTGTAAGAGAAGTAATGGCTGATCCTATTTACAACAGTAAATTGATCACTAAGTTTATTAACGCTGTTATGTTAGACGGTAAAAAGTCTGTAGCACAAAAAATTATGTACGGTGCAATTGCCAACCTTGACGCTAGAGGTGAAGAGTCTGGATACGATATCTTTGAAAGAGCAGTTGAGAACATCAAACCGCTTTTAGAAGTAAAATCAAGAAGAGTTGGTGGAGCTACATATCAAGTTCCTGTTGAAGTTAGACCTGTAAGAAGACAAACTTTAGCACTTAGATGGCTTGTAGAATTTTCAAGAAAAAGAAATGAAAGAACTGCCGTAGAGAGACTTGCAAACGAATTATTTGATGCAGCGAACGAAAGAGGAAACTCTTTTAAGAAAAAAGAAGATATGCATAAAATGGCTGAAGCAAATAAAGCATTTGCTCACTATAGATGGTAGGAAAATAAAATGGCAAGAAAAACACCACTTAACAGAGTTAGAAATATCGGTATTGCTGCACATATTGATGCAGGTAAAACTACTACAACTGAAAGAATTTTATTCTACACGGGTGTATCCCACAAAATCGGTGAGGTACACGACGGTGCCGCAACTATGGACTGGATGGAACAAGAGCAAGAAAGAGGTATTACGATTACTTCTGCTGCTACTACTTGTCACTGGCCGCACCCAAAAACAAATGAGCAACTTCAAATAAACATCATCGACACTCCGGGTCACGTTGATTTTACAATCGAAGTTGAAAGATCTATGAGGGTACTTGACGGTGCCGTTGCTGTATTCTGTTCAGTTGGTGGGGTTCAACCACAATCTGAAACTGTTTGGAGACAAGCAAATAAATATAGAGTTCCTAGAATGATCTTTGTAAACAAGATGGATAGAACCGGAGCCGACTTTTACATGGTTGAAAGCCAAGTATCTGAAAGACTTAAAGCTAACCCGGTTCCAATTCAATTACCAATCGGTGCCGAAGAGAACTTCCAAGGTGTTGTTGATTTAGTTCAAATGAAAGCTATCGTTTGGGATGAAGATGCTGCTATGGGTTCTAACTACCATGTTGAAGATATTCCAGCGGATATGATGGATAAAGCAGAAGAGTATAGAGAAAAAATGATCGAAGCTGCTGCAGAGTCTAGTGAAGAACTTATGGAAAAATATTTTGAAGAGGGTGAGCTTTCTGAAGAAGAGATTATTTCAGGTCTTAAAGCTGCTTGTCTTAATATGTCTATCACTCCAATGACTTGTGGTACTGCATTTAAAAACAAAGGTGTTCAAACTTTACTTGACGCTGTTGCTATGTACTTACCTGCTCCAACCGAGGTTGCAGATATTAGAGGTGAAACTCAAGACGGTGAAGCAGTAGTTGTTCCTTCTACAGATGACGGTGAAGTTGCTGCATTGGCATTTAAAATTATGACCGACCCGTTTGTTGGACAATTAACATTTACAAGAATTTATAGAGGACAATTACAATCAGGTACTTATGTAATGAACTCTACAAAAATGAAAAAAGAGAGAATTGGACGACTTCTAAAAATGCACTCAAACAACAGAGAAGAAGTTTCAGAACTTTATGCCGGAGAGATCGGTGCTGTTGTTGGTCTTAAAGATACAATCACAGGAGATACTTTAGCATCTGATAAAGATCCGGTTATCTTAGAAAGAATGGACTTTCCAGAGCCTGTTATCTCTGTTGCAGTTGAACCTAAAACAAAAGCGGACCAAGAAAAAATGGGTATCGCTCTTGGAAAACTTGCTCAAGAAGATCCATCATTTAGAGTTGCATCTGATGAAGAATCTGGTCAAACTATTATCTCGGGGATGGGTGAGCTTCACTTAGAAATCCTTGTAGATAGAATGAAAAGAGAATTTAACGTTGAAGCAGAAGTTGGTGCTCCACAAGTTGCTTATAGAGAAACTATCAACGCTCCTGTACAACAAGAGTACAAATATGCAAAACAATCTGGTGGTAAAGGTCAATACGGTCACGTATATCTTAAAATTGAGCCTATGACAAAAGACGAAACCAATGAAGAAGGTTTTGAATTTGTTAATGAGATCAAAGGTGGGGTTATTCCAAAAGAGTATATTCCTGCAGTTGAAAAAGGTTGTTTTGAAGCGATGCAAGGTGGTATCTTGGCTGGTTATCCTATGGTTGATATCAGAGTTACCGTTTATGACGGTTCTTACCATGATGTGGATTCTTCCGAGATGGCATTTAAACTTGCTGCTTCTATGGGATTTAAAGCGGGATGTAAATCTCCTGCAGCAGGTGCGGTTATCCTTGAGCCTATGATGAGAGTTGAGATTGAAACTCCTGAAGAGTACATGGGAGATGTTATCGGGGATTGTAACAAAAGAAGAGGTCAAGTTCAATCTATGGACGAAAGAGCAGGAGTTAAACTTGTAGTTGCACTTGTTCCACTTGCAGAGATGTTTGGATACTCGACTGATCTTAGATCTATGTCTCAAGGTCGTGCTACATATTCTATGATCTTTGATCAATATATGGAAGTTCCTAAAAATGTTTCTGAAGAGATTATTAACAAAAGAGGATAATCACTCACTAATTTTATAAAAAAGGGAAGCTTTTTGCTTTCCTTTTTCTTTTTTAACCACTTATGAAAATATTTATCACTTTATTACTATTTATCACGACACTTTTTGCATCTGATTACCACTTAAGAAAATATCAAAATGTAAAAGCATTTTATCAATCAATTGCACAAGATGTTATAACTCTATCAATTAAGCATCACACTCCACCTGCAGCTGTTTTAGCTATTGCTGGACTAGAATCAGGTTATGGAAGTGGTTATGTAGCCCAAATCACTGGAAATATTCTAAGCCTAGGGGCTGGTAAAAATGAAAAAGAGTTACCCTCACTCAATCTTCCTTATTGTAAAAATGACAAAAGAAAAATTACTCTTTTTGATCCAAATGAACAAAAAGAGTGTAAAGAACTTATATGGAAAAAAAGACCCAAAAGTCTTAAAAAAGATTATAGACCAAAAATGATTGCAGGTAGCACAAAACAACTTGAATATTTTAAATACAATACTCAAGACTACAAAGATGCTAAAATGCAAAATATTAAAGACTTTTTAACAAAATGGATTAATAAAAACCACAAATATAAACCTTTCAAACAAAGTAAACTTTGGCTTGAACGGCAAGTCGCCGAAAAAGGCAGCGATACTTTATTTGAGCTTGATACAAATCTTGAATTTATAAAAAAAATAGGCGGTCAAAAAAACTCATTTAACTATAGAAAAAGCTGGGTCAAAAAAGTGGCATATATCCTTAAAAATACGGGACTCAATGATCTTTCTAAAAAAATATACTTCCAAAATATAGATTTTGAAAAGGCATGGAAAAAAAGTTAAATTTATCTTTTTCGATAAGATAACGCTTCTATTAAATGCTCTTTTTTAATTATCTTTGAGTTTTGCAAGTCTGCTATTGTTCTACTTACTTTAAGTACTTTATTAACACTTCTAAAAGAGAGTTGAAATTTTTCGATAGAGAGGTCTAAAATAATTTGTGCTTCATTATCTAAAATACAATACTGTTTTATCTCTTTGTCGTTCAATTTACCGTTTAAATTTTTTTGTCCCCTTAACTTTTGGATTTTAAAAGCTCCAATCACTTGTTTATGTAACTCCTCGGAACTTACGTCACTTAGATCTTCTTTTTTCACTTCATTCATAATAACATACAAATCAATCCTATCTAAAAAAGGATCGGAAATTTTATTTTTATATCTTTGAATCTCAAGCTCACTACATCTGCATTCTTTTGACTCTGATAATAAATTACCGCATGGACATGGATTTAAAGCAGCTACAAAAATAAACTTGGTGGGATACTTTACTTTTGAATTTACCCGTGAAATAGATATAGCATGATCTTCAAGGGGTTCCCGCAAACTCTCCAATACACTCTTTTGATAATGAGGCAGTTCATCAAAAAAAAGCATCCCATGGTTTGCCAGTGCAACTTCCCCTATAGTAGTACCGCCAGTTATACTTGCTTTTGTCCCGCTGTGGTGAGGATTTTTCATCTTTCTAAGGGGTTTAAAATCTGGCTCATTTCCCTCCAAAGATTCCATTTTGGCAATATCTAAAATCTCCTCCAATCCCATTGGCGGCATAATATATGGTAATCTTTTACTAATCATACTTTTTCCACATCCGGGACTTCCTTCCATGATAAGATTATGATCTCCTGCTGCACTGATAAGTGCTGCTTTTTTTGCCAAGCTTTGCCCTTTTACATCATTAAAGTCCTCATCGTATTGTTTGGTAAAATAGTATTTTTCATTGTTGATATTTATATGTTCAAAATCATAATTTTGATTTGTGATTTTATATTTTTCTTTTTGATTAAGGGTAAAAAAATCTATCGCTTCTTGGAGTGTATCGACTGCATATATCTCAATACCAGGTATCAAAGAAATTTTTGCAACCGATTCTTTAGGGATAAGCACTTTTTTTAACTCCCCTTGCCTTAGAAGTGAGAGTATCAATACAAAGATAGATTTTGTATCTTTTAACTTCCCGTTCAATCCAAGTTCCCCAAAAACATAATACTCTTTAAAACTTACACTCTCCTCTTGCAGTGCAATTAAAAGTGCAATAGAAAGATCGATGTGTGAGCCTTTTTTATTGATCTCACTAGGACTTAGATTAACGGTTATCCTTTTAGGGGGAAATTTAAAATTATTTGTAAGCAGAGCCGATTTTATCCGCTCTTTTGATTCTTGGATTGCGGTATTTGCCATCCCTACGATACTAAAGCTTGGCAATCCTTTTGTAAACGAAGATTCCACATCGATACTTAGTGCATCTATCCCGCTCAATGAAGCAGATTTTAATGATTTCATACAATACCTTTAGAGTTTAGATATTGTATTGTAATATAAAATAAACTATTTATTTAAAAATATTGCATTTTGCAATTTTTTATAAAATTACAACCTCCTCTTCCAGTTCTATACCAAACTGCTCTTTTACTTTTTGTTTTGCAAGATTGATAAGCTTTAATGCTTCATCAAAGGTACCTCCTCCCATATTGACCAAAAAGTTGGCATGAAGAGAACTAAATGCCATCCCCCCTATGGTATAACCTTTTAAACCCACTTTTTCGATTAAATACCCTGCACTATGCTCTTTGGGATTTTTAAAGCAGCTTCCTGCACTGGGAAGATTCGGTTGATTATCCCGCATCTGATTAAACATCTTTTGAAGCTCTTTATCATATCCTTTTTCTATCTCAAAAACTATCTCGTAAATTATCCCCTCAATATCGCTGTGACGATAGCTGTATGGAATCTCTTCTTTTAAAAAAGTCCCTTTATCGGTTGTAATAGAATAAAGATGATTAAATATCTCCCACTGCTTTAACCCAGCATTCATTTTGACAAGTCCACCCATATTCCCAGGCAATTTTGCCAAAAGTTCAAAATGTGCAATGTCGTTTTTTTTGCAATATGTCAAAAGCTTTCCGCTTGTAGTGGCTGCTCCTACAATAAGTTTATTTCCTTTTGTTATAATATAATCAAACTCTTCGCCTAAAATTGCAAGTTTTGGAGGATGAGAAGATATAAGAAGATTATTCCCTCTACCAATTATTTTATACCCATCATAGGAACCTATCTCGTTAATAATCTCTACTTCATATTTTGGTCCAATATGGATAGATGTATATTTTTTAAAATCAATTGTTTTTTTCATTAAAGAATTATAACATCAATTGTATTATTTCACTCTCTTAAATATAAATAACTAATTTATAAATTTAAGATAAAATATTATAAAATGGGTATTTAAAACAATAATTATTAAAGGATTTTATATATGTTGAAAACTTTTCAATCTTTATTGATTAGGTTTTTTTTACTTTTATCAATGACGGCAACGCTTTATGCCAATGACCCTGTTCTTACAAAAGGGGAATATATCTCTGCAAAAGCACACTACTTTTCAAAAGATTATGAAACGGCGTATTATCAATTTGAAAAGCTATTTCATAAACATAGCGATCATGTCTATATCAACTATTACCTTGCGATGAGTGGTATTCAGCTAAAAAAATATGATGAAGCAACCGCTGCATTTGAGAGGGTTTTAATCAAAAAACCAGATTTTCATCAAGCGCGGCTAGAGTTCGCAAAACTTTTGGTAGTCCTTGGATTTAAAGATCAAGCAAAAAGAGAATTTCAAAAGGTACTTAACTCAAACGTACCAAAAAACGTAAAAGAAAATGTCAAAGTCTTTTTAGCATCTTTGGATGATGACAAATTTTTACTCAATGCAACATTGATGTTCGGATGGGATTTTACAGATAACGTAAACTATGGATTAGAAGATAAAGAGTATAATCTACCGGGACTTTCCAATACCACAGTTAGTGGGGAAGATCCTAAAAACGATAACGGTCATATTGAATACGTAGGCTTTGATACAATTAAAAAATTTAAAAACTCCTCTTATCTATGGAAAAATAAATTTATCATTTACAACAAAAACTATAATGACTATGATACGGGCGATCTTAAATTTTATTCTTATAAACCTGAGATAATCTTTGTCGATAAACCAAATAATACACAATATGCACTTGAACTAAGCATTGATAAGGTTGTACCGGGGAAATCCCAATACGATCGCTTTAAAGTGTACTCTGTTACCCCTAAATATATTACAAAAATTTTAGGAGATATAACTCTATCATCTTTTTTACAAATGAAACAAATATCTTATGACAAAGATTTAAGCGAAGCTAGAGACTATAGAGAATATAGGCTGGAAGCTGATTTTTATTTTTCTAAATTTTATACTGGATTCAATATCGCTAGAGATAGAAGAAGAACCGGAGAGAGAACCGATATCGATAAAAATAGATACCAAGCAAATATAGGATACAACTATAATTTTACAAAAGATTTAATTCTTAATACAGAATATGAACTTACAAAAACAAAGTATATCCAAAAAGATATTTTCTTTGATTCTAAAAGGGATGATACAACACATAGTGTAAGGGTATCTTTTGCAAAGCTGTTTGATAAAAACAATATATTAAATCTCTCAGTAAAAGCAATCAAAAACATATCAAATCAAGATGCTTATGATTATAAGAAAAATTCAGCAACAATCAACTACATAAGGAAATTCCAATGGTAAGAAAACTTTTATTTCTATTTATAGTATTTACACTAACTCTTAGTGCAAATATAGGTAAAATCGTTGCCCTTAAAGGGGATCTTACAATTGTACGTGACAGTGATAAAATTGTAGGAGAAGTTGGTTCTATCATATTAAAAAATGATGAGATACTTACAAAGTCCAACGGAAAAGCTCAGCTTTTATTTAATGATAATACGGTTATCACTATTGGGAAAAATTCTGTTTTTAAAATAAACGAATATCTTTATGATGAACAAAATAAAAACTATAAAACAGATTTTGGACTTTTAAAAGGGACATTTCGAACTATTACGGGCAAGATAGGAAAACTAGCTCCAAGTAAATTTAAACTCAACTCCAAAACCTCTTCAATAGGAATTCGTGGAACACAAATATTGAGCCGAATGGCTGTTGTAGGAGATAGGATTGTATGTATCGAGGGGGAGATAGTTATTACCCATCTAAAAACCGGACAATCTATCGTAATTCCGGCAGGGCAATTTGTAGATCTTGGAGTTGATACAAAAGTTTTAAAACCGCAAAAACTTCAACAACAAGATATTCAAAATATGGATGATAGTACGCGATTTAGTTTAAGTGATGAAAAAGAGGTTACACTTGATGATCTTGATGTAGTGGTAAGCGAACCTGAAAATGTAGCATGGGGAGAGTGGAATGAAGAGGCTGATGATACTGAAAATCTTTTTGTAGAGCAAAATACTAATCCTGTAACAGATCCTGATGTAATTATAAATGCAACACATACAGCTACTTACACAGGTAAAATTGAAGGAACCCATGTTAAAGATGGGGTAAACTACGGAGGCTATGATCCCTCTAATAGTTTTGAAATGACTGTAAATTTTGGTTCTAGAGCCATAACAAATGGTAAAATTTTCGGGGAAGCTAGTGGTGGTAAAGATGTTGATATTACCAATCTTACAGGAACAGTTAATCTTGATGGTTCAGGGTTTACTCTAGGTAATGGTGACTGGAAAATGACGGGAGATGCTATCGGTTCTACTGAGGGGAAATTCTATGGTTCTAGTGGGAATATTATACATGCTGACTATTCATATACTACTACCTACTCTGGTACTGAAACATCTTCAGGTACTATTACTGCTACATCAGATTAAAAAAGGATTTTATAAAAATCCTTTTTTAGTACTTATCTGAAAGATCTATATTGACCCCTTGATCTAAAAGCTCCACTTGTCTTGGTCGTAAATAACCCAAAAATGTAGAATACTGTTCATAATATCCACCGCTTACATACCGTACCAACTCTTTAAAATGAAAGCTATATAAAAGTGCATCTATTCGTACGATCTCTTTTTTCTTATCAAAAAGTACAACTCCCGGTCTATAATCCAGCACCATATCTTTTGCCCATTTATTTGGCGTAGTTGTTTTCCCCTCTGGAGTTATAATTTTTTCATTTGAAGTAGCATCAAATCGTACAACGGTTACCTTTGATAGTTCTTTTTGCACCTCTTTATTTTTTAAAGTGGTATTATGAAAATAGTTACACTGTGTACATCCTCCATCTTCAAAGATAACGGCTAACGGTCCATTTACTTTTGAGAGGTCAGTGATGTTTTTAAACATCTTATTTTGCTTTAATGTATAAAGTGTTTTATTTTTTACTTTTTCAAGATACTGGGTCACAGTACTGTTTTTATACTCTTTATTTTTTATAAAATCTAAAATATACCTAAAATTTTCAGGTGACCTGTATCCATTGACTCTGAGAGCTATTTTATTCTCTTCTTGATCAAAAAATAGTATAGTCGGGGTATAGTGCACTTTTAGATGTCCCGCATACTCTTTTTCTGTCATTGTGGTATCTTCATCCACTGTCACTTCTTTTGCACCTTTTATATTGATACCTACCACATCAAAGTTATTTGCTATGTATGGTTGCAATTTTGCACCTTCATAAAAATTTTCTTTTAACATCTTGGTACAATAAGGACAAAACTCTAAAGACATAAATAGCATCAGATGTTTATCTCCCTCTTTTGCTTCTGCTATATCTTCAGATATATCAAGAAAACTTGCTTTGAACCAATCTGGATAGTGATGTGCAGTTCCCCCTGTAACTTTCCCTTTTTGGGCACCATAAACAGTCGTTGAGATAAATAATAATGTAAACAATACAGTAATAAAACGGATACTTTTTTGATACATCTATTGCTCCTTAAGTATAAGTATTTTTAATAAGCATTAAGTGTATCAAGATAAGTTTAATCAATAATTAATAAGAGATATTACAGATAAATAATTATTATAAGAGTTAAGAATATTAAGAGTTACGAAGCTCTTTATATTCTTCCGGGATAAGATAATCTTGTACGTGGATTAATTGGTCGTAAAAACCGTTTTTATAACCCAATTCATACAATTTATCAAGTGCTTTATATTGTACGTCACTCAATTCTATAGAGTTATCGTTGGCATAAAGTCCTAAATAGGTTTGTAAAGTATCATGATCTACTCTAATAAGATCACGTTCAAGAAGCATACGCGAAAGTAAAAGTTTATTAGAATTTGCTACTTTAACCGCATCTATTAATGTTTGTTCATACTCTATCGCTTTATTCAATGGAATACTTCTACGTAAACACATCCCGCCAAGAGGTAGGGGTAAGTCTTTCCCTGCAAACTCCTGCCATATATCCCAAAGCTCTGCTTCTACTTCAAGCTGGTCTGAATAGGTTAAGATAGATTCGTGGATTAAAACACCCGCATCTACTACTCCATCTAAAACAGCCTGTTCTATCTCTAAAAAATTCATATATGTTATACGAGCTTCAGGATATTTGATTCTAAATAAAAGGGCATTAGTAGTATATTTTCCACTGAGAGCCACACGAAAATTTCTTTTTAGTTTTGTCCCTTTTTTCTTTACAAGCTTTGGACCATATCCCTCTCCAAAACTTACAGCCGTTCGTAAAAGTGCAAAATCATCTTTTACAAAAGGATACAATGCAAAACTAATCGCACAAATATCGTATTCCCCTTGAAGTGTCGCTTGATTAAGAGTTTCTATATCCGCCGCTAAATTTTCAAATTTAGTGTTTTCTAAACCCACCCATCCAAATTTAATCGCATAATACATAAAAATATCATCGGCATCGGGGGAGTGTGCCACCGTTATAGTATCCAAAATCATCCTTTATAACTTACTTAAATCTTCTAGTGTAGCAATATTCGCCGCTAGTTTATTTTTGACTTCCAAATATTCAAGTTCAGGCTGTGAATCGGCTACAACCCCTGCTCCCGCTTGAAAGATAATAGTATCATCTTGGATAAAGGTCGTTCTAATAGTAATAGCACTATCCATATTTCCATCAAATCCAAAATATGCAATTGAACCGCTGTAAAATGATCTTTTAAGCCCCTCAAACTGTGCAATAAGTTCCATCGCCCGAATCTTTGGTGCTCCAGTCATCGTCCCTGCAGTAAAAGTTGCTGCAAAAAGATCAAACATATCATGACTCTCATCAATAGTTGCTTCTACGTCCGAGACTAAGTGCATCACGTGAGAGTATCTTTCAACTCGCATCTTATCTGTTACTTCAACGGTTCCTGCCTTTGCAACTCTTCCCACATCATTACGACCAAGGTCTATAAGCATAACGTGTTCTGCTACCTCTTTTGGATCATTTCGCATCTCATGTTCCATCTCCAAATCTTTAGCAACTGTCTTCCCTCTTTTTCTCGTCCCTGCAATCGGTCGTAAAAGGATTCTATCATCTGTTAGTCTTACCATAACCTCAGGGGAACTTCCCGCGATACAAAAATCTTCATACTCCAATAAAAAAAGATATGGACTAGGATTTTTACTTCTTAAGACTCTATAAAAACTAAGATTATCAACATGAGCTTTTGCAGTATATCGATTGGTCATCAATATTTGAAATACATCTCCGCTTCGTATCATATCTTTGCTTTTTGCAATCATCTCAAAGAACTCTTCTTTTGTATGGGCAAAAGTTCCCTCTTGTAAAATCGTTGCACCTTGAAGCGGTGTATAAGGATACGGTTCTTTAAGTTTTGATTCAATACACTCAATATATCCAGCCATGGACTCCATAGATGTTACAAATGTCAATTGTGATGTTTTATGGGAAAACACGAGTACCATTTTAGGACGGATCAGATCACAATCAGCTATATCAATCTCACTTTTAAGATTTTTCATAGATTTTTGCAATACAGGCTCAAAGGTTGCAACCATATCATAACCCATATTTCCGATAAAACCGTCAATAAGCCCGATACCCAACTCTTGCCCTTTTTGCTTATACAAATTTTTATCAAGTTCCCTGTAATACTCTTTTAAAAATATAAAAGGGTTATCGTCTATTTGTGCAGTTTTCCCCTCTTCATTTTTATAAAAACTTTTTTCATCTTTGTGCCATATCCGCTCACGGGCACCGATAAAAATGTAACTAAAATTACCGTCGGTATTACTATTTACAGTAGATTCAAATAAAAATGTGATCTCATCTTGAAATATACTTTTAACTTTTTGGTAAATTGAAACAGGGGTAAACTGATCCAATAATATTTTTTTATCATAAAACTTCATCCCTATTTATTATCCTAAATTTTTAAAATATATGCACCGGGTTTTTTCAACTTTTGTTTTACAACATTTAAGTTATTTTGCGCACTCTGTCTTGTAGGATATGCCCCTATAAGGACTTTATTGTATTTTGTCCCTTTTATCGTCATTGGATGGATAACATAGCTAAAACCTTTTGCTTTTATTTCGCCAAGAAGTTTTTCACTCGGCTGTTTTGTAAAAGCACCCACTTGGATATAAAATCCCGATATATTTTGTGTTGTTTGTTTTGGTATCGCTTTAGGAGCAGGTTTGATGGTTTTTGGTTTTTGAACCACGGGTTTTACGATTTTCTTTGGAGGGGTAGAAACTTTAGTAACTGTTTTTTGCGTTTGTTTAGCAACTTCAACTATCTTTGGCTGCGTTTTTGTAACCTCTTGTTTTACGGTTACGCTCTGTGATGTTTCAACCGCTTTTTTTTGCTCATTTAAACCAAACAAATCTTTTTTAGGTTTCTCTTTTGGTTTTGGTTTTTCAATCACTAACGGAGTATTTTCAACCTTCTCTTCATCTATTCCTACATCAGGAACCTTGCTTTTTTTCGCTTCATCAAGTCTTTTGGCTTCCTCTTTAGCCAAGTTTTTATCAATCGCTTTTTGATACTCTTCATTTGTATCTATTTTATTAAGAATTTTATCGGTGGAGAGTTCTTGCTGTTGAGGATTAAGGTTTTCCATCTTCTCCTCGGTATCGCTGTTTGAGATAATCCTTATCACTAAAATAGTAATAACAAATACCAAAATAAGTGCAATCCCAAGTAATATATATCTTCTTTTTGTTTTATCGGGATCATCTTGTGCCAATTTTAAATCCTCTACTGTCGGCTCATCTATTCTATTTAAAGGGGGCGCCGAATTTAAAGAGATATCGGCAAAAGTAGATTCTTCTTGATTTTGCATTCTGGCATTTTCCTCTTCTCTGAGGTATGCTTCTCTTTTAAGAGCTTCGAGCCTTTTTTGTTCTTGTGCCAAACGCTCTTTATCCTGCTCTATTCCCACATTTCTCATAAACTCTTTTCCATCTACTTCCATGCTCCCCTCCTTCGCTTTTATTCTCTTTTTTTAATAGGTCGATTGAGTATAAATTACAAACTTCCCTGCTAACTCTTCAAGTTCTTTTTTTACATCTTCTTGAAGCTGTGTATTTTCAATATCGTCTAAAACATCCGCAATTTTATTTGCAATAAGCTCAAATTCAGCCTCTTTCATCCCTCTTGCAGTAAGTGCAGGAGATCCTATTCTTATACCGCTTGTTACAAAAGGACTTCTAGTTTCTCCGGGAACCGTGTTTTTATTTACCGTAATCCCTGCATTTCCTAAAGCTGCATCGGCATCTTTACCACTAAAATCTTTATTTAAAAAAGATACAAGTACAAGATGATTATCGGTTCCATCACTGACTAAATCATACCCTCTTTTTACTAATACTTCGCCAAGAATTTTTGCATTTGCTTTTACTTGCTTGGCATAATCTTTCCAATTAGGTTTTAAAACTTCCCCAAAAGCCACCGCTTTTGCAGCCATCACGTGTACAAGCGGTCCACCTTGGGTTCCCGGGAAAATTGCACTATTTATCTTTTTTGCAATCTCTTCGTCGTTCATCATAATCATACCGCCTCTTGGACCTCTAAGCGTCTTATGGGTAGTAGTTGTAACCACATCCGCATAAGGGAATGGACTCATATGTTCCCCTGCTGCTACAAGTCCTGCAATATGCGCAATATCTGCAAAAAGATATGCACCGACTGCATCGGCTATCTCTCTAAACTTTTTAAAATCAATCTCCCTTGCATATGCACTTGCACCACACACGATAATTTTAGGTTGGGTAATTTTTGCAATATCCATCACTCTATCATAGTTGATTCTACCGTCAAGCTCTACACCGTAATAAAATGCATGGTAATTTTTTCCCGAAAAAGATGGTTTGGAACCGTGGGTTAAATGTCCACCATGGCTTAAATCCATACCAAGGATTTTATCTCCCGCTTTTAAAAGTGCCGCATACACTGCAACGTTTGCTTGGCTTCCTGAGTGTGGTTGTACATTTGCATAATTGCATCCAAAAATCTCACACGCTCTATCTATCGCTAACTGCTCGGCTTTATCTGCAAACTCACATCCACCGTAATATCTTTTATATGGATACCCTTCGGCATATTTATTTGTAAATACACTTCCCATAGCTTCCATAACAGCAGGAGATGTAAAGTTCTCCGATGCAATCATCTCAAGATGGTTTGTTTGTCTTTTTAACTCATCCTCGATTATTCCAAAAACCTCGGCATCTGCCGTTGCCAAATTGTCGTTACTTAAAAAACTCATTTTTTTCCTTTGTATAATTTAATTTTTTTACTCTGCTGATTCTTCAGAATCATCGTGAAGATCAATCTCTTTTGCAATAGGCTTCATTGCAGGGAAAAGTAAAACATCTCTAATAGTATGTTGATTTGTAAGCATCATCACAAGCCTGTCTATACCGATACCCTGTCCTGCCGTTGGAGCCATACCGTAACTCAGTGCATTGACAAAATCTTCATCCATCTCATGTGCTTCATCATCCCCGCTGTCTTTTGCTGCCATTTGAGCTTCAAACCGCTCTAACTGATCGAGCGGATCGTTAAGCTCCGAAAAAGCATTTGCTATCTCTTTTCCAGCAATAAACAATTCAAACCTATCGGTTAAATGAGGTTGCTCATCACTTCTACGTGCCAGTGGAGATATCTCAACGGGATATTCCGTGATAAAAGTAGGATTGATTAGTTTAGCTTCCACATACTCATCGAAAAGTTCCCCTTGAAGCTGACCCAAGTTCATAGATTCATTAACCTCTACGCCATCAGCCTTTAGATACTCGATAATCTTTTGTTTATCCTCAACAATCTCACTTGGAACTCCACCGATATCGCTTAAGGATTGGATTAAAGGTATCTCACTAAATTTTGAGAAATCAATCTCAAACTCTCCGTAAGGTAAAACTAAAGGGAGATTTAAATGGTCAAAAAGATATTCAAAATACTCTTTTGTAATCTCGATAAGATCTTTATATGTTTTATATGCCCAATAAAATTCTATAGAGGTAAATTCAGGATTATGTGTAGCATCCATCCCTTCGTTTCTAAAGTTTCTATTGATCTCAAATACCGCTTCAAAACCACCTACAATTAATCTTTTTAGATACAATTCAGGTGCAATTCTAAGAAATCTATCAATACCCAGTGCATTGTGGTGGGTTACAAAAGGCTTTGCATTGGCTCCTCCTGCAATTGGGTGCATCATCGGTGTTTCAACTTCTAAAAACCCTTTATCTTCAAAAAATCTTCTAGTGAGACTTATCACTTTACTTCTTGTATGAAAAGTCTTTTTTACTTCACTATTCATAATAAGATCAAGATATCTTTGTCTATATCTTAGCTCTTTATCCGTGATACCGTGATATTTTTCAGGAAGCGGCGAGATCGCTTTTGTAAGCATCTTAACAGCGTTTGCATGAAGTGAAAGTTCCCCTTTCCCTGTTACAAAAGGATATCCTTCAACCTCAACTATATCTCCGACTTCAAAAGATTTTTTAAAAGTTTCGTTATAAAATCCCTCCGGTAAGTTATCACGTGCGACATATATCTGGAGCAACCCGCTTTCATCCTCTATTTTAAGAAAACTTGCTTTCCCCATCAATCGAAAAAATTTAATTCTTCCCGCTACGGTATATACTCTATTTTCATCTCTTTTATTCTCACGGTTTTCAATATCGCTGTTTACATTTAAAAATTTTTCAATGGTGGTATTTCTACTTGATTTGTTGCAATATGGATTAACTCCGATTTCTCTTAGTTTATCCGCTTTTTCTATTCTTTGTTGTATATATTTATTTTCAAACAATCTCTATCCCTTATTCTCTTATTTTGTATTTGTAGTTTCTTGGAGTTGTTTTTGTAACTCTTGTGTGGATATATCGTCTATAGTTTTTTTCGTAGAATCCACTGCACTGTTAAACTTTTTTTGAACCGTATCGGAAAAACTTCCCGTATCAAGCTTTATAATATATGCTCCCGTACCTACAAGTATCGGGAAAACAGTACTCGCTTGTAGTTTTGGAGCAATCATATCATGTACAAATTTTACTTTTGTAGTTGCATAAGCGATCATTGCAAAAAGTAAAAATATCTTTCCTGCACCAAATAAAAAGCCCAATGTTCTATCAATTACACCCAATCCGCTTAGTTCAAACACTTTTTCAATAATCGCTCCAAGAATATAAGCAACAATCCAAAACACGATAAGAGCAGCGATAAAACCCACTAAAAGTACGGTGCTTTCATTGTCTATCGCAAAAAAACCGTTTACGATCTCCCCTGCGTCTTTGGCAAGTCTTGAAGCGATAAATACGCCTCCAATAATACCTACAAGGGCAAAAAGCTCTTTGATAAAACCTCTCATCAGCCCTTTTAAGCCAAGTATCACAACAAACGCAACCACAACAACATCAAAAAGATTTATATTTTCCAAGTGCAATCCTACAAGTAATCTGTATAATTTTTCGTGATTATATCCAAAAGAAACTAAGATAATCTAAAAGTGATTTGATGTACAATCCCAAAGAAGTAGTATTAAAGGTACTTAATGATAAAAAGAGTAAAAACAAAAAAAATATATGTAGGAGATGTAGCGGTTGGAGGAGATGCCCCGATTAGTGTACAATCTATGACATATTCCAAAACAAGTGATATTGAAGCAACCGTTGGGCAAATAAGACAACTCCATTTTGCCGGAGCCGATATAGTAAGAGTTGCAGTTCCCGATATGGAAGCAGCCGATGCACTTAAAGCAATCCAAAAGCAGACAACTCTGCCGATAGTTGCCGATATCCATTTTAATTACCGCCTTGCTTTAAAAGCTGCCGAGGTGGTGGATTGTATCAGATTTAATCCTGGAAATATTGGGGAAAAATCAAGAATAAAAGAGATAATCAAAGCATGTAAAGAGAGAAATTTACCTGTTCGTATAGGGGTAAATTGCGGAAGTTTGGAAAAAGAGTTTGAAGATAAGTACGGACAAACGGCTCGTGGGATGGTAGAATCGGCGCTTTATAATATAAAATATCTTGAAGATTTGGATTTTACCGATATAAAGATATCCCTAAAAGCCAGTGATGTACAAAGAACCGTTGAAGCATATAGAATGTTACGCCCGATGAACGACTACCCTTTTCATCTTGGAGTCACAGAAGCAGGAACACAGTTCCACTCTACTATTAAATCTTCTATCGCTTTGGGAAGTTTATTGCTTGAGGGTATCGGAGATACGATGCGTGTTTCTATGACGGGGGAACTCGAACGTGAGATCGAGGTTGGACGTGCAATTTTAAAAGATGCGGGGATCGTAAAAGAGGGACTTAATATCATCTCATGTCCAACTTGCGGAAGAATCGAAGCTGATTTGGTAAGTGCAGTTGCCGAAGTTGAAAAGGCTACGAAACATATAAAAACTCCCCTTAACGTCTCAGTTATGGGATGTGTGGTAAATGCAATAGGGGAAGCAAAAAGTGCCGATGTAGCAATTGCTTATGGAAAAGGGAGCGGACTTATCATCAAAAAAGGGGAAGTGATTGAAAAACTTCCAACGGATAAATTACTTGATCGTTTTTTACAAGAAGTGGAAAATGAGGCAAATAAATAAAAAGTGTTTCAAGAATTACTATCGGTTTTCTTGAAATTGAATCTAAAGAACGCTATAATGACATCGCGCTTAGATTTTATGCAGTTTAAGCAAATAAATAACTTTATTTTACAAAAGAAATATAATTAAATAGGAATAAGATATGAAAATTTTAGCCGTAGATGATTCTAATACGATAAGAGATTTGGTACATCAAACGCTTTTTGAAACGGGTTATAGCGATGTTGAACTTGCCGTAGACGGAGTCGATGCATTGGAAAAAATAAATGAGGCAGAAGAGGAATTTGAATTTTTTATAGTTGATATTAATATGCCTCGAATGGATGGATTTGAACTTATTTCCAATCTTAGAAATATGTTTAGTTACATGAGTACTCCTATTATGGTTTTAACAACAGAGCGGAGTGAAGAGATGAAGCAAAAAGGGAAAGAAGTAGGCGCAACTTCATGGATCGTAAAACCTTTTGAGAGAGAAAAATTCCTTGATGGAATTAAACAAACTTTAGAATATACTAACAGAGAAGAATAACTAAACGTTATTTTTCACTATCTTTTCAACAATATCGTACAATTTTCTTACAGAACTGATTTCACACTTTTCTCTTAATGAATGTGGAAAATATATATTAGGACCGATTGAACATACCTCTATATTTGGAAACTTTTGTTTAAAAACAGCACACTCCAATCCTGCATGAATCGCGTTGAGCATCGTATTTGGAACTATCTCTTGATATATTTTTAAAACTTCTGTAGAGAAATTGTTTTTTTGTGGTTTCCAAGGAGAGTATTTTCCACTTGTCGTTACCTCAAATCCAAACATTTGTAAAAAACAAACCGTCTCATTTTTTAAATCATCAAGTAGCTCCTGATCCATACTTCTGGCACTCAGGCTTATTTTTACACCATCGATAGTATTTTCAATAGTTGCTAGGTTGATGGAGCTTAAGACTACATCAAGTTCTTTATCGTATCCCCGTACTCCGTTTGAAAAAACATACAACATTTCGACAATACTTGGATCAAGTTTTTTATAATGTTCTGTTTTTTGTTCAACTTTGTTTATTATCATATTTGGATGTGATGCGATAGGCTGCTTATCGGTTACTATTATAGCACGGGCTGATCTTGGAATAGAATTGATTCTTTCTCCACCTTGCAAATCTAAAAGATCGGCTTCACACTCTTTTATTGTTTTTATCATAAGTTTAATTGCATTTGGGATATTTTTGTCTATATCGACACCGCTATGTCCACCTTCAAGATTATCGATCTCAATCTCATACATATCTTTTTCATCTTTATTTTTAAGATACTCTCCTTGATTTGTAACGGCAACAATATCAACGCCTCCTGCACAACCTATACAGATTTCCCCCTCCATCTCACTATCAAGGTTAAGCATCTTGGAAGCCTGAAGTTTAAGCTCGATATTATTTGCACCGATTAAACCAATCTCCTCATCACAAGTAAACAAAAACTCACACCCGTAGTTTTGCTCCATAAGTGCCAACATATACGCACAGCCCATACCATTGTCGGCTCCAAGTGTAGAATCAGTCGCAGTTAAAAAACCCTCCTCTTCAACTATTTGGGGTACTTTGCCCTCTTCTAAACAAACCATATCATAATGGGATTGTAAACATATATCCCTTTTGGTATCTTGTTTATAGCATAAAATATTATTTGCTCTATCTATTTCACATATATAATGATGCTTTACACTAAACTCTTTTATAAAATTTATAAAAGGCTCGTGCGTACCACTGCACCTTGGAATTTGTGTAATTTGTTTAAAAAGTTCTATTGCTCTCATATATACTTCCTTTTTCGCTTCTCATATTGTATCTTATAGAGATTAAAAATAAAAAACCAATCGTTGTCTGTAACCAAACAGTAATCATTTTTTTTTACAATTCACTTGCAAAAAAATCAAAAGGAAAACAAAAATGACAATCAAAAAAACTGCTATTGCACTTTTAGCTGTATCTGCTTTAACTGTTTCTGCAACTGCCAGAGATCAAATCAAAATCGTTGGATCTTCAACTGTATATCCATTTTCTTCTTCCGTTGCCGAAGAGTTAGGTGCTACTACTAAATTCCCGACTCCAGTTGTTGAATCAACCGGTTCAGGTGGAGGAATGAAGTTATTCTGTGCAGGAAACGATATGAACACTCCAGATATCACTAATGCTTCAAGAAGAATGAAAACTAAAGAGTTTACTCTTTGTGAAAAAAATGGTGTAACTGATATCACTGAAGCGGTTGTTGGATACGACGGTATCGCTATTGCTCAAGCAAAATCAAACGCTCCTTTTAAAGTAACTAGAGCGCAATTAGCATTAGCAACTGCAAAAGAAGTACCATCAAAAGACGGTAAATCTTTAGTTGCAAACCCATATAAAAAATGGTCTGATATCGATGCTTCTTTACCAAATAGAGAAATTATCGTTTACGGTCCTCCAAAATCTTCAGGAACAAGAGATGCTTTTGAAGAGATGGTATTACAACATACTTTCAAAAAAATGAGCGTATATACTGATATCTATAAAAAAACAGGAAACAAAACATACAAAAAATATTCTGTGATCAGAACTGACGGTGCGTATGTTCCATCTGGTGAAAACGATAACTTAATCGTTGCAAAACTTGGTAAAAACAAAGCTTCATTCGGTATTTTCGGATATAGCTACTTAATGGAAAACCAAGATAAAATTCAAGGGGCTCAAGTAAACGGTTTTGCTCCAAATCCTGAGACAATTGCATCTGCAAAATATCCAATTGCTAGAAGTTTATACTTCTATATCAAAAACTCACATTCGGCAAAAGTTCCTGCAATGGCAAAATATATTGAGATGTTCATGAGTGATACAATGATTGGATCTGATGGTATTTTAGCTGAGATTGGTCTTATCCCATTGGCTGATAAATACAGATCTCAAATCCAAGCTTCTGTCAAAGCTAGAAAAAAACTTACTATGGGTGATCTTAAAAAACACTAATTTTTTGTAATACAAACATAGTTAAACTCCTAGACAAAAGGTAACTTGAATTTCAAGTTACCTTTTTTTATTCTCTTTTTAAATAAATAGATAGAACGTTTTTGTTACAATATCTTTATCACGACAAAAGGAAATATTATGAGTCCATATGCAGGAAAAATTGCTCCAAAAGAGATACTTGAAAATATACCGGTTCTTGTCAGTAAGTACTACACTTCGTTTCCACACACCGACAACCAAGAAGAGCTTGTCAGTTTTGGAACTTCAGGTCATAGAGGAAGCCCTTTTAAAAACTCCTTTACAGAATCTCATATTTTAGCGGTTACACAAGCCGTAGTTGATTATAGGAAAGCACACAATATCACAGGCGAGCTTTTTATAGGGATGGATACCCATCCACTCTCAATCCCTGCACATACGACCGCTTTGCAAGTTCTTGCCGCAAATGACGTCGATGTTTACTATGCAAGAGATTTTGAATACACTCCTACCCCCGTTATTTCCCATGCAATTGTCAATCATAAAGGCTCTGACGGTATTGTCATAACCCCTTCACACAATCCTCCTTGCGACGGTGGTTTTAAATACAACAGTCCAAGTGGAGGTTCTGCCGATACGGATATTACCGACTGGATCCAAAATAGAGCCAATAAATATTTAAAAGATGATCTCAAGGGTGTTATATATCTTAGTTTTGAAGATACTTTAAAACAAGAAAATATAAAACCTTATGATTTTGTAACCCCCTATGTAAGTGATCTGCAACACGTCATTGAGATGAATGTGATACGAGAAGTGGGTCTTAAAATAGGTGCAGATTGTATGGGGGGAAGCGGTATGAAATATTATCATGCCATAAAAGAGATGTATGATCTTGATATTGAAATTTTCAACGATGATGTCGATTTTACTTTTTCGTTTATGCATTGTGATAAAGACGGAAAAATACGGATGGATTGTTCAAGTCCTTATGCTATGGCGGGGCTTATCAAATATAAAGATAAATTTGATATCGCTTTTGGAAATGATACCGATTTTGACAGACACGGAATCGTTACGAAAAGCAAAGGGCTGATGAACCCTAACCATTACTTAAGTGTTGCTATAGATTATCTTTGCAAACATAGAGATTTTGAAGATTTAGGGATTGGGAAAACATTGGTAAGCAGTTCAATGATCGATAGAGTAGCACTTGATAACAACAAAGAACTTCTTGAAACTCCGGTAGGGTTTAAATGGTTTGTAAAACCGTTGGTTGATAAACAAATATTTTTTGGAGGGGAAGAGAGTGCAGGAGCTAATTTTTTAAAATTTGACGGAAGTTTATGGGGAACCGATAAAGACGGTATCGTTTTAAATCTTTTGGCTGCCGAAATTTTAGCAAATACCAAAAAAGATCCGGGAGTCTACTATGATGAACTTACGAAAAAACACGGTTCTCCTGTTTACAAAAGGATAGATGCTCCTGCCTCGGCTAAACAAAAAGAAAAACTTGCCAATCTCAAAGCTTCGGATATTAAAATTGATGTGTTGGCAGGAGAAAAAATAGAATCAATTTTAACAACTGCCGGTAACGGAGCAAAAATAGGCGGAGTAAAAATCAATGCCGAAAACGGATGGTGTGCTTTGAGACCTTCCGGTACCGAGGAGATTTACAAAATATACTCTGAGAGTTTTATCAGCGAAGAGCACCTTGAAAAAATTATAGAAGATGCCAAAAGTATCGTAGATTCACTTTTATAAAATCAACGCTCAAGTAAGCTTTAGCTACAATTACGAAAATAAAACAAAAGGTTTTTGAATAATGATCGAAGTATACAATGCTATTACCAATATAGCAAATATTATAGAAAAAGATATTTTTATAGGTTATGATAATTTTACGGGAGAAAATAAAACTCCCGAACAAATCCATAATGATGTTTATAAATATTGTGCCGATACTATCGAAAAAGAATTTGAATACCTTAAAAACGTAAAGGGTATCATAGGTAAAGATAAAAAACAACTCTGTGCGGTGAATCCTGGGGATGGAAAATATCTAATAAGCTTTGTTGCTATAGATAATATCGATCTTTTAGATGTAAATTTTTCCCTTGGAACAATTTTTGGAATATATGAAAACGAGTTTGAAGCAGAAAATTTAAAAGCTGCAATTTATATCACTTACGGACCGACTTTTCAACTTGTATTTGCCTCTAAAGACGAGGGGGTAAAATATTTTTCCAACGAACATAACGAGTTTATCCAACAAGATTCACTTTCTTTAAATGAAGAGGGGAAAATAAACTCAACCGCAGGGAAGCGAAGTGAGTTTAGTGATGCACATATTGCACTGATTGATCACTTTTTTCAAAAAGGATATCGATTAAGATTTAGCAACTCTTTAGCCCTTGATACCCATCAAATCCTTTTTAAAAAAGGTGGATTATATTCATCCCCTGCAACGACATCTAATCCTGATGGAACTTTAAACGTAATCTTTGAAGCATTTCCGATTGCATTTATTATTGAACTTGCAAATGGAGATGCAATTGACGGAGACAAAAGAATCTTAGATATAAAATCTCCAAGTTTAGATCAAAATACCCCTATCTATTTTGGTTCGGTAAAAGAGATAGCAAAAGTTAAAGAGTTATTCTCTTAAGCTTTTGCACCTTTTCCCATAAAAATTTAATTTGCATTCTTATGCTTAATTTAATATTAAATAATATAGAATAAGTAAATTTTAAGAAAAGGAGATCTTATGGAAATCTCATCAAATAAACAGATGCCAAATGCCTATTTAGAAAATGCACATCATGCAAATGCAAGAGCAAATGAAGTATCTCAAAAAGGAACAAACAAAAAAGAAGACATTGTAGAAACAATGGAAAAAGCAGCCGTTGAAGTAACTCTTTCTATGAATGCACAAATTGTACTTTTCTCTATGGATGCAAGTGAACTTAACAAAGGAAATATAACTGCACAAAAAGATATTTTTGATTTTCTCTCAGGTAAAACTTTAGAAGATGGTTCATCTCTAGCCGATATCGGATATGAAGGGAAACCTATAACTGAACTTACGGCAGATGAGGCAAGTGAACTTGTTGGGGAAGAGGGTTTTTTTGGTGTTACCCAAACATCTGACAGAGTTGCACAGTTTGCTCTTAGTTTTTCAGATGATCCTGAAATAATTAAACAAGCATTGGAAGGTATAAAACAAGGATTCAAAGAAGCAGAAGAGTTATGGGGAGGAGAACTTCCTGAAATCTCCTATAAAACACAAGCTAGAACTATTGAACTCATTGAACAAAAACTAGCAGAGATTGAAAGTCTCAATACAAAGGAAACTACAGAGGAGTAAAAGGTAGAGTTTTTCTCTACCTTTAAATTATGCAGCTTTTTTAGCCGCTTTTTTTGCTATCTTTTTAGCTGCTTTTACTTTTTTAGGCGATTTTTTTGCTACCGCTTTTGTCACGAGCTTTAAAACTTTTTTTGCTTTTTTCTTTTTAACGTCTGCTTTTTTAACCGCTTTTTTTGCAACTTTTGCTACTACTTTTTTCTTTAATTCTTTTGCCATTTTACTTCCTTTACGCAATTTTTTATTTTTATTACCTTAAGTAATAAATTATTACCATTGTTGCATCTTTAGGATTAAATTTTTCTTAAATATATCAAAAGGTAATAAAATATGGTATAATTTCACAAAATATATTACTTAGAGTGGGATTTTATGACTTTTATTGATTTTAAAAAACAGTTATTGGACGCAGATATCAGCTTACCGAAATTTAGCAAACTTATAAAAGTAAGTGAAAAAAATTTACAATCATATAAAAAAAAGGGAGATGTCCCTAACACTATCGCCGTTATCGCCACATGTTTTGCTCATATGAACACAAAAGGGATCGATTATAGATCTTTAATAGAAGAACTCAACCTTGAAGCAAAAACCAAAGAGGGTGCAGGATTTTCTAAAAAGAAAAAAGATAAAGACAAAGCAAAAAACTAACAGCTCCTTCTTGTAATCATTCTGAAACTAACTTTTTTTACAATATATGACTTTGTTTTTATATGGAGTCACACCTTATGCTTAATAAAAAATGGAATGATATCGTCTCAAAACTTGATTTCGCATTTCAGCCTATTGTCAATGTAAAAAGCGGTAAACTCTTTGCCGTAGAAGCTCTGCTGAGAAACTTCAACGAAGCGGGTGGTTTTTATTCTATTTTTAATCTCTTTGATGAAGCATACCGTGATGGTGTTTTATATCAACTAGATCTTGAACTCCGAGAAATAGCTATCAAAAAATTTGCCACTATTAAAATTGAACATATTCAACTTTTTTACAATATCGACAATAGATTAACCTATATGCCTGATTTAACATACGGCAATACCCTTCCCGTTCTTGAAAAATACGGCTTTGATAAAAGAGTTATATGCTTTGAGTTGAGTGAAAGGGGAACAATCCAAGATCAAAGATCGGTAACAAATCTTGTCAATAGATACAAAAAAGAAGGATTTGATATTGCCGTTGATGATTTTGGAACAGGAATTTCAGGTCTACAGCTGCTCTACTATGCCGAAGCTACTTTTATCAAACTCGATAGATTTTTTATCAATGATATTCAAATCGATTCAAAAAAACGACTCTTTTGCTCTTCTATTATAGATATAGCCCATATTATGGGTATAAAAGTGATTGCCGAGGGTGTTGAAAAAAATGAGGAGTATTTTACCTGTAAAGATATCGGTGTGGATCTTATCCAAGGATATTTAGTTCAAAAACCAAAGCAAGACGTTACGAAAATCAAACAAAAATACCAAGAGGTAAGTGATCTTTTTGCTCAAGATAAAAGAAATTATCAAGTAAATAAAATAGATAAAGATAAAATAGAATATATCGAACCTATACAATACGACGCCTCTTTACATGATCTTTTTATCTATTTTAAAGAACATCCTACAAACATTTTTGTCCCTGTCATCGATAGTATCGGACAACTTTACGGAGTTATATACGAAAAAGATATTAAAAAACTATCCTACTCCCAATACGGTGTATCGTTGGCAAAAAACGACAACAACAAATCAAAATTAAAAAAATTTATAAAACCTGCCATATCATCTGAAATCACATGGAGCGTTGATAAAGTCTTAGAGGTTTACAATGCCGATATGAGCAGTTCCTTTGGTATATTTATTACAAAAAATGGAAAATACAACGGCTTTATAGATGTTAATAATCTTTTAGCAATGTCTTACAATAGAAACCTTGAAATAGCAAAAGATCAAAATCCTTTAACTAAACTTCCCGGGAACAGCCAGATAGATATGTTTATTGAAGAAGCACTTCAATATAAAGATCAACAAACCCATCATATCGTTTATTTTGATTTTAACGATTTTAAACCGTTTAACGACCAATACGGTTTTAGACAAGGGGACCGTGCCATAACAGTTTTTTCACAAATTTTGAAAAAAGAACTTTCAAAAGATAGTTTTATAGGGCATATCGGCGGCGATGATTTTTTTGTCGGCTTTATAGGAAGAACCTATGAAGAGGTGTATGAAAAAATCAATTTTATTCAAGATAAATTTACCCATGATGCACAAGATCTTTACAATAAAACAGATAAAGAACAAGGTTATCTCAAAGCAAAAGATAGATTTGGAAATGAGAGAAAATTTAGTCTTCTTGGTGTTTGTAGTGCTATTGTCGAAATCTCTTCCCAAATAGATACAAATAGGTTGGACAATGTATTGGGAATCATAAAAAAAGAATCAAAAAAATTTATCCACCCTCTTGGAATTTCGATTGTAAAAACATTTAATTCCTAATCCTATTGTTACCGTACTGTAATAAATATATCTTATAATCCAAAATTAATATTACTCCGTTAAGCGATAAAGTTACTGCTATTTTTTGGTGGAGTAATAACTGGAGTTCAAATGATTAATATTGAAAAAGAGATACTAAAAAAGTTTCCAAACCTCAGCAATAGAGCACCTATGTTACAAAAGTCTTTGTTTAAAGTTGCCCAAAAACTTGTACATGAAGATCAGGTAAATGCGTTCTTAACAGAGCATACCCACCTAAAAGGGTTTGATTTTATCGAAGCTGTATTGGATTATTTTAAATTTGATTTTTCCTATTCAAGTAAAGATATTGAAAATATCCCCTCTCACGGTAGAGTTGTTATTATTGCAAACCATCCTTTAGGAGCACTGGATGCGCTTTGTTTATTAAAGCTTATCGGGAGTGTAAGAAAAGATGTAAAAATTGTAGCAAATGATTTTTTAGCGGGTATCGATGCTCTTGATTCTCTGTTTATAAAAGTAGATAATTTTAAGACCAAACAATCAAAAGAAAATATTAAAAATATATATGATACTTTGGATAACGAAGAAGCCATTATAGTTTTTCCTGCAGGTGAAGTAAGCAGAGTTAGCCCCACAGGTATAAAAGACGGGAAATGGCAGAAAGGATTTTTAAAATTTGCTTCAAAAACCAAAAGTCCCATTTTGCCTATTTTGGTGGATGCAAAAAACTCAAAAACTTTTTATACGGTTTCTGTTTTAAATAAAACATTCTCAAGCGTACTACTCTCCGATGAGATGTTTAAAAAAAGAGATAAAAATATTAACGTCAAAGTGGGAAAACTGATTCCTTATGAAAATATTATGGAGGGAAGTTCAAAAAAACTTTCATTGATAGATCAATATAAAAAACATCTCTACTCTTTAAAAAAAGGAAAAAAATGTTTTTTTGATACAATCGATACCATTGCACACTCTGAAAATAGACAAAGTGTTAAAAAAGAATTAAAGCAATCCAAACTTATCGGGGAAACAAACGACGGGAAAAAAATCTATCTTTTTGAATATTTTTACGACTCGGCAGTTATTAAAGAGATTGGAAGACTAAGAGAACTTAGCTTTAGAAAAGTAAATGAAGGGGTCAATAAAAAAAGGGATATCGATAAGTATGACCAATATTACAAACATATCGTACTTTGGGATGAAGAGGATTTGGAGATTGTGGGGTCTTATAGAATCGGTAACGGGAAAGAGATTTACGAAGCCCATGGAGTAGAAGGGTTTTATACCAATACCCTTTTTCCGTTTAAGAAAAAATTTGAAAAATATTTAAGTAACTCGATAGAGCTTGGAAGAAGTTTTGTACAACCAAAATATTGGGGAACCAGAGCGCTTGATTATTTATGGTTTGGGATAGGAGCTTATCTTAAACATCATCCTGAGATTAAATATATGTTCGGTCCTGTGAGCCTTAGTGGAAATTATCCACAATATGCCAAAGAGCTTATTGTGGACTTTTATACAAACTACTTTCCATACAAAGCTAAATTTGTAGAGTGTTTCAATGAATTTGAATATGAAACTTTAAATATTGCATTGGAAAATCCTTTTAGTTTTGATAATTATAAAGATGATTTAAAACTTTTAAAAAACAAACTTAAAAATATCGATTTAACAATTCCTACACTTTATAAACAATACGGTGAACTTTGTGAGCCAGGGGGCTTGGAATTTCACGCATTTAACGTTGATCCGGATTTTTCAAACTGTATTGACGGATTTATCATCGTAGCTGTCGATAAAATCAAACAGTCGAAACTTGATAGATATGTAGGGTAAAATCAAGTGTAGTCAAAAATAAAAAAAGAGACAAAGAAAGTACCAAAAGTTCCATAAAAAACTTGAAAACAAACCCCCACAAACTCCATAAAAAAATAGATGAAAAATCAAAAGAAGAGATATTTATTTAAAAAAAAATAATTGAAAAAAACTTTAATATCTTTTATAAGTTTTTAAAAAAATAATACTACAATATACCAACTACAAAAAAGGCTTATCAATGGGTAAAAAAATCTATGTTGTCGATACAAATGTTATTTTACAAAATATGCAAAATATCTACAATATCTCCGATAACGGCACAAATATTGTCGTAATTCCAGAAACGGTACTAATAGAACTTGAAGACAAGAAAAAACTTTTTAACGAACTAGGTTACCAATCACGTCAATTTGCCAGATTTCTTGCACGTACGAAAATAAAAGAGATCGATTATAAAAAAAGATTCAAAGTGGTCAAACTTTACGATGAAAATATCGATCTGCATATCATCTCAAAAGATGTTTACGAAAGTGAAGTACTTCCACACAATATCGCAGAGAGCAACGATAAAAGGATTATCGAGGTGGCTCAAGTTGCAAAAGAGTACTACACCGGAGATAAAGTAGTATTTTTATCAATAGATATCTATGCAAGAACATTTGCACTTTTTGCAAATATCAAAACAGAAACACTCCACGAAGATAAAGCGGATATCCCACGTTTTGAATTTATCAAAAAAATAGAGCTTGATTCAAGCTATTTTAACTCTTTGGAACTCAGAGATGTTCGTGAGATTGACGAGGATTATGATATACAAAATTTTTGTTACGAGTTTTTATCCCCCGATGGAAACAGTACCTATGGAATCATTATCAATGAGAAAATCCACTTAATAGAAGACAACGAATTTCATCCCCTTGTGATACGCCCTGCAAATCTTAAACAAAAGTTTTTACTCAAAGCGATGATTTCAAATATGTACAATCTGTTGGTAATAGATGCCAAAGCAGGTTCGGGGAAAACTTTAATGTCCATTGCAAGTGCCATGAGACTTATCGATGTGGGTGCTTATGAAAAAATCGTATATGTAAGAAACTCTATCGAGTCACTTGATAAGGGTGCCGATGTTGGATTTTTAGCAGGAAACGACGAAAAATTTAGAATCTACAATATGGCACTTTACGATACACTGGAGTTTATCGCAAAAAAACGTCTCAAAAAACATGAAAGTAAAGAAAATCCAGAGTCGATTCAATCAAAAATTGAAGAGCTTATCGCAAAGTACGGTATCGAAATGTTATGGCCGGGAGAAGCCAGAGGTCGAACCCTCAGCGATGCTATCGTAATTATGGATGAGTGGCAAAACAGCTCTGAAAATACCACACAGCTTATCCTTTCCAGACTTGATGAGAGTTGTATGGCAATCGTGATCGGTTCAAACAGACAAATCGATAACCTTTACCTGAATAAATACAACAACGGTCTTACGACGCTTATGAAACAAACAAAGCAAACACACCCTGAGCTTACTATGTTTGCAATCGAACTTGATAAAGCAGTTAGAGGAAAATTTGCAGAGTTTACCGAGAGAATTTTTGAGAAGAAAAAATAGGGAAAACTTTGCTCTTTTTATCCATATTTAAGCATTTAAAATGTACTATACCTATAATATATTACTAAAAGGGATGTTATGCTTGGTAAAACAAAAGTTCTCACGGCTAAAGAATTTCCAAAGATTAAAAAACTCAAAAAAAAATTTAAGATCTATAAAGTTACAGATACACACGGAAAAGATAAACTTGAAATGGTAGAGTTTGTAAATAAAGAACGAGCTTTTAGAGGTTGTGCAAAATCAACAAAAAAAGCTTTTAAACTGGCACAAAAAGAGCTAAAAAAACACTATCATAAATCAATATAACTCTTCATAAGAAATCCATGTATTTTTTAAATAGATCAATTATAGGTCGTTTTTTATAACAATTTATATCAAAAAATAATTTTCTTAAAATACCCTATACAACTGATTCATACAATGTTATCAAAATGTAATAATCATAAAGTATATTTATTGCCTTAATAATTTTAATAAGGTATGCGTATATGTTTAAATTTTCAAGTGTTAAATCAAAGCTTTTTTTTATATCTCTACTGACTGTTTTAGGGTTTAGTGTATTAACTTTGTTAAGCATATATTACGCAAACTCTCAAGAACAATTTTTAAAAATAAGATCCCATTCAAAAGTACTACAAATCTCGATTATAAATCTTAATCATATATCAAAAGAACAAACTATTGATAAAAGCTTTTTTCAGCAATTTTCACGTGTAGAAAAAAATTTTGAAACTTTACAAAAATCTATGGATACATTAAAATTCAATACAAATTTATTAAAAAAATTACACGCCCAATTAAATAGTGCAAAAAAATCTTACGACACGGTTTTTCAAAAACAAAAACAAATTCATCAACATCTTGAGAATATGCATCAATCTAAACAAATGATTAAAAATATTTTTGAAAAGGTATATGATTATAAACTGATTCAATACATGATGAAATTAGAACTGGACGAATTTAACTATCTTCTAAACGGTCTAATTGATCTTGATGAGTTTAACAAAACCCATTTTAAGATGAGAAGAAGTGTTCGAGGAAGTGAAAACTTTACTACAAACAAACCCTTGCAAAAGAAAATAAACGGTGCTTTAATAGAATATAAAAAAATGCTTATATATGTTATTCAAGGTCAAAAAGAGATAAAACTACTGAAACAAAACCTCAATAATTCCCTTAAAAAAACACTTGCAATTTTAAAACAAACAAATCAAAATACTTTGGAAAATATCAATACAAGTAATAATAAACTTTTATATACTATTATTTTTATATCATTATTAATTGTACTATTACAATTTACAATTATTACCCTATTTTCAAAAAATATTATTCAAAATTTAAATCAAATGCATAAAGGAATTAATGAGTTTTTTTCTTACCTTGAACACAAAACAGATAATTTTAAACCGATTCAAACCACAAGTAAAGATGAAATAGGATACATATCAAAAGAGATTAACAAACACGCAAAACAAGCACAGGATTCTTTAATTCAAGATAAAAAACTACTAGAAGATGTAAAAATTGTACTCACAAGAGTCAGTAACGGTTGGTTTTCACAACATATTAAAGAATCTTCTTTAAATCCAATGCTCAATGAGATAAAATCTCTAATTAATACTATGCTTTTACATCAAAACGATAGATTTACTACCATTAATAAACTTTTAGGAGAATACGGAAATCAAGATTATAGAAAAAAACTGGAACTTCATGGGATAGAAAAAGGTGGTATTTTTGAAAAACTTATGAATGAAATAAATAATTTACAAGAAACAATTACACATATTTTAATAGAAAACAAATCAAATGGAATGACACTTGACAATTCAAGCGATATCCTACTTATAAATGTAAATATTTTAAACCAAAACTCCAATGAAGCAGCAGCTTCTTTAGAAGAAACAGCTACAGCAATTGAACAAATAACGACTAATATACAAGGAAATACAAAAAATGTAATTGAGATGTCTAAATATGCTTCCGATGTTACAAATTCAGCTTATACCGGGGAAACTTTAGCACAACAAACAACACACTCTATGGATGAGATAAATAATGAGGTAACCGCAATTCATGAAGCGATTACAATAATCGATCAAATAGCATTTCAAACAAATATTCTCTCCTTGAACGCAGCAGTAGAAGCTGCAACGGCAGGGGAAGCAGGAAAAGGATTTGCCGTAGTTGCACAAGAAGTCAGAAACTTGGCAACAAGAAGTGCCGAAGCAGCAAGTGAGATTAAAGCGTTGGTTGAAAATGCAAAAAATAAAGCACATGAGGGTAAAAATATTGCCGTTCAAATGATTGTAGGATATAAAGAGCTTAACCAAAATATATCCTATACAATAGAGTTAATCAAAGATGTTGAAAGGGTTTCAAAAGAACAACAATCGGGAATTCTACAAATTAATGATGCAATTAACTCTTTGGATAAAAAAACGCAGCAAAATGCCAACATAGCAACACAAACCCATAAAATAGCTGTTGAAACCGATACCATCGCCAAGCTTGTCGTATCTAATGCAAATGAAAAAGAGTTTATCGGTAAAAATAATGTACAAGCAAAAAATACAAAAGAAGATCTCACACGTTTATAAAATACTACCTCTACTGCAACCGCCTTGTAACCAACTTTTAATACAATTACGAAAATTCAAATAAGGATTGTATTAATGGCTTACTTTAAAAAAGTACATGAGGGAGATAAAGTATTTGGACTGGTATTTGGATTAGGAAGGGTTTCAAAAGTATTTGATGACGGGCATTATAAACTTATGGTAGAGTTTGAAAACGACCATGAAGTACCTTATACCGAAGATGGGATTCCCGGATGGGGAAAATTTAAAGAGCAAACACTTTTTTTTAAAGATGATATTGATCTTACCGAGTTTGATTTTGCCCCTGTACCAAAAGTATTGACTCCTAAAAAAATTATAAAATATAGAGAAAAGAAAAAACTGGAAGTGAGACTCCCATCGGGTATCTGGCATAATTGTAGTAAAAAAGTAAAACATTATGCCGAACAATTACTGGAAGAGGAGAAATACCACCTTTTTAGAAAAAAATCGTAATTTAGTGTATAATACCTTATTAATTAAAAAAAGGTTTTTATTTGAAAAATATAACAGAGTTTTTCCAAACTAAATTTTATATAGAGATTATTGCGGCTGCAACCCTTTTTATTATAGCAATTGCCACAAATAGTATGATAGCAATTATTATCTACTTATTATATTTTATGATTATGCTTGAGATTGTACGGGCAGTTATCGGATTTATCAGGGAAAAAAGGGTGCAGATACGGATACTTATCGATGCTTTTATTATCCTTACACTTAGAGAATTTATCGTTAATGTAGTGAAGCTCAACAAAGAGCAGATCGATAGTTTTGAGACCCTTTTATCAAATAGTACCAATTTTCATATTTTAGTATTTAGCGGTGTGTTGGTCTTTTTATTTATTTTAAGATGGTTAGCACTCTTTACTTCTCCCGATAAAAAAAATCAATAGCTACTTTTGTAATCAAGCTGTAACTCACTTTGCATATAATCCCTCTCAAACTTAAATGAAAGGTTATTATGCAAAGTGCATTTCAATCCAAAAATAAAAAAGAGCAGTTAAAAGAAGATATTATACGATATTTTCTTATCTTTGCCGCAGGTATATCGATACTCACGACATTTGGAATTTTATTTTCAATTTTATTTGAAGCAATTGAGTTTTTTAAGATAAAAAGCCTCACTTACTTTATAACGGGTACGGAATGGTCTCCTGGAACTCCCAATTCCAAATTTGGAGCTTTGCCTATTTTTACAGGAACTTTTATAATCACTTTTATTGCAATTGCCGTTGCTTTGCCGATAGGTGTTTTTAGTGCCGTATATATGAGTGAATATGCAACCGATAAAATAAGAACAACCGTAAAACCTCTTTTAGAGATATTAGCAGGGATTCCAACAGTTGTATATGGATTCTTTGCAGCAATTACTGTTGCTCCTGCAATTGTAAATGTAGCTGCAAGTGTTGGACTTGATGCATCTTTTAACAGTGCTTTGGCTGCCGGAGTAGTAATGGGAATCATGCTTATCCCTGTCATATCAAGTTTAAGTGACGATGTTATTACCGCAGTTCCTGATAGTATGAGAAAAGGTTCTCTTGCTCTTGGTATGACAAAAGCTGAGACGATTAAAGATATAGTTATTCCATCGGCAATGCCAGGTATTATCTCTGCAACACTTCTTGCAATCTCCAAAGCATTGGGGGAGACGATGATTGTTGTTATGGCAGCGGGTATGAACGCAAATAAATTTACATTTAATATCTTAGAAGATATGACAACGGTAACGGTACAAATCGTAACTGCATTAACAGGAGATTTTGAATTTAACTCTCCCGATACTTTAAGTGCATTTGCCCTTGGACTTATACTATTTTTTGTAACTCTTGTACTCAACATCGTCTCTGTAGTGATGATCAAAAAATTTAAAGAAAAATACAAAGTGAGTAATCTATAATGAAAAAAGCAAATAAAACAAATAATGTATTTTACGATCCGAGTTTAACAAAAAGACATGCCAAAGCAAAAATATTTCAAGGTTTTGCAATCGGTTCACTGGTAATATCTTTACTGTTTCTTGCATTCTTTTTATTTGATATGCTTTCAAAAGGACTACCGGCATTTCAACAAACTTATATTCAAGTTGAAGTTTCTTACAATGAAAAAAGTATGAAAAACTATAGAAAAGCAATCGAGAGAAAATATTCCCGTCTTGTAAGCAGGGCAGAGATACGAAAAATACCAAATAGAATGAGAAAAGATCCCTCTCTTATGAATACAAAAGAGACTAGATGGATTTTAGCAGACGATCAGGTTGATATGTATATGAAAAGCAAATACTACCAACTAAAAAATAAAGACCTTAAAATCTTACGGGAGCTTATCAGTAACGGCAAAGTTGAAAAAAGATTTAACTCGGGATTTTTTATCCAAGGGGATAGTTTAATCCCTGAACAATCAGGTTTACTTTCAGCCGTTGTAGGTTCTGTTTTTACACTTATTGTTACGATGCTTTTTGCTTTTCCTGTGGGTGTTGCAACTGCCGTTTATCTTGAAGAGTTTGCAAATCCCGATAGTAAATGGTCAAATATTATTGAAGTAAATATCAATAACCTTGCGGCAATCCCTTCAATTTTATTTGGTCTTTTGGGTCTTTCTATTTTTATTAATATGTTTGGGATGCCAAGATCTTCTGCTATTGTCGGTGGTCTTACACTTGCACTTATGACATTGCCTATTATTATTGTAAGCTCCCGTGCGGCTCTTCGATCTGTTCCTGCCAATATCAGACAAGCTGCATACGGTCTTGGTCTTACAAAAGTTCAAGTGGTTAGAGACCATGTACTTCCTTTGGCATTTCCTGGAATTATGACAGGGTCTATTATCGGTTTGGCTCAAGCGATGGGGGAAACTGCACCGCTTATCATTATCGGTATGATTGCATTTATCCCTGAGAGTCCAACCTCTATATTTCAAGCTGCAACAGTTATGCCTGCACAGATATTTACATGGGCAGGACGTCCCGAAGTTGCTTATATCGAAAGAACGGCAGCGGGGATTATTGTGCTTCTCTCAGTACTTATCACACTCAATGCACTTGCAGTTTATTTAAGAAAAAAATATGAGGTAAAATGGTAAAAGGATAGTTTATAAAGCTATCCCTTTTATCATAAAATAGATCATTGCAGAAAGTACTGCAGATGCAGGAACCGTAATGATCCAAGCCGCAACAATTTTTTTCACGGCATCCCTTTTTACATATTTTACTTTTTCAACACTTTTAATCTGTTTTTTTACCTCTTTGACTTTACCTTCTTCATCATCAATCATTTTATAAAGCTCTACAATTCTCTCATAATCTTTTTTATTTTTATCTTTTTTATCTTCTAAATCTTTTAATTCGTGATTGTATGCTTTTAATGTTTTTTTCTCACTTGCCAAGAGTTCTTGTTCTTGTTCCAAAAGCTCCTCTTTACTTGTTTGTGAGAGATATTCTCTTAAAAATCCTACACCGAAAATTCCACCTACTGCAATATGGGTTGAGCTTACAGGAAGTCCCAATTGAGAAGCGATAATAACGGTAATTGCCGCTGCCACTGCCACACTAAAAGCTCTCATCTGATCAAGTTCGGTTATCTCGGAACCAACCGTTTTAATAAGCTTCGGTCCATACAATGCAAGTCCCAAAGCAATACCTATAGCTCCAACTGCCATAACCCACAACGGTATTCCCGCTTTTGACGAAATTCCACCGTTCATCACTGCATCATTGATAGCAGCTAACGGTCCAATAGCATTTGCAACATCGTTAGCCCCGTGTGCAAAACTTAAAAGTGCTGCTGCAAAAACCAAAGGAATAGTAAAAAGTGCATTGATACCTGCTCTTGAATTGTCCATTTTATGGGATTTACTCTCAACAACCGACTGCACGATAAAATAAACAATAACTGCAACTATCAAACCCAAAAGTGCCGCAACAAGAAAAGTAGGTTTTTTTGTTTCAGGTAAAAATGTTAAAAACGATGTAATAGTAGGCCATACTTTTTTAAGCCCTTTAAGGGTCAAATAGGTTATAAATGCCCAAGACATTATCGATACGTAAAGGGGAACCCATCTCACAGCCGATGTTATCTTATCTTTTTGATATACCATTGTTCTTTTAATTGAAAACAAGAAAACAGCGGCAATAACTCCACCAAGAACAGGAGAGATAACCCAAGATGCCACAATTTTTCCCATAGTTCCCCAAGAAACTATGCTAAACCCCGCAGCAGCAATTCCTGCTCCCATAACCCCACCTACAATTGCGTGGGTTGTAGAAACTGGTGCTTTAAAATAGGTAGCAAGATTGAGCCAAAGTGCCGCTGCTAAAAGTGCCGCCATCATTGCCCAAATAAAAGAGTGCACATCTCCAAAAGCAGCGATATCTATAATCCCTTTTTTAATTGTTTTGACAACATCGCCGCCTGCAATCAATGCTCCACTTGCTTCAAAAATAGCAGCAATAACAATTGCTCCACCCATTGTAAGTGCTTGGGAACCAACTGCAGGTCCTACATTATTGGCAACATCATTTGCTCCTATATTCATCGCCATATATGCACCAAAAAGTGCTGCAATAGCTAAGAATACATTATTTGGTATACCTCCAGAACTTACAAAGCTATAGCTTAACACCATAACTAAAAACAACAAAGCAAACCCGAGCCTTATAAAATCTATAGCACTTGTTTTGATTGCCACTTTTTCCATTTTTTTGACCGTATCTATTTCCATCTCACTCTCCTAGATATTTCACAGTAGTACAATTTAGTAACTAAATTGTAATCAAATAACGGCATGATTTTACAGCTATTTTGTTTAATATAAAATGGCTTATTTTAAGCTATTTATACCTTTTATTCTTAAGTTATTACTATTAACCATATTTAATTTAATTATTTTTTTTGTAATCGTTTTGTAATTAAGAAAAAGTAAAATTACACAAAATTTAACAGCAAAGTGAATATAACAAGAATGGGAAAAAATCAGACTAAAATAGATGTAAAAAATTTAAATCTTTGGTATGGTTCAAAACATGCTCTGCATGATCTTAACATTGAACTGTACAAAAATCAAATTACCGCACTCATAGGACCTTCGGGATGCGGTAAATCTACCTTTTTAAGATGCCTTAACAGAATGAATGATCTTGTAAGCAGTGCGAGAATAGAAGGGGAAGTGATTATTGACGGACAAAATATCTATGCAAAAGATGTAGATGAAGTGAGTGTTAGAAAAAGGGTCGGAATGGTCTTTCAACAACCAAATCCATTTCCAAAATCTATTTATGAAAATGTTGCTTATGCACCTTTAAAACACGGCATCGTAAAAAAAGGGAGTGCCTGTGACGATCTTGTTGAAGAGTCACTGCAAGGTGCGGGTATCTGGGATGAAGTAAAAGATATTTTAAATCAACCGGGGACAGGACTCTCAGGTGGTCAGCAGCAACGTCTTTGTATCGCAAGAACAATTGCGGTAAAACCGGATATTGTACTTATGGATGAGCCTACGTCGGCACTTGATCCTATTTCAACGGAAAAAATTGAAGCGCTTATGTTGGAGCTTAAAAAGAAATTTACAATTGTAACCGTTACGCACAATATGCAACAAGCTGCAAGAGTAGCTGACATGACTGCATTTTTTCATCTGGGAGATTTAATAGAATATGATGAAACGGAAAAAATATTTATCAATCCAAAAGAGAAAAAAACTGAAGATTATATTACCGGAAGATTTGGATAGGAGAAAAATATGTTAAATAATTTAAAACAAAATCTTGAAGAGATTAAAAATAACGTAAAAGCATTAGCTCAAGAATTGGAAAAAGCAAATAAGCTTTTAGTTAATGCTCTATCTTCCTGCGATAAAAAAACATTTGATGAATCAAAATTATATATTAAAAATGTAACTAATAAAGCTGCCGAAATTGACCAAGAGATTGTTACAACGTTGGCATTACATCAACCTGAAGCCAAAGATCTTAGAACAATGGTTTCTTGTTTGAAAATCACAAATGAACTTATAAGAGCTTCTTCAAATACAAGAAATTTTATTAAAGGTTTTCAAAAAGTGTGTGAAGGGGTTGATCTTCAAACAATAAACGAGTATGCAATTCCAATGCAAAAATTTACCGTAGAAGCACTTCAGTGTATTGTAAAAATGTTTGACATTAATTGTGAAGACGAGATGCAAGAGTGTTACAACAGTGTACTTATTTGTGAAAACAAAACAGATGATCTTTATGAGATGATTGAAGCTAGTTTAATACAACAAGCAAAAGAGAACGATAACTTTTCAAAATACCACCAAATGCTTTCATCTCTAAGAAGAAGTGAAAAAATAGCCGATCGTGCCATGAGCATTGCAAGTTTGCTTCTTTATGCCAATAACGGCGGAGTTCTTCATCAAGTATGATAAATTATGCTATAATACCACCTTTAAAAGGTTTTTGAATGAAAGATAGCACAATTTTAGTCGTAGAAGATGAACAAGATATCTTAGATTTAATAGAATATACTCTTACAAAAGACGGGCATGATGTGATATCATGTCTGAATACCAAACTTGTAGAACAGCTTTTAGACGAAGAACAGATTGATCTTATTTTAATGGATAGAAATCTTCCAAACGTAGAAGGGAGTCTTTTTGTGCAAACGCTTCGTGATAAAGGATATCATCAGCCTGTTATATATCTTACTGCAAAAGATAAGGATGAAGAAGTTTTAGAGGGGTTTGAAAGAGGAGCAGATGATTATATTACGAAGCCTTTTAATCTTGATGTTTTAAAAGCAAGAGTCAATGCTATTTTAAAAAGAACAAATAAAAACCTCGATATTAAAAAAGTAAGAGATATTATCTATAAAGCAAAACAAAAAAAATTTTTAATTGATAATGAAGAGGTAAAACTTACCCATCTTGAACATGACCTTTTATTGGAATTTTTTAAAAATCAAGATGTGCTTTTAAGCCGTGAAATACTTTTACAAAACGTATGGGAAGATTTTACGGATGTAAAACCCAAAACGGTAAACGTAGCGATAAAAAGACTCAAAGAAAAAATAGATCCAAGCGGAACAAAAGAGTATATCAAATCTGTTCGGGGCGAAGGGTATATATTTGCCTAAACTCTATAATATCTTTCTAAAACAGTTTATCTTCATTTTTGCAGGATTATTTTTGGTTTTGGGTTGTATTGTTTATGTGTGGATGAAAGATATCTATATAGAGGATGCAAAACAAAATCTCTTAAATAATATCCAAATCACTTCACTCTCTATCGATTCGTTTAAAAATATTGATACAAAAGCAAAAAATATTTCTAAAGAGATCAATATGCGGGTAACTTTTATCGACGGAGAGGGTAAGGTTATCGGAGAAAGTGATGAGAATCGCTTTAGTATGGATAATCATGCAAATCGCCCAGAAGTCATAAAAGCAGGTTTTCAAGAATACGGCTTTTCAATGAGACTCTCCAACACATTACAAAAAAAGATGCTTTATGTTGCAAAAAAATTTAATCTTGAAAACAAAGAGTATTTTATAAGAATGGCTAGAGATATAGATAAAATCAATGAAGAGTTTCTTTATCTCTCTTTAAAAATAGGAGTACTGTTTCTTTTTTTTATCGGTATAGCATTTTTCATTGCATTGCAAATCAGTAAAAAAATCCAAAATGAAACCCACTCTATATTACAATTTTTGAATAATCTCAAATCTAAAAACAATAATAAAAATATGGTGGATTCCAACTACGCTTATGAATTTCAAAAAATCACTATCTTGCTTAACGACGTGGCAAATACTCTCAATAAAAGAGCAAAGCAAAAAGCAAAATATACCGCGAAACTCAAACTGTCAAATAGACAAAAAGATGATATAATCTCTGCAATTTCCCATGAATTTAAAAATCCGATTGCCGTAATCAACGGCTATTCCCAAACACTTATAGAAGATGAAGATCTTAATAAAAAAATTAGAAAAAAATTTCTTGGTAAAATTTTATCCAATACGAATAAAATGAGTGAAATGATTGATAGGTTACGCCTTGCACTCAAACTTGAAGAGGGGAAACACGCAGAAAATTTCACAAAAATAGATCTGAATAAAATGATACTCACTATTGTAGAAGATCTTAAGATTTCCTACCCAAACAGAGATATTATTATCCAAGAAGATGATACCGTTAAAATAAAAGCCGATATGACTATGATCCGGATTGCCTTTGAAAATCTCATAGAGAATGCTTTAAAATACTCGCAAGATGATGTAGTCGTACAAATAACACAAGATTCTCTTAGTGTCATCGATCACGGTGTAGGGATTAAGAAAAAAGATATTCCTAATATCACCCAAAAGTTTTTTAGAGTTTCAAATAACGGCTGGAACAACTCTTTAGGGCTTGGTCTTTCCCTTGTAGCCAATATTGTAAAAATACATAAATTTGATTTAAAAATTTCAAGTATCGAACATGAAGGTTCTAACTTTACTATCCTTTTTCATCCATAATTAATACTATATTAATCAAACTTATATAAAATAACAACTACTAAATCAAGATATTGAGAGTTGGAAAATATGGAAAAATCAAATACAATACTCCTTACAACACTCAATGGAAGATATTCTCATAGTTCTATAGCTTTAAGATACCTTTTTGCCAATCTTCAAGAGCTTCAAGAAAAAACTTCAATCGAAGAATTTGTTATCAATGAAAATATTACCGATATTGCACAACAAATTCTTGACAAAAATCCAAAAATAATCGCAATAGGTGTTTATATTTGGAATGCTTCGGATGTGGAAAAGCTTGTCCATATTTTAAAAAAAGTAAGCCCTGATACAACCATTATTTTAGGGGGTCCCGAGGTCAGCTATCTTCCAATACGGGTAAATCTTGATTCTGCAGATTATATTATCCAAGGGGAAGGGGAGATGCAATTTTACGATCTGTGCAAAGAGATTTTACAAGGAAACTTTCCAAAGCAAAAAATCTATCCGCCTAAAATCGTAGATATCGATTCTATCAAACTCCCCTACTCTGCTTACAATGACCATGATATAGCCCACCGTCATATCTATGTAGAAGCTTCAAGAGGGTGTCCGTATATGTGTGAATTTTGTCTCTCATCAATAGATAAAAAAGTAAGAGAATTTGATATAGAGATACTTTTAAATGAATTTGAGACACTTTGGGAAAAAGGGGCAAGAGATTTTAAATTTATCGATAGAACTTTTAATCTTAATATTGAAAATTCTATAAAAATATTGGAGTTTTTTTTAAAAAGAGATGAGCCTTTTACCGCCCATTTTGAAGTAATCCCCGATAATTTTTCCGAACCCTTAAAAAAGAAAATAAAACTTTTTCCTAAACATTCGTTGCAACTTGAAGTTGGTATCCAAACCCTTAAAAAAGATATTGCAAAAAATATAAAAAGAAATCTCAATATTACTAAAATAGAGCAAAATTTAAAATTTTTGGAAAATGAGACCAATGCCCATATCCACCTTGATCTTATCATTGGACTTCCGGGGGAATCGTTGGAAAGCTTTGGAGAAAACTTAGATAAATTGTGTGCTATAAGTTCCAGTGAAATTCAAGTAGGCATCTTAAAAAAACTTTCGGGAACTACGCTGAATCGTCATGATAAAGAGTATGGTATGGTTTACAGCGATATCCCGCCTTATGATATCCTTTGTAATGATTTGATCTCTTTTGAACAGATGCAACATATGAAAAGGTTTGCGAGATATTGGGATATTATCTACAACAGCGGTAATTTTATTGATAGTTTTAAACTCCTTACATCTCAAAAAAGTGTCTATAAAACATTTTACGAGCTTACCGAATTTATCTATAACAGTACCTATTCCACTTGGCAAATATCTCTTGATAGGATGGCAAAGTTTTTATTTGATTTTATGGTGGGTATTCAACTACAAAACAAACAGCTTGTAGGAGAAACATTGGCAAATGATATTTTACGGATAAGTGGACGAAAACTGCCGAAATTTTTAAGAGAATTCAGTGAACTCAAATCAAGTAGAAACGATGAAAAAATAGATGCAAAAAATAAAAGACAAAAAAAGAGAGCCTAAACAGGCTTCTCTTTTTATAATTCAAACTTCCCTTTAAGTTTAAAGAAATATATTACCGTTTTGTATTGTACAAACATAAAAGGAACCAATAGCAAGAAATATGCAATTGAATATTTTGCTACAACTCCATTGAGTGTAAGCCCTAAATTTACAAAGAAAAATCCAAATACCATAAATGCAACACCGGGACAAATCAAAGCAAATGATACGGGAGATTTTTTCTTACCGTGAATAAACTCTTCAAAGTAACCGATTCTTTTCATAACTTTTAAGCCCAACAATCCAAAAATAAGCTGTAATGCTACTACTAAACTTGTAAGGGTAAAAAGCGACGATTTTGCCAACGGTTGATCAAAATGGTGATCCAGTCCAAAACTGATTCTTATAAACGTGATACCTAAAAGTGTTAAAATAGGGATCATAATCCAAAGTGACGGACTCGCTTCATTTGCTATTCCATGTTCAAACATATTTTTAAAACCTAAAATAAGTTTGATAACAATCAAAATAACAGAGATAGCACTAAAGAAAATTGCACCGAAGATTCCGATTGCATTGATAGCCAAGTTGTGACTCATAGCTCCTGGAGCTGCAAAACCGACTGCTACCATAGAAAATGCAAAGATAGAGATCATCTGAGACAGGTTATTGTTTTTTGTAAAATCAAACTCTCCGGTTGTAAGAATTCTACTAAAGTAATCCATAAATATTTTTATAGCATAGTATCCCGTAACCGCAAATCCTATCAAGGCAAAAGGGAATAAAAACTCCACAATACCCCAAAGCCCGGGAACAAATACTGCTCCTAATACAAAACATACGTTAATCGTCATTGCAAATGTTAGCGGCATTGCCATAAGTGTAACTTCAGCATTTGAATTTACTAAAGAGGTATAAGTTTCCGTTTCTTTAAACGCTTTGTATTGTTTTATATTCCAAAATAAAAGTTTAAAATGAAAAAATGCGAATGCAATGATAAATACCAGTGCAAATGCAACTACAAATGAAAGCCAGTTTCCTTTTAATAATGCCGGATATACAAAATCAAAAGTAGCCAAAGGTGTTTTTGGATGAGGAACCAAAAACATCAAATAGATAAAAAACGATACCGATAATCCACCCGCACCTAAAGCCGATAAAAAGTACATCGGAGAATATTTTTCTTTCAGTAACATAAATCTTCCTTGTGATAATTTTTTGGGATTATATCAAAAGAAAATAAAATTATAATTATAAGACAGAACTATGGGTCAGTTTTTTAGAATTATGGTGTTCGAGAGTGGATTTGAACCACCGACCACTACGATGTCAACGTAGTGCTCTACCCCTGAGCTACCCGAACACAAAATAAAAGTTTGTAACTTTATCAAACTAATGGTTAATATTCAATATCTTGTAACTCTTTTTTAATATTTTAGTAATATATTATATACTTTTAAACTAATTTTAATAGTTAAATTCTTATAATAGTAATATATTATTACTATATAGAATATTTTAAATGTTTCTAATATATTCTATAGATATTTTTTAAAGGAGAAAAGATGGAAATTACAATGATTAAAAAAAATGAAATAGCCCAATTAAAAAAAGATGAAAAAAAAGACTTGCATATTACAAAACGAAAATATGACAATGGTCTAACATGTATAGAGTTTTTTAATAAAAACGGAGCACATAGGGCTTTTAGTAAAAAAACAGATAAAGCAATTAAAAAAGCTCTTAAAGTTATGAGAAAATCTACTGCTAAAAAAGCAGCTTAGATTTAATCTTTTTTTGTTACTATAACACCCTATTTATATTTTAAAGGGGTGTTATGAAAAAACTACTTTTCTTAACTTTGGCAGCTGTTTATCTCTACGCTGCAAATCCAATCGCGGTACTACAAACCACACAGGGTAATATTGAACTTGAACTAAGAGCTGATTTTGCTCCAAAAGCGGTGGAAAACTTTATTACACATATTAAAAACGGTTATTATGACGGAATCATTTTTCACAGAATCATTAAAAACTTTATGATACAAGGGGGCGATCCAACGGGAACCGGACGTGGAGGAGAATCTATTTGGAAAAAAGATTTTCAAGATGAATTTACTACAAAAGCACAATTTAACAAAGCCGGAGTTCTTGCAATGGCAAATGCAGGACCAAATACAAACGGAAGCCAGTTTTTTATCACAACCACTGCAACTCCATGGCTAAACGGTCGTCATACTATTTTTGGATATGTAAAGGATGAAAAAAGTATGGAAGTGGTAAAAAAACTTGAAAATGTAAAAACATCGGGAAGATACGGAGGAGATAAACCTCTAAAAGAGCAAAAGATCATCAAAGCATTTATAAAATAAAAGGTATTGAAACCTTTTATTTTATTTTATCGATTATTTTCATTAAGAAACTTGCACTATTTTGTGCACTGCTTTCTAAAAATTCATCAAAATTAAATCCTGCATCCATATCCGCAGTATCGCTTATGGCTCTTAGAATCAAACACGGAACATCTAAAGCATCACATACAACTGCCACACTTGCACCCTCCATCTCTAAAGCATCCGCTTTAAAAGTAGACTCTATAAACTCTTTTCTTTTTTCATCTGCTACAAACTGATCTCCTGTTGCTATAATACCCTCTATAATTTTGATATTGTTTTCTTTTGCCACTTCAAGAGCT
>JBNKLC010000049.1:0-115910 GCA_050292155.1 Arcobacteraceae bacterium
CCATTCCAACGGTTTGGTTTGCCATACTCCAACATTTTTCACTTTGTTTAACTATCGCTGCTTTATCAGCATTATTTTTACTTTTTTTATATGTTTCAAAAAATTTCTTTAATATCTGCCATTCTACTTTTAACTCTTCAAGCTGAAGAACAAATACATTCATATTATGTGCTAAAAGTTCTTTTTTATTTGAAGTCAAAAACTGATAAAAAAGCGTATCTATTTTTTCAATATCTTTTAAAGCATCTATATCATTTGTAACAAGTTTCGATACCTTTTGTATCCCGCCCCGTATCATGCCGCTTTGATTTACTATAGAAGAGTCTTTTGCTATTTTATCAATCCCTACATACGCAATATACGCATTACCGCCTATTATTAAGATATGCAAAGAAACTATAAGGATTAACCTTGTACCTATACCTACTTTACAACTCAATTTATTTAATAAGTATTTAAACTCTAACCACCCTTTGGTCAAACAGGTCTCCTTTTTATATATCATTAAGAATATTCCAAAGGAAGCACAATCCTAAAAAGTGCCCCTTTATAGTGTTTTGTATTACATTTAAATTCAACATTTTCGGCTTCAAGAGTTCCACCCATAGAATTTACGATTAAGTTATAACTCATATGCAAGCCTATTCCTGTCCCTTGATATTCATGTTTTGTGGTAAAATAAGGTTCAAAAATCTTCTCGATAACCCCTTGTGGAATCCCACCTGCCGTATCTTTAAACTCTATATACACTTTATCATCTTTTATATATTGTGAAATAATGATATAACGATCTTCTGTTTTAACATTATTGATAACCATTGCATCTTTTGCATTGTTAAAAATATTGATAAAGCATTGGATCAATTCATTTGGATACCCTTGAATATTAATATGTTCTTCCAGTTCCAAAATAACATTTATATTATGCGTTTTAATAGTAGAATCCACTAATTTAATAAAACTATCCGTGTCGTTTTTAAGATTAAATTTGACTAATTGTTTTTTTCCGCTGATGTAATTTGTAAAATCATCAATGGTACGTGAGAGATATTGTGAAGTTTCATCTATATTTGCACAGGCATTAAAAAACTCTTCATCACTCAAAATACCAAGTTCTTTTTGCATACTCATCCCTGAAGCCAATGTTGAGATAACGGAAAGCGGCTGTCTCCATTGGTGTGCAATATTCCCTATCATCTCACCCATTGAAGCTAATTTTTTGTGAGATTCTAGCTGTTTTAACTGTGTGATATCTTTTGTAGAGATTAAGATTCTTTGATTATCTGGCATCAAAGATAAACTCATATTTACATATACTTTTCTATCGTCTTTTACCTTACAGATTTTTTCAAAATTTTGTACATATCCTGTTTTAATTACTGTATCTATTACATTTTTTGATTTTTCCAAATCTTCTTCGATAGTCAATTCTATACAGCTTTTCTGCAAAAGCTCCTCTCTTGTAAAACCGGTCATCTCCAAATATTCATTGTTGAAATTTAAAAAATTAGAGTCCAAATCAAGTAAGGCAATACCATCTTTTGAGTTTCTAAAGATGGTCTCAAACTCATCTTTTTGTTTCTGCAGCTCATTTTTTAATTTTTGCTGTTTCAAATAAAAATACAACATAATAAGAAGAATAACTACAGATAAAATAAATACTTTCCAAGTAAGTGAATAATCTATACCTTTTTCATATTTAATAGCTATCCATTTATTTAAAATTTCCCTGTTTTGTTCAGGTGTAACACTGTCAATGACTTTTTGTAAAATGGTATACAAAACCATATCATCGTTTCGTACACCAATCCCTAAATTCCATTGTTCATCAAGTTTCCCCGTTATCTTTAACTCGGTTGAATAGTTTTTTTGAAGGTTATATGCAATTGTCGCAATTGTGCCTGTGTATCCGTATAGCTCTCCGTTGGCAACTTTAGCCAATCCATCCGCTATATTTTCTACTTCAATAATCTTAAGATTTGGGTATCTCTCTTTTAATATTTTAACAAATGCATACCCCCTAGGGATCCCTACCTTTTCCCCTTTGATATCTTTAAGGGTATTGACAAACTGTTTGTCCGTCTTTGTCGCTATCACTAAAGGAAGTTGTAAATAAGGAGTTGTAAAATTAAAATACTTTTTTCGATCGGAAGTTTCCATCGCTAAAGATAAAATATCACATTTTCTATCTACAGCCGCCTTATACGACTCCGTCCATGTTTTTGCTTTGAGAACTTTAAATTTGATATTCAATTTTTGTTCAAATATTTTGAAATAATCGGCACTCATACCGACATAATTACCCTCTTGGTCAAACATCTCAAAAGGCATCCAACTAGGATCGATACACATAGAAATAAACTTTTTATTTTGTAAATAGATTGTCTCTTCTTGAGTTAATCGTATCTCTTTAGAATTGTTTTTTTCAAAAACTATTTTATGAAAATCAATTGAATCTCTGTTTACCAACCCCAAAAGTTTATAAACATCGAATGTTTTTTCCAGTTTTGTAATCTCTATTGTTCCTAACTTGTCTGTTCCATAGTATGCTAATTTTTTTAGCTCTTTTGCTTCATATTTCAACGCTTCTTTTGATTTATGCTGCATATTATACTTTTTATACAAAATATCCACTGCCTCGTCAATATTTGCAAAAGCATATTCCCACCCTTTTAAAGTTGCCTCTTTAAAAGCTTTTACCTCTTGAGGAGCATTTTGTAAGTGTTGTTTGCTCGTTACCAATATATCACTATAAAAATCAAAACCGTAATCTTTTGGACTAAAGATTACCGGAGTACCCCCAAGTTGTTTTAATATAAAAGGTTCATTGGATATATATGCAGCCATGATATCGGCTTTTTTTTCAAGGAGATCTTTGGGATTAAACGAAGGTTTCTTTACCTTAATATCCTTTATTGTAACCCCTTGAGAAAATAACATAGATAAAAGGGAAGTATCCGTGGTAAGATCACCGGTTGTCATAGCGGTTTTATTTTTAAAATCTTTAATATCTTTGATATTGGAACTTTTATCGGTTAAAAATATAAGGGGACTTGATTGGTAAATACTGGCAAGATATATCAGGTGTTTTCCTTTTGAAATATCTATCAACGAAGTTGAACGAACTACGGCATATTCACTTTTACCCGAACTCACTTCATCAACCATATTAATACCGTGTGACCACTCTTTTAGATCGACATCCAAGCCTATATCTTTGTAAAAACCTTTCTCTTTAGCAATAATATAACCTGCAAACTGGAACTGGTATTTCCATTGGAGTTGCAAGGAGACGTGTGAAAGTTTATCATTAGAATATACTAATGATAAAAATAAAAAAAGTAAAACAACAACTTTTTTAATAGACACGTAATTCTCCCCACATATAAAACTGCAACACTTCCCAATGATATCATATCATTGCAAAAGCTTCTATAAAAAAATAAAACGGCATTATATCTTAGCTAACCAAAATTAATCTCTTTTTATCCCTTTATGTGTTAGGATACCAAAAATGATGTACTTTACAAGTCTAAAAGAAAGAGGGACAAACTACCAACATGTTACTTATAACATATTTTTTTATAGCTGTCGGCGTCTCTTTTTTATGCTCGATTTTAGAAGCCGTGCTCTTATCGATAACTCCCGCATATATCACAGTAATAAAATCCAATAATCCCAAAAACGGTAAAAGATTAGAACAACAAAAACTAAATATAGACCGTTCAATCGGCGCAATACTTACCCTTAATACCTTTGCACATACCCTGGGAGCTGCCGGAGTCGGTGCCGAAGCTGCAAGGATATTTGGAGAAGAGTATATGTTTTATGTGTCTGCTGTTCTTACAATCCTTATTTTAATATTTTCAGAAATCATTCCAAAAACAATCGGTGCATATTATTGGAAACCTCTTAGTATCCTAAGCTCAAGAATTATTGCCGTTTTGGTTTTTATTACCGCACCTCTTTTATATATTATGAATAAGATTACAATCCTTATATCAAGCAATAAAAATATCGAAAAAAATATTACAAAAGAGGAACTTGAAGCGACGGTCAGTATGGGTGAGGAAGCGGGAATTTTAAAAGCAAAAGAATCTTTAATTATTGAAAATATTTTAACCTTGGAACAAACCCGTATCAAAGATATATATACCCCTAGAAAAGTTGTGTTTTCTATAGATATACAAGAGCTACAAAAGGCTTTTGAAACAGGGAATTTAAATATTCTTGATACCGATAAACTCAAAGAATATTCAAGAGTTCCTATATATGAAAAAGATATGGACAATATTATAGGGGTGGTTTTTTCAAAAGAGCTGTTTTATGAATTTCTCACACAAAAAGAGAACGATCTTCAAAAACTTATTAAACCTGTTTATAAGATAAATGAAAATATACCTGTTTCAAAACTGCTTGATCTGTTTATCTCAAAAAAAGAACACCTTTTTATCGTACTTGACCACTATGACCAAACCGAGGGGATAGTAACCCTCGAAGATGCCATAGAAACCCTTTTGGGACTTGAGATTGTAGATGAACTTGATCAATTTACCGATATGCGAGAAGTTGCAAAAAAAGGTACCTTTTAAAATATCCCATGCAATTTGATACACTTATTCAGGGAAAACTGATTAAAAGGTATAAACGTTTTTTAGCGGATATTGTATTGGATAACGGTAAACAAATCACGGCACATGTACCAAACAGCGGTGCTATGACTTCTACTATAGCAGATAACTGTGATGTGTGGCTCAGCTTTCACGATAATCCAAAAAGAAAACTCAAATACACGCTAGAACTCACAAAAATAGAGAACCAACTCATATGTACAAATACAAACTATGCCAATAAAGTAGCCATAGAAGCGATAAAGAGCGGTGTAATTCAAGAGCTTCAAGGGTATAGCTCTTTAAAACCCGAACAAAAATACGGTCAAAACAGTAGAATCGATATACTTCTTGAAAAAGGGGATCAAAAATGTTATGTGGAAGTCAAAAGTGTAACCCTTAAAATTGATGATTTTTTTGCATTTCCCGATGCCGTTACAACTAGAGGAGAAAAACACTTAAGGGAACTGGAGCAAATGGTACAAAATAGACACAGAGCAGTGATGCTTTATATTATTCAAAGAACCGATACTCTCCCCTTTCGTTTGGCAAATGAGATTGATACCAAATATTATGAAACATTTCAAGAAGTTACAAAAAAAGGTGTAGAAGTTTTAGTATACCAGTCAAAAATAGATATTGAAAAAGAAACTATCTATGTGGACAAAAAAAGAGAATATCTCGATTTAAATAAACTTCAAGAGAAATACGATGGATAAAAATAAAACATCTCCTTCATTGAAAAACTCTTTTTATAAAGCTCTACAAAGTTTTATCTCTATTGTACCTATGTTACTCGGTGTCATTTTACTTGTAGGTTTATTTCAAACCTATGTAACACCCGATATGTTAAAAACCTTTTTTGGATATAACATTTTGAGCGACCTTCTAACGGGAACTGCTTTTGGTGCCGTATCTTCGGGAAATCCTATAACCAGTTATATTGTCTCTGAAGAGTTGTTAAACAACGGTGTTACCCTTTATGCAGCAAGTGCTTTTGTTCTCTCTTGGGTAACCCTTGGAATTATACACCTACCTGCCGAAGCAAGTGTATTTGGTATGAAATTTACACTTTTAAAAAATATACTTACTTTAGTAAGTACGTTGGCTATAGCATACCTTAGTGTTATTACACTTCAAGGTTTTTAATATGTTAAAAAAAATTCAATTTAAAGGGATAACTTTTTTAACTATAACACTTCTTGTTTACCTTGTAGTATTTTTTATAGATGCTCAGGGTATTCAACTTTCTTTAGCCAATACACTTACAACACTTTCAAATATTTGGTCTCTTTTTTTATTTATTATTCTTTTAACAACACTTATAAACTATTTTTTAAAACCAAAACATATTATTAAACATTTTGGACAAGAGAGCGGCAAAAAGGGGATTGTTTTTGCATTGATTGCAGGGATTATCAGCCACGGTCCTATGTATGTATGGTATGGGCTTTTTGAAGAGTTAAGAGACAAAGGGATAAAAGATGAGCTTTTGATTATGTTTTTTTACGCCCGTGCTATAAAAATACCTATGATCCCCTTTAGTATTGCAGTTTTTGGTATGGCATTTACAATTATTATCTCTTTGTATATTTTGATTTTTGCCTTTTTACAAGGAAAAATTTTCTTATATCTTTGGAAAAAATTTTAAATACAATAATTTATTTATTAAGAATTATTATTATACAATACGGTAAAATTATACAGGGTTTTTCGATGCTTGAAAGTGGTGTTTTAAATTATTTTTCAAAAAAAACTTTGCTTATTGCCGAAGACCATACCTCCACAAGAGAATTACTTCGATCCACTTTGAAAAGTTTTTTTAAAAAAATCATAACCGCAACAAACGGTATTGAATGTTTAGAACAAATGAAATCGGGAAAACCGGATCTTCTTATCACAGATATAAAAATGCCTTTTACAAACGGTATTGAATGTATTGAAAAAATAAGAGCAATAAATTGTAATCTTCCTATTATTGTTATCTCGGCTTTTAGCGATGAGCAATATCTTTTAAAAGCAGCTAACTTGTATATTCAAGGATACCTTTTAAAACCTTTGGATTTGGAAGCACTTGAAAGTGCTTTGGGAAAAATAGCCCGACGGGAATTCAAAGATGCCAAATTTGATATTACTCCCGATATGACCTATGATTATATTAACAGTACGGTTTGTTATAAAAGTACCGAAATTCCTTTGACAAACAAAGAAAATGAATTTTTACACCTATTGGTAAAAAGCAAAGGATCGCTTATCCCATATCATCAGATAGAATATGAGATATGGGAAAAAAATGCACAAATCATGTCTATCAATTCATTACGAACACTTGTAAAAAAACTACGTTCAAAACTGCCTGTGGATATCATTAAAAATGTATCAAAAACAGGGTATAAATTTTCTTTAAACTAAAAAATCAACACGAGGGATTTTTATGAGAAGAGTCGGAATTTTCATTGTTTTGTATATATTGAGTGAAATCATATTATTATCCCAACTTGATAACTTTTTAAGTACAAAAAAGAAAATTATCTTAGAAGATCACAAAACAACGATACAAAATGAATTTAAAGTTATTATCAATATTTTAAGAGATTTATCGCAAAACTCTTTTAAAGGTTTTATAAATAAACCGCAAATATTAGATGCATTTAAAAAAAGAGATAGAGAACTTTTATATACACTTTTAAAAAAAGATTACAGTTATTTAAAAATATTGGGATTTAAACAGCTCCATTTTCATCTCCCTAATAATAACTCTTTTTTAAGAATGCACCAACCAGATATCTTTGGAGATAACCTTGCAGACACAAGATATAGTGTTGCATATACAAACCAATATAAAAAATATATAGAAGGGATTGAGGTAGGAAGAATCGTCCCTGGATATAGATTTGTTTACCCGCTTTTTGTACACAATGAATATATCGGAAGTGTAGAACTTTCATTTTCAATAGATAAAATTGCCAATGAAATTGAGAGAGTTTACAAAACACACACCCACTATCTTATTAAAAAAAGTATATTCAACCAAAAAGTTTTTAGCCAATTTCAAAAATTTTATACACCAAGTATCGAACACCCTGATTATATAAAACTCAATAGAACATATCATCATAAAATGGAACTTTGGTATGACAATATAAAATATAAAAGAGAGGTTGATAAAGGTTTAAAAACAAAAGATATATTTAGTTTTGAATTGGAAACCACGGATAAAAAACATAAAATAAGTAGCCGTAAAATTGTCACGTTTTTACCGATAATGAATATTGAGCAAACATCACAATCATATCTTATTTTTTATAGTAAAAACGAAAATCTTCAAGATATAGAAGATGAGAAATTCTATACAAAAGCTATATCCTCTAGCTTATTATTTTTACTATTTTTAATAGCCTATATGTTTTACAACAACAAAGAAACGATTTTAAAAGCAAAAGATATTTTAGAAAGAAGAGTCAAAATAAAAACTAACAAACTCAATAAACTCAATATTCACTTGGAAAATATCAATAAAGAACTTGAACTCAAAATACACCAAGAGATTGAAAAAAGTAGAGAAAAAGATCTGCAAATCTTTTTGCAATCCAAAAAAGCATCAATGGGAGAGATGATAGGTGCAATTGCACACCAATGGAGGCAACCTTTAAATGAACTCTCAATTAGGATACAAAAACTTCACTACGACTATCACAGTAAAAAAATAGACGAATCATATTTGGACGATTTTATCAAAACCAACAAACAAACGATTAATTTTATGAGCAAAACAATTGACGGTTTTAGAAACTTTTTTAGGCTTGATAAAGAGAAAAAAGATTTTTTTGTAAAAGAGGTAATAGATGATTTAACAAGAATGCTGAGCGCCCAATTTGAACACTATCGTATTCAAGTAGAAGTTACGGGTCAAGATTTTCCTTACAACGGTTTTAAAACAGAATTTCAACAAGTTATATTAAATATCCTTAATAACTCAAAAGATGCAATCTTGGATAAAAAGATCCTTGATGGTAAGATCACAATCAATATAGATGACCATCATATTACCCTCTGCGATAACGGCGGAGGAATTCCAAAAGATATAGAAGATAAGATATTTGATCTTTATTTTACTACAAAAGATGAAGGGAAAGGTACAGGGATGGGTCTGTATATCTCAAAAGTGATTATAGAAGATAATATGCAGGGGAAACTTTACCTAGAAAACTCGGATACAGGTGCTATATTTCATATAAAGCTTTAAAAACTTTTTATTCTACTCAATTCCTCTTGGGTAAAACCTGCTTCCAGTCTCGCTTTTTCATTGATTTTTTTATGTTGTTTAAATGAGTTTGGATAAACTTTTTGCACTATCTCAAAATAATCACAGCTAAAATTTTCTTTTAAAGAGCAACCGTATTTATACCACCTATCCCCTTTTTTTACATGATCAATCTCTTCATCCAAAATCACTTCTAAAGTCTCTATCACTTTTTGTGTATTTGGCATCGCTTTTAGTTTTTCTATCAATACCTGATTTGAGTCCAATCCGTTTGCTTCCATATATCTTGGAATCAGTGCCATTCTTGGGATAAATTCAAGTGTTTTCATACTTGCATCAAAAAGCCCTTGATGTACGGGATAATCGCCGTATTTTACATCATATTCTTCCATAAGTCCACAAAGCATATTAAAATGTTTTACCTCATCATTGGCAACTTCTATCCAATCTTCATAATATTCACGCGGAAGATTTTGAAATCTATAACACGCATCAAGAGCCAAGTCGATTGCGCTTAATTCTATATGGGCAATTGCGTGAAGTAATACACCCATCCCCTCTTTTGTATGGAGATTTTTTCTTTTTGGTACCTTTGTCGATTCTACAACTTTACAATAGTTTATAAAAGAAGGCTCTGTAAAAACTTGAATCTCCTCAATGGGAGTGAAATCTAACTGCTTATTTTTAAACAATTGATATAGCTTATTAAACTGTTCTATTTTATTTTTTGGATCTCCCTCGAAGAGGAGATTTTCTAACTCAATATAAAAATTTTTCATGCAATATTATATCTTATTTGCTATAAGCTTCATCGCTTTTTTAGTAAGTGATGAGATAGGATGTAAATCAATATCAGCAAAACTAACCCATCTTACATCTTTTATCATCTCTTCCATTTTATAGAGTTTTACATCCAATTTATACTTTGTATAGCTATGTTTAAAACTCCCTATATAATTCTCCTCAATAGGATCAACACTTGGAAGCTCCAGCATATTTTTATACATAGACCCAGTTGCATCCACAAGTGCAATTGCATCCTCTTTTAATAATACACCGTAAAAAAGCTCCATAGGGATATACTGTGTCTTTTTACTTTTTGTATAAAGTTCAGGCTCGGTTTTTCCAAGACAATTAGAGATAAGGGGACACTCATCGCACTTTGGATTTTTAGGAGTACAAACAATCGAGCCTAAATCCATCAATGCAAGATTGTGTTTTCTAGACTCATTTGTATTTAAAAACTGCTCCGCATACTCCCAAACAACACCCTCTTTTACATCCTCAAGTGCAAAATATCTTTTAAGCACCCTTGCTATATTTGTATCTACCACGGGAATACTCTGATGATACCCAAAACTACAAATTGCACTGGCAGTATATTTCCCGATCCCTGGGAGTTTTAAAAGCTCTTTTTGAGTATCGGGGATTGTATCTTGTACGATTTTGGCAAATTTATGAAGATTTCTCGCCCGAGTATAATACCCCAACCCGCTCCAATTTGCCAACACCTCGGATTCTTGCGCCTTTGCAAGAGTTTGCAGTGTAGGATAAAGTTCTAAAAACTTTGGATAATATTCACTTGCTACCCTGCTCACTTGCGTTTGTTGGAGCATCACTTCGCTTAGATAAATATGATAGATATTTTCCGTTTGTCTCCATGGTAAATGTTCCCTTCCAAACTCTTGATACCATTTTAACAGTTCATTATGTATCTGTCTCATCCAAATCTCTTTTTATAACTACACTTCTGACACAACTCTTCAACAGCTTGTTTGTTTTTAAATCCATCTACAATATCTATCGCTTTTTTTGAGTGCAATATATCTTCTAAAGAAGTACCATAAATATTTCCAAGATTTATCACACCCTCACAATCCAAACAGCAAGGCACCACCGTACCATCAGCCAAAATCGCAATCTGAGAGCTAAGCCCATGGCAATATCCGTCACTTTTATGATTTGAACTTAAACTCGGCCATTCAAAATAGCTATCAAAATGTATCAGCACTTTATTATCTATCCTAAAAGGTGTTTTATAATCACACTGTTCCAAATCAAAACTAAAATGTTTACCTAAATACTCAAATACCTTTTTATTGTACTCATCTTCACTCTTTTGTTTATCCATATTCCAAAGACGCAAATTTACAAATATATTGTTATGCTCTATTTTATACTTACAAAAATCTACTATAGGCTTTATATACTCTTCAAAAGTGATAGTTAAATCGTTTTTATTAAAACTATTAAGTGAAAAATTTACTTGCTTGATAGATGGGTGTATCAAAGTATCAAAGTTTACGTTTTTGAGATGATAACCACTTGTAGTAATATGAGCTTTTAAATCATACTTTTGTACCAAATCCAAATATTGATCTAAATCACGTACCACCAAAGGATCGCCCACCACATGCAACGCAATATCATCGGTATAATGCTGTACCTCTTTTAATATATGCTCAAATTCACTCAAAAGTAGTGTTTTTGAGGGTTTATTTTTAGGCGGACAAAATGTACATTTCAATCCACAAATATTGGTAAGCTCGATATAAACCTTATGAAATCGCATCTTATACCGTTAGTGTAGCCCATAATTTATCATTTTGCAAAGCTTCATTTAAAAGATCCCCCGTATGGTTACACACCACCCCAATCTCTTCTAAAGACTCAACCGCTTTATACTCCTCTGCACACACAATACAAGAACTAAACTCCACACCGTCCTTTTGCATCGCTTGTACCTTTTGCCTTACCTCATCATTAACCATCGCAACCTTTATCGAAGCACCCCAAAACATCACATGTACCCTCTTCCAATACCCCCTAGGGATAGAAACTCCACCGTAAAGCAGTGGAAACTTTAAAATAGAATCCACATTATCTGTTGCAATTATTATAAGTAATTTTTCTTTTTGCATCGAATATCCTTTTTTATACTTTCTTGACTTCTTTTTTAATTTATATTATAATACAAATACAAACCAACCTGTTCGCGGGAAGCCCTTATTTTTATAAGGGCATATCATCTAAGTCTAGTAACTTTTTCAAACTATTTTTTAAGTTATCAAAATCATTTGTAGATATTTTACCCATTTTACTTTTTATTCTTTTTGATGAAAATAGTTTTATCTGAGATAAAATTGCACTACTTTGCTTTGTTTTACTAATTGGTGTAAATTGAAAATGAAACATATCATCTTTTATTTGACTTGTCAAAGGGATACCCAAAAAACTTTCTTTGGAAAATTTCCTAAAAACCAATACAGGTCGTAAAAACTCTTCCCCTTTTCCATACACCTCATAGCCAATATTTTGCCCCACTTTTAACCAATATATTTCCCTTACTTTAAAAGTAAATATTAAATTTTTACTCTCTACATCTTTTTTAACTTCATTCCACGTATCATATTGTTTCATCGAAAATACCTTATGATTTTTGCAAACTATACCGTAAAAATCAACGAAGATTAAAAAACATTGCATTGTGTCATATTATTTCCAACTTTTGAATTATGTAATATCCACCAGTAACTCTAATCTCTTAATAATCTTCTTAATTTATCTCTATCTAAAGACATGTTTGCGCTATTGTAGATATATCTTTGAATATTACCAAACAGTGGGAATTCTGAAATCATAATTATTTTTAATTTATCAATTTTGTTAAATTGTTCCTCCCAAAGTTTTTCGGTTATCTCAAAAGCATTTTTAAGATAGCTTTCATCTTCTTTGAAATATTCAATAATATTTTGTTCTTGATAAATTTCTTTTAATGAACTTGAGATTGGTTGCCATTTAATTAACACAATTTATTATCCATAATCAGTTTTTTACAATACTTTTTTATTCTATTTTGTCTCAATATTTTTATACTCTCCTACCCATAAATAAACCTGTTCCATTATTCAATTCCCAATACTATTTTTAACTGATTGTCAATCTCAAACATCTCTTTTAAAGACAACTCTGCAACTTTTCCTTTTTTAATCCTTTTATTATCTATAGTTCTAATATGGTCGCACAATATATCGCTTGTTTGCTCCAGTTTTTCTCTTTTTGTGATTCTATAACGCAATGGATAGCTATCTTTTATCAATATCGTAGATAAAGGTAAAATAGTAGTTGTGAGATGGTTTATATCATTTAACATATCTGTTTGATATATAAGGACAGGACGAAGTTTGCCTACCTCGTTTCCTTTTCTAGGATTTAAGTTTGCGAGGTATATTTCACCCCTTTTAAACATTATCAAGTCCATCATCTAAAGTATCTTCCCACTCTTTTGCCTCTTTAAGCGAGTGTTCTCTTACATTTATAGATGCTTTTTTGATTTGCTCTTTTAGTCGCTCTTTTTCCAAATTTTCTTTATAGTTTAAAACCGCTTTTCGTATCAATTCACTTCTTGAAGTGTTTAAAGACTTTACCATATCATTTAACATTTCAAAAAAAGTATCATCTGATTTTAAAGTAATTGTATGCATATCAACCCCTTATACTACAAAAATTTTATCTTAAAAGTTTTTAAGTATTACTTTAGTAATACCATTATATTGTCATTTCTATCCCTATTGTCAAGTACAAAACTTTTGTTTAATCAGGTGGCTGTTTAGCTATTTAACTAAACTATTTTTTCTTAAAACGACTTTTTGTCTTATGCGCTTTTTCTTTCTCCAAGGCTTTTGTATCTTGTAAAAGTTTTTTTCTATCTTCTAAGGTTAGTTGCCTTTTAAGAGATTTTTTCTTATCCATATAGAGTTTGTTATCGATATTTGAGAGTTGTATTGCAAATGATACACTTGCAAGTAGGGTTATTGCCGTGATACTTAAAACTATCTTTTTCATACTATCTCCTCCTAAACTAGATAGTAACTATTATAGTAAGATTTGATTTAAGGGAACCTCTACTTGATGATACTTATCTTACTTCCTAGGTTTGCCATCCCTTTATTATACATAGCACTTGATACAACGCCGTCAATTCCAAGCTCGGCATATTCTTGTACATTCTCAAGGTTTATACCACCTGCTACGAGTATGGTAACATTGGAAAAGTTTTTATTTTTATGTTCAACTATTTTTTTTAGTATTGATAGCTTTATTTTATCTATTTGTAGTACATCTGCACCATTTTGCATCAAAGCAACCGCATCTTCAAAATCTTCGCTTTCGATTACTATTTTTTTCTCTGGTGCTTTTTGTTTAAATTTTTTAATCTCTTTAAAAAACTCTTCATCACTTTCATATACGCTTCTATGTTGGGGAAATAAAAGTATGCTCTCACTAAGTCCCAAACGATGAGGCATACCGCCGCCTACCATAACCGACTTTATACAAAACTTTTTGGCAAAAGGGAAAGTTTTTCTTGTGCTTAAAAGTTCACACGAGCTATTGACATTTTCAATCTTTTCTCTCATATCGTTTGTATAGGTTGCAATTTTACAGCTATATTCCAAAAATATTTGACAAGCTCTCCAAGCTTTATGTATATCTTCATAAGCCCCTTTTATCTCCATCAATACATCATCTTTTTTTGCAATGCTCTTTGAGGGTAGAAAACCAAGAACCTCACAATTTAAAAGCTCTGCAATTCTTTTGGCTTCTTCACTGCACGATACAACTATATTTTCTCTAGTAAATATCTCCAGTTTTGCTTTTTTATCGCTTTTATCCTGCAAATATGTAGTCAAATCAAAATATGGAATATCATCGTTTATATACGATTGTAGTTCATTATCTGTTAAATTAAACATTTTACTCCTAAATGGATTTGCGGTCTTAAATAGACCGCAAAAATTATGCTATAAGAATAACACTTGAAGCTTTAAAGATAGTATAAATACTATCTCCAACTGAAATACCAAGATCGCTAACGGCATCGTTTGTAACAATAGCACAAATCTCGCTATCTCCAACCGATACTTTTACCTCTGTGTTTACGGCACCTTTTATTACCTCTTTGACTTCCCCTTTGATATTATTTCTAGCAGTTGCTTTAACTTCATTTTTACTCAAAATAATAGAAGAAGCTTTTATGATAGCTCCTACACTATCTCCCAAATTTAAACCTAAAGCCTCTTTCCCCTCATTTGTAACTGTTGCACTTATATGAACTAAATCGGTCACTTCAACCTTAATCTCACTCATAACCGTACCAGTAACAATCTCTACAATCTTACCTTTTAACTGATTTCTTGCACTTGTTTGCATATTATTACTCCTATATTAAAATTAAATCCTCCACAAGGGAAGACTTAAATTTAATATATCTTTTGCTTTTTTTGTAATATATTCATAGTGATAAAAAACACCAATGAAACCACCACCAATATACCGCTTAAAGCCATAGCCAAATCATACTCTCCGTCAAATACTGCATTGTAAATAGCAAGTGAGACAGTATCTGTTTTGCCTATAATATTGCCGCCTAGCATAAGTGTAATTCCCACCTCCCCCAAAGCCCTTGCAGTTGCAATTAATAGTGCTACAAATAGTGAGTTTTTAATACTTGGAATAACAATATATAAAAAAGTTCTCACTTCACTTTTACCGCTTATATACGAAGCCTCTTTTATATCTTTTGGAAACTGCTCGATACTCGCTTGAAGTGGTTTTACCATAAGTGGAAGCCCTGCTACAAACGAAGCTATCACAAGCCCCGTAAAACTAAATATCAACGTAATATCAAAACTATAAAGCCACGCCCCAAATACTCCGTCACGACCGAGGAGTAAAAGGAGAAAGAACCCCACGGCAATGGGAGGAAATATAAGGGGCATGGTTACAATAGTGTCCAACAGCCATTTTAGTTTTAAATGCTCTTTTGCAAGTAAAAAAGCTATAGGTACACCAAGTAGTAGATACAGTACAGCACTTACGCTAATTGTTTTGATACTTAAAACAATAGGATCAATAATCTGCGTAAGTGCTATATCCATATCTTACAGTCCGTATTTTTTAAATATGTTTTTAGCCGTATCGCTTTGTAAAAAGTCGGTAAACTCTTTGCACTCTTTAGTGTCGCAATCTTTTAATTGCCCTGCGACAATCGCAATAGGTGTATAGTATTTCTGCGGTACTTCTATATACCCGCCTATTTTGCTTTTATTTGCAAGAGCCGCCGTTAGGTTTACAATCCCCGCATCAACTTCATTTGTAACAATATATGTCATAGACTGTGGAACCGTAGCTACGATGTAGAGCTTATCTTTTACGCTATTGTATAGTTTTGAGCTTTTTAAAAACTCTAACCCTGCTATACCGTAAATAGCTTTTTTAGGCTGTGGCATAGATATTTTTCCTAAAGTCGTAAGCTCATCTATAGATGAAACTGCTTTCCCTTTTGGATAAGCTATTACTACTTTACCCACGCCTAAAGGAGTATACTCTTTAAAATCAAGTTTGCTTTTTTTGGATAAAAAGTTTTTATCTCCAACTATCAAAGCCATATTTGTTTGCTTTGCCTGAGCACTTACCTGCTTCATATTTCCAAAAAAAGGCTCTATTTTTTTTGTACCATTTTCATACTCTTTTATTACATCCATCAAAGGCTTTTTATACCCTGCCCCTGCTGCAATTTTTAATAAATCTGCATTTAATGTACTTAGACAAATAAATGCAACTAATACCAAAACTTTTTTTAACATATCTATTCCTTATATACATAGCTATATAACGATAGCTACACGAAATTCAATGACTGCAATAAATCCTATTAAAGTCACACCTCAATACTTAATCCCAAAGAAAAGGTTACTGACAACCAAATAATTCTATGCAAAAATCATACCGTTATATATCTTAGTATATACTGATGGTATAAAAAAAGGTACTCCACAAAGAGTACCTCTAATCTTCTAATAACTACTTTGCAAGTATAATTGAATTTGCTTTTATAAAAGCATAAACAATATCTCCTACAGATATTTCAAGATCTTTTACCGCATCTTCCGTTATCACTGCTGCTACCGAATTGTCCCCTACATTTAATTTAAGTTCACAATTTACTATTCCATCAATAATTTCAGTTACTTTCGCTTCTAAAACATTTCGTGCACTTATTTTCCCAGGATTTTCTTTTGCAATAATCACTTGTGATGCTTTTATAATAGCAGTTACCTCTTCCCCTGCTTTTAACTCCATGCTTTGAACAGCATCATTTGTTATAATCGATTTTATCATCGTTCCGTTTACATCCATAATAACTTCGGCATTTACTTTACCCTCAATTATTTCACTTACTTTTCCTGACAACTGATTTCTTGCACTTATTTTCATTTTTTATCCTTTCTTTTTGAATGAAATAATTCTATCAATCGAAACTTAAGCGAAAAACATATATTATAAGTTATATAACGTTTCCTTATATAATTCACAATATAACCAATTTACTATATATCCCAATAAATAAGTGCCCAATTCACAAAATTATTATGTTGGATATTTTTATATGTTGTATGAAAAAACTCTTTAAGTTTTATTTTTTCTTCCCCTGTAAGCTCACCTAAACTCCATTCAACTTTTCGGATAAACTCCTCATCATCTTCACTTGCAAACTTGCTATTTTCGCTTTTGATAAAATCAACTTTTGCATAGATCCCCATGCTATGCAAAAGATTGACCAAATAGATATAATCAGGTCTTGGATAAACTTTTCTATCCAACTGATCCAATATCACTTTATCTAAAAAGCTTCCACCCGCTTTGGTAGTGATATAGACACGTTTATTGGCTTTTGCGATAAGTTTTTTTAAAGCTTTTTTTATATCTTGTACCTCCATTGATCTTGAAGCGACGACTATATCGGCATTTGGAACATCCTCCCAATCACTCTCCCAAGAATTTTGTATGGGCATAATATTACATATCCCTTTATTGTTACAGTTATCCTCAACACACTCCAACATTCCACTAGAATAATCAAGAGCATAAACCTGCTCTAATTTCGGTGCCATTGCCAATGCAATGGTTCCTGGACCACAACCTACATCAAGTAAAGTTTTACAATCACTTGTATTGATAATCTCGATAAACTTCTTGGTATAAATACTCTCATGTACCCTTTCATTCATCCCCTTAGCTCTTTTATCCCAATCACTGCTGCTTTTTCCTTTAAAAGTAGAACACTCTTTTTGTTCTTGATAAAGTTTTGCCATATCAAGGTTTTCCAGATTTGTTTTTTCTAATCCCATTGCATCAATCCTCTTATTTATCTTATTAAAACATCGGCACACAAAACTTATAGCCATTTGGTTTTTCTATGATCTCCACATCCACATTGTAAAGTGTTTTAATATGCTTTTCATCCAGTGTGGATATATCGCCACTGTTTATTATTTTACCCTCTTTTAGCATTAAAACTTTATTTGAAGTATAAAGTGCATGGTCAGGGTAGTGAGTCGTTTTTAAAAAGGTATACTCTTTAGAGGCAAACTCCTTTAAAAAAAGGAGTAGTTTTATTTGATTTTCATAGTCTAATCCCGTTACTGGCTCATCCATAAATATTATTTTAGACTTTTGGGCAAGGGCACGTGCAATAAATGCAAGTTGTCTTTGCCCACCGCTTATCTGGGAGTATATCTCCTCTTTTAGATTAACTATGCCAACTTGTTCTAGTGCTTCATGAGCTATTTTTTTATCCTCTTTTGAATAATTTGAAAAAAGTCCGATATGTGCCAGTCTTCCCATAAGTACCACTTCAAATACCGTATAGTCAAAGGGTATTTTATGGGTTTGGGGGATATAGGAAATTAGCTGTGCTATCTCTTTTTGTTTGTACTCTTTTATATTTCTTCCAAGAAGATAGACTTCCCCTTGTGAAGGGTATATTCCCATAAGTATCTTCATCAAAGTGCTTTTACCACAGCCATTTTTGCCAAGTAGGGATAATACGTCCCCGCTATGCAGTTCCAGATCTACACCCTTTAAAACCTCTTTTTTATCGTATGAAAAAGAGATATTTTTCGCTTCCATCAATACCATTAGAACCCTTTCTTTGCATTTTTTAGAACAAATATAAAAATAGGTATGCCCACTATTGCTGTTAATATCCCAATAGGAATTTCAAAAGTAAATATAATTCTTGAAAAGTTATCGACAATGAGCAAAAATATTGCTCCTATGATACCGCTTGCCAGTATAATCTTTTTATTATCTGCACCAAATAGTAGCCTAGTCATGTGAGGGATTATAAGCCCTATCCAGCCTATGATCCCTGCTAACACTACGCTTAAAGCGCTAATAAGCGTAGCAAATAGTATCACACTTAATTTCACTGCTTTTGTGTTCACCCCTAAGGCCTTTGCCTCTTCATCCCCTAAAGAAAGGGCATTGAGGTATTTTGAAAGCCATACTAAAAAAAGCATCCCCGTTATCATAGGGATAAAGAGCTTCCATACGGTACTTGGGCTACTAAAAGAGAGGCTTCCCATAAGCCAATAGGTGATAGCAGGTAAAGTATCATAGGGATCTGCACTATATTTAATGATAGAAAGCAAAGCTCCAAAAAGAGCACTGCTTATCACCCCGCCTAAAACCAAGATAATCATACTTTTTGCTTTTGAGTAAAGCAGTGCAATACCAAGTGCACTGACAACTGCTACAATAGCAAATATAAAGGTAAAAGCATTTATCCAAAACCAACTAAGTCCTAGTACCATTCCAAGTGCTGCTCCAAAAGAGGCACCGCTTAAAACGCCTAAAATTCCAGGAGAGACTAAAGGATTTACAAACATTGCTTGAAAAGCTGCTCCAGATATAGCTAAAGATGCTCCTATTATCACTGCGGTTAAAACTCTAGGAAAACGTATTTCAAATAGAATATTTTTTAGAATTTCATATTTTGATGGTTCTAATAAAAGTTCATTATTAAATAATGATTTTATAAATAAAAGATATTCTTCAGCACTAATGGAATATTTACCTATAAACAGTGATATATTCATAATAAAAAATAAAAAAATTATTAGGATTATGATTTTAGTTTTGAACAAGGTTTTCCCCTAAAATTTCTTCTAGCATTTCATCATTTAAATCAATATTTAAAAACAGTTTATAAAACTCTTTGGCTTCTTGTTTGATATTTGTTTTTACGATATCTGGATAAAGTATTGATGAGAGCCATCTAAAGCCCATAACTTTCATAAATGATGGGGGTCTGTCAAACCAGCTAAATGGTCCTTTTGGTATAAAATAGACTTTTTTGTTTTTCACCGCTTTTAAGAGATTCCATTGAGGTTCATCAAATATCTTTTTATAAAAATTTCTATCAAATACCACTATAACATCAGGGTCATAGGATAAGAGTTGCTCGAAATTTATCTGTTCTTTCCCATAGCGGTTTTTTATTTCACATTTATGAACATTATCCCCACCTGCTAAATTGATGATCTCAGCGTGTATGGAGTCTTCACACTCGGTGCTTAGACCATTGTAGCCTTCGGCATAATAAACTTTTGGTTTGTTTTTTTGCTTCATTAAAGTTGGGCTTATTTTTAATTTATCCAGAGCATAATCTCTTAGTGTTTTTGCTCTGTCTTTTTTCCCAGTAAGTTCTCCTAGATACGTATATGAATCTATAAGTTCATAAAGGGTGTTTGTCTGTAGGTAAAAAAGTGGTATTTGTATATTTCCCAAAAATTTTTTTACCTTTGCTTCACCAAACTTTTGTATTCCTGAAGATAAAAGGATGAGATCTGGATTTACCTCTAAAAGCACTTCGGCATTGGGCGTTCTGCCCTGTCCAAACCATCCTCCTATAACGGGAAGAGAAGCGATTTTTTTATCGATATATTTCACTTCTTGTTTTTTAAATGGGAAAGTAAGTCCCGCGATTTTGTCCTTGTCCACACTATAAAGAGAGTACAATAAAATAGGATTTGAAGCATAGATCTTTTCTATTGGCTCCTTTACCTCTACTTTTCGTCCCAACATATCCTCTACAACTGCCCCATAGGCAGTTACAAGCAGCATACACACTGCAACAATTACTTTAAACATATGGCATTACCTCCTTGGTATATAATTCTAACACCTCTTTTGCTTTTTTATTTGAGGTGGTAAGTGGTTTTAATAACACAGCTTCAATAGGAAACTCCTCTTTCAACGCTTTAAGTTGTTCAATACACTCTTTGGGAGTTCCGCAAATAGCATTTTCAAACACTTTATTACTGTCAAAAAGCTTATCTCTAATCTCTTTATATTCTTTGGTAAGCAGTTTGACTAAAGTAGGACTGGTATCTTTTGAAGCTCTCATAGACTTTAAAAAAATATCAGCACAATACTGTGCTTCTTTTAAAACTTCTTCTTTGTCAAAACCTATATTTATCCCTCTTGCAACCCTAAAAGATAGAGGTTTTATAGGATTGAAACTTTTATAAGTTTCAAACATATCTCTCATACGCTCCTTTGACATGGCAATGCTTCCGATGATTCCGTATCCTTTAAGAGCAGCTTCTTTGATAGCTTCAAAAGACTCTGAAGCTATAAAAGTATTGATCGGCTCACTTAGTTTTGGGCGAATAGATATATCTTCACAAGATAAGAACTTCCCTTGAAAAGTGACCAACTCTTCATTTAAGAGTTTATGTATCAATTCATTGGCTTCAAACATCACTTCCCTATTTGTTGTGCCGTCTGCGCCAAAAGTTTTATCATAGATAGGGAATGCCCCTTTTGCAATACCGTATAAAAACCTCTCATCGTCAAAAGTTTTAATGGTCGCTATCTCTTCGGCTAATTTGATCGGATTATACAAAGGGAGTAAAATAGCTGCCGTTCCTATTTTTATACGGGAAGTTTTTCCTAAAAGATAAGCAACAATTGATAAGGGTATCGGAACTACGCTAAAATTATTAAAATGATGTTCCGTTATCCAAGCTTCCTCAAATCCTAGTTTTTCACAATGACCAATCAGATCCAGCTGATCCGACATTGCTTTTTTATAATTGTCTTCCCAGTTTTCAAAAAGACAAAAAAGTGCACTTTTCATATTTCGGCCTTCATATTTATAAATTTATTAAACTGTGCTAACTTCTCTTGTTCTATTTCCTCTTTTACAGGCCGTAATATCACATGAATAACGCCTATGGATTTAAAATACTCCAATTTCGTTCCTATTTGTTCAATGGTACCTATTAAACTCTCTTCAAATATTTTTTCATCTAACTCTTTTGGCTCATGGTTTTTATTAAATGTTGAAACTAAAGCCCTATTTCTTGAGGTATTTTCTTTTATGGTATTTACAGCTTTTTCTTTATTTTGGGTAATTGCAAAGATTCTTGAGAGGATTATCTTTGGAAACTGCTTTTTAGCGTGATGTTTTTTATATATGGATCGCATCTCGTTTATTTGTTCCAAATTCCACTTATGCCCTGCCATTAAAGGCAGATTGTTCTTCGCGGCATAAGCTATTACTTTTTCATTAAGAGAAGCCAGAGAAAATTCAACATTAGAATTAAATTTTGGAGATATATTTATATCTTTATCATTTAATGTAATTGTTTGGTTCTTTGCTAGTTTTGTTACTAGATCAAAAGTATGAAGTAATCTTTCCCTTGCACTCTCTTCCTTTAAGTTTAAATGAGAATTTTTAACCTCGCTTCTTCCCCCTTTTGCAGCTCCTATATAAATTTTCCTTTTTGAAAGGTTACTTAGCAAAGATATGGCTTCACTAATATATACGGGGTCATAAAGACTCAGTAAAAGTGTTGCAATGCCCAGATCTTTATCTGTATGTTCTATTAAATGGTTCAAGATCATTAATGGATTTGAGTTTAGCCTGATTGGGCTGTAATGGTGTTCCGTAACCCAGATCGTATCAACGACCTTATCAAAAACTTTGATAAGGTCTAACTGATTTTGTAAGGTTCTCTCAAAATCTTTGTCAAACTCAAATAATAATAAAAGTCCAAATGTCATCAAAAATCCTTAAAAGCTATATTTTAAATTTGCAAAAAATTCTCTTCCTGCTTCGGGAAAACCTTTGTCGTATTCGTAGTTTTTGTCAAAAAGATTTTTTATCCCTGCTTCAAGGGTAAGGTTGTCATAATTATAAATAAATTTTGTATCAAATGTAGCAAAACCGGAGGTTTCATAATATGTACCGCTATTTTGGGAATATTGACCCGTTTGAGCCGTAATACTTGCATAATATGCAAACTTTTCATTGATATTGTATTTGCCGTAGATAAAAGTAGAGTGTTTAGGAATACCCAATCTTTTTACCACTGAACCGGTTTTGTTATGGATATTTATATAAGTATAATTCGCTCCAAGCTCACTATTGTTTATATAATAGTTTGCCTCAAGTTCAAACCCAGAATGCCTGAAATCTCCCACATTTTGATTTTGGTCGTACCCCGATGAAAGTTCTATGCTTTGGATGGCATCTTTTATATCAATAACGAAAATATTGGTTTTAAAATTAAGATCACTTGTAAGCTTATTTGAGTATGAAAGTTCATAATGGATCGCTTTTTCAGCTTCTAAATCAGGGTTAGCAATTGCAGTGCCTAGTTTTCTTGAGTATCTTTCTTTCATAGTCGCAAGATGGGTCTTTCGTGATACGCTAAAACCTGTTTGTTGTTTTCCATCTATATTATAAAAAAGACCTATTTGGGGATTCCAGCTGTCTTGGGTATCACCCATTGTAACAGGGGCACTATTCGTATCCCACAGTTTTTTTGGTTTTAACCTATCATAGCTTACACCGCCCACAAGGCTTAGATCATTTGTAAGGGAGTAGATATCTTCTAAACCTAAAGAGATGGTTTCATCTTCGTAATCCTCATCTAAATCCCCGCTGTCATAAGCCCTATGGAAATCATTTTTATAAGTAAACGATGTTTTGATTTCATTTGTTTTAAAATTCATACCGTACTCTACAGAACCCCCTACGCTATAATCGTCATAGCGGCTGTCAAAGGCATATTTTTTTGTTTGGGTAGAGTAGCTTGTATCATCATAGCTTTGTAAAGAGTTTTCATATATATCTTTGTAAAGCCTAGTTTTTAAATAACTGTTTTTAAATTGATTGTTTGAAAGAAAATATAAACTTTCCCTGTCCCAATAGGGCCAATCCCAATATTTTACTTTACTATATGTTGAGTCCGTGACCATAGGCTGCTCTTTTTTACCGTGCTGTTTTGAATAAACAAAGGCATATTCACTATTCTCATCGGGCGTGATACCTACTTTTATACTGCCCTTTGCATCTTTTGAGGATGAATTCACTCTTTCATCCGAATCCTGCAAAGAGGTATGCTCAAAATCATTTGAGAGGTTAAAATGGTCCCGGTCTTTTAAGCTTCCTGAAAACTGGACATAATAAGCTCCCTGATTAGTGCCGACATTAAAAGAGGTTTTATACATATTTGAATCGAAATCATCATCAAAAGAGAAGCCAAGGCTTATATCTCCCTCAATCTCTTTTACCGGTTTTTTTGATACCAGATTTATTATGCCTGCCATTGTATTTGCCCCGTAAGTAACCGATGAAAACCCTTTTGAAATAGAGATCTTTGACAGATCGGCAGTTAAAAACCTGGAATAATCAAAATTACCGTCATATGGAACGGAAATAGGAATACCATCCATATATACAGATACTCTTCTTGAATCAAAACCCCTGATTGATACGGTTGATTCATTTCTTCCGCCCAATTTTGAAAGAAATACGCCAGAAGCACTTTGCAAGGCTTCGGAAATATCCTCTTGTGAATGAAGCTCAAACTCTTCACTGTAAATCTCCACACTGTTTTGCTGTTCAAGATCATCGCTGATATCGATCTGGCCCAAACTAAACTGCTCGGTATCCTTTGCATATAACGTCGATACTAAACAGATTGAATATAATAATTCTTTTTTCATTCTTTCTTCTCCTTAATTTAAATAGTAGTTAAACGGAATATGCAATTCTATGTTTTGTTCAGGAATCTTAAATTCCCGGGATGCAAGCTTTAGAATCTCTATACTATTGTTGTCTAATAGTGCATATCCCGAAGATTTTTTTATTTTTATATTTTTAACTACACCGTTTTTTGTATAAAGGCAGCTTAGTATGCATTTGCCTTCAAATCCTCTCTTTTTAGCACTATAGGGGTATTTTTTATATTTCTTTATAGCTCTAATTATATATGAGAGGTTGTTTTTCATATAGCTTTGCGTATAACTTTTACCGCTTTTGACCTTTTTTATTTCATTTTTCGTAGACTCCTTTTTCTCTGGCTGTTTTTTCATTATCTTTTTAGGTTCTTTATCTGTTTTTACGATTTTTTTCGGTTCAATTTTCTCCTGCTTTTTAACAATCTCTTTTTTTATTTGTTTGGGAATAATATTTTTTGAAGGAGTATTTTTCTTTATCGGATCAGTTTTAATCGTTTTCTTTTTTTGAACCGTTTTTTTAGGTATTTTTTTATTTATCTGTTTTTTTACTACTTGTTGTGATTGAACCACTTCTTGTTTTTTGGTTACTTGTTTTAATTGGGTAATCTCGTCGATCATATTAAGATCAAGTACGACTTTTTTTATATTTTTTTCTTTAGTTTCTTCTGTCGTATCAAAGGCATAGATAAAAGGAACTAGAATAAATAGGTGGGTTATAATGGATAATAAGAACCCTTTTAGATTATGACTCATTGTACTATCTTTGTGACTATTGAGATTTTATCAAGTTGTAATATCTTCAATATATCCACCACTTGAACAAATATCTTAAATGGGGTGTTCTCATCCGCTTTTAAAGAGATATTTGATGTTTTAGGGAGCTTTGAGAGCTTTTGTTTTAATTCCTCTATAGGCATGGTTTTAGCATCCAGCCTTATGATTCCTTTTTTATCTATGGATATTTGTACAAATTTTAGCTCACTCTTTGTAGAAGATGAGGCTTTTGGAAGTGTTATATCAATATTTCCGTTGGCTATAAATGTCGAAAAAGTAAGCACGATGGTAAGTAATACCAGCATAATATCTATAAAAGGGATGACGTTCATTGAGTCAAATTTTTTAATTTTCATCCAAATCTTCCCACGATGTTATTAAAACTTCAACCTTTCTTGCCAACCCATTATAAATAATAGTCGCCAAAATTGCAACGCCTATAGCAATTGCCGTAGCTTTGAGTGCAAGGGCAAGTCCCAGCATTACCGAGTTTGTATCCAAAGATGTACTTTGAGATATTTTGTAAAAACTTATCATGATACCGCTGACTGTTCCAAGCAAACCGATATATGGTGCATTTGAAGCGATAGTTGATATAAGAGTAAGGTTTTTTGTCAGGGTGTTTTCTAAAGCACCCTTTTTTTTAAACTCTTTAATATCTACATTTGAGAGATAAAAATACCTCTCAAATGCAAACCAAATAGTTAAAAAACTCATAAAAGCCAAAACACCGATAATGCCGTATTCTACATAAAGTTTAATCGTATCTATCATTTTTTATCCTATTTACCTATATAGACCCAAAATCCGCTTTCATCATCAATAATCTCATAAAAAGTTGGATTAATATTTTCCATGATACGGGGCAAGTCTTTTCTTTTATTTTCCATATTTTTCCTATAAGGTTTTTTTGACCAGTCGGGGTCTTCTTTACTCATTTTATTTTTGATCTCATCTCTTAATTTTGCATTACCAAATCCACCGCCAATATAGGCATGTCCATCTTTTTTGAGTATTCTATATATTTCAGAGTAAGCTTTGCCCCAATCATCCCAAAATGGGATTGAGCCTCTACTTATTACAAGATCAATGCTATCGTCATCATAGGGGATATTATGGATATCCCCAAGTAAATAAGAACTTCTTTGCTTTAAATTTTCCTCATCCACATATTTTTTAACAAGCTCTATCATATCCTCCGATTGATCGAAAAACACGACATCCATATCCGTACAATTTGCCAACGCCCTTCCCAAAGCACCCGTACCGCACCCCGCATCTAAACATTTTCCTTTATCCAACTTTGTTTTTTGGATAATCTGCCCAGCAATCACAGGATAAATAGGTGCAAATATCTCCCTAGAGATTTTGTCAAAACCTTGAGGATCGCTTCCCCCTTTGTTTTTTTTCTCTTCCATTGTATCTTTCTCCTTTAAACTAAAATTTAAGCGTAAACTCCACTCCTAAAGTTCTCCCTCTGTCGTAATAGTAACCCGTAGTATAACGGGTAGCATATTTTTCATCGGTAATATTTCTGGCGTAAAGTTTAGCCGTAGCATCTAGTTTATTGAATGTAAAATTTTTAGCTATATTCGTATCTACCGTGGTGTAATTTCCTAAATTCTTATCCGTAGCCGTACCCATTGCACTGCCTGAACTTGTATATTTACTTACTTTTTTTGCAGATATATTAAAGGTATAAGTATCCCAGCTATGGTTTAAAGATGCCGTATATATATCACGAGGAGTTCTAACTCCAATACTATCCGTGCCATCTGTCGTATTATCCAACATCCTTGTCCAGGAGAATTTATAGCGTGTGAAGTTTGTAATCAGTCCATTTACAATAAGCTCAAGCCCTTTTCTTCTAACATCCGATTCCGTATAGTAATAGTATTCATTCCCGTCGCTGTCAGTATAAGTGTTTGAAGTAGCCGTTTTTTCATTTTGAATATCCACATCAAAATAGGTGACCATCGTGTTGAATGCTTTGGTATATTTCCCCTCAACACCTATCTCCCAACGCTTCTGTTCCTCTTCATGAAGCGCCTCCCCACTTTGGGTTTCCAAATCAAAATCTCCACTTGTACCCTCATTGGCTTTCATATAACGAAAATTAATTTTATGCTTATCATCTACATTATATAAAGCACCAAATACATAAACATTTGCAGGAGCTAACTCAACATCGTTGTTTGTATCAAGATGATTTGTATAGTTGGCTAAATTTTTTTCCGCAACGGAATTTTTAATCTTTTTTTGATCTTTTCTATACCCCGCATTAAGCACAAGTGCATCATTGAGAAACGACTGTTCCACAGACAAGGCATATCCAAATACAGAAGTATCATATTTATTGTAAGCTTTTGATAAATTTGCTCCAAGACCTTTACTATGGGTTAATTGGGTTCCTAATTGTATAAGAGTATCATTGAACTGCATATTGTGTCTTAAGCTATAAGTCTAGGTTTTCTCCTCATAAGATTTATCCGCATTCGTATGTTCTGTTTGTTCATATTCCAGATCCGAAAAGCTAAAAAGAGTAATCTGATCCTTGGTCCACTGCATATTCCCATCAAGAGAAAATAACCTTGTTTCAATAGGATCGTAATACCACTCCACATCACTTACCACTCCATCTGTATTAACCCCTTTTTGCATTTGGAAACTACCGTTATCCCGATAACCCATCATATTTATATGTAAACGATCATAATTGATACCCGCATTTAACATACCCGCATTTGCGTCACTTCCATCAAACCAGTCGTTATTGCTTGGTCTGTCGTAGCTTGATACCATACCACCTATATATCCGCCCGATTCATTTTGGGTATCAAAAGTTGTCCCTATATATAAACTCTCTCCATTTGCTGCTGGATGGCCTTTCGCTTTTTCATAATATCCTGATAAAATCGCCTCTGTTTTTTTAGGTTGCTTGGTTCGTATGATGATAAAACCTATACTGTTACCCGAACCACTGTTTGAAGCCCCTATATCTATTGAGGGCGCTATAGTAAGCGCAGTAGCGGTACGGACAATTTGAATCTCTTCAATCGCTGCCATTGGAAGTTTGGTTAAAATCCTATCACTTGTACCCGTTAAAATCGCTCCATCTAAAATATATGTGATATTTCCACCGCCACGCATATTGATAAAATATGGATGTTTACGCCCCTGATAAGTTACGTCCAGTCCCGTTGCTTTATTAAGCAGATCAAAAAAATCTTTTGGGCTGTTTGCCTCAATCTCCTCTTTTGTGATAACCTCGGTCCCAAACTGTGCCGTTTTTTCTACACGATAAAGATTTGTCGTGCTATCGACATCTATATCTTTTCTGGCTGTTTCGCTTATATCTATATCTGATATCTCGATTGTCTCCCCGCTCATTGTATTTACCAGTAGCCCAGCAACTATTACAGATCCTAAAAAACCCCTCATTACTTCTCCTTATGTATTTAAGTATATAACGATTGATAGAAAATGCTTTTAACCATAGCTCTACTTTAAAATGTGTTTTTTAATTTGTGTAAAAAATTGTAAAAAAAAATTATTTCAATTTTGTATATATTTGATTTATAAAAACAATATTGTCATACATTTTTGTATCTAAATTAGTTGACAATACATATTTTTCTATTTTTTATATTTTTCTTCTGTTTTAAATTCATGAGCAATCTTGCCAAAAGGGTACCGCTTAGGCGGTTCCATCGTGGTTCGTCTATTTATCATCCTAAGAGACAACGACTCTATCCACTCCCAGAAAGCCTGAAGGTACTCTTTTGGAAAATCTACATCTTTTAATGTTTTTTTATAAAACATCAGCCAAATCTCTCTAGCATTTTCATCTATAGTAAATGGAAAATGCCTTGCCCTTAAGTGTGGATGACCATAGGTCTTACTATATTTTTTCCCTCCACCCAACACTTCTATAAAAAAATTACTTGTTCTTTCAAGAAGCATTTGATAAGCCACTTCATCTTTTGGAAACAGCTCATTTAAAGCACTCCTTTTTAAATAGTCATGATGTACCCTGACCATATTGCGTATTTTTTCCTCTCCAAATACGAGTATGATCTCATCTGGCGGAAATGGCACTTCGGGAAATACCATATCTATCATCTCCTCTTTGACACCGTTTGCATCAAATTCCTGTGATATATTGCATTGTGAAAAACCTTTCAACATATGATGTTCTTTCATTTTACCCCTTTCATTATATACTTTACTATATAACGTTATGTAATTTTTTTTCTTTTTTAAATAATTTATATGCTGATATCAGCAATACACCGCTCAGTAAACCTTCTATATAAACCGAATCTATCATCCCATAAAGCAAAGCTCCTATAAAAGCTCCCAATATCGATCCAAATGCCATAAATACAATTACCTCTTTAAAGCCAAATATCTCACTTAACTTACCGTTTTCATTGTATTTATATATACCTACAAGAAGTGTAGGAAAAGATATGATGAGACTTAAAGTTCCTGCTGCTTTTATATCTACCCCATACAGTAATACTATAACAGGTATCAAAAGCTCCCCTCCTGCAACGCCCAAAAGTGAACTCACTACTCCAATACTAACACCAAGCACAATTCCAAATATAATCTGAAAATAAACTGGAACTAATATAGAATTTTCATAGCTAAACAATATATGACTAAAAAGTACGAAACTCAAAAATACAAGCAAAACAAAAATAAACCTGTTGAGTCTTTGCTTATCTATCTTTGAAGCATAATTTGCACCTATCCAAGCTCCTAAAAGCGTCCCGCTTAAAAGATTGAGTATAATATAGAAATTTGCAAAAACCGTATCATCTACACCTCTAAATATCAAGGCAAATAAAACTGTAACAAGAGAGATTACAAGATTTAACATTACCGCATGTAATGTATCTATTTTTAGGATACCCACCAAAAAAGGAAGTCTAAACTCGGCTCCTCCAAGCCCTATCAACCCACCTAAACTTCCTATTGCGGTTCCCCCTGTAAATGATTTTATTTTCATCTGATACCTTGTATCATAGGAGCAAATGCTTTTGTACTTACAACTACGCTTTGTCCTATTTGCAAATTTTTCGCTTCTTCCGAGTTGATAACCACCTCAACCAATTGCTGACCGATAGAGACTATTGCTATTTGTATCACATCCACTTTTATAATATCAAGCAGTTCCCCCTCTAAAGAAAACTTTTGCGTACCTCTAGTTTTTAAAAGTACCTCTTTTGCACTACCGTCTTTTACCACTTCTCCAAAATTAAGCACAACTACCCTATTGCTAAGTCTATATATCTCGCTTGGATCATGGCTTACCATTATAGTTGTAGTACCAAACTTTTTATGCAGAGTTAATATCTCATTTTGAAGTTTTGTCCTCATATCTGGGTCAAGTGCAGATAAAGGCTCATCCATCAAAAGTAGTTTTGGTCTATTCATCATAGCACGACAAAGACTGACACGCTGTTTTTGTCCACCGCTTAAAGTATTTGGGAGCCTATTTTTAAGCTCACTAAGCTCCGTCATCTCAAGTAACTCATCGGCTAACTCTCTATCTTTATTTACAAAGAGCAAATTATCTTCTACGCTCATATTAGGAAATAAAGCATAATCTTGAAATACAAAACCTATCTTACGTTTTTGTGGAGATATTGCTTGTTTACCTTCTTGCCAAATCTCATCTGCTACGCTTATATGTCCATCTGCATTTTCCAATCCTGCAAGTATTCTAAGAAGTGTAGTCTTACCGCTACCACTTTGCCCTGCAAGAGCTACAAAATCCCCCTGCTGAATATCAAGATTGACTTTTAAGTCCATCTCTCCATTTGCACCGTGCAGTTTTTTAGTTATATCAATTTTTATCATGTTCTTTATCTTCCAAGTATTGAATTCTTTTATCATCTACCAATATTTTCATTTGGTTTATTGCTATTTGGTTTAGTTTTACCAGTCGCTTTGATTGCTCCATCCCCTCTTCTATAAACAAAGCATTGAGTGTTTCAAGATTTGCCAAACACACTAATTGCGATACATCGACATAGTCTCTGATATTTCCTTTTTTATCGGTATTTTGCTCTTTAAACTCTTTTGCCGTTTGTCCAAATAGTGCTACGTTTAATATATCTGCTTCACTTGCATATAGATAGTTGATCTGCGATTGTTCTAAAATATTTGGGATAAGATTGTTTTTAATGGCATCTGTGTGAATCCTATAATTTATCTTAGTAAGGTTTCTTTTTATATCCCAGCCTAACTGCTTTTGCTCTTGCTCTTTTAGTCTTTGGAACTCTTTTATAAGATATATTTTAAATTCTGCACTTATCCACATACCAAATTCAAATGCTATGTCACTATGGGCATATGTACCGCCATACCTACCTGTTTTTGCTACAAGCCCTATGGCATTTGTTTTAATTACCCACTCTTTTACACTTATTTTATAATTATTCAATCCCACTTGAGATTTAATTATGGCAAATTCGCCATAATTAAAACTTGGATTATGTATCCTTTCCCAAATACCTAAATACTCTACCGTATTTCTATTTCTTAACCAATCAGAGATAAAAAAATCTCCATCTTTAGCTTTTAACATATCGGTTAAAGATATATAATCACTCTCTTCAACTTTTATAACTGTTACGTCATTTTCAAGAACTTTTATTTTTGCCATAAGTTATCCTTTAAATTTTTCAGATATCTTAACACAAAAATAAAATAGCTTTAAAAAATATTGCATTCTATCATATTCCAAATTTTTTATTCTGTCTTCCATTAAATATATAAACACTAAGCAGTACAAGAAAACTTATAACAACCATAATCGCACTATAGATATGTGCAGTACCGTAGTCCATAATCTCTACAAATTCATAAATCGCAACCGAAGCAACTTTGGTCTCCCCAGGGATGCTTCCCCCTACCATTAACACTACACCAAATTCCCCTACGGTATGGGCAAATGTCACTATAAGAGCTGTCATCAATGCAGGTTTAATATTAGGCAGTGCAACTTGAAAAATTGTTTGAAGTTTTGTTTTTCCTGCGATATAACTCGCTTCAAGCATATTTTTATTAATACTTTCAAAACCACTCTGCAAAGGCTGAACCATAAAAGGCAAAGAGTAAAAACAGCTGGCTATCACAAGTCCCGTAAAATTAAACACAAGCTTTATCCCAAACACATCTTCAAAAAAAGCACCCACAGGAGAATTATGTGAAAGTGCCATAAGTATATAAAACCCTAAAACCGACGGAGGTAATACGATAGGCAACGCCGTCAATGCCTCTAAAAATGGTTTTGATTTTGATTTTGTTTGCGATAGATACCAGCTAAGAGGAATACTTATCGCAAATAAAATCATTGTTACTATTGCAGCCAATTGAAATGACAATAAAAAAGGGGCAAAATCAATCATATCAGTCATCTAAACTCTCCAAGATAGATAATTCACTCGCTTTTATAAAAGCCGTTACGCTATCTCCTATTTTTAACTCCATTTTTTTTACAGAGCTTTTTGTAATTAAAGACTCTAAAAAAAACTGATCAAATTTTAGCCTTAAGCTGCAAAGCAGCTCCCCTATCTCAATATCTTCAATAACAGATGGGATTTGATTAGAGTAGCTTACAGATCCGCTAAAATCCTTTGCAATAGCTACCGAAGAGGGTTTGCATCCAAGCACTACCCTCTTACCTACTTTTATATTTTCATCCAAATCTAGACTCATCATTTTTAAAGTAATATCTGTACATCTAAACGTCACAATATTTAAATTATCACAACTTTCAATATGCTCAACGGTAGCTATCAGCTTACTCATGGTACTAAATATCCGTAAGCATTAAATATTTTTTTAGCTTTTGCACTTAACATAAAAGCATAAAAAGCTGCAACTTCACTATTTGTTTCACCAGTTTTAAGTACTACAATACCTTGGTTGATAGGAGTATATAGTTTTGGATTTACATCGTTCCAATTTACACCTTTTTTGTATTGTTTCATTTTTGAGCTATAAAGTGATGATTTTGCGATAAATCCTATATCTGCTGCCGTTACTGCGTAAGAAACTGTTTGAGAGATAGATTCTGCAAATACATATTTTCCTTTAACTGCGTCGTAAACACCACCATTTTTCATAGCTTCCACCGCAGCTTTTCCATAGGGTGCGGTTTTTGGATTTGCAACTGCTATTTTTTTGATACCGCTATCTTTTACAAGTGCTATACCTTTGCTAAAATCTTGTTGTTTTGAACTAAGATATGCTAAAGAACCTTGAGCATATACTAACGGTCTTGTTACCGCTAACCCATCATTATATAAAGCTTGTGGATATTTCATATTTGCTCCCATAAGTATTTGATATGGTGCACCATTTTTAATTTGAGCTGTTAATTTCCCTGTACTTCCTAGTGTAACATCCACTTTTGTATCAGGATAAAGCTTATTAAATTCCGCTTTAAGTTCATCAATTGCATAACTCACATTTGCTGCAACTGCAATATTGATACTTCCTGCATATAATGTACTTAAACCTAACAACCCTGTTAATAATAATTTTTTTAGCATTATTTTTCCTTTTATTTACCAATTATTACGTCCGTAGACTTTATGACGGCACTTACACCATCTCCTTCTTTTAGATTGAGAGATTTTACGGCAGCTTTTGTAATAACTGCTGCAATCTTATCTCCACCTATATCGATAATCAATTCACCGTTAATCTCTCCCATGTTGATTCTCTCAACAGTTCCTTGAAACTTATTTCTAGCACTTATATTTAAGGTAAGATCAGTTGTTATCAATACCGAACTTGATTTAAAAATAGCTACTATTTCATCTCCACTTTGAAGATTTAACGATTCAACAGCTTCATTTGTTATGATACTTAAAAGAGAATAACCACTTTTGAGTTTCACGTAAATGGAGGAGTTAATCTTACCGCTCTCTATATGCTCTACAATGCCTTGTATCTGATTTCTAGCACTTATCTGCATAGCAACCCTTTGAATAGATTTAAGGGCTCCTGTGTTAAAATCAGTCATCTTTGTCAATTGGTTTAAAAACTTCTTGTGTTCTTCTTGTAGAAATGAATACGAGTTTACAAAATTTTTACCGTATGGAGTAAGTTTTGCTCCGCCTCCCCCTTTACCACCTGTTTCTTTGACCACTACGGGTGTCGGGCAGAGGTTGTTAATGGCATCGATAGAGTCCCATGCAGCTTTATAGCTCATGGGTACCTCTTTTGCTGCTTGAGAGATTGAACCTACTCTATCTACCGCTTGAAGCAATAATATTCTTTTTTCCAACAAAAATGTTGTATTTGAATCTAATAATGTTAAAGATGACTGAAATTGCATAGAAGCTCCTTATATATCTTGATATATAACGAATTGCAACAAAACACAATCCGATAAAATATACCATGCAAAAACTATACCGTTATGTACCTTAATATATATTGATAAGTTTTTACTGTGGTTATTTACTTTTTATTTTGAAAGCTTTTATCCATAAGTTCAAGTTCTCTCTCGGCTGAGATTACAATATTAGAATCAACGGTAAAATCAAGCTCAGGGTCTCGCCCCTCATAGTCCACTTTATTTAAAATAGTTTTAATAGCATTGACTCTTGCTAAAAATTTGCTGTTGCTTCGTATAATCGTCCATGGGGATTTTTTGGTGTTTGTCCTTTGGAGCATATTAAATTTTTTCTCGGTAAACTGATCCCATCTCTCTTGCATTTGCACATCTATTTCGCTAAGTTTCCATTGTTTTAGAGGATTTTCTTCCCGCTCGTCAAACCTTTTTTGCTGTTCATCTTTTGTAACGGAGAAATAGATTTTTAAAAAGTGAAATCCATGATCTATCAAATCTGCTTCAAATTTTGGAACCGATTGCATAAATACTTCATGTTGTTCAGGAGTACAAAACCCAAATACAGGCTCTACCATCGCTCTATTGTACCAACTTCTATCAAAAAGCACTATCTCTCCACCGCAAGGAAACTGCTCTACATATCTTTGAAAATACCATTGAGTTCTTTGTACATCTGATGGCTTACCAAGGGCTACCACACGATAATGTTTTTCATTCATATATCGCGTGATTCTCCGTATCGCCCCACCTTTTCCAGAAGCATCACGCCCCTCAACAAGCACTATCATCTTTTCATTTTGTTTCTCAAGATGCTCTTGAAGTTTTATAAGTTCTGCTTGTAGTGGTGCTAGAACCCGCTCTTGTGTTCTATAAAGGTATTTGTTGTAAAGATCGTCTAAAAAATCCTCGCTGGGATCATTGAGTCTTGCTAGAAATTCCTCTTTTGTGATATTTGGATTATGTTTTTCATAAAAATTTTCAAATGACATTGTTACTCCTCAAACTCGAATAATAGCAAATTTTGTTTTCAATTAGGTTACAAAAATTTAATTTATGCTACTATTATGTCTATGTTTAAAAAATCGAAACAACTTTTTATATTTTTAGGGATTTTTACCTTTTTATTCGCAGTACAAATCCTCTATCTATTTAACACACAAACAAATAACAAAAATGAAATACAACTAAAAAACAATTTTGTAAAAACAACTACACTCCCCGATCTTGCCATTAGTTCAGAAACAACTTATGTACGTCATAGAAGCTTGGCAACCCACTTTGATATTTACAGGGATGATACGGCTCTTTTGGAGTATTATCCCTCAACTTTTACATATAAGGCGAAGCGATGAACAAATTTGTAAATCTCTACCTTATAGAGTATGCTTTAACAAATATCTTTAAACAAAAAGCAAAAAACTTTTTTATATTTTTTATTTTAACCCTTTTAATCTTTACCTTAAGCTCTGTTTTTTTTATCGCCAATTCCATTAAATCAGAGCTTAATTCCACGGTAAATTCTCTGCCCCATATCACAATCCAACAACTTCAAGGGGGAAAACCCGTTAATATAAACAGTGAAGTTCTCCCTTATCTTGCAAATATAAACGGAGTTGAAAAATTAGACACCAGAGTTTGGGGATACTACTACTTTGCCAATGCGGACGTGATTTTTAGTGTTGTGGGGATTGATCTCTTTGAAGAGCCTTATAAAGAGGAGTTTGCATCACTTATCAAAAACTTTGATTATACAAAACAGCACTTTATGTATGTTGGAGAGGGTGTAAAAAAAATATTTGATAAAAACTACTATGGTAAATATTTTAATTTTATTAAACCAAATGGCGAGATAAAAAAACTAAACATTGACGGTGTATTTGATAAAGCAACACAGCTTGAATCAAATGACATCATTGTAGTTTCAAAAAATGATGCAAGGGAAATTTTAGGAGTTGGGCAAAACATGGCTACCGATATTGTTTTAACAATCTCAAGTCCAGATGAGATAGATACTATCAAACAAAAGATACAAACACTTCTTCCAAATGCAAGGATTATTACAAGAGAAGATTTTCAACTCAGCTATGAAAATATCTTTGATTATAAAAGCGGTTTATTTTTAACACTGTTTTTAACCTCATTAATTGCATTTTTTATTATCATCTACGATAAAGCAAGTGGACTAAGCTCCGTTGAGAAAAAAAATATCGGTATCTTAAAAGCTCTTGGGTGGAAAATAGACGATATTTTAAAAGTAAAATTTTATGAAAGTTTTCTTATCTCATTTTTTGCTTTTAGTATAGGGGTGTTTTTGGCTCTTGGCTTTGTCTATATTTTAAATGCTCCGTTATTGCAAAATATCTTTGTGGGATTTAGCGATCTTAAAACAGATTTTGATCTCCCTTTTGTATTTGATTTTCAAACATTGGCAATCGTCTTTTTCCTAACGGTACCAATCTATATAGCTGCTATTATTATCCCATCATGGAAAGTAGCTACACTCCAAGCAGATGAGATTATACGATGATAGAATTACAAAATATTACAAAAATCTACAATACTACAAAAACAGATACCATAACAGCCCTAGACAATATAAATCTAACTTTTAACGCAGGGGAACTTATCGTCTTAAAAGGTCCAAGCGGAAGCGGAAAAAGTACCGTTCTTTCGCTCATAGCAGGACTTCAAAAACCAACCAACGGAGAGGTGGTCGTAGATAAGCAAAGAATTTCCAAACTTCCCAATGATTTTGCCTCAAAATTTAGAAGAGATTCCATAGGATTTATCTTTCAAAAATATAATTTGATAGAAAACCTCAGCGTTGCAGAAAATATTATGCTCCCTTTGTATCCTGAAAATCTTGGGAGTGAACTTTTAGAACAAAAAGCAACTCAAGTGATGGAAAGATTTGAAATAGTCCATAAAAAAGATCTAATCATCAACAATCTCTCAGGAGGAGAACAGCAACGTACCGCTATCGCAAGAGCACATATAAACGATCCAAAAATAATCCTTGCAGATGAACCTACCGCGAATCTTGACGAGAAGTTATCCCTGAATTTTATCAAGATTTTAAAAGAGCTAAAATCTCAAAATAAAACAATCATCATAGCTACCCACGATCCTTTGTTTTTTGATCTTGATTTTGTAGATAGAATCGTAGAGCTTCACAACGGTAAAATCGTAGTATGATACTCTCCCCAACTATACTTACCCTTTTAAGTCTTGATTTTCTTTTTTTGGCTTTTGGGATAATCGCTTTTGTTTTAAGTATTAAAATTTATCAAAAATGGGATTTAAACGCCAGTACAAAACTCCAATACAAACTGGAAAAACAAAGCTACCTAGCTGCAACCATTATAAAATATATCTTTTTACTCAAAATTCCACTCTTTTTATTTTTTATCTTTACACTCGATGGTCTCTCAAACTCAATCACGGGAGCCATGTGTGCCGCAGGTATAGTAGATGCCACCCCTTATGGAATCTATCTTTTTATTTTTAAGATAATCAATATCTATCTTTTTGGATATTGGCTGCTGCTCCACTATAAAGATATTACAAAAGTAGACTTCCCTTTTACCAAAATCAAATTTTTGATTTTTATTATCGTTTTTATCTTTTTAGCGGCTGAGATTACCCTTGAACTTATGATGTTTTTGGCAATTGACCCAAGTAAGATAGTAAGCTGCTGCGGGACACTATTTTCAAGTACCAGCAGCTCCTATATCTCAGGGATATTTTTACTCTCCCCTAGTTTGCAGTTAGGTATTTTTTATCCTTTATTTATTGCACTACTTGGAAGCTTTGTTTTCAAAAACAGATATATATTTATAGTACTGAATTTTTTATTTTTAATCGTCTCTATTATAACCCTTATCTCATTTTTTGGAACCTACATCTACGAACTCCCAACCCACCACTGCCCGTTTTGTTTCTTACAACGCGATTATAGTTATGTGGGATATTTTTTATATACCTTTTTATTTTTCGGCACTTTTTTTGGAATGGGGGTAACTCTTTTTAAAAATGGGTTTAGATGGAGTATCATATTTAATATACTTTATACCCTACTTGTAAGTTATTATCCTGTGAGTTACTATATTAAAAATGGTGTTTGGCTTTAATAAGAGATAAAAACTTTTTCAATATAATACCCTTATGAAAAATAAAATAGCACAAATCAAACAAGAAATTTCAAAAAAAATTATAGGGCAGGAGCAGATGGTAGATGCTCTTTTAATAGGGCTTTTTACCAATGGACATATTCTCCTTGAGGGAGTCCCTGGGTTGGCTAAAACTACTACCATTAAAACGGTGGCAAATACGCTGAATCTTCATTTTAAAAGGGTGCAGTTTACCCCTGATCTGCTCCCATCAGATATTATCGGTGCTCAAATTTATGATATGAAAAGCGGTGATTTTAAGATCAAGCATGGACCGATATTTACAAACCTTCTTTTAGCAGATGAGATAAACAGAGCACCCGCAAAAGTTCAGTCGGCGCTTCTTGAAGTAATGGCTGAGAGACAAGTAACAATCGCGGAAAAATCATATAGACTCGCTGAGCCTTTTTTAGTACTTGCGACGCAAAATCCTGTAGAGCAAGAGGGAGCTTACTCATTGCCTGAGGCGCAACTTGATAGATTTATGTTTAAAATCGTAGTTGATTATAATACTAAAAGCGAAGAGTATCAAATAGCCAAAATGAGTTCATCCCTAGCTAGTATCAATATCAATGCAATTTTAGATAAAGAGGATATTGCTACAATTAAGCAAGAAGTTGATGCTGTTCATATTGATAAAGAACTTGAGGAGTATATCGTAGATATTATCTTTGCCTCACGGTATCCTGAACAATACGACCTAGAAGAGCTGGGCGAATATATCAGTTTTGGAGCAAGTCCAAGAGCTACGATTGATATGTTTAAAGCGGTAAAAGCAAGAGCTTATTTAAGAGGGAATGATTATGTAAGTCCGATAGATATAGCTCTAAGTATCAAAGATGTTCTTAGACATAGGATAGTGCTTAGCTATGAAGCGATGGCAAGTGATATAACGGCTGATCAGATTATAAGTAAGATTATAGAAAAGATTCCTGTACCGTAAACTTTAAAAAGGAGTAACTTATGACAGTGACTACAAAAGAGATTGAAAGTAGAAAAGAGACTATTGAACAAGATTTGGAAGAACTTTTTCAAAAACATATGAAAATAACCGATTGGGATGTTCCTGAAGCAGATGATCAACAAGCTGCCCAGATGATTGTAAAAATTTTACAACATAAGCTTGATGCAATTGAAAAAGATGTGGAGAACGGAAAGTACGAATTTTATTAAATCCTAATCTTCCTCTTTATCTTGTTTAGCCTCAGACGGTAAATACTTTTTTCTTATTTTATTAAAGATAGTAACCACATTTCTAAAAAACTTTGTGGTATAGGTTACATCGGCATCGGTAACGGCTTCGCCTAAAGGGACATCAAGAGCGTCAGATTTTTTCATAGATAGTACTTGTGAATGATACACGCTTCTATGTCCCGTCATTAAAAATGCAATGATGATTGAGAGTGCAGCGTAATGAAGCACATTGCTTCCAAAAAGCTCAACAGTAAGTATCATAGCAGCTATTGGGGCATTGGTCGTACCTGCCAGTACACTTACAAATCCTAAAGCTGCGAATAAAGGTACATAGCTATCAATGAGCGTTCCAAAAAAATTACCGCTTGTAGCTCCTACAAAAAAGATGGGTGTAATCACTCCGCCGCTCCCGCCAAATGCAAGTGTAAGTGAGGTATAGATAGTTTTGAAAATAAATGCATACCAAGGAACCTCTTCATAGTCCACAGGGTTTTGTGAAAGTGCTTGTTGAATAGTGTGAAATCCAAGTCCAAGATAACTCTCCCCAACTATCCATGTTAAAATTACTAAAATAATACCACCTATAAAAGCTTTTATTATATAATTAAATTTTATCGCTTTGATATAATCATGCAAACCTCTTAGAACAGTGATAATAAAATCTGCAACAAGCCCAAAAAACACCCCTCCTAAAAGAACTTTCATCATCAAAGAAAAATTAAATTCATGCGTAGTAAAATAGGCAAGTTCAAAATATGTATAACTTGCCCCTAAAAATTTTGCAACATAAAAAGCCACAAATCCAGACACGATAGAAGGGAGCAATACATCATATAAAAGTGCTCCGATAAGAAGTATCTCCACCCCAAATATTGCTCCGGCCATAGGGGTGCCAAATACAGAAGCAAATCCTGCACTAATACCACAGATTACTACTTTTTTTCTATCTTTATCACTCAATTTAAATATCGATGCCAATGTTGAAGCAGATGCTGCACCCACTTGGGCAGCAGGTCCCTCTTTTCCAACAGAGCCACCTGCAAAAATTGTTAAAATGGTAGCAAAAAGTTTAACGGGTATTACCATCACGTCGATTTTCCCTGATCGTTTATGTACCGCTTCTATAACACTCTCCGTACCGTGTCCTTTTGCTTCGGGTGCAAGTTTTTTAATCATAACGGCAACAAATACAAAAACAAAAGGAAGTAAAAGATAATAATCAAAAGGAAGCTCCGCCCTTGAAACTTCGCTATAGGTAATAATTTTTAGAAAAAATGCAACGATAGCACCGACCATAGCACCGATAATAGAAGAGATAATTATCCACTTTGTGATACTGGCAAAAATAATTGTTTGTTCAGTGAAATGTTTACGTATCATATATGACTCTAATAGTTTGAATTACCCCGATTATATTCTTTTTTACTGAACAAAAGCTTAGTGAATGGTAATTCAGTTAAAAAAAATAAAAATTAATTAGAACAAAGAAAAATAAAAAGCTATAGGGTAGATGAGTACATTGATATATCGTAAAAATATATTATACTCCATATCGTAAGGGATAAGGTTAGAAATATCTTCATCATTATCTATTTTTTTACAAAGATGAAGACGAAAACTTATATCTACAAATTTTAAGATAATAATCATATTCATTAAAAAACTATAGTTATTCATAGAAATTGCTAAATAGAGTGCATAAAAAAATGTAGGATTTAAAAGGATAAAAAGAAAAACCGACCTCTTGTAGATAAGGTAGTTGTTTTTGATAACACCTAAAAACTTATCGGACTTTTGCCAATTTGATTCAAAAATCTCTAAAGCCACAAAAAATATCAGTGTGAGATAAATCGGTGTAATTTCCATAATAATCTATGAAAAAAGTTAAACCAGGGTTTCCCCTAGTTTACTATTCGCTTTGTGAAAAGCTAACTTTTTTCCCTTTGTGGATACCTGTTCCAACTGGGATAGTTCTACCGATTACAACGTTCTCTTTAAGATCTGTTAATAGATCCATTTTAGAGCTGATTGCAGCTTCTGTGAGAACTTTTGTAGTCTCTTGGAATGAAGCTGAAGAGATGATACTATCAGAGGTAACTGCAGCTCTTGTAATACCAAGTAATACAGGCTCTGCAAGTGCTGGTTCTCCACCCATTCTAATAATCTTTTCATTTTCAGCCATAAATCTTACACGAGATACCATATCTCCCATTACAAACTTAGTATCTCCCGGTTCTAGGATATTGATTTGTCGTAACATTTGAGATAAGATAACCTCAATATGTTTATCGGCAATATTTACCCCTTGTCCTCGGTAAACCGATTGAACTTCCGATACGATAAACTCGTTCAACGCTTTAACCCCAAGAATTTTCAATACATCATGAGATGAGATTTGACCATCAGTTAATTGCTCCCCTGCGTGTACAAATTCGCCGTCTCTTACAAGGATTGATTTATCTTTAGTGATTAGGAACTCGTCTTTATTTCCATTATCATCCGTGATAATAAGTCTTTGTTTATTTCTAAGTGGTTTTCCAAAACTTACAACCCCGTCAAATGTTGCAAGGATTGCAATATTTTTAGGTCGTCTTGCTTCAAATAGTTCACTTACTCTTGGAAGACCCCCCGTAATATCACTTGATTTTGAAACTGCTTTAGGTGTTTTACCTAAAATATCTGCAACCGCAACTTCATCATCTTCACTTACAAACAGCGATGTTTTAGGCTCTAGCACATAGCTTGATACTTTTCCATCTTTTGTTACGACTGAAATTGATGGCTTATATGCTGCAGGAATATATTCATTAACAACAAGTTTTGAAGTTCCTGTTAGCTCATCGTACGCTTCACTTACAGTAATTCCAGGGATAATATCCTCAAATTTAACTTTACCGTTTTCTTGTGCAATTGTAGGATTTGCATATGGATCCCACTCAGCTATTACAACATGTGCTTCTGTTTGCGGTTTTGCAATAACAGTGTCATTTTCAACTTGTGAGTCATCGGCTACTTCAATTACAGATTCTCTAGCAAGATAGTGTCTAATAGCTTCTCTATCTTCACCATCAACTACAACGGCAAAAAGTCCTTTTTGTGTTACAACATCTCCAACTTTAATATCTTTATATCTCTCAAGGTAATCCCCTTTAAGTTTAAAATATTTTACCTGACCTTTTGCCCCAGACTCAATTGTTCTAGTAACAGGAGCACCGTCAGCTACTTTTAATGTTGATGCATAAGGGATTCTTGAGGGTACGTTCCATCCATCTTTGATAACCTCTACAATAGAATCATATTCATTGACACTATCTCCGTCATTATACGGGATATAAAGTTTTCCTTCAATTTTACCGCTAACACCTGCTAGTTCATTCGGTTTTGCAACATCATTTTTTCTAAAATAATATTTTTGCTCTTCGGTCCCTTTAATTGTTAAAATAACCTCTTCATGGGTGTTTTCAACACTTACAGTACCGTCAAATGGAGCATTAATTTTAGGCTCAACCAATAAAATACCTGCATTTCTTCTATTTGCAATAATCTCTTGACCATCTTTATTTGTGTATGTTTTGATATTGTAATATCTTACAAAACCTTCTTTAGATGCTTTAAGCTCTTTTTCTGCTTGTGTAGCTGAAGCTGTTCCCCCAACGTGGAATGTTCTAAGGGTCAGCTGAGTTCCCGGCTCCCCGATTGATTGAGCAGCAAGTACACCAACAGCTTCACCAGGATTTGCTTTTCTTTGCTCTCCCAAGTTTAGACCGTAACATTTTGCACATAAAGTATTTGGTGCTTTACAAGTAAGCGGTGTTCTAATAACAACAGATTTTACACCTGCTTCAGCTACTATTTTTGCATATTCTTCAGAGATTAATGTTCCCTCTTGATATAAAATCTCATTAGAGATTGGATCAACAATATCAGCTGCAAGAACTCTACCTGTAATTCTCTCTTCAAGAGACTCAACAAGCTCGTTTCCATCAACAATATCGGTAATCTCAATACCTTCATGGGTTCCACAATCTTCCATATCAATTCTAACATTTTGAGATACGTCGATAAGTTTTCTTGTAAGGTATCCTGCATTTGCCGTTTTAAGTGCCGTATCTGCCAAACCTTTTCTCGCACCGTGAGTTGAAATAAAGTATTCAAGTACGTTTAGTCCTTCTCTAAAGTTTGAAAGGATTGGTGTTTCAATAATAGAACCGTCAGGCTTAGCCATAAGACCCCTCATACCCGCAAGCTGTCTAATTTGCGCCGAAGAACCTCTCGCCCCTGAGTCTGCCATCATATAAATAGAGTTAAATCCATCTTTATCTGATTGAACTAAATCCATCATCTCACTTCCAAGCTTATTGTTAAGAGCTGTCCAGATATCAATAATTTTATTGTATCTCTCTTGCTCTGTTAAAAGCCCTTGGTTAAATTGCTTTTGAACCTCAATAACTTCTTTTTTAGAAGCAGTTACGTGTTCAGCTTTTGTATCAGGGATAATAATATCTTCAACAGAGATTGAAACCCCTGCATCTGTTGCATATTTAAATCCAAGGTTTTTCAAATCATCCAAGAATCTTGGAGTCACTTTATATCCACCGTGTTTATAAATATAATCAACCAATGCACCGATATCTTTTTTCTTTAAAATTTTATTCCAGTATGTTAATGGAACAAAATCAGGTAAAATATTATGAATAATCATTCTACCCGGTGTTGTTGTTATAAGCTGTCCGTCAATCACAGTTCTAACTTTTGCATGAATATCCACTTTTTTCATCTCAAGCGCCATCAATGCTTCATTTAATCCAGAGAAGATTTTATGCTCACCTTTTACACCTGCTTTTTCTAAAGATAGATAATAGATACCTAAAATCATATCTTGTGATGGAACCGCAATTGCTCTACCACTTGCAGGTAAAAGGATATTCATAGAACTCATCATAAGAACTTTTGCTTCTGCTACCGCTTCTTGTGAAAGTGGTACGTGAACTGCCATCTGGTCACCATCAAAGTCGGCGTTAAACGCAGAACAAACAAGTGGATGCAGCTGAATCGCTTTACCATCAATTAAAATTGGGTGGAATGCCTGAATTGAAAGTTTGTGAAGTGTTGGTGCTCTATTTAATAAAACAGGATAATCTTCAACAATCTCCGCTAAACATTCCCATACTTCATTTGTCTCTGCTTCAATTAATCTTTTTGCAGATTTTAAAGTAGTTGAGTAACCTCTCTCTTCAAGTTTTGCCATTAAATGTGGCTTGAATAATTCAAGTGCCATTTTCTTTGGAAGTCCACATTGATCCATTCTAAGGTTTGGACCAACAACAATTACAGAACGTCCAGAGAAGTCAACCCTTTTACCAAGTAAGTTTTGTCTAAATCGTCCTTGCTTCCCTTTAATAATTTCAGAAAGTGACTTAAGTGGTCTTTTATTAGCTCCCTTAACAGCATTTGCAGTTTTTGCATTATCAAATAGTGCATCAACAGCTTCTTGAAGCATTCTCATCTCATTTCTGATAATAATTTCAGGAGCATCAAGCTCTGTTAATCTTTTCAATCTGTTATTTCTATTGATAACTCTTCTATAAAGATCATTTACGTCAGATACTGCAAACTTTCCACCGTCAAGTGCAACAAGCGGTCTAAGATCAGGTGGAAGAACCGGAAGTGCAGTAAGCATCATCCACTCTGGTCTATTCCCAGAGTTGATAAAGTTCTCTACAACTTTTAATCTTTTTACTAAAGTTTTTTTCTTCGCTTCAGATTTAGTAGCTGCCATCTCCTCTTTTAAGTTCTCTAAAAGTGCAACTAAGTCAAGTTCTTTTAAAAGATCTTGAACAATCTGTCCACCCATGTTAGCTTCAAAACCTGTGTGTTCATACGCTTCAATGATACTTCTATATTGCTCTTCATTTAAAATATCGTATTTTTGTACTGCTTTAGCACTTTCACTATCGTAAAATGCTTCTCCGGGATTTCTTACTATATATGCTTCATAATAAAGAACTCTCTCAAGATCTTTTAATTTTACACCTAAAAGTGTCCCTATTCTACTTGGAAGTGAACTTACCATCCAAATGTGTGCTACAGGAGCTACAAGGTCAATATGTCCCATTCTGTGTCGTCTCACTTTTGCAGAAGTTACTTCAACACCACATTTTTCACATACAACACCTTTGTATCGCATCTTTTTATATTTACCACAAATACATTCATAATCTTTTACAGGACCAAATATTTTTGCACAAAATAATCCGTCACGTTCAGGTTTTAATGTTCTATAGTTGATAGTTTCAGGTTTTTTAACCTCTCCACTCGACCAAGATAAAATCTTCTCGGGACTAGCAAGTTTTAATTGAAACGCAGAAAAATCTGTCGGTTTTTCTAACTCATGAATCTCTATCGGTTTTAATACTGTTTCATTATTGCTCATTCTCTACACCCTCTTCAAAAATTTCTGCATCAAGTCCTAATGCTTGAAGCTCTTTTGTTAATACGAAGAATGTTTCAGGAACACCTGATTTTGGTACATTCTCTCCATTTGCAATAGCTTTATAAGCTCTAGTACGTCCTTCAACGTCATCTGATTTGGTAGTCAGCATCTCTTTTAAAACTGCTGTTGCACCGTATGCCTCAAGTGCCCAAACTTCCATCTCTCCAAATCTTTGTCCACCAAATAGTGCTTTACCACCAACCGGTTGTTGTGTTACAAGTGAGTAAGGACCAGTTGATCTAGCGTGAACTTTTTCATCAACCAAGTGGTGAAGTTTCAGCATATACATAACACCAACATTTACTCTCTCAGCCATCTTTTCACCTGTTCTACCATCATAAAGAACGGTTTTACCGTCAGTATCCATTTTTGCTAATTCAAATAATTTTGCAAACTCTTCAGCTTTAGCTCCATCAAATACAGGAGTAGCAAATCTTACACCTTTTGTCCAATCTCTACCATACTCGATAAGTTCATCATCACTCATATTTGATAACAGCTCTTTAGCATTCATCAATTTCGCAACATCTGCAATCTCAATCATCTTAGCTCTCAAATCTTTTACAAAGGATGCCTTTTTCTCATCAAACATCTCTTGAATCTGAAGTCCAAGTTTTTTACCTGCATACCCTAGATGTACTTCTAAGATTTGCCCAATATTCATCCTTGAAGGTACCCCAAGTGGATTTAAGATAACATCAACGGTTGTTCCATCTTCCATATACGGCATATCAACTTGAGGAACAATATTTGATACGATACCTTTATTACCGTGTCGTCCAGCCATTTTATCCCCGACTTTTATCTTTCTTTTTGTTGCAATATAAACTTTTACCTGCTTAATTACACCGTTTGGTAAAATATCATCATGCTCTAAAATAGAAAGTTTCTCTTCATGGTTTTCTCTTAACGTAGTCTTTTCTTTAATAAAGTGATCTTTAATCTCATTATATTTTTTCTCTACAGATTTATCAAAAGAAGCAATAACTTTTTTCATAGCAAATCTATTTACGTTTTCTAACGCATCAGCTGTTAATTTTGAACCTTTTTTAAATGTAGTACCGTTAAGTTCAATCTCTTTTGCCAATTCACTTTTTGTAATAAGGTCGTTAATTTTAAGAGTCTCTTCTCTATCTAACATAAGAAGTTTATCGTGATGTTCGATATCTAGAAGTTCTTTTTCCTCTTCGATGGTAGCTTTTGCTCTTTCATCTTTTTCGTATCCTTTTTTCGTGAACACTTTTACATCAACAACAACACCTTCCATAGAAGCAGGGCAATAAAGTGATTTATTCACAACATGTCCCGCTTTTTCCCCAAATATTGCTCGAAGAAGTCTCTCTTCAGGAGTTGGTTTAATCTCCCCTTTTGGAGTTACTTTACCAACCATAATCATACCAGGCTTTAAGAATGTTCCAATTTTAACGATACCGCTATCATCAAGGTGTTCCAAGTTTTCACTTTTTACCCCTGGAAGATCTCTTGTGATCTCTTCATTACCATGTTTAAGCTCTCTTGCTTCAACCTCTTTTTCATAGATATGAACAGAAGTAAATGCATCTTCTTTGATAAGTTTTTGAGAAAGGATAATCGCATCCTCGTAGTTATATCCATTCCAAGGCATAAATGCAACCGTTGCATTAACACCGATTGCAAGTTCCCCTTTATCCATAGATGGACCATCGGCGATAACTTGACCTTTACCAATGTTTTGACCAACTTTAACGGTTGCACTTTGAGTAAATGTCGTATTGTTATTTGTTCTTGCATTTTTACTTAAAGAGTAATGATCGATAAATCCACCGTTTTCATCTTCCCCTTTAATAAATACGTTTCTAGCATCCGCTTTTTCTACAACACCTGCTCTTTTTGCTTTGATACTTGTCCATGAATCTCTTGCTACTGTTTTTTCCAATCCCGTTCCAACAAGCGGAGCATTTGGTTTAAGTAAAGGAACCGCTTGTCTCATCATGTTTGATCCCATAAGTGCACGGTTTGCATCATCATGTTCTAAGAATGGAATAAGTGATGCTGCAACACCCATAACCATCGCAGATGAGATATCGATAAGTTCAACTTTTGAACTCTCAATAAGCATAATTTCACCGTCAATTCTAGCTTCTATTAGAGATTCTGCTATCTTACCTTCTTTTGTAAGTTTAGTTGAACCTGGAGCAATTACTTTACCCTCTTCTTGGGTAGCCGTATAGTACTCGATTGTCTCGGTTACTTGCCCCTCAACAACCTTTTTGTATGGAGTTTCAATAAATCCAAGGTTGTTTACTTTAGAGAAAGTTGAAAGTGTATTAATAAGACCAATATTTTGACCCTCTGGAGTCTCAACCGGACAAATTCTACCATAGTGAGTTGGGTGAACGTCCCTTACTTCAAATCCTGCTCTCTCTTTTACAAGACCACCTTCACCAAGTGCTGAAAGTCTTCTTTTATGGGTAACTTCAGATAATGGATTTGTTTGATCCATAAATTGTGATAATTGACCAGATGTAAAGAACTCAGTAATTGTAGATGTGATCATCTTAGAGTTGATTAAATCGTGTGGCATTAAATCTTCTAATGTACCACTGAGTGTAGTCATTTTATCTTTGATCGCTTTTTGCATTTTTACAAGACCTGCATGAAGCTCATTTGATAAAAGCTCACCAATAGATCTAATTCTTCTGTTTCCTAAGTGATCTCTATCATCCACGTGACCATGTCCCGCTTTAACTTTGATAAGATATTTAACAGTTTTGATAATATCTTCATGAGTTAAAACAGTTACATATTCAGGAACCTTAAGATCAAGCTTATGGTTCATCTTCATTCTACCAACTTTTGTTAAGTCGTATCTCTCTGGATCAAAGAATAGTTTTTTGATAAACTCTCTAGCAGCCTCTTTTGTTACAGGCTCCCCTGGTCTCATCACTTTATAGATTCTAATTGCACAAAGATCATTTTCATCATCAATTTGCTCAGTTTGTTTTAATAATTTAATTGATTCTGCATCAGCTTTAAATGCGTTGATAATAGAATCATCAACACCCTCAGCCAAATCATTTGCAATATCAAATGAATCAAATCCAAGATCAAGTAATTTTTTAAGTTTTAGATCATCTAAATTAGTAAGTGCATCATATAAAACTTCTCCTGATTCTGGATCAAAAATAGTAGATGCAGTATGTCTCTCCATTAGAAGTTCAACTGGATACTCAACATATTTTAATCCACCCTCAGCAAGTGCATTTGCTTTTCTGGTTGTAAGTCTTTTTCCTGCTGCAATGATTAAGTTTCCTTTATCATCAATTAAGTCATATTCAACTTTTCCGGTAAAATCATCTGCATTAAATTTTGTTAAAAATTTGTTGTTTTTGATTTTAATCTCTACAATCGGATAGAAAAGCTTGATAATCTCCTCTTTAGAGTAATCTAACGCTCGAAGCATAATAGTCACGGGAACTTTTCTTCTTTTGTTAATTCTTACGTATAAAATATCTTTTGCATCATATTCAAAATATAACCATGAACCACGATCAGGAATAATTTGTCCTGTATAGATAAGTTTATTTGAAACTGTTGTTGCTTCCTCTTCTTTGAAGATAACCCCTGGAGATCTGTGAAGTTGGTTTACGACAACTCTTTCTACTCCATTTACGATAAACGAAGTTCTATCTGTCATAAGCGGAATTTCTCTAATGTATAAAGATTGCTCTTTAATATCTTTTACACCAATCTTTTCTCCAGTCTTTTCGTCTTGTTCCCAAAGGGTAAGTCTTACGTTGATTCTTAGAGGAATTGAGTAAGTAAGTCCCCTTACCATAGATTCACTTACCGTATATTTTGGTTTTCCAACCTCAGAGTTGATATAATCAAGTGTAAATCTATTTTGTACATCGTGAATTGGAAAAGTTTGTTTAAAAACTTTTTCAATACCTGCTTCAGTTCTATCATCAAAATCTACCATTAAAAAATTATCGTAACTGCTTTGTTGTAGTTGCAATAAATTTGGTATCTCAATGTTTTGTGGACTTTTAGCGAAATCGACTCTTAACCTATTTCCAGATTGTAATGAGTTTAACATATTGGCCTTTCGTATAATTTATGTTGAAGACCGCTTTTGTATTGTTTTAAGCGGTAGAAGAATTACATCCTAACCTATGTCTGGGCAAATATCAAACATAGGTTAAAATGCAAAACACCTTAAACGACTAATGCTCCGTGGCTACGGAGCATTAGAAATTGTTGTTGTTTTGTGTAAGAATTATTTTAATTCTACAGTTGCTCCAGCACCTTCAAGTTCAGCTTTTGCAGCTTCAGCATCTTCTTTAGAAGCACCCTCTTTAACAACTGCTCCAGCTTCTTCAGCCATAGCTTTTGCTTCTTTTAATCCAAGACCAGTTAATGCTCTAATAACTTTAATTACGTTAATTTTCTTAGCCCCTGCGTCAGCTAATACAACGTTAAATTCAGTTTGCTCTTCAGCTCCACCTGCAGCGTCTCCACCTGCAACTGCTCCACCAGCAACTGCAACAGGTTGTGCAGATACACCAAATTTTTCTTCAAATTCTTTAACTAATTCAGAAAGCTCTAATACGCTTAAACCTGAAATATATTCTAATACATCTTCTTTAGAGATTGCCATTTCAATTTCCTTTTAATTTCTTTTTTAATTTTAATAATTTAAAGTGACTTAATATCACAACATATTACGGCTTAAGCCGCTTCCTCTTCTTTTTTTCTTCTAAGTGCATCAAGCCCGATTGTAAAGTTAGCAACAGGAGCCATCCATGTAGCAGCAAGCATACCAAGAAGCTCTTCTCTACCAGGTAATTTAGCAAATGCATTAACAGTATTAACATCCGCAGCTTTACCTTCAATAACACCCGCTTTAATAGCAAAAGTGTCTTTATTTGCAGTAGCAAACTTATCGGCAACTTTACAAGCATTGATTTGATCTTCAGACCAAATAAAAATATTTGTTCCTGTAAGTTCAATCGCTTCAAGCTCAGCATTTTTAAGTGCAATAGAAACTAAAGAGTTTTTTGCAACTTGAACTTTTGCTCCAACTTCCTTAGCAGCTTTTCTTAAAGACTCTAAATCTTTATGAGAAGTACCTCTATAATCAGCTACAACAATCGCTTGAGATTCTTTGAATTCACCTGTTAGTGTTTCAACAATCTGTGTTTTTTCAGCTTTAGTCATATAATAATTCCTCCTTCCAAAACATCCAACTTCGGCAGGGTTTACAAGATACAAGGAGATGTATCTAACCGGCTATCTTCAGTTTTAATGTAGTGCTTTGAATAACACTCAAACATGGGGATTAAATCAATCCCCACTATTGAATATTATAAATTTACAATTACTTAATATCCATCATTTCGCTGCTATCAAGAATAACAGATGGAGACATAGTTAAAGATACTGCAGCTTTAGTAACATATCTACCTTTAGCTGAAGCAGGTTTAGCTTTATTAACAGCAGACATAACAGTAGAGATATTTTCTACCAATGCATCAGCTGAAAAAGAAGATTTACCGACACCACAATGGATGTTTCCTTTTTTATCAACTCTATAAGTAACTTTACCACCCTTAGCATCACCAACTGCTTTAGCGATATCCATAGTTACTGTTCCTGTTTTTGGGTTTGGCATTAAACCTTTTGGCCCAAGGATTCTACCAATTTTACCAACCAGTCCCATAGTATCCGGAGTAGCAATAAGTACATCAAAATCGATGTTCCCAGCTGTAATAGACTCAACTAAATCGTCATTTCCAACGATATCGGCACCAGCCTCTTTCGCTTCATCCATTTTAGCTCCTTTAGCCATAACTGCAACTCTTACAGTTTTACCGGTACCGTGAGGAAGTACAACTGCCCCTCTAATCATTTGATCCGCATGTCTTGGATCTACATTTAAATTAAGTGCTAAATCAACAGTTTCATCAAACTTAGCCGATTTTAAATCTTTTACCAATGCAACAGCATCAGCTAATGCATATTCTTTTGTACTATCTACTTTTTCCAGTAGAGCTTTAAATCTTTTACTCATAATTTTCCTCGCAATATTTTTCTGCTACCACTTTTAAAGTCGTGTGGTGTTATGACTACTTTTTACTTCAATCTTTATAGCTTATGCTACTTCGATTCCCATACTTCTACATTGACCCTCAACGATCTTTGCAGCTTGATCTTTATCTTCCGTGTTAAGATCTGCAATCTTTTGTTCAACGATCTCCATCACTTGGTCTTTCGTTAATTTTGCAATCTTGTTTTTTAATGGATTATCACTTCCTTTTTTGATATTTGCTTTTTTCATAATAAGCTCACTCATTGGTGGTTGCTTTGTTATAAATGTAAAGCTTTTGTCTTGATAAACAGTAATCTCAACAGGAACTTTAAATCCAGCCATTTGTTTTGTTTTTTCATTAAAAGCTTTACAAAATTCCATAATGTTGATACCTCTTTGCCCAAGAGCAGGTCCAACAGGCGGTGATGGGTTAGCAGCACCGGCAGGTATTTGAAGCTTTAAATAACCTTCTACTTTTTTTGCCATTTTCTTTCCTTAATTTATGTTTGAGTTGTACTAGCATAAAATGCTAAGTGTCAAATGTTAAAAATCTTAACACTTAGCACTTAGCACTTAACACTTTTTACTACTCGTCTACTCTTTCTACTTGCGTATATGAAATCTCAACAGGAGTATTTCTTCCAAAAATTAAAACATTTAGTTTTAACATCCCCGAAGTCATATCAAAGCTTTCTACTACACCGTTAAAGTTTGCAAAAGATCCCTCTTTGATTCGAAGCATTTCACCCTCTTCAAAAGAGATTTTAGGTTTTGCAGCAGCTCTATTTGTCACTTTGTCTAAGATTTGATTAATATCTTTTTCACTTAAAGGCGACGGTTTCTTAGACTCACCGATAAATCGTCCAACTTTAGGCATAGATTGAATAGCATGCCAAAGTGCAGTATCAAGATCAATTTTAGCAAATACATATGCAGAGTATAAAGGTTTTTCAACAATAACTTTTTTCCCTTTTTTCACTTCGATTAAATCTTCTGTTGGAACTAAGACTTCCTCTATTCTACCGTCATTCATATCACGGGATAGTTGTTCCAATGCTCTTTTGATAGTGAGTTCACTTCCAGAGTGTGTTTGAATTGCATACCAGTTATGTGCCATATTAAATTCCTAGTTTATAATAGAAGATAGACTTACCGACATAATTGCATCAATAAGTGCTAAAAATAGTGAAATTACAGTCACAACAATAAATACTGAGAAAAATGCACCTCTTATTTGCTCTTTAATTGGAAAAATAACTTTGTGCATTTCATCTTTTGCTTGTCTATAATATGACATAAACTTACTCAAAACCAAACCTTTTTATTATAGATATAAAATGATAAATGTTAAAAAGAAAATTAAATTATCAAAACAAAATTTCGTCTTAACATTTATCACTTGATGGCAGGCCAAGAGGGATTCGAACCCCCAACACCCGGATTTGGAATCCGGTGCTCTACCAATTGGAGCTATTGGCCTAAATTTAGGAAATAAAAGCCAAACCCGATACATTGTCGGGTTTGGCTTTCAACGAAAAAGAAGTTAAAATTAAGATTTTAACTTAACTTCTTTATGTACTGTATGTTTCTTAAGTCTTGGACTATATTTTTTAGTCTCAAACTTTTCTGTGTGGGTTTTTGGATTTTTAGTTGTAGAGTAGTTGATATCACCACACTCTTCACATTTTAATCCAATTTTAATTCTATCAGCAGCCATAATTTACTACTTCAAATTACTCAATAATTTCAGAAACAACACCAGCACCAACAGTTCTACCACCTTCTCTGATCGCGAACTTAGTACCTTTTTCCATTGCAATTGGAGCAACAAGCTCAACTGTCATTTCAACGTTATCTCCAGGCATAACCATCTCAGTACCTTCTGGTAAAGTAACTGATCCAGTAACGTCTGTAGTTCTTACGTAGAATTGTGGTCTATATCCAGAGAAGAATGGAGTATGTCTACCACCTTCCTCTTTAGAAAGGATATATGTTTCACATTTGAATTTAGTGTGTGGAGTAATTGATCCAGGAACAACTAAAACTTGACCTCTCTCAACGTCATCTTTAGCAATACCTCTTAAAAGGATACCAGCGTTATCCCCTGCAACACCCTCTTCCATCTCTTTTCTAAACATCTCAATACCGGTAATTGTAGTTTTTTGAGTATCTCTGATACCTACGATCTCGATCTCTTCACCTAATTTACAAGTACCTCTTTCAATTCTACCAGTTACAACTGTTCCTCTTCCTGCGATTGAGAATACATCCTCAACAGGCATTAAGAATGGTTGATCAGCATCTCTTTCTGGAGTTGGGATATAAGCATCAACTTCATCCATAAGTTTATAGATTTTTTCAGACCACTCACCAGCTGTACCAGATTTAGCTTCTTCTAATGCTTGGAATGCAGATCCAGCAACGATAGGAGTATCATCACCTGGGAAATCATACTCAGAAAGAAGCTCTCTAACTTCCATTTCAACAAGCTCTAACATCTCTTCTTTATCTTCATCATCAAGTTGATCTTCTTTGTTTAAGAATACAACGATGTATGGAACTCCCACTTGTCTAGAAAGTAAGATATGCTCTCTAGTTTGAGCCATAGGTCCATCAGTAGAAGCAATAACTAAGATAGCTCCGTCCATTTGTGCAGCACCAGTAATCATGTTTTTAACATAATCGGCGTGACCTGGACAGTCTACGTGTGCGTAGTGTCTAGTTTCAGTTTCATACTCAACGTGAGAAGTAGCAATTGTAATACCTCTTTCTCTCTCTTCTGGAGCGTTGTCGATTTGATCATAATCCATAGTCGCTTGACCATTTTTAAGACCTAAACACATAGTGATCGCAGCTGTTAATGTAGTTTTACCGTGGTCAACGTGACCAATAGTACCAATATTTACGTGCGGTTTACTTCTGTCAAATTTTTCTTTTGCCATTTTTTTTCCTTAAAAGATTTTTTTGTTTTATTACCCTCTGAGTAGATAAGCCTTGGGCTAATCTATTCAAAGGGATCTATCTGTTCTCAAATAGTGGAGCCTACGATGAGAATTGAACTCACGACCTCTTCCTTACCAAGGAAGTGCTCTACCTCTGAGCTACGTGGGCGAAATTTTATAATAATTAACCTAAAAGTATACTGAAATGATTATTGAAACTGTATAGATATATCTCTACACATTCTAGTGAGTTACGAAAATGTTCTTAACTCAGCTTCCAGTAATTTTTATTGGAGCGGGTGACGCGACTCGAACGCGCGACAATCTGCTTGGAAGGCAGAAGCTCTAGCCAACTGAGCTACACCCGCAGTGGTGGTAAGGGAAGGATTTGAACCTTCGAAGCCTAAGGCGACGGATTTACAGTCCGTAGGATTTGACCACTCTCCAACCTTACCAAAACTGGTAATAGCGCTGATCTATTTAAAGATGAACACTTTTAACAATAAAATGGAGCTTCAGATAGGAGTCGAACCTACGACCTGCTGATTACAAATCAGCTGCTCTACCAGCTGAGCTACTGAAGCGATTGAACCGGATTTTAATACAACTAAAGTCCCGTTCTTTTAAAAATGTGACATCTAGTCACTTTTTCATGGTGGCGCGGGACAGAATCGAACTGTCGACACAAGGATTTTCAGTCCTTTGCTCTACCGACTGAGCTACCGAGCCATCTTTACAAAACAACCTCTTGCTTTGTGGAGTGAAATTATATGGAAGCATTACTTAATAAGAACTTAACTTTTAAAGTTTTTTTGATTTTTTTTTATTTTATTTGACTTACTAACTTTTTAAACGCTTCTCCTCTAACTTTATAGGAAGAAAATTGGTCTAATGAAGCAGCAGCAGGAGAGAGGAGTGCTAAGTGTGAAGTAGCAAGTGTTAAGTGTTTTGAAATCTGTGTTACTGCTTCTTCTAAATGGAAACATTTATTACATATAATTTTATATTGTTTAGATAAATCATAAAGTTTTTCTGTATTTGTGCCAATTGAAAAAACCTCAACATCATATTGGTTTAAATTTTCAAATAATGGAGTAAGATCAGCTCCCTTATCATCACCGCCTAATATAAGAAATATCTTTTTATCTTTATATCCTTTTAAAGCCCAAATAGTTGCATCGACATTTGTAGCTTTAGAGTCATCTACCCAAAGTCTATTTTTACTATCTCTAAACTCTTCTACTTTATGGGGATCAACCGCATAACTATTTATCTTTTCATAATCACACTTTTTGGTTACAAGTTTTTCTACCGCTAAAGCTAACAGTGAATCTATTAAAAAAGGTTCTTTAAATTTTATTTTTTCAATTTTTATATTAAACTGCTTTGCCAAATCTTCACTGTTTTCATAGGTGTAAAGCGTTGCATCTGTTTTATATTCTTTATATTTAATAGGAACTATAGCGATATCATCTTTTTGCATCATCCCAAGAGGTTTTAATTTTGCCTCTTCATATTCTTTAAATGTTCCATGCCAACTCAAGTGATCGTCGCTGATTGGAAGAAGTACGTAAATATTTGGAGTTGCAACATTTGTATAATAAAGTGTAAAAGAGGATGTTTCTAGGATAAGTTTGTCTTTCTCTTTAATCTTAGCTAACGGTGTTCCGATATTACCGCCACACAAAAAGCCATCATCTCTCAAAAGGGTGTCTATCATTTGTGTAGTAGTTGTTTTCCCGTTTGTTCCGCTTATCCAAATAGAAAATTTCTCTTTGGTTATAAATAGATCATAATCACTTTGTTTGTTTTTTGTATTTTTTACAAGATAATTATATGGTGGAATCCCGGGACTTACAATTGTTAATTCATCTGAATTTATACCGTAAATATCTTTGTCATTATCATCAAAAAGTTTGGCATCGGGATACGCCTCTTGTATAGCAAGTGCCGTTTTCCCTTTACCCAGTATTCGCATCTATAGTTACCGAATTTTAAGGCTAAGTATCGCTATAAGGTTGGACATAAACGCAATAATCCAAAAGCGAATAATCACTTTATTTTCATGCCATCCTTTTTCTTCAAAATGATGATGGATAGGAGCCATTAAAAAAACTCTTTTTTGACGCAGTTTAAATGAACCCACTTGTAATATTACGGAAACTGTTTCCATCACAAATAGAAATCCAATCGCCAAAAGTAATATTTCACTTTTTCCAACCACTGCCATATATCCCATAAGTCCACCAAGAGCCAAACTTCCGCTATCTCCCATAAATATTTGTGCAGGGTGTGAGTTGTACCATAAAAAAGCAATCAATGCCCCTATAAGTGCAGCTCCTAAAATTGTAAGTTCTCCAACCTCTTTTATATTAGGAAGAAGTAGATATCCACTAATAATTGCATGACCTGTAATATATACAATAATCGATAAACTCATAAATGCCACAATTGATGGAACAACGGCTAAACCGTCAAGTCCATCGGTTAAATTCACTGCATTGGAAGTAGCTACCATAACAAGTACCCAAAAAACAGCTGCAAATATGCCCATATCAAATAAAGGATATTTATAAAAAGGAACATAAAGCTCTGTAGAGTGCCCTGCAAATATCAAAATAAGAGAGACAACCAAAGCTGCGGTTATTTGAAAAAACATTTTTTGTTTTGGTGTTAATCCTGCATCATTTTTACTTTGACTTATTTTTGCCAAGTCATCTTTGACACCGATTAAACTAAATGAAGCCAATACCAATATTCCACTATAGATGTAAAAGTTATTCAGCTTTGCACTTAAAACGGTAGCAATCAACGTCGTAGCAACAAACACAACACCTCCCATGGTAGGTGTGCCACTTTTTTGTTGATGTGAGTCAGGTGCGTGTTCATATATTGGCTGCGACTTTTTCCTTGCACTTGCCCATCTTATAAATTTTGGCATAAGAAAAAGAGTTAAAAAAAATGCAATAAAAAATGCAAGTCCCGCACGAACGGAAATATATTGAAAAATATTAATATCTAAGTGTCTGTAAAACCAATAAAACAATTTGACGCCTTTTTAAGGGTATTATGATAGTATATCACTCTAAAAATTGGATTATATCTAAAATATAATTAATATTAAGGATTCTATAAAATATATGAAAAATACAAATAAAACAGTTTTAATTATCACTGACGGTATCGGTCATAATAGTTCTTGTGAATTTAATGCATTTTGTAATGCCAAAAAACCCACTTATGAAAAACTGTTTAAAGAGGTTCCATATAGTTTAATAAAAACTTACGGTGAGCACGTTGGATTACCCGAAGGACAAATGGGTAACAGTGAAGTTGGTCATATGAGTATCGGAAGCGGTCGGGTTTTGTACCAAGATTTGGTAAAAATAAATATTGCAATTAAAGAAGATACATTAAAAGACAATGAAGTTCTCAAAACTACAATAGATAAATCAAATAGTATACATATAGCAGGACTTCTAAGTGACGGTGGTGTCCATTCCCATATCGATCATATTATTGCTTTGGCAAAAATCGGTGCAAAAAAAGCGAAAAAAGTATTTTTACACCTAATAACAGACGGTAGGGATGTAGCACCCGACTCTGCAAAAAATTATACGAAAATGATAAAAGAGATTTGTAACGACTCTATCCAAATTGCAACAATCGGCGGAAGATACTATGCAATGGATAGAGATAATAACTGGGATAGAATTAAAAAAGCCTATGATGCTATCGTAAATGGAAACAATGGTTGTGAACTGGATATCGATACGTATATAGATACCCAATATGAAAAAAAGATTTTTGATGAATTTTTAGAGCCTGTGAGTTTTCAATATAACGGTATGGAAAATAATGATGCTATTATCTTTGCAAACTTTAGAAGCGACAGGGCAAGAGAGCTTAGTGCATCTATTGCAAAAGAAGATTTTAACGAGTTTGCAACAAAAGATATCACAATTAATGTTGCTACTATGACAGAGTACGACAAAAACCTTCCCTTGCCGATACTTTTTCCTAAAGTTACACCTACGAATACTTTAAGTGAAGTGATTGCCGATGCAGGGCTTACTCAATTACATACGGCAGAAACAGAAAAATATGCCCATGTTACGTTTTTCTTTAACGGCGGGATAGAGGAACCTTTTAAAAATGAGGATAGAGTTTTAATCCCAAGTCCAAAAGTAGCAACATATGACTTGCAACCGGAGATGTCCGCTGCTCCCGTAGGCTCTGCAGTTAGAGAAGGTATGGATAAAGGGTACGACCTAATCGTAGTAAACTTTGCAAACGGAGACATGGTAGGACATACGGGAGTCTATGAAGCAGGGATTCAAGCTGTTGAAGCTGTAGATAGTGAGCTTGGACTTATATTTGAAAAGGCAAAAGAGTTAGGATATAACGTCATTTTGACATCGGATCACGGGAACTGTGAAATGATGAAAGATAAAGAGGGAAATACACTTACAAACCATACGGTTGGGGACGTATATTGTTTTGTAATGGCCAAGAGTGTAAGTAAAGTAAAAGAAGGAGCACTTAATAATATTGCTCCTACTGTTTTAAAATTGATGAATTTAGAAATTCCAAAAGAGATGGACGGTCCACTTATTTAAATTATGGCTTATTTAGAGATTAAAAAACTGTGTATTGATGAAAATTCCAATAGATTGGTCAATTTGTTGGAAGAATACAAAAATCATATTACTATTGATTCATCTTTGGCTCTTGTGGGGCAAAGCGGCAGCGGCAAGTCGCTGACCTTAAAAACAATTTTAGGGATGCTTCCAAATAATTTACAAAGTGAATTTAACTATTCAAGCGACTTTGAGCTTAACAAACACAATATAGGTTTTATCCCACAAAACCCATTTACGTCACTCTCCCCTATGACAAAAATCAATAAACAATTTTTTGATACGGATGGAAAATATTTCTCGAAAGAGACGATAGATAATTTATTTGAGATGGTTGGACTATCCCCTGAACTACAATATAGATTTCCTGTAGAGTTAAGCGGTGGACAACTCCAAAGAATCGTAATAGCAATAGCTCTTAGTACCAATCCAAAACTTCTTTTACTTGATGAACCTACAACAGCATTAGACGATACAAGTAAACAAAATATTTTAGAACTTATTAAAACACTTCAAAAAAAACTTGGCTTTATTCTTTTATTTGTAAGCCACGATATTGAATCTATAAAAAATATATGTCATCATATTGCAATTATTCAAAATGGTTCAATTTGCGAATATGGAGATATCCAAACGATATTGGAAAATCCATCACATCCGTATACCGATCAGTTGATAAAGAGTAGTTTTGAAAACAGGGAATTTAGAGTATGAAAAATGTATTAAGAAAAATATTTACCAGCTTCCTTGCCGTAGCTTTTTTAATTGCTTTTGGAATTTTGGGTTGGCTTTTATTTTTATATTCCCAAATCAGGTTTGATGTAGATAAAATCGTAAACTATAAACCAAACCTCACTACACAATTTTTTGATAAAAACGGTGTACATCTTGGAAATATCTTTCAAGATGAACATAGATTGTATGTAAAATACGATGATATTCCGCCTCGAATCACAGAAGCATTGGTAGCCATAGAAGATACAAATTATTTTGAACATAACGGTATCAATGCCGATGCAATTATACGAGCCGTTATCAAAGATATTCAAGCAATGGCTTTTGTAGAAGGTGCCAGTACCCTTACGCAACAATTGGTAAAAACAATGGCATTAAGCCGTGACAAAAAACTTATTAGAAAAATCAAAGAGGTATTATTATCCCTGCGTCTTGAATCTCTTTTAACCAAAGAGGAGATTGTTGAACGCTATCTCAATCAAGTATATTTTGGACATGGATACTATGGGATTAAAACAGCGGCTTTGGGATATTTTCGTAAAGAGCTTCATCAACTTACACTTAAAGAGATAGCCATCCTCGTAGGACTTCCTAGAGCACCCAGCTTTTACGATCCTACTAAAAATCTTAAATACGCTTTAATACGAGCCAACCAAGTTATCAACCGTATGGAAAAACTAGGATGGATCAGCAGTGGTGAATATGAAGCTGCGATAAACGAGATACCGGTAGTTTACAATGATACCTTAACACTTAATAAAACCCCGTATCTTATCGATCAAGCAATAAAAGAGCTTAAAGACGACGTAGAAGATCTTAGAAGCGGTGGATATAAAATATTTCTCACAGTAGATTATGAAGCACAAAAAATAGCAAGGGAAGCCTTACGTTTTGGATATGAAAAAATTCAAAAAAGGGATACATACCTCAATACCGAAGAGAGTACCAGTAAAACCCTCAACGGGGCTATCGTAGTTTTGGAAAATGACAGCGGTGCTATTTTAGCTATGCTTGGAGGGGTTGATTATAGTGAATCAAGTTTCAATAGAGCTACGCAAAGTTTAAGACAACCGGGATCTGCAATTAAACCTTTTATCTATCAAGTTGCTTTAAATCTTGGATACTCAACGGCAAGTAATCTAACCGATATCTCAAGAAACTATAAATATACCTCGGCTGAAAATGAGCAAAAAATTTGGCAGCCAAGAAACTATGAGAAAAACTTTAAAGGGATTATCCCTTTTAGAGAAGCTTTAGTTCACTCAAGAAATCTTGCTACAATCAATCTTGTAACCGATCTTGGTATCGATGTACTCCACAGTGAACTAGAGCATTTTAAATTTGAAGATATCCCTTATGATCTCTCTATCTCTCTTGGAAGTTTTGGTATCTCTCCAATTGATTTAAGTGAAAGATATACGATATTTTCTAACCATGGAATTATGGTCAAACCATATCTTATAGGCTCAATCGAAGATAGATATTCCCAAAAAATCGTTTTTGAAAAAGAGGAGCTTTATATCACAACCCCCGAACAAACCTATCTTATGACCTCTATTTTAAGTGATGTGGTAAAAAGAGGAACAGGACGAAATGCAGGGGTAAAAGGGATAGATATGGCAGGGAAAACAGGTACGACCAATAACAATGTCGATGCTTGGTTTTGTGGATATACCCCAAGTCTACAAGGTGTAGTTTGGTATGGGAATGATGATAATAAGCCAATGTATAAAAGGGAAACAGGAGGTCGTGCTGCCGCTCCTGCATTTAAATACTTTTTCTCCCATTGGCTTGAAATCCATCCTGAGATACCAAGAAATTTTGAGAAGCCAAAAAATATTTTTGAGCAAGTTTATAATGGGAAAACAGAGATTTTTACAAAAACATCAAATGTTCCAAAAGATACAAATGATATTCAACTGCAAACAGAACAGTTAAAAAAGAAAAGTGTGATTTTTTAAATATCTGATAAGCTGTATTCAATATTATTAGAAGTTAAAAAATCGGTAAAAAATTTAAAATAGCTTTTTGCCTCCGTGTCGTCATAAGAAGCGACGGAGATGATAACAGCTCTTTTATCTCCTTTTATTTGAGGCAATGAAGAAAAATCAATATGCGAAGGTATCTGTTTCATAGTACCTATTAAAAGATTTTCTCCACACTCCGCTCGTAATGAATATCTATATTTTTGTTTATTTTGCGGATAAAACTTATCAAGGGCTTCGTTTACCATATGATGTGCCATGGAGGGAAACCCGGGGACAAAAAAATATCTATCCTCTAAGTAAAACCCTGGGACATTAGTCACTATATTTTTAAGAAGCCCTGCATTGAGCGGAAGATTTGCCATATTGATTCTATGGGGATATGCTTCATCTCCGAATTGCTCTATAATAGATTTTTTAGCCAACTCGTTTATCTCCATCTCCCCACCACTAAAAACATTGGCAGCTGCTACCCTTGTGAAATCATCAGGCGTAGCTCCAATCCCACCAAAACTAAACATCACACCATCGGGATCATTTTTAACAAGTCTAAAAACATCTTCTATAAACGGCGGCTCATCTTTGATCACGAATGAAGCTTTATGTTCCCAACCTCTCTTTAGTAGTTCCTGATTTAAAAATGAAAAATGGGCATCGCTCCGACGCCCGTTTAAAAGTTCCGTTCCAATAATAACCGAGTAAAAATTCATTAGATTTTTGATTGGATAAAGTTATCCATATCTTCAACTATTTCCTCAATAGAGCTCTCCCCGTTAATTTTATGTAATAATTCTTTTTTTTCATAAAATTTTTGGATATCGGCTAGCGGTTCGGTATACACTTTCATTCTATTATTAAACACTTCATTATTGTCATCTGCTCCACGTGCCCGACCTAAAACTCTATCTCTTGCAACCTCTTCACTTACTTCCACTTCAATCACATTCATTAATTTTACATCACTGTCTGTTTGCAAATACTCATCCAGTGCATCTCGTTGCTCAAAACTTCTAGGATAGCCGTCAATCACTACGATATCTGTAGGTGCTTTTTTAATTGCACCTACAATTGTCTTAATAGCGACTTCAATCGGTACAAGCTCCCCTGCACTCATAAATTTATCCAAAGTACGTCCCAGTTCACTTCCCGTTGCAATCTCTGCTCGAAACATATCTCCTGTAGAATAATGTGTAATGTTTTCATGTTTCGCAGCAATTAATTCAGCATCGGTTGTCTTTCCACTCCCTGGAGCACCAATTATCAAAAATAGCTTCTTCATAGCATTTTTCCTTACATCTAATTTAGATAAAAGTATATCTAAAACCATTTGAAATATTTATCTATAATTAACTACTTTTTTTATACAATTACAAAAAAGTTAAAGAAGGAAACAGAATGAATTTAATGCTATTTGGTGCTCCGGGAGCAGGAAAAGGAACACAAGCAAAATTTTTAATAGAAAAGTATGGAATCCCTCAAATCTCTACAGGAGATATACTAAGAGCTGCAATAGCAGATAAAACAGATATGGGTATGGAAGCAAAAAAATTTATGGATGAAGGGAAGTTGGTTCCCGATTCTACAATTATCGGTATTATCAAAGATAGATTAGCGGAAGATGACTGTAAAAATGGATTTATCCTTGATGGTTTTCCTAGAACATTACCACAAGCAGAAGCTTTAGATAATCTTATGAAAGAGATGGAAATCTCGCTGGATAAAGTGATCTCTTTAAATGTTCCCGATGAATTAATCGTAGGGAGAATCACAGGTAGACGAGTTTGTGCTAAATGTGGAGCATCATTTCACGTAGAGTTTAATCCATCAAAAGAAGAAGGGAAATGTGACTATTGTGGATCAGAACTAATTATTAGAAAAGATGATAATGCAGAAACTGTAAAAAGCAGACTTGGAGCATACCATGAACAAACAGCACCGTTAATTGAATTTTATACAAATATGGGTGTTATGGTAGAACTTGACGGTACAAAAGATGTAAGTGAAGTAACAGCTGATATGATAGCATCTATTGAGTAGAAAACTTAAAAATAAAATTTAACAAGGTAAGCATCGTTTGATGTTTACCTTTTTTTTATACTAATTTGCTAATATACTTCCCATGAAAAAATTTATAACTTATAATCAATCATTAGAAATACTAAAAAATATAGATACAACTATAAAGGCAACGGAGCAACTCTTTATAAGCGACGCTCTTGGACGTGTATTGGCTAAAGATATAATTGCCCAAGAAAACTCCCCTGCATTTGAAACATCTGCGATGGATGGATATGCTTTTAAGTATGAAGATACTTCCCTTGGCAAATTAAAAATCATCGATAAAAATCCTGCGGGAAGTGTTGTGGAATCAGAAGTTTCAAACGGTACTTGCATCAAAACCTTTACGGGATCACTTATGCCAAAGGGAAGTGATACTCTGATCCCGATTGAAAATGTTACGGTAGATGGGAATTTTATCACAATCAAAAAAGAGGTACCGCAAAACTTTGCAGTACGGGCTGTCGGAGAAAACTACTCTACAGGAGAAGTTTTGATTAAACAAAAAAGTATAATCGACTTCGCCCAGATTGGAGTACTTGCCGGTCTTAATATCTCCCATATCGAAGTTTATAAAAAACCAACCCTGGCAGTAGCAAGTACTGGAAGTGAAATACTTGACCTTGGAGAAGAACAAACCAACGATGCACAAATAAGAAGTTCCAACCACCTTACAATAGAAGCACTTGCTAAAAAACACGGTGCTAAAGTGAATCAAATGGGTGTGGTAAAAGATGATAAACAATCGATTACAAATCTTTTACAAACAGCTCTTGAAACTTCCGATATAGTTGTAACAACAGGCGGCGTAAGCGTAGGAGATTACGACTATGTAAAAGATGTGATCAAAGAAGACTTAGGATGTGATGTACTCTTTCAAGGGGTAAATATAAAACCGGGTCAGCATATACTTTTTGCCAAAAAAGATGATAAATATATCATTGGGCTTCCAGGGTTTGCATACTCTTCAACGGTTACTTTTATTTTGTATATCTTACCTCTTATTTTTAAGATGAAAAACGGTTGGGAAAGTTTACAAGTAGTTGATGCGATTATAGATTGTGATTTTCAAAAAAAAGGGAATAAAACTTCTTTTAGCGCTTGTAATGTTAGCTATATTGACGGGAAATATCATATTGATTTTGATGGGAAAAAATCTGGAAGTAGTGCTATACTTACCAATATGCTTGGTGATGTTGGGCTTCTTGTGCAAGAAGAAGATAGTGGAAGTCTTTGTAAAGGGGATAGAGTTAAAGTAATTTTACTTTAATCTTTTTTCTTCTTACCAAAAATAACAAAACAAAGCCAAGAAAGTTTAAAACCACTTATAAATTAGCTTATATAAGTCAAACATTTAAAAGAGATAGTCTAATTTAATTTTAAAACTTCCTCTTTTAAAGCTTTTTTATCAATCTTATCCTTATCTTTAGACTGCATAGGCATATTTGCTTTGAATATAATCTGTGCGGGGATCATATAGCTTGGAAGATGTTTTTTAAGTTCAAACACTATCTCTTTTTTTGGAATTTCAGTTGCTCCGCTGTATACAAGGACAACCTCCTCTTCTATCTTTTCATTCTCTATTCCAAATACCGCACACTCTTTTACAAGATCAATATTATTATAAACAACACTTTCAATCTCAACGGGATTTATCCTATATCCTGCCGTGTTTATCATATCGTCGTGTCTACATACAAAGAAAAGATATCCCTCTTCATCCCTATAAACATAATCTCCGGTCGCTACGACAATCTCATCTGTAAGACCTTGTTCGAGGTCTATTACTTTTTCTAGGATTCTTATACTTTTAAACTTCGCATCGGTATCTTCTTTGGAGTGCCAAAATCCTTTATATATCCCTGCACCTCTATGGATAAGCTGTCCCACTTCTCTAGGCTGACACTCTTTACCTTTTTCATTGATAACATAAAGTTCCACATCGGGGATCGCTTTACCGATAGAATGTGGTCGGATTCCAAGTTGGCTTGGGTCAAGGTATGCCGATCTAAAGGCTTCCGTATGTCCGCTCATAGAGTAAAATTTTGCGTTTGCAAAATATTTTTGTATCTTTTCAAGCATAGATACCGTTACATTTGCACCCGAAGAGGTAATAATTCTTACATGGGAGAGCTGTTCAGGGCTTGGCAGCCTATGGGTGTCTTCATCAAACATTAAAGAAAAATGAACAGGCATAGCAGCCAAAACCGTTACTCGATCTTTTAAAATATGGGCAAAAAACTCACTCGGGGTAAAAAACGTATGGATAGCAAATGTTGCACGTGCGTAAAATGAAGTAAAGATTTGATTGAGTCCATAGTCAAAACTTAAAGAGAGCAAACCGCTCAACACATCATCTTCTTGAATCTTTAAATAATTATGTACTACTCTTGCCCCATCTATCAAGTTTTTATGGGAGATCACGACCCCTTTTGGAAAACCGCTTGAAGCAAAACTATAGGTAATCGCAGCTACGTTATGTCCTTTTATATCACAGTTGTATTCACTCGTATAACACTTATAAATCTCTTCAAAAGAGACAATATTTTTATCACAGCTCTCAACCGTAATAATTTTTTTATCAAAGGATGTTTCTTGTAGTGTTTTTAACTTTTTCTCATCGGTTATCATACACTCTATGTCACAATCTTTTATAATATACTCTAACTGTTCCGCTTTAAGGAGTTTTGAAATAGGAACTAAAATATACTCGGTAGAAAGAACACTTAAAATCGCTACAACCGTTTGGATACTTTTATTGGAATATATCCCTATTCTACTTCCATTTTCAAGCCCGAGGGTGCTGATATAGTGTGCTAGTTTATTAACCTGTTCATAAATTTCAGAGTATGTCATCTGCTCTTGGGCTTGGATAACGGCAACTTTATTTGGAACCTTTTCGTTTGCTATTTCTACAAGATTTCTAATACTATTTACAGACATAATTCAGCTCCTTTTATTTTTCCATTCCAAGTGTCCATATTGCATAGTCCGTATCTACAACAACACTTGGTAATGTGTGATACCCTAAAAGCTTTGAATAGAAAAATGAGACAATCTCATCAATCTGCTTTTTGCTTAACACTTTGGTAATCCCACCCGTTAATACTATAGAATTAAGTGTATCAAGTTTGATATTAAGGTATGATTTATGATGATGCGATACTTTATAAAGTACAAGAAAAATAGCCAACTGCATTAAAATCTCCGTTGCTTTTTCACTTACCTCATCAAGAGTGTTTTCGGTAGTATTAAGATATGCCAAAAGTTCATATACATATTCATTGGCTTTTGCAGTATGGATAAGTGATTCTCTTGATTTATAAACACCCAGCTTTTTAAACACCAATCTATCATATTCATTTTGGGTCAAAATATTATCTTCACATAAATCTTTTGAATAATGGATATCCGTTGTCGCCCCACCGATATCCACTACGATAAAAGGATCGGCAACATCTAATTTTGTATTGATAAAAGATAATGACTGATTGACAATATAAGGGGTTGAATAGATTTGATTCGAGGTTAAAGCGTAGAGATGTTTAATATCTTCTTTCCCCATAATATCCGCTTGGTAAAGATTGGTCAAATACTCTTTTAAGTCATCTTCTACCATTTTTAATTTATTGTCGATGATATTTGGCAGACATGCTAAGTGTGAAATATTTTTTTGTAAAAACTTTAGTTGCGTTTGACTTCCCACATATACGATATTTGAATAATTTAACTTATCAAGATAATCAATTAACTTCTCATCAAATACATTTTCTACACTATCGATTCCACCCACTATAATCACTACATCTAAAAGCTCACTTGGGATTGGATAGCTTTCAATTTGTGAGTAAATCACTGTTTCTATGATATTGATCCCCGAATTATAAGCGATATTTGAAGCATATTTTAAACTAAATGATTCACTAAGCCCGATAATAAGAGTACTAAGCCCCCCATTCGCCGATGAACATATCTGAATCTCCTCTTTATCGTACTTCTCTATTATATCCCCGCACTTAAACTTTAAATCATCAAAGATATCTTTATCAAAATTTCTAAAATGGTGTGAAATATCCCCACCGTCACATACCTTAAAGTATGTACTACCCACATCTATTAAAAGTTTACTCATAACATCACCCCAATATCGTGAATAATCTGATTGACCACCGAATTTGGATTTTCTCCAAGGTCTATTTTTGATTGTTCATATTTAAAACTTTTTTCACTTAAAGGGAGTTTCCCTTTTTTATAGATTCTGATATTGCTATCTTTATCTCTAACTGTGATAAGTTCATTGTTATTGATAATATGCGGAGAAAAAGGCACATCGATAATCCCATTTTTGATGGAGTTAAATATCTTTCTCCAAAGAGTATCGGCAGGGTCGTTAAATACAGCTTCAAATATCTCATCTACTTCACGCTCAAGATTTTCTTCCTCTTCTTCGTCGTTAAACTGAGGTAATCCCCGTAGTACGTTTAGAGTATATTGTACATTGGATACCGCTTGTGCATTATCCTCTTTTGTAGGGATTCCAAAGGCTTCCGCTCTTGTTTTAGTGATGATTTTATCGGCTTTTACCATCCCTGCTATCATAGCACCTACGTCTATTAAGCTGTCAGATTTAAATTTATCTCTTGGAAATGCTCCCATCCATTGATGGTAAACTAAATTTATCGCAGCATCGGTTACACCTATTTTCTCGGCATATTTATTTGCACACTTTCTTAAAACCTTTGCCGTTACCAAATCTTGATTTAAACTTCCTGTTTGTGCAAAAGATACTGAGAATGATTTCACACCCTCTTCTAAAGACAACATCATCTCTGCTATTTGAATAACTATCGTAATACAAGGGGGAACAAGTGTAGCAGTCAGCGGTCCAAACGATTCACGATTTATCGGTTCATTGAGTTTGGAGTATTCCGCACATACCCTCTCCACATGTTTCCAATATAAAAATGCCTTGTCTTGAGGAAAATTTTTGGAATATGGAAGGATATAAGTAATAGGTCCACCTTCAATTTCAAATACTCCACTTGCTATTGCCATCTCAACTAACAATCTTGCATCTGGAGTTCCGTGTCTCAGACTTACAGGTGTATCAAAATGAGTTACCATTTTTCGTGAAATTCTATAACCGTGGTTGATAAGTGGATATCCGTTAAGTAAGTCTGTCTCACTCTCTTCAGAAAGCCTTAGCATCTTTGCAGCACTGCCATAATCGTTAAGTCTTGTATGGGAATCGATAGTCATAGGAAGTACATCCACTACAGGGGCAAATTGTTCATAAAGTGAATGCATCTTTTCATAAGTTGGAAAGCCGCCTCTTGGTTGTACAAGGGTTTTATCTTTATGGATTTTAAATTTATGGGAGATAAAAAGGTTTTTTGAAGCGTTTTTTACAAACTCTTCCACCTCTGTAAAATCAAAATTATCGACAAATTCGTTGGATACGATTATCTTTCTGTCTCGTTCTAGTAAACTACTCATTGGAATTTATCCTTTACGAAACTATCAAGCGTATCAAGCCCCTCCATAAGATCAATTTGATGAAACACCAAATCAAATCCATACTCTTTAAATTTTGGGACAATAAGACTCTCATCTCCTTCTCCCACACTAAGATTTCCACCTATTACAAATACCACCTCATCAAGTTTGTATTTATCTTTTAAAATCATAAGATCCCTGCACCAACCTTCTGCTTCACCGTTAAGTGAAGAGATAAGTAATACCTTGGAATCTGTTTCTATCACTGCATCGATAAACTCTTCAAGATAGGTATTTACCCCAAGATTAAACACCTCATATCCCCTGCTTTGTAAAGATATATCGATAAGTCTATTTGCAACAACATGGATATCATTACCCACTACACCTGTAACAACTTTCATTTCGCCTCTTATTATCTAAATATGCCGCGATTATATCTAAATATTGATTAAACGGGTTTACACTGGTTAAAATTAAGTGTAAAAGTACTTCCCTTTTGCTCTTGTGAATCTAAGGATATATCGATATTGTATCTCTTACAAACAGAAGAGACTATATCGAGTCCTATTCCAAATCCCCCCTCTTCGTTTGTAGCTCTTTTATATCGTTTAAAAATCGTATCTTGTTTCTCTTTGCTTATTCCTATTCCCTCATCTTGAATAGATAATTTACAATCTATTAACTCTATAGAGATATTTTTCCGTTTTTTTGTATATTTAATTGCATTGGAGATAAGATTATTGACGACCATTGTGGCACTTTGTTTATCCATATACACTTCACAACTTTGTAAATTGGAATGAAGCGTTATCTCTTTGCTTTTTGCAATTTCATCTACAAATAAAATATTTTCTACAACAACATCTTTTAAATCAAATCTTTCATCATAAAGCTCTACGATATCGCCGTTGATATTAAAAAACAACTTATCGTAAGTTTGTTTGATATATTTTGTACTTGCAACCATTTGATTCATGGTTTTTTCATCTATTTTATACTGTTTTTTTAGGTTTGTTACTATCATCATCAATGCAGTGATAGGGGTGTTAAGTTCATGGGAGCTGTCTTTTACAAAGCGGTTAAGTTTTTCTGCTTTATATTTAACAGGCTTTACTAAAATTCTTGTAAGAAAAAAACCTACGGTAACCATGATAATAAAACCAATGAAAAAAATAAAGATGATTTTATATTTTAATTGTGTTATTAAATCTACACTTGAAGTATCCTCTACAACAATATATTTTAAATCAACATTCTTATCCTCAAGTTTTGCTATGTGGATACTTCTATCTTCCGTATGATAAGCTTTTTGCTCTAAATTCTGAGGTAGATTTGTTTTCAAACTGGAAAAAAACATCTCTTTGTCTTTTTTTAAAATTGCATATTGAAACTCAGGGTTCTTTGATTGAAAAGTATACGGAACATGATTCATATAGCTTTGTAAAATATCTGACTTTATCTCCATTGCTGCTTTACTCATACCCATACTGCAATGGTCTTTAAGCATTTTTACCTCTCTTTCAAAATACATAAATGCAATAATTGACATAAAAAAAACAGAGGATAAAAGATATATAGATAAAAAACTTATTAGGGACTTTTTCTCTTCGCTACTCATAGCAATACCCAAAGCCTCTTATTGTTTTAATTGCATCTTTTCCTAAAATTTTACGAAGATTTTTTATATAAACCCGTATAGTTGTTTCAGTTGGAATCTCATCAAATTGCCAAATATTTTGGATAAGTTCATCAAAGCTGATAGTTCTGCCCCTATGTGTAAAAAGATAAACCAATATCATATTTTCCTTTTTTGAGATTTCATAGTTTTTATTATCTTTTACAATAACATTTTTTTCTTTGAGGAGTTTTATATTAGAAGATAATGTAACTACACTATCTTCTTCGATAACATATCTTTTTGCCAGATTTTTTATCCTTTGGTGCAGCTCTTCAAGGTCAAAAGGCTTTTTAATATAATCATCACAACCGTAATCAAAACCCTCTTTAAGATGAGCCGTATCTTGATATGCAGTGATCATAATTACGGGTGTAGTGATAGAATATTCTCGGATATTTTTTAATAGTTCAAGTCCTGAAATGCCTGGCACGTTTATATCAAGCACAAGCAGATCAAATTTTTCATTTTCTACATAGTCTAAGGCTTCATCTCCATCTTCTGCATGGGTAACGACAAAGCCTCTTTCTATAAGTGAGTTATAAAGAAGATCACCAAGTATTGCATCATCTTCTAAAAGTAATATTTTCATAATAGATACCTAAATTTTTCAATAAGTGATTATACACTAGTTCTTTTTGAAAAACAATCTATCTAAACTAAACTTACCTGCACCATGCCCGACAAAAAGAAATAAAAATACCATATAATAAAACGGTATCTCAAATCCGTTATCTCCCGCACTAAAACCGTGTGGAAGGTGTACCGTAATAATTGCTACAATCATCACTACAATAAGAGGTATAGATATATACCTTGTAAAAAGTCCTAAAGTTAATAAAAACACTCCAAGAAGCTCGGTAGATGCTGCCATATAGGCATTGAGCTGTGGGAAAGGGATACCTAGAGTTCCAAACCATGCTCCAACAGATTCTATATCACTCCATTTATTAAGCGCAGGATTTAAAAATCCGTAAGCAATTAACAATCTTGCAACGAGTAATCCAATATCTTGAAGATTGTTCAAGATATTTTCTACTCTTTCATTTATTTCGCGTAACATAATCTATCCCTTCTTAAGCTTGTAGAATTACAAGCTTCATTATTAAAGTTTTAACTTCCACATTTTCCTGAACCTCTTTTTTCATCCATATATTTTTCCATTCTTTCTTCTTTATCTCCACCACATTTTCCTGAAGCTTTGTTCTCCTTGTATCTTTCTATTCTCTTTTGTTGATCCCCACCACATTTGCCAGAAGCTTTCTTTTCCATGTATCTTTCCTTTTTTTCTTCTTTATCTCCACCACACTTACTATCTGCATAAGCTGCCGTTGCTATCATTAAAGTTGCTCCAAACATCAATGCCGCTAATTTTGCTGTCGTTGTTTTCATTATCGATCCTTTTTTATTTAATTTATTCCAAATTATAATTGGGAAATATTGGATTATTGTTGGATAGTTTTATCGCTCTTAAGATACAATCTGCTTATAACATTTAGAGGACTTTTTATATGAAATCATACACGGCAGATATTTGCGATAATCATCCAAACGAAGTACAAGTTTTAGCACCAAATTATAAATCATACGGCGGTGTTTCTATGTGTCACGGAGAGATTGTGACCATTGAACTTTTTGAAGATAATGCTGCCTTAGTCGAACTTTTAAGGGATAATAAAGGGGATGGAAAAATTTGTGTCGTAGATGTAAAGGGGGAATATTGTGCAGTTGTAGGAGAAACCCTTATGGGATATGCCTACCATAACGGCTGGGAAGGAATTGTAATCAACGGTTATGTAAGAGACACACACCAAACAGCAATAGTACCTGTAGGACTTTATGCCCTTGGAACTTATCCATATAAAAGCCAAAAAAAAGCAGAAGCAAATCATAATACTGTTTTAGAATTTGGAGGTGTTACATTTACCCCCGACGAATTTATCTATGCAGATAAAGACGGCATAGTTGTAACGAAAGAGAATATTATATTATAACCTATTTTTTAAATCAATTTAAAAGCAACTAAACTTGAAGACATTATTAACATCCCTAGAACAAGTCCCAAGATTGTAGTATGTGCATTGCCGTATACCCTTGCAGCAGGTAAAAGTTCATCAAAAGAGATATAGATCATAATCCCTGCAACTATTCCAAAAGTTATCCCTAAAGTTGCTTCCCCCATAAAAGGATATAAAATAAAAAAACCTAAAAGAGCACCTATAGGCTCGGCTAATCCTGAGAGTGTTGCATACCAAAATGCTTTTTTCTTCTCCCCTGTTGCATGATAAATAGGAAGAGATACCGCCATCCCTTCTGGAATATTGTGAATTGCTATTGCTAAAGCGATTGTAAAACCTAAAGTTAAACTCTCTAAAGAGGATATAAATGTGGCAAAGCCTTCTGGAAAATTATGAATTCCAATTGCAAGTGCCGTAAATATTCCTGTCCGTTTTAAAGTACTGTTTTTTAAAAGTGAACTATGGGTATGGGGCTTTAGCTCCTCAAGCTGTCTTTCACTTTTAGGCTCATGGGGATTTACATCTTCTGGAATAAACCTATCAATTAAAGCACTCAGTCCAATCCCTAAAAAAAAGCAAAATAATGCAATACTCTCTCCAATCACTTCACTTGAATAGATAGCGCTAAAAGAGTCTGTTGATTTTTGAAGTATCTCTATAAAAGAGACATAGATCATAACACCGGCTGAAAATCCTAATCCCAAAGAGAGTATTTTGTTATTATTACCTTTAGAGAAAAAGGCAATCATCGCACCGACACTCGTGGAAAGTCCTGCAAAAAGGGTTAAAATAAATGCAAAGAGATAATTATGTAACTCAAGACTTTCCATGGTATATTTTTATTTCATCCTGTTTGTAGGTCCTACATATCTTTGTCTCGGTCTAACAATTTTATTTTTTAAATCTTTTTTCTGCTCAATCCATTGTGCAATCCATCCTACCGTACGACCGATTACAAATATCGGTGTAAACATAGCTCTTTCTATTCCAAGAGCTGAGAGGATAGTCCCTGAGTAAAAGTCAATATTTGGATAGAGGTTTCTACTTACAAAATATTCATCGGTTAAAGCAATCTCTTCAACTCTGTTTGCTACTTCAATCATCTTTGAGCTGATCCCAAGCTCACTTTGGAGCTGGTCTCTAAGACCTTTTAGCACTTTCGCTCTTGGGTCAAAATTTTTATACACCCTATGCCCAAATCCCATCAACTTAAAATCATCGTTTGGATCTTTGGCTCGAGCTATAAATTTATCCACATTGCTTACATCCCCTATCATCATCAACTGATCGATAACAGATTCGTTTGCCCCACCGTGTGCTCTTCCCCACAGAGCATTAATCCCGGCACTAATAGCTGCGTAAGGATGTGCTCCCGTTGAACCTACAAGCCTAACGGTTGAAGTTGAAGCGTTTTGTTCATGGTCTGCATGGAGTGTAAAAATTGCATCAAGTGCATCAATCTCAATTTGTGAAATCTCGGCAGTATTTCTTGGAAAGTCTCGTAACATATGCAAAAAATTTTCCGTAAAATACATATCAAGATCAGGATGAATATAAGGATATCCTTTAGAGTGGCGATAGGTATACGCGGCAAGTGTCGGTATCTTGGCAATAATTCTTTTTGCCATATCGTAATATTCTTCTTCTGCATTGATATTAAGATGTTGATGGTGAAAAGCACTGAGAGCCGAAACGGAAGAGCTTAAAACAGCCATTGGATGGGCATTATCCGGAAATGCATCAAAGATTTTTTTTATCCCTTCATTTGGGTATCTTTTTACCCGCATATCGGCTTGAAATGTTTTATATTCCAATTCATTGGGAATATCTCCATAGAGTAAAAGATAACATACTTCAAGATAACTGTGATTTTTAGCTAAATGCTCAATAGGATATCCTCTATATAAAAGTTCTCCTTTGCCACCGTCTATGAATGTTATCTCCGAAGTACACCCTGCTGTCATACCAAAACCATTATCGTAAGTAAACATCCCCATCTCTTTATTAAGTGAAGAGATATCAATAACACTATTTCCCAATGTGGAATCATATACGTTAAAATCTACTTGTTTTTTTGTTTTGTTATCTATGAGTGTTACTGTCTTCATTAAAATCTCCCTTTTTTATATGCTTTTAATTATAGCTTGTAATAATTTAAAAAATATAATAAAAAAAACTAATTGTTATATTTTAATTATCCCTATGTCATAATATGCAAAAGTAAACTATTTGTAGGATTATGAAGGAGTTTTATTATGTTTGCGATGTATGATGACGATGGATTAAACTTTAGAAATACAATTGACCACCTTTATGACGTACATGAAATTTCCCCCACTAGAAAAATATTAAATAGAAAAAAAGAGGATGATAACGAAAAATTTGAGGGTATCTATAACGGTCCAATAGATAATGAAGCCAAAAATAAATACAAACAAATGGCAAACCTTGACACAAGAGCCGAAATCTTTCATGTAGAGCAGGTAATGACTCATAAACCTATCATTATCAATGATGATAAAACAATAGGAGAATGTTATGAACTTATGAAAAAACATAGTATCAGACAACTTTTAATACGCTCGGATACAAGCAATAACCTAAAAGGTATGATCACTAAAAATATGCTTCTTGATTTTATGATGAGTTATAACGGTGTGGAAAATCTTTTAGAAAGATCCGTAGGTGAGATTTATGAAAAAAATATTATCACAACCGATCCTATTACCGATATAAGAAGAGCTGCGAAAGTTATGATCGATTTCAATAGAAATGCAATTCCGGTAGTAGATGCACAGCATCAAATTTTAGGCGTAATAACAAGACACGATATAGTCAATGCCGTATCAACTATACCTCATCTGCAAATTTGGGCTTAAAAGTTAAGAATACCCGCTAATATACTTATCTATTTTATTCAAAGCTTCGGTATTGATTGAAACATCCAACTCCATCACATAGATATTTTCTAAACTAAACTGCCCCAATTTTACAAAATCTTTTCTTGTAGTTACTATATTTGTATTTGGATATTTTTTATAAAGATTTTCAATATCTTCTTGAGTAAAATAATGATGATCTTCATAAATAATACTTGGAATATTTTCAGGTAAAAACTCCAACAGCCTTTGTGCTTTTGAAATAGCCGTAAAAAGTACGCTGTTATCAGGTAAATGTTCGATTATCTTAGAATCTTTTGTAAATGTTACTTTTCTATGAAAATCACTCTCCTCTTTTAATACACAATCTGCAAAAGAGTACATCATTTTAGTATCTCTATATCCCCCGCTTGGGAGGCAAAAAATATTGGTAGGTTCATTTTTGGGACGAATTAAAAGATCAAATTTTTTAATATCGTGATGCCTATACCCGTCATCTAAAAATACAACTTTAGCACCCAGTTCTTGTGCTTTTAAGATACCAAGCTTTCTATCTTCACTTACTATTATTATACTTTGCGGTAACGCTTCTGCTAAAAGTTGTGCTTCATCGCCGCTTGTTTGTACATCTTGTAAAATGGTTTGACCGTCGCTTACGATAACTAAACCTTGAGACTCCCTTCCATATCCGCGAAGTACCACTGCGGAGTTTTCATATCTTCTTGCAAGTGCAATACTTATAGGGGTTTTTCCTGTCCCGCCAACCAAAAGATTTCCTACGCTAATGACAGGCAATCCAAATTCTACAGGTTTTTTTGAAATTCTACGATATGCCGTAACTACACAATAAATAAGAGTAAATGGGAGTAAAAGTACCCCTATAAAAGATTGAAAAGGGGTAGGGGAAAAAAGATATTCCTCTAACCACCTAATAAAATATTTTTTCAAATTTAAAACCAAAAAAATTCAGCTAAAATTTTTATATCCATTCGTTTGCTACGGATTTGATTGTTTCACACACATACTCTACATCTTCATCACTCATCGCTGCATAAATAGGAAGTGACAAAATTTGTCCATAAGTGCTTAGTGCATTGCCGTAAGCGGTAATTTTCAGTTGATATTTCTTTTTATAATATGTCAAAAGATGTAAAGGGATATAGTGAAGTCCCGTTGAAACCCCTTTTTCTTTTAATGCTCTTGCAAAACCGTCTCTGTTTTTGCTGATTCTTACGATATATTGTGAATAGATATGCTCAGGATCAAACGGCGGAAGTGTAATATGTTTTAATCCCGCAAGTTTTTCGTTATAAATCTCTGCGATCTCCTGCCTTCTTTCACAAAATGAATTTGTTTTATAAAATTGAGCCAAGTTAAATGCACCTTCAAGTTCGGTCATATCATATTTATAACCGATATCTACCACATCATAGACATAATCGATATTTCCATATTCATCAAAACTACTGTTAATAGCATGTGTTCTTAAAAGCTTTGCCCGATTTGCCAACTCTTCATGATTCGTAACAATAAATCCACCTTTACTAATTGATGTTTTTGAATTGGAATAGTTTGTTGAAAAAATAGTCATATCAGCACCCAATGATCCTACCATCTCATCTTTATACATAGCTCCTAAGGCACTTGTCGCATCTTCGATAATTACAAGATCGTATTTTTTACCGATGGCATAAATTCGTGTCAGATCAGGAACCTCTCCTCCGACAAAAGTTACCATTAAAGCTCTTAATTTTTTGCTGTTATTTTCCTCTAAATATTCCTCTAATTTATCAAGGTCTATATTAAAGCCGTTTGGTTCAATATCTATAAAAATAGGTTCCGCATCAAAATGCCTGACGGTTTCAGGAAGATTGACAAAAGAATTTACACTCATCAAAACTTTGTCCGCCCGTTTGAGTTCCATCGCACTAAGAGCAAGATGCAAAGCAGATGTTGCATTATTTGTTGCTATAACATACCCAGCTCCTATAAAATCTTTTATCTCCTCTTCTAGCTCTTCAACTTTTGAACGCATCGATAAGTCCCCGGATAATATAGCTTGAACCTGTTCATGTTCCTGCTCATCTATAATCGGTCTAAAAAATGGTACCGTTCTTTCATTTTTTACTGTTTTAATCATGATTTAACCTTTATTCAAAATCAATATCTGCAATTGTGGGAGTTCTCCCTTTAAAAGCATTTGTTCTCATTCTATATTCCAACATATCGATAAGTTTTACATCTGTTCCACTTTGTAAAAGGGCCTCTTTTGAGATATTGTTATCAACCAATTGTTTTAACACATCATCCATATTTTTATAGGAATATCCAAGTTCATCCTCATCACTTTGTCCACTCCAAAGATCGGCACTTGGTTTTTTATTGATAATAGATTCCGGTACTCCTAAAAATTTTGCAAATTCAAATTCATCGGATTTGTACATTTGACCGATAGGATTAATAGCACAAGCCGTATCACCGTATAAAGTACCGTAACCGAGTAATATCTCTGATTTGTTAGAAGTACCCACTACGATAGCATTATGTTTTGCAGAGATATCATATAAAACAGCCATCCTCATCCGTGCACTAAAGTTTCCTTTACGAAGCACAGATGCATCACTGTCATTATTAGAATAATATCCTTCAACCATAGGAGCTACGGAAACCACTTCATATTGTATATCAAATTTTTCACAAAGCTCTTTTGCATCGTGTATACTCTCTTCGCTTGAGTATTGTGAAGGGAGCATAACTCCGTAAAAATTATCTCCAAAAGCCTCTTTACAAAGTACCGATACAATTGCAGAATCTAAACCGCCGCTAATACCCACAACAACATTTTGCACACCTATATGTTTTGCTTGTTGTTGTAAAAAACTAATCATTTGATCTTTAATGTTTTGATAATTCATATTATTCCTTGTCTATATAAAAACAAATATGGAATTATTATATCATAGTAAGAATAAAACTTAATTCTTTACTACTTTGTCAATATAGACGATAGTAATAAAATATGATATTGCTTTAAGAGTAGTTGTAGTAAAATGACTCAATATCTAAAAGGTTTTTTATGGAAGAAAAAAGCTTATTCAACAAAATGATTAACCCTATCATTATGGTACTGATTTTCGGTGCACTGATACTGTTAGGAACTTATCCGAACATTAGTACTATTTTTGGTGGTATTGCACTGTTTCTTGTGGGTATGGAATATATGGAAAGCGGTTTTAAAATACTCAGCGGCAGTGCTTTGGAAACTATTTTGGAAAAATTTACAAACACTACGATAAAAGCCATCACAACAGGTTTTTTTGCTACTGCAATTGTACAAAGTTCCTCTTTAATCTCTATTATCGTCATCTCATTTTTAGGAGCTGAACTTATCAGCTTGGCTTCTGCTATCGGGGTAATTTTCGGTTCAAACATAGGGACAACGGCTACAGCTTGGCTGGTATCACTTTTTGGACTTAAAATTAAAATCTCTTTGTATGCTATGCCGATGCTTGTTATGGGTATCCTTATCCCTTTAGTCTTAAAGAAAAATTCTTATAAAGGTTTTGCTTCGATTCTTATCGGTCTTGGGGTAATTTTTTTAGGAATCGGGTATATGAAAGAGGGATTTGAAACCTTAAAAAGCGGTATTGATCTTGCTTCTTATGCAATGGAGGGCTATTTAGGGATATTTGTATATGTTCTTGTAGGTGCCGTTGCAACGATTATTATTCAATCAAGCAGTGCAACAATGGCACTGATTATCACAGCTCTTGCCACGGGTCAAATAGAATATGCAAATGCTTTAGCATTGGCAATCGGTGCAAATTTAGGAACAACCGTAACTGCCGTACTTGGAGCTTTAAAATCCAATGAAAATGGGAAACGACTTGCCGTAGCCCATTTTATCTTTAATATGATAACGGGATTTATTGCTATTGTTTTTATCTATCAACTGGCTGGTTTAGTTGATTTTTTATCTACAATAATTGGTATAGCCAGTATAAATTATGCAATGAAACTAGCACTTTTTCATACTATTTTTAATATTTTGGGCGTCATTGTGGTAACGCCGTTTATTAAATATTTAGTTATATTTTTACAAAAACTTTTTATCCCTAAAACAATAACCGTAGGAACCGTAAAATATCTTGATGAAGCTGCTTTAACAATCCCTGATATTGCACTGCAATCGGTTAAAAAAGAGATAAAAAGATTGTATGCAAGTGCTTATCAAATAATTGCCCATGGGATAAATGTCAAAAAATCAAATATCGGCTCAACTTTGGAGTTAGATGCAGTTATTGCACAACCCTATTCAAAAGAATATATAAATATTGATGAGCATTACCATTTAAAGATTAAAAATGTTTACGGAGAGATTATCGACTTTTGCACCAAAGCTCAAGAAGGTATGAAAACTGAACAACTAGAAGAGATATATAAACTAAAACTTGCCAGTAGAAATATTGTCCAAGCCATCAAAGACACCGAACATCTACAAAAACATATTATCAAATATTCCAAAAGCTCAAACCAACACATTCAAAACGAATATAAACTACTTATCAAAGAGCTTATCGAGATTTTACGAGAACTTGATAAAGTAGCAAATGCAAATGATATGGAGAATATTGTACTTATATTATCTGCTCTTAAAATCAAAATTCAAAAATATGACAGAAATATCAATAAAAATATTGATGGATTAATTAGAAATAGTTTAATTTCCCATGAGATGGCAACTTCTTTGATGAATGATACCAGCTATGTATACGATATAGCAAACCACCTTATACAGATGGCGGAGATCCTTTTTGTGGATCAAGATATTGCAGAAGATATTTTAATTGACGATGAAGATATTGAAAAACACCTCCTTAAAGATGAGATAGAAGAAAAGGACTAATATGAAAATGAAAAAGCTGCTAAAAAACCTAAAATCAAAATTGGGATTGGATATTTCAAAAAAAGAGATGAAACATAAAGCACTCAAAGAGCTGTTAAAAAAACTTGCAAGAAAAAATAAAAAAATCAAGCAAAAATTGAAAGAGGAACTCTCTTCAAAAGAGAAAAATGAGCTCTTGGAAGAAAAAGAGATTGTTCAATTGCAAATTAAAAAAATAGGGAAGATTTTAGAAAAGATAGATTCCTAAAAGCTGTTTTTTAATCCTATTTGTTATATAATCTCTACCTCTTTAACATATAGAAAAGGATTTATATGGATAATAAATTAGAAATAAAACTATTTAGATTTAATCGATTGACAGATTATCTTCCATACTACAAAAACTTTACACTGGAATATTCTAATGACGAAACAGTACTTGATCTTCTCGTAAAACTTAATAATAAAGAAACATTTGAATTTGAAGGTGTTAAAAAACACGGTATTAAAATAAACGATTATTTTTTAACCGTTGATGTTCCCCTTAAAGATCTTCTTTTAAGAGTAGAAACAAACGAATTAACAATTGAGCCTGTAAGTATTTATAGAGCTATCCACGACCTTACAATCAATAATGACGACTTTTTGGAAAAACTAAATCTTTTTAAAGAGTATTTGACAATAGATCAATACGATCAATACGCAGAATCTCTCCAACTAGACTACTACGCTTCAAATACACTTAACTTTTTAAAAGATTATATTGGAGACCATACGATTATCATTGCACACGATATTATTGAAAAAAATCCCGAATTTGAAGAGGAAATTTTAAATATCATTTCAAATAAAAACAACGGAGCGTGGTTTCATACATCCGTAGAAAAAAGATTATTCCATCCCGATAATACAAAACAGTCCAAAATCCAACATTTGGTATCAAAAATCACAAAAACATCTTTTGAAACAGAACCTACCGTTGAGCGAACCGTAAAAGTTGCGCAAGATTTTATTGGATTTAATATTGCCGCTTATGATCAAAACGACACTTGTTCACTCAAAGATATTGTTCTTCAAAGTAAAGCATCTTTTGTAGAAACCGAATCAAAAAATGATGATGTGGCTTTTTATACTTTAGAAGCAGATAAAACTTTTACTTATAAAATTGCGGGGAAAATTCTCCTAGATGCCCTAGATAATAATGCAGATTTTATTTTAGTGAATAATAAGAAAAACTTTTCTTTGTTGGATCAAAAACAAAAAGAGATTGCACAGACGGTTGGGAGAGATATTAATTTACCAATAGTTACAGTAGAACAATTCAATACGTTACTCAATGGGGAAAAAGATCCAATAAAGCTAGGATTTAACAAGCATAAAATAGCTATACCTTTTTTATAGTCATTTCATACCGATTACTGATTCGTTTCGTAACAACAATCGACAATAATGTAGTCGGTAAGAATCATTTAAATTTCTTATATATAAATCTTGTGTACAATTAAAAACAGTTTTTTATCTAATATAATTTAAAAGGAAAGTGAATGAGTATTCCAATTCATAAATACGATGTTGTTATTGTGGGTGCCGGACTAGCAGGTACGGCAGCAGCAAGAGAAGCTGCACATGCCGGTTTAAGTGTATGTGTACTTACAAAACTTCATCCTCTTAGATCACATTCAGGTGCTGCACAAGGTGGTATTAACGCAGCATTGAGTGAAGAAGATTCAGTAGAACTTCACGAGTTTGATACGGTAAAAGGGAGTGATTACTTAGGTGATCAAGATGCTATCAAACTTATGTGTGAAAAAGCACCGGAGACCATCAGATGGGCTGAAAAAATGGGTGCTGTTTTTAGTAGAAACGAAGAGGGAAAAATAGGTCAAAGACCATTTGGTGGACAAAGCAAACCAAGAGCCTGTTATGCAAAGGATAGAACAGGTCTAACACTACTGCAAACAATTTACGAACAAGCACACAGAGACGGTGTTGATTTTAAAGATGAATATTATGTAGCCGATCTTATCTACGAAGATGGAAAAGTAAACGGCGTAGTTGCTTATAACTTAGTTGATACAAAGCCTATGATTTTTAATGCTCGTGCGGTAATGTTTGCAACAGGTGGATACGGTAGAGCCTTTAAAGTAAACTCTAACGCCCACGCAAACACGGGAGATGCCCTTTCAATCGTAGCACGACATGGACTTCCACTGGAAGATATGGAATTTGTACAGTTCCACCCGACTGGAATCGCAGGAAGCGGTGTACTAATTTCTGAAGCGGCACGTGGAGAAGGTGGTATCCTTTACAACTCGGAGGGGGAACGTTTTATGTCTAAATATGCTCCAAATAAACTTGAACTTGCTTCAAGAGACGTTGTAAGCCGTGCAATTACCCAAGAGATTTTAGAAGGGAGAGGTTGCGGAGTAAATAAAGACCATGTAAAAATTGATCTTACACATTTAGGGAAAGATATCATTATGGAAAGACTTCCAGAGCTTAGAGACTTGGCTATCACATTTTTGGGTCAAGATATGATTGAAGAGCCAATCTCTATTGCAGCAACTGCGCACTACTCTATGGGTGGAATTCCGGTTAATAAACACGGTCACGTAAGACGTGATACAAAAACTTTTGTAGAAGGTTTTTATGCAGCCGGAGAATGTTCTTGTGTATCGGTTCACGGTGCAAACAGATTAGGAGCAAACTCGGTACTTGAGGCACTCTTTTTTGGAAGACACGTGGGACAAACAATTGTAGAAGATGTAAAAAAAGGGATCTCTTTTAAAGATGCAAAAATTACAGATGCAAATTACACGGTAAATAGAATCGGTTCAATCAAAGGTTCAAACGGAAACGAAAAAGTTCCAAATCTAAGATCTGAGTTACAACAAGGTATGACTGACAATGCAGGTGTATTTAGAACAAAAGAATCTTTATTAAAACAACAAACAAATATTAAAAATTTAAGAGAAAAATTTAACCATATCAGAATAGACGATCATTCAACTGTTTACAACAGTGACCTCCAAGAGGCGATAGAGTTTAGCCATATGTTGGATTTTAGTGCATTTATTGTTGATGGTGCTATCCACAGAGAGGAAAGTAGAGGTGCACATTATAGAGAAGATTTCCCGACAAGAGATGATGAAAAGTACCTCAAGCACACTATGGCATACATGGATATGGATAAAAATATCACAACCGAATATATGGATGTCGTTCTAGGCGATTTTGAACCTACAGAGCGAACTTACTAGGAGATAATAATGAGTCATAAACAAGAAGTAAAAAAATTAACATTTAAAGTTTTTAGATTTAACAAAAATACAGACTATCTCCCGCACTATGATACTATCGTAATGAATGTAAATCAAGATGAATTGGTGCTTGATGTGATGAATAGAATCAAATGGGAACATGACGGAAGCTTTACCTATAGAAGAAGCTGTAGACACGGTATTTGCGGATCATGTGCCGTTAAAGTAAATAAAAAACCAACATTGGCGTGTAAAGACAATGTATTTGAGCTTGTAAAAATATTTGGGGAAGAGCTTGTATTAGAACCGCAAGATATGACTAAAGCATATAAAGATATGGTTATAAATAAAGATAGTTTTTGGGAAAAATATGATCAGGTACAACCATACCTTGTAGCAGATATTGAAGAGTTTCCAAAACAAGAAAATATCGTAACTGGGGAAGAGGCTGAGAAAATTGATGAAGCTGATTATTGTATCGCTTGTGGAAACTGTTTTTATGCCTGTCCTGCTGTTGAAGTAAATGATGAGTATATCGGTCCAATGGCACTTACCAAAGCGTGGAGATTTAACGCAGATGTGAGAGACAATGCACATAATGAGAGACTTGATACGTTGCAAAAACTTGGAAGTGGAATTTGGGATTGTGTAAAATGTAATGAGTGTGCTGAGGCTTGTCCAAAAGAGTTGAATCCAATCGATAAAATTACAAAACTCCATTTACAATCGTTTGAAAATGAAAGACACCTTAACAATGTAGCTACAAGACATGCAGTTGGATTTAAATGGTCTATTAAAAAACACGGTATTTTAGATGAAGGGGAACTTGTAAAATACTCCGAGGGGATCCCTGGAGTTATGAAACACATTCCAGAAGCTATTCATATGTTTAAACGAGGGAAAATAGTGATGCCTTGGAATATGCCAAAATCTAAAAATTTAGATGAGATTAAAAAGCTTGTTGATAGTGTATCAACGGCAAAATTTTAGGAGTGATTAAATGGAAAAATTAAAATACGCATTATATACTGGATGTACCGCTAGAGAATCAACTCCTGAACTTTTGATGTCCACTCAAGCTATTGCAAGTAAACTTGGGATTGAACTTGTACTTTTAGATGAAGCTTCATGTTGTGGAGCAAGTCACTTACAAGATTTTGATGAGATGTTATCACTTGTACTTAATGCAAGAAATATCGCTTATGCAGAAAAACTTGGACTTACTATGGTAACTATTTGTAATACCTGTCAAATCAATACAGCTATGACAAAAGATAGATTGGATAATGACCCTGAACTAAAAGCAAAAGTAAATGAAAAATTAGCAGAAGTTGGACTTGAATATAAAGGGACAAGTGAAGTAAAACATTTCTTGTATGCACTGCAAGATGATTATGGGTATGATAATATTGCTGCAAAGGTGTCAAATCCTATCAGTGATATTAACGTAGCTGCATTTTATGGATGTCATAATATTAGACCAAGCCATTTACAAAATAAATCAAATGGTAGAGAAAATCCTTACAAACCAACGTCATTAGACAACTTGGTAACTGCTCTTGGTGGAAATGCCGTGGATTACGAATCTAAAAATAAATGTTGTGGATTTCACGTTGAACTTCAAAATCCAGCAACAGCTAATAAACTAAGTGGTACTGCTATGCTTGATGCCATTGATCAAAATGCAGATATGATGGTAACACCTTGTCCATTATGTCATCTGAGAATGGATGTACAACAACATAATATCGCAAAAGAGATGGGAAGAGATATAGATATCCCTATTTTGCATCTTCCTCAGATGGTTGGTATTGCACTTGGAATTGATCCAAAGAGACTAGGACTGCAACACAACGTCAATCAAACAGGTATCAACCTCTAATAATTATTTTGAAAGATCCCTTTTGGGGTCTTCTAAGTTTTTACTTAAACAAATCCATTAAAGACAATTTTTATCTTATTTATTAATCTTATATTGAGTATAATCTTGCCAACTTAAAAACAAAGGAACAAACATGCCAAAAATTAATAAATATCAAGATATCAGCGAAATTGAAAGAGAAGCGAAAAAAGATTTAATCGACAGACACTCTCCATTTATCCACTGTAACGATACTGCAAAAGCAGGTGAACCGTTTGAAGTAACGGTTAAAATGGGAAATGAATATACTCATCCTGATGATTTTGACCACTATATCGAATCTGTATCACTTTTTAATGGTGAAACTCTTTTAGCAAAAGCTACTTATGTACCCGGAACATTAGGAAACGTAAAAGCTCATAATACAACTACTTTTACAATTATCCCAACTGGAAAAAAACTTAATCTTGTAGCTCACGGTTACTGTACCAAGCACGGTATCTGGGAAGGTACGGCTAAAGAGGTTACTGTAGCTGAATAAGCTATAGATTCTCTACTAAAAAGGGGTAAAAGCTTAAAGCTTTTACCCCTTTTTTTAATACTATTATATATTTTACGAAGCTTTAAATATTATACTAAAACATGCCCCTTTATATTTATTGCCTTTATATTCAAACTCTTCGTTAAAAACTTTTAATATTTGATGATGTCTCTCTACAATAATTTTATTTGCCATAGCCAAACCTAATCCAGTACCTATCGATTGATGCTTTGTAGTAAAATAAGGCTCAAAAATTCTATCTATAATATTTTCAGCTATCCCTCCACCGTTATCGACTATTTTCAGCTCCAGCATACCATCATTTATTTTTTTGGTTGTAATAAAAATATATCTATTATCATCGGTATGTTTTTGAACTATAATATCTTTTGCATTGTTTAAAATATTTATTATTGCTTGTTCCAGCTCACTGACACCTCCACTAATATGTAAATCATCCTCTATATCTTTTATAACTTGCACATAATTGTTGGCTAAAGATGCATTAACAAGATTTAACGTACTGTTTATTAATGCTTTTATACTCAAATCGTGATATTCGTCATCCCCTTTAATAAAGTTTTTAAAATCATCTATTGTTTGGGAAAGATACTGAGTTTGCTCAACAATTTTATCGGAAGAATCGATAATTGTACTTTTGTCTATCTCTTGTTCATATTCAATTTTCACTTTCATGGCACTTGCCAAAGTAGAAATTACAGAAAGCGGTTGTCTCCATTGGTGTGCAATATTCCCTATCATCTCGCCCATCGAGACAAGTTTTTCCTGCTCCTCCATCAATTTAATATTACTGACATCTTTCATCATCAAAAGAAGTCTATTTTTATCGGGCATCAACGTTACGCTTAAATTAACACTGACCCTTTTGTTATTAAACATGATACACTCTTTTTCAAAGTTTTCCACATATCCCTTTTTTAGTACCTCTTTAAATACTTCTTGTGTCATATTTTTATATGGAGGTGCCGTAAGTTCTATACAGTTTTTTTTCATTAACTGCTCTTTAGTGTAACCCGTCATCTCAAGATAAGCATTATTAAAATCCAAAAAATTAGATTCCAAATCTATAATTGCTATACCATCTTTACTTGATTTAAAAATTGATTCAAATTCCTCTTTTTGGTACTGTAATTTTCTTTTTAAAATAATCTCTTTTGCAAAAAAGTATAATACGATTAATAAAATAGTCCCAAATGCTATAGAGATTTTCCAAAGTAAGCTATAATCAATCTCTTTTTCATATTTAACCGACACCCATCTATTTAAAATATTTTTGTGTTGTTCCACTGTTATATTACTTACAACTTTTTGTAAGATATTAAATAAAACAGGCTCATCGTTTCTTACACCTATGCCAAGCTCTATATTTTCATCCATTTTACCGGATATTTTTAATTCCCCTTGATATTTTGTTTGAAATGTATAATCAACGGTAGCCAACGTACCTATATAGGCGTAGAGTTGATCATGATTTACCAGCTTAAGTCCCTCATTGATATCTGCAACTTCGACAATCTCTAAATCAGGATACTTATTATGTAAAATCTCAATAAAAGCATACCCTTTTGGGATCCCTATTCTTTTCCCTTGAAGCGATTCCATATTGTTTATAAACGGTACACCGATTTTAGTTGTAATAACGAGCGGCATTTTAACATAAGGCATAGTAAAATTAAGATACTTGGTCCTTGAAGGAGTTTCCATTGCTAGAGATAAAATATCACATTTTCTTTGTTTTGCAAAATCTATACTTTCACTCCAAGTTTTTGAGTGGATAACCTTAAACTTCTTACCAATCATTTTTTCAAATAACTTATAATAATCTGCACTCATACCGACATAATTGCCATTCTCATCAAACTTTTCAAAGGGCATCCAATTTGGATCTATACACATGGTAATGGCATTACTATCAAGATAATTTTTTTCTTCTATAGTAAACCTGATACTATTCATCATGTCTGAAGCATCATCGCTAATGTTTACGATCCATTTTTGTTTTAATTTCGTCATCTCGGAAAAGGATATATTATTCAAAGACTTATTGATAATTGAAGCTAAAAGAGGTTTTTCTTTTCTTATTCCAAAACGCAAATCTTCACTTTTTACCTTAGGATAAGAGAATATCCCTGCAAGTTTTATCCCATGTAACATAAGTTTTTCAACACGATGAATACTCATTGCATTACTTAAAACAGCATCTACTTTTTTTTCATCAAGAGCAAAAAATCTCCCATCGGTCGTTTCAATTTCAACAACATCTATATCTTTTATATTTTTAATAACATTGATGAGATATGAGTTTTTAACTATACCTACTTTTTTCCCTTTTAAAGACTCTAAATTTTTATAAATTCCAAAATCATCTCTGGTAAATACACCTACGGGTATCTCATAATAAGGTTTTGTATATGTCGTAAACTTTAATCTCTCTTCCCTATAAGAAAGTTCAGAAATTATATCTATCGTACCATTTTTAAATTGACCGAAAACTTCAGGCCATGTACCACCCACTTTTTCAAATTTTAGACCACTTTTTTTTGAAATTATCTCTAAAAGTTCTTGGGTAAATCCTATTTTCATACCATCTTCAATAAAACTAAAAGGGGTATATGAATCAATAGAACCCACTTTTACTATCGGGGAGCTTTTTATAAACTGTAACTCTTCTTTGGTAAATATTGTATCGGCACTACTTAAAACAAAAAGAGAAATCAATACTATTATAGTTCTAATCAATTCAATTATCCTTATATTAAAAGAGTTATTATAGTGACATATTAATTTATTTTTTATTAATAAAACTTATAGAATCTATTCAGTCTCCAAAAAGCCTTTTTGTACTTTTGAGTTTATACTTTTGTGATTGCATTTTTTTTAGTTGTTCACTCGATAGAGGGGTACCTTTTAAAACTTTTCCTTTTAATATATCTTTATTGATTAGATGTTTATCAAGCATAATTTTATTGTTGTGGCACATCTCACACGCTTTTGCTTTTTGGGTAATAGTATGAGGAGTTCTTGGTATAAAAGCCTCTATCTTTTTGCCATTGATATTATTTACATCATTAAATACCATTTTGCCATCTTTATCTTTATAGCTTATACGGTATTGATACATTGGCGAAGCTAATTGGATTTTACCGTTTTCATCATTGATTAAAAAGAAATTTTCCCATCTTCTAAATCTCCAGCCGCTATACCAAATCCCATCTTTTAGCTCATTTGTAAGATAATCCGGCATAACCGGTTTAATAGCTTTTTTTGATTTTATAGCTTTTTTTAAAAACTTTTCTAAGTATCTGTCTTCTTGTACTTGCAGTCTTTTCCACTGTTTATAATTTGGTGTATCATCGCGTAAAACATTTAGCTCATAGTTACTAATATTCCACGAGCTATGACAAGCCGTGCAAGATATATTGTCATGATAGTTTTTATGATTCTGTTGCGAGATATTTGTATGGCACGATTTACAATCAACCTTATCTTCCCATGTTTTTGTTTTATCATTTTTATGACAATCTATACAGGAAAGTCCTTTTTGATGGTGGATATCTTGTGATAGATAATGAAAGTCTATCCCATAAGGACGCTTTGGATAAAAGCCCTCTTTAGTAATAGGAGAGCGATACGCTTTATCATAATCATGCGGGAAAAGCCCAAGATAGTCTGTGCCTATATAGTTATTGTTGTGACATTTTAAGCACTTTCTTTGTGTCGGTTTTGCTTTATTTGCATCTTGTTTATTTTGATGTGAGTTGTGACAAGCTAAGCAAAGATTTTGTGTACGATTTATCTCATGGCTCGTAAGATGACATTTAAGACATTTTCTCCTTAAAAAATCATCTACCAAATCACTTGGTTTTGTGATATCTTCTTTTGACTGGGGTAAAGATTGCAATGTAACATCACTATCTTTTATCCCCCAAGTTTTTCTTATAGTATTTATCTCATTTTTATGGGTAAAATGGTTTGAGTTTTTACATCTATCCATTTTATCGCTATGACATTTTATACACTCATTTGAGTATAACGACAAAGCAAAAATAAATAGTAGTAGATATCTCATTTTAAAACTTCTTTTGCACAAGATGTTTGTTTTTTATAAAACATCTTTTTAGATTTTTGAAAATCTTGATATATATTATCATCATATCTATCATGACAGATGATACACTTATACGCTTCAACTATTTTTTTAACTTCATCTTGATTAAATCCTTTTGCATTATCCCTTGAGAAGCTTTGAAACTGTTTCCCCTCTTTTGAAATAAGAGCATCAATCGGATAGCTGATAGGCAGTCCATCTTTTTTACTTTGATAATAGGGTTGAAAAGTGATTTTTTTATTTTTAAAGTCTAAAATCCCAGCTCCTAAACCTAAAGTTTGTGGATTAAAATGGCAATCTATACAATCACGACTTTGCTTCCCAGTCGTATGTGGATCCCAAGCGGCATAAGCAAAAGAGTGAAACTCGTCTTTTTTTATCCCTTTATCATAAATAGTTGCTATCACTTGACACCCTGGAGCTATAGGCATTATCTTTTTATTATATCCAATTGCAAGAGCAGGAGACTCATATCTAAGGTAACTTCTTAGCTCCATCCATTTCCCTTTGGTTTTTTTATGTTTTATCCAATCATATTGTTTCCCATCTTTAAAATAAACCTCATGACACCCGTAACAGCTAGGTATCCATGAACTATGACACGCAGTACAATCAAGTCTTTCATGCTCTTTTGAGCTGTGATAAGGTGCATCACTCATACGTGACATATCAAACTTTTTACCGTCTTTTTTTCTAAAAAACTCTATTTTATTTTTATTTTCTTGAAGGTTATAAAGAGGTGTATTTTTTTTATGAGTTACTGCTATTTTCTTTGAAAGAGGTATATCTCCATTAAGTACACTTAACATACTTGCCAATCCAAAGTTTGAACTTTTTTTAAAAGTAGGATTATGGCAATCTTTACAAGATATATCAACTGCACTTTCCATGTGGGTATGGTGTTTCCCATCTCCCATAACTCCAACTTCAGTATGACAATCTATACAATCAAGTTTGGCACTACTATGGTGTATATCAGCTGGAAGTTCATAGTAATATCTTCCTCTATCAATTTTATGTGTAAGTTCTCCATTTTTATAAGGCGTCCCATACCCCTCACTCTCAAACTTCCCAAAATAAGAAAGCCCTATACGGTTTGAGCGATTATGACACTTTAGACAATTTTCACTTGGAATTTTGGTTGAAAGTTTTGGATGAACAATTTTTGTCCTCGTTTCACTCCATAATTCTTCATTCTTAATTATTAATTTTTGTCCTCGTTCCTGCGAGATTTCATCACTAACTTTGTGGCAATCTACACACCCACCACCTCTTTTTTCAAACCCTGTATTTTTAAAAATCTCCTCTTTTTGATTTACATGACAAGCGGCACAAAGTTTGCTAAAATGGTCTTCTGCCAAGCTTTGTTTAGAGGTTGGTTTATCTTTTAAATATTTAATTCCAGTAGTTTTTTCAATAGTTTTAGTCTCTCTAAACTGGTATTTAAGTACATCTAAAATACCGTGCATATTATTCATTATACTTTTATCAACTCTATCAATTATATCTTGATGACATTTACCGCAAAATAGTGAAGCGTGTTCTAATCGGCTTGGATTTAATACCATGTTTGTATGAGCTTTCTCTTTTGTCTTTGCTTTTTTATCTCCACCGTGACATGATGCACAACCAAATTCACTATATGAATGAAAGTTATCTATAGGAGTTGTATTTTGATGGCAATTGAAACAATTATCAATATTTTGTGAATATAAAAATGTTAGAAAAGATAAAAAAACAAATAAAAATTTCATAGGAGATTATATCTTTATTTTAATAATAAAAAAGGGTTAGCTTATATGCTAACCCTTTGAAGATCAAACTAAATTTTGATTAGTCAAAATACATTTTTTCTTTAATGTTTTTATATGTCCAAGACTCAGGAGGACAAGTATTTTTCCATCCAGTGTTTGTAGTTCTGTGTTTATATTTTTTGTCTTTTCCACCTTCAAAACCATCAACTACAGTTGCTACATTCATATAACCTGCTTTTGCCATAAGTTTTGTACCGTAAACACTTCTTTTTCCTGATCTACACATTAAGATGATTCTATCTTTTTTCGTAAGACCTTTTGCTTTAAGTGCAGCTTCTACGTCAGCTACAAAGTTTTTATTCATAACTCTTGCATATCTATGTTTTTTCTTATCCCAGTGTTTTGTTGTAATAGTTACGATTGGGATATTTTTATCCGCCATATTTGTATGACCTACATATTGGTACTCATATGGTGTTCTAACATCGATAAAAAGAGTTTTAGCTCCCTCTTTTGTCATAAGATCATGAGTTTCTACTGCCGTTAAATAGATACCTTGTGGTGTTTGTTTTTTTGCTTTTGTAGGTGCTGGTGCTGCCATACCTAAAGTTGCACTCAATGCAACTAACATAAATGTTGCAATAATTTTTCTAATCATTGTTTCTCCTATTGTTGATATTAATATCAAATCAAAATAAAACAGTTTTTATTTAAATTTGACATATTATTAAAAGCTAACGCTAAACCTTACAAATTTTTCAGACTATAAAGCCTTTATAAAAGTATAAACCATACTCTTATAAAGAGTTATAGATATGGATTGTATTAACAACCCATATCAGGAGCAGCTTCAAATGCCTCCTCTTTTTGTGCAGGAGATTCCTCCATTGCAGGAGACTCTACCATCCCATCCGATGCAGGTTTATACTTTAACTCCATCGCTTTTTCATAGGTTTTAAATGCCTCTTTTGATTTTGGATCAACTACAATTGCCATTTTTACAAATTTCACGGCAGACGTGGTATCTCCCTCATCCAATGCTTGGTTTGCATTATCTATATATTTTTGAACCATTGCAGTTTGTTTGGCTCCGTATTCCTCTTGACTTGTAGATAAAACAACCAATACCACTGCTGCTAAAAACAGCACCAATCCTACTATTGTAGAAATTCTCATATATCTTCCCCTTTTTTATCTCTAATTGATTTCATAAATTTCATAAATAATATTAACCCTATACCTACCGCCACGGTAATAAGATAAGATGTATAAATATTGCCTCCAAGTACCCCGTGAATGGTATATCTACCGACATTTGTAGAGTTTGCAAATTCCATCACCGCATCAAAGTTTATAAAATAAACATACATTCCAACCATCACACCCAGTAAAAATGCAACTGCATCAAGTTTTCCATTTGCAAAACCAACCACTGCAGTTCCCGGACACCATCCGGACATTACCATTCCCAGTCCAAATAAAGCTCCCCCTAAAAGGTAAGGCCAAAGATAAGTTGTAGGGATATAGAGTTGGTTATAATCTATCCATCCTTGGTACGAAGCTATAATGATCCATGTAGCGATTGTTAAAATTGCACTTACCATCATATCGGACACTTTTGTATTTCTAAAATACATAATCGGCGCAATATTGATTGAACGTCCATATCCCGCTCTCTCAATTATAAAACCAAATGCCATCCCTAACAATAATCCATAAAAGAGATTCAAGTTTGAGTCGATTGCTCCTGTTGTAAATAAAGGATACGTTGCTTCCATCATACCACCTTACTTCACATTTTTCCACTGTTTTTTAAACAATGGAGCAAAAAAGAAACCGGCACCAAAAGCAGCCAACATAAAAATCCAAGCACCAACGCTAAACGTAGCCGCCCCGTCTAATGCTTGACCGCTTGTACAACCTCTTGCCAATCTTGAAGCAACAGCAATAATCACTCCACCTAAAAAAGCCCAAAACAATCTTTTAAAAGCAGGATACTCTTCCCCTCTATCGATACCACCTTTGATTCTCCCTGCTAGTGCAGCAGATAAAAATCCACCTAAAAATATCCCTACAGTCTCTACAACTGTCCAGTTTGCTAACGCATTTCCATGTTTTAAATAGTTTATTACATAACTATTCCCAGCAAATGTTGAATCAACCAAATAGGTAAGTTGCGCAGTCACTCTTGCGAATGTACCGCTTGCACCCATCCCTTGCCCTGCTATCATAAAACTGATAAAAATAGCAGTTCCTAAAAGAAATCCTGCAATAATAGGGTGCCAATATTTGTCGTTCATATATATCTCCTTATTTTTTTAACTTATTAAATAGCTTATTATAAATACAACAATCAGTTTCATCCAATGGATAAAAATAGTGCCAATAAGATTGCCTATCTGACAACTTGTACAAGAACTATACCTTTTCCCCTCGATATATCCCGTAAAAAAATATATAATTGTCCCTATAAACAACGAAAGAGCTAAATATGTTTGATATTTAAAAACCTCTGCTTGTGTTTGCTCTTCAACGAAAAATAAACTAATTAAAATTACTACCATCACTACAAATATAATTTTAAGTACTTTATTTATTTGATCTTTATAGGAAAATATCGGGCAGCTCTCAGGAATTGCAAGGTTTGAGCCGTGTTCTAATTTTTTTTCAAATCTTTTTTTCTCATCTTTGCTTAATTTATTGATAAATGATGAACCGAAAGTAAAATCTATCTTTCTTTGAAGCAATATAGCAAAATCGCCGTTTGCTTTTAAAGAATGATCTTTTCCGGATCTATCTTGGTAAATAACACTGATAGATTCATATCTATTTACTTTTGCACTAAGTCCTGGAAAATATGCTGTTGTTTCTTCCGTTTCAACTGAGCCTTTAGGGTTGATGATCCTTGGATTGATAAGTTCTAAAAATTCTCCGTTTTCATCTTTTACAACTACAACATTATGCTGATCCCCTATCTGGTACGCAGCCAAACCCTGAAGATCGTTTGCCTCAATCGTATCTTTAAGATCGGTAATCATAGTTGCTAAAGAATCATCAAAAACTCTTATGTCAGTTGAGTATTCTACACTTGGAGGTGTAGGATATTGTACAATATCTTTAATCATATATAAATATTTCCTACACCCTCAAGCTCAATTTAGTGACTTTTTTTAACTACCACTAACATTTTAAGATTTATAACAATAAATCTTAAAAATTGCCAAATAAGACAAGTTCGCATTTTTTTTGCAAACCAACCCGGAGTCATTGTTGTATAGTTTTGTCCGTATGCTTTGATATTTTTTTCACCATATTTACTCATAATATTTCCTTTTTTAGTTTTTTACTTTTTTACTCAGGAATTAAAGTCCAACCTGGCTTTAATTGAGCTTTGTGGATAAACATATGGTGTAATATATGTTTAATCCAGTGTCCTGCAAGACCTATCTCACCAAACGTATAATCTGTATCTCTTCCCGTTCCAGGATATTTATCAAAATCAGGTACAACAGGATAAATAGTCATCGCTGCAGCCGTTCCGTTAAATAAACCTTTTCCTGCACTAGCCACACACGCTGCACCCATCTCTGCCATACTTGCTTCATGGATTTTTGCATTTTTCCCTTTTTTGATAAGATCACAAACAGAATGTGCAACAGTTTTACCCATAATACCTGAAGGCATACCTGTTCTTGGAGGAGTAGGTCCAATTGGTGTTCCATTAGGCGAACTCATAGGTTTTGAAATTGGATGTGGAGGTGCAAACGCAATACCACAAGCAAACATATTAGGATATGTAGGGTTTTGATATTTTCTTGGCCAGTCACTTGCTTTCCAGTTTTCATAAGCCCCTGCTCCATAGTTTGCATCAACTTTCATAAAACCGTTTGGTGCAAAAATTGTATCGGTAATATCGCTACCGTCTTTATCGTAAGCTTTTAATCCAACTCCTGCAAAAGGTGGAATAAGCATAGAAAAATCAAACTCTTCTTCATCTGTAGAACCGTCAAGTAATTCATAAGTAACTTTTCCTGCTTCTACTTTATTAACGTGTGCTCCAATGATCCAATCAACATTTCTTTCCGTAAATAAAGACTCTGCAAAGATTCTTGAACTAACAGCATATCCCATAGCTTTCATATGAAGTCCACCAACACCAAAATCTCCCAAGAAAGACTCATTTGAGATCCATTTGATATCTGCCATATCTCTTACACCTGCTTTGTTAAGCTCGTGTTCAATATTAAAGATATACTCAAATGCAGCACCTTGACAAGTACACATACCGTGTCCCGTACCGATTAAGAACTTTTGTCTTTGACCGTCTTTCATTTTTTGAATACATTTTTGAAGCTCTTCATTTGCATGAGCCGCATGGTCTGCAGTACAAACAGAAACAGTGTGCTCACCTAATTGACTCCCTTCTCCAAGTCCCGGAGTCGCTCCAAAGTTAAGTTTAGGTCCAGTTGCGTTAATAAGATAATCATATTCAATCTCTTCAGTTTGCCCCTCTTTACCTTGACCTGTATATTCAATAGTTACAAACTCTTTATCACTTCCTTCTTTTCCATTTGGATGGATAGATACACCTTTTGCTTGTCTATAGTCAATTCCAACTTTTTTATAAACAGGTTCTAACTCAAACGTAACATCATTAGTAGACATTTGACCGACACCTACCCAAATATTTGAAGGGATCCAATTCCATTTACTATTTGGAGTAACAACTACTACCTCATGTTCACTCCCTAGCCACTCTCTTGCAAATGTTGCAGCAGTATGACCAGAAACACCACCACCTAGAACAATTAATCTTGCCATTTTTCTTCCTTAGATTTATGCTTAGTATTTGACCAATGGTCAGACATAAGCAATTATAATATGATTAAAATTAGTTTTAACTTAAAGATGTATTACTTTTACTTATAATAAACTATAATATAAATTAATATATTATCTTATACGGCAATAAACAAGAGTGGATTCGAGTTTTACATTAATTTAAATAATCAAAATATTTTTTATTTATTGTTACAAAAATACCCTGTTTATCTATTATTTTAAAACTCAATAAAATAGTAAAATTTATGATATAATAATTAAAAACGAATTTTAGGTTGAATTATGGTTTTAGGAACAGATTATGTTATATCTTCTTTAATATGGCTCACTTTAGTGGGTATATTTGTATTCTCATTTAGAAAAAAAATATTCAAAAGATTTTATGTAGATGACTCTTTTGATGATTTTGTCCATCAATTAAAACTTTATTTAGAAAAAAACTATCCAAAATTAAAATTTGATTTAAGTATTATACAAAGAAGTGCAAACGAACCTAATCCTGATACAAGAAAATTTACGATAGTAAGTGATATAGTTACCCAATTTACCAATCTGCCGCTTGATAAATCAAAATTTCCAAAAGTCACTCCTCCTGAATTACACCAGTGGGATAGTTACGTCTTTAATTGTGAACCGCACAAACAAAAACTTCCGCCAGATTGGGCGCAAAGAAAAAATGCACTTTTACAAAGAGACCAAGGGATGTGCCTGCGTTGTACAAAATCTATCAATCTTAATAATACAGATATACATATGATACGTTCGTTGGAAGAAGGTGGAAAATACTACCTTGAAAATCTCATCCCTGTGTGTAAAGATTGTAAAAAAATATTACAAAAGGATCCTAAAACAAGTAAATCCCTTCAGATAAGAGATGATTTGGAAGATTTGATCCATAAGTATTAAACTTATCTTTATTTTTTACGATAAAGATAAGTTCAAAGTATTAAAATATATCGTCTGTATTGACAGTCATATCATTGTCTACATAAAGATCTACTGTAGAACCGTCACTGCTCACTGAGCTATATTTGTCAAATGTACCCTCTTCTCCTTCGACAGATACATTTTCTTCTTTACTCCATCCTTCCCCTTCAAGATTCACAACATCGCCGTCATCTCCAAGTATAACCAGCTCATCTTCTTCATTTGAATTTACGATATCATCTGCATCTAAAGTAAGCTCTTGACTTGTCTCATTTGCCATGTTTATTTCATGAATATCTTGAAGATTTGTACTTACTTCGGTAAAATCCACTGCATCTACATCATCTAAAAATGAAAGTTCTCCATCTTCACTCATACTTATTGTTGAAGTATCTCCTGTAGATTCTTCTGTAGATGTCACAAATGCTGTAATATTACCCAATTCATCTTGTGAAAGTTCACTTGTCGATTGTAATGTTGCGTTCGCTTCGCCATTTTCATCAATAGCAACACTATATGTTCCATCTTCATTATCTGTTACGTTATCTCCTGTGAGTGTTGCACCCTCTGGTAAATTATCAACAGTTATATCACTTAAACTTTCACTACCATCGGTGTCTGTTAATTGTGCTGCTAAATTGATTGGATATTCTACACTTTCAACCTCACTTACTGTTGTCATATGAGGCTCAGCTTCTACTTCTACTTCTCTCGTTTCAAATATTGTAGGAACTCCCCCCGGGATATCCGATGGATCAATTTGCACAGCAGGAGCATCAACAAGTACCGATTCTGTAAATATTTCTGTTTCCGTAACCTCTTTCATCCATCCTGTTACACCCTCATAAGCAACTTCAATATTTTCGATATTTACAATTTCATCCGTTGCTGTTGAAGCAACCATAAACTCTAGTTGCACCTGACCGTTTTCATCAAGATATACTTCATATTGATACTCTTGATCTGTTCCACGGGAATTTATAACCTCTACATCATCGGTTTCATGTCCCCATGATCTATTTGAATAATGGTGTACATCTACCTCTTGCCCGTTTGCACTGATACTAAAGTAATCATTTGTACTCGTAGTATTATTATCCCAACTCCCTTTTACTTCCATATCAATTGTGATCGTAACTTTTTGATTTGCAAGTTCACTTCCAAAATCAAATACCTGACTTGTAGCACTATCTTCCGGATTAAACCCATCAACTTGATTATTCCCTACATTTCCTATTCTAGTAATATCTTCGCTTTGAGTCAATGTAATACTTTGTGTATCACTATATGTATATCCGGCAGCCTCCATAGCTTCATAATCAGGGACCAATCCACCCGCTTCAACCGTAACCGTTTGAGGCTCTCCTCTATAAGAGATAGACTCCACCTCAAAATTATTGCTATGGGTATTATTATAAACACTTACTCCAACCGCACCCTCAGGTACCACATAATCTTCCGCACCGTTAGTATGTGAAGTATTGATAGTATCTCCGACTTGATTTCCTTCACTATCGTAAAAACTAATTTTAGCCGTTCCTGTATTGAAATTATTAAAATCCAATTCTATATTTGATGTAGGTTCATCAAAATCAAAATCAACTCCGGATTTTCTCGCAATTACTGCACCCTCATCAATATGGGCTTCGCCTAAAGTTTCAATAGTAGTAGTTTCCGTTGCCTCTTTCATAATAGGCTCAGCTTCAACCACTTTTGTAACTTCTCTTTCGAATTGTTGTTCTACAAGCTGTTTTGGGGCATCATCATCTATCTCGTAGATATTACCATCGCTATCTATCGTATATCCTTGTTCTCTTAATGCCGCCGTATCAACAACACCGGTATCAACCTCTTGCAGATCTTTTGTATAAAAATTTCCGTCTTTTTCATAGATACCGTCATTTGCATTTGCCGCTTCATCTACAACTTCTCTTGTAGTTTCATTAACCGTTTCTTCTCCAACTTCTATTGATAAAGATACTTCATCGGCTTTGAGATCATCTTGTATAAATGTTCCTGCAGCCACATCATAAGTTCCATCTGCAAACTCTATTGTTTCAATATTTCTAAGTTCTGTAACATCACCGATACCATCTCCGTCACTATCACTTGAAGCACCCTCTGTTACTAATAAGTGTCCATCTTCACCAACGGTAATTGTATAGTCTGTATAGTTACCGCTCAATCTGACAGTATCCGTTCCATCTCCACCGTCAATCACTGTACGGTCATTGCTATCTTCACCATTAACCGTTGCCCATCTGCTATCAGCAGTGTCATGGAAAATAGTATCATCCCCACTTCCTGCAATCACAAAATCATCGCTATCTTCGGTAATAATACCTGCCCAACTTCCATGCCAATAGTGAACAGAATCAGTTTGTGCAGTTTCATTTCCAGCAGTATCTGTTTCACTTACTTTGAAGAATTCATTATCATTAACACCCGTAGCACTTAGATTAGAAATATCCACATTCCAAGAACCGTCTTGTGCAACTTGTGTCGTTGCAACTGCATTGTCATCTTCGTCATAAATAGTGATTGTATTTCCTACTTCTGCTCCTGTACCTTCCATCGTAACGGACGAATAATCCCCTGAATTATCCACAATATTTGTAATAGCCAGTTCACCCATATCACTAGCAGTTGTATCAATTGTAACAGTTTCGGTTGTAGAGCTTGTATTCCCTGCACCGTCCGTTGCAGTAATAGTTAAATCTTGTTCACCATCAGGAAGTTCACTCGTAGTGATAGAATACTCTCCATTTTCATCCGCAATTGCAGTTCCAACTACAACACCGCCTAAACTAATACTTACCGATGCTCCTGCTTCTGTTGTACCCGTAATTGTAGGAGTATTATCACTTGTAATATTATCGCTATCACTTACCCCTGTATCACTTGATGCAGCAAGATCTGAAGTTGGAGCCAATTCCAATCCATCAGATGTTACCGTTACAGCCGATGTTGTTGAAGTTGTTGCTCCTTCACTATCTGTTGCAGTTACCGTGATTGTATCTGCTCCGTTATAATTCTCATCAGGTGTATATGTGATTGTTCCATCATCATTTACCGTTACTGTTCCGTGTTCTGCACTTGCAGTTACTTCTACTGCTCCTTCGATATCACTTGCAGAGTAAGTAATCGATGTAGTTCCATCTTCATTTACTGTTGCGGTACTTTGTGCTTCTACTGTCGGATTATGGTTGATATTTTCGGCACTTCCATAATCTGCATCTCCTGAAGATCTTTGAATTGAACTATCAATTTCATCAGGATTATCAGGCCGTTCATCCCCGGCATCTTGTGCAGTTTGTGACTCTTCTTGATTATCTCTATCTTCTAAAAAATTATACGCCGTACTTTGCACTTCACCTGTCGCTGCTGCATCTAATTTATCTAATAATGCTTGAAGATCATCTATTATAGCTCCGGCTGCTAAAGTACTTCCATCCATTGAAAGGGCATCTTGAAGAGCCTCTACTATCTCCCCGTTTTCTAACTCTTTATTGTTTAAAGCATCCTCTATAGCACGATTCCCTGCTTCATTTGTAGATACCCCAAAGCTTGTGTCCATACTAAATGGATTTGATGGATCATTTTGTGAAAGAAGATCCGCCATACCTTCTAATACTAGATGTACTCTCTCTCCGCTATTATCAAGAAAATGTACGCTTAGACTACTGTTATTATCAACTAAATCAAATGTATAATTTTCTACACCCGTAACAAAATATTGTTCTCCAACAGATGGAGAAAAATGCATGTTCTCAGTTATTTCCTGTTCCGTTATATCCCCGTTCGAGTTTCTGATAATCAGTTTCATATGTGCCTCCAATATCTTTATATGTCTCAATTGTACATGAAAAAAGTGTCTATAAAGTAGCTATTTATAATATTTTTATATTTAATTGTTTCTCAAAAGTTGCCGATACTGTTTTTTTTTGCTCGTGAAAAAAATAACTATAATAAAATCTAATAATAAAAAATTATTTTTATTTTAAATACAGCTCTTAATGCTGTTTTATATTTATTTTAGATAAAATCGCTTTTTATATAGTAAAGCTAAGGAATCCAAATATGACCATACTCGACGGTAAAAAACTATCTAGTAAAATCAAAACAGAAGTAACCAGCGAAGTACAAAAACTTCAAGAAAAAAATACCACTCCTGGACTTGCAGTTGTTTTAGTAGGACATGATCCTGCAAGTGATGCTTATGTCAAGATGAAAGAAAAAGCATGTGAAGATGTGGGGATCTATTCTATCGTCCATAAAATGCCTGAGACAATCTCACAAGAAAAAATCTTAGAGATTATCAATATGATGAACGATAATCCTAATATTGACGGTATATTGGTACAACTTCCGCTTCCAAATCATATCGATACAACAGCTATTTTAGAAGCAATCGATCCTAAAAAAGATGTAGATGGATTTCATCCGTACAATGTAGGAAGAGTAGTAGCGAGACTTGATGGATTTATCCCTGCTACTCCTTATGGGGTAATGGAGCTTTTAAAAGAGTATGATATAGACCCGACAGGAAAAAACGTATGTGTAATTGGAGCAAGTAATATTGTAGGAAAACCGATGGCGACACTTCTTTTAAATGCAAATGCTACCGTTACCACCTGTCATATTTATACACAAGACCTTAAAGAGCATACAAAAAATGCGGATATCATTTGTGTAGGTGTCGGTAAAGTAAACCTTATCACAGAAGACATGGTAAAAGATGGAGCGATAGTTGTGGACATTGGTATCAATAGACTAGAATCCGGAAAATTAGTCGGAGATGTGGATTATGAAAACGTTGCTCCAAAATGCTCCTACATCACACCTGTTCCAGGAGGTGTGGGACCTATGACGATTGCTATGCTTTTACAAAATACCATTAAAGCGGCAAAATCAAGAAAACAAGATATGGAAAACTAAATGGATTTTTTTAAAAAACTTTATAGATGGAGTAGTAGTTGGACAGGGACCGTTATAATTGTCCTTGCAATTATATTTTTTATTGCCCAAGCTTTTGTAATACCAAGCGGTAGTATGAAAAACTCTCTTTTGATAGGAGATATGCTTTTTGTAAAAAAATTCTCTTACGGTATCCCTGTTCCTAGAATTCCTTGGATAGAACTTCAGGTACTTCCTGATTTTCAAGGAAACGGTCACTTACTTGAGGGAGATAAACCGCAAAGGGGAGATATCGTAGTATTTAGATATCCTCACGATGAAAAAGTACACTATGTAAAAAGATGTGTAGCCACAGGTGGAGATATCTTGTTTTTACAAAATAAAAAGCTTTATCTTCATCCAAAAGAGGGAAATAAATTTGTAGAAGAAAACTACAAAGGATATAAAATCGTATCTATCAATGATATGAAATTTATTGAAACTCCCTATATGAAAGAACACCCTGGAATTCATAACGATACAACTGTGATAGATAACGGATTTCAGCCAAGCCAACTTTTTAATATGATGCCTATTAAAGTTCCCGATGGAGAATTTTTTATGATGGGTGACAATCGTGATCATTCAAACGACTCAAGATTTTGGGGAACTGTTAAATATAAATATATTGTAGGAAAACCTTGGTTTATCTATTTTTCTTGGGATGAAAATAAACAAATAAGATGGGACAGAGTTTTTACAACTCCTGCTTCATTGGAAAACTCAAAATATATCAATCAAGAGATAAAACATAATAAAGGAATATACTAATGACTTACTACATTGCAAGTGATCATGCCGGAGTTGATTTTAAAGCTTTTGTAAAAGAACTTTTTGAAAAAAAAGGGCATGAGGTTGTCGATTTGGGACCGGCAACAAAAGAGAGAGTAGACTATCCCGATTTTGCGGAAAAAGTTTGTAAAGAGGTTTTGGCAAATGAGGGTACAAAAGGTATTTTAATCTGTGGAAGCGGTATAGGGATGTCTATGGCTGCAAATAAGTTTGACGGTATCAGAGCGGCACTTTGCCACAATGAATACTCTGCTACCATGGGAAGACAACACAACGATGCAAACATACTGTGCCTAGGGGAGAGAGTCTCGGGTCTTGGGATGGTTGAAGCTATCGTAAATGCTTGGGATCAAGCAGAATTTGAGGGTGGACGCCACGAAAGTAGAGTTGAAAAGATAAATAAACTTTATGGAAGTTGCAGAGTCTAATATGCAACGCCCTGTTCCACCGTCCGATTGGGTTGCATATGTTGTTGTTCTTGGAACGGTAGCTGCTATACTACTAGGAAAATGGATGATGTTTTTTAACGATAAAGATATGCAAGAGTCTCAAACTGAACAGATAGACGACACCGTTGAAGAGATACTTGAAGAAACTATAGAAGAGACTCTTGATGAAATGATTGACGAGAAAATAAAATGATAAATCCTAAAATCATAGATTATATTTTCAGCTCCGCATCAATTCAGCGATGGAATGACTACCCAAGGATGGTTGATCTAGTAGAGCTTGATAAACAAGCCCATAAATTTATCATCGCCTATTTTATTGCAAAACTTGAAGATGATATTAACTTTACCCACCTCATCGAAGCGGGGATTTTTGAATTTTTACGAAGAGTCGTAGTAACCGATATACGTCCCGATGTATTTAGAAAAGCGTTACAAAAAAAAGGTTCTCAAATCAATAACTGGGTCATAAGCAAACTTGAACCCTCTTTAAAAGAGATTGACAACGGACTTTTTTTACAAAAATTTAAAGAGTATCTTAATGATGAAACGATCTATAAAAAAGAACGTTTTATCTTAAAAGCTGCTTCATATTTCTCTACAAAATGGGAATTTGATATCGTATACCAAACAAGCCAATTTTTAAACGATATCGATGATGTCAAAAAAGAGGTTGAAGAGGAGATAGAGGACTATTACGAGCTTATTGGAGTTAGAAAAATAGCTTTAAATAAAAAACTTGCAAAGATTATTGATCTAAGCGGTCGCCTTAGATTTCAAAAAAGATGGGCACAAACCCCAAGAATACCTGAGACATCAGTACTAGGGCATATGCTGACCGTTGCTATTTTTGGATATTTTTACTCTCTTAAAATCAACGCTTGTGATAAGAGATTGCAAAACAACTTTTTCGTAGCTTTATTTCACGACCTCCCCGAAGCTCTCACAAGAGATATCATCTCCCCTGTAAAATACAGCGTGGATGAACTAGCCGATATTATCGCCCAATTTGAAGTAAGCCAGATAGAAGATAAGATTATGCCATACGTGCCTGAAAGTATAAAAAAAGAGTTTGCTTATATTTTAGGTTTGGACGATGAGAATTATAAAGATGAATTTGAAAATAAAATCAGATATGAGGGGAAAATAAAAGCTGTAGAAGATATGCAGCAATATAACTTGGATAAATATGAAGCGATCGACGGCAAAGCCTTAAAACAGTGTGATAAACTCTCGGCTTTTATAGAAGCCACTCTATCTATCTCACACGGTATCAAATCCAAAGAACTGCTCAACGGTAAAAAACAAATTATGGAAACCCTGCAAGAGGTTCAAGGGGTTGATTTTAAACAGATTGCCAAAAATATTGATGAAGAGTTTTGTACCACGGGTGTTACGCAGATAAGAATGGAGCTGTAATGGAATTTTTATTTATCTTTTTAGCTATCATCGTAACGGGTTATTTGGTTTTAAAAAAAACAAATACAAAATCAAAAGAGACCTCTAAAACAAAACAAGAGATTATACAAAGATATGAAAATGATCTTCAAGCTATTTTAGATCAATGTGAAGATCAAGAATCGAAACAAAAGCAAAAAGCGATTTTTTTAAAAAAGTGTAATGAAGAGCTTTCAAGAAATATATTTTTTACCCCTGATGAAGCAAAAGAGATTTTACAAAAACTAGCTTCTTTATGAAACAAATCTATTTTATCACGGCAACAAATACCGATGTGGGGAAAACCTACGCAAGTGAAGTTTTTCTAAAAAAATTTGCCTCGCAAGGTAAAAAAGTAGGATATCTTAAACCCATTGAAACAGGAGTGCAAACTGCCCCCCAAGATGGTACAAAACTTCTAAAACTTACACAAACTCTTAATCCAAATTTTAACGTAACTATCGATGATGTGGTTCCATATCAATTTAAATTTCCGGCATCCCCTTTTATATCCAAAGAGGATACTACGATAGATGTAGAGTTTATCCTGTCAAAAGCAAAATATTTACTTGAATTTTGTGATGTTTTAATAGTAGAAGGTGCAGGGGGATTGATGGTTCCTATTGAAAAAAACTTTTTTATGATTGATCTTATTAAAGAATTTGAAAATAAATTTAACAGTAAAACAATCCTTATAAGCCCCAGCAATCTTGGAAGTATAAACGACACCCTTCTCTCTCAAAATATACTCAAACAGTATAATATCGACTTTGACTGGTATATCAATCTTTATAAAGACAAAGAAAGTTTTGAGACTATTACCCTGCCGTTTTATAAACAATATTTTGAGACTATTTATTATCTCTGACAAAGGCTTTTTGTGAAAAGAAGAACATTTTTACTTTTGACACTTTTGAGTGTTTTTACAAAAAGTTTTGCAACAGGGAAAAAATCCAATGAACTTACAATCATAAAAGATGTTTTTTTTCACCTTTTTCCTACCACTTCAAAATTTAACGGAGCAGATAAATTTAATGCTTTTGAGTTTTTTATATTTATATCAAGGCACCCTACTTTTGATAAAGAGGATTTGGATTTTTTAATCCGGGGTGCAAAAAAACTACAACAATTGGAGCCAAATTTTTTAACATTGAATCAAAAGAAAAAAGAGTTTACCTTAAGAGAATTTGAGAAAACAACTTTTGGATATAACTGGCTTGTAACCCTCTTAAACTATGGCTTTGAAGCGATGCTCGGCGATCCTATTTATAGGGGAAATAAAAATATGCTTGGATGGAAAGATATAAATCATGCCACCCCAATTCCAACTGCAAAAAAACCTTTTGGAGAGTTATCGTGACAAATAAGATTTTTGATATCTGTATCATAGGAAGCGGTGCGGGGGCAGGACCTATTGCTTATGAACTTTGTAAAGATGGTAAAAAAGTTGTTGTACTGGAAAAAGGGGAACACTATAAAAGAGAAGACTTTTCCAAAGATGAGATAGCATTTGTACGAAGAGATATTGTAACACCAAACGCAAAAGATGAATACCACACGATAGTTGAGGGAGATGAGGAGTATACCTCTTATGAATCGGGATGGAGTTTTAATAATGGTACCATCGTAGGTGGATCGTCAAATTTTATGAGCGGTTTTTTCCATAGATTACATCCTGATGATTTTAGATTAAAATCAAAATTTGGACAAATCAAAGATGCCAATATCGAAGATTGGGCAATCTCTTATGAAGAATTAGAGCCCTACTACACAAAAGTAGAGGAAGTTGTTGGAGTTAGCGGAAAATTTACACCCCATAAATATGAACCGCCAAGAGGTACAAAAGATTTCCCTTATCCGCCTACAACCGAACATCCAATTGACGAGATGATAGAAAAAAATGCTAAGTCTATAAATATGACAGCTCTTACAACACCACGAGCTATACTTTCACGTGACACGAATGAGCGAAATAAATGTTATTATTCAAATTATTGCGGAAGTTATGGATGCAGCAGTGGAGCTAAAGGAAGTTCCCGTGAAGCTTTAATTAATCCCGCTTTAAAAACAGGCAACTTAACACTCCTTACAAATAGCTATGTTATAAAATTAAATGAAAAGAATAAAAAAGTGGTAAGTGCCACATATATAGATAAAAAAACAAATACACAAAAAACAATCCGTGCAAAAATATTTGTCCTCTCAGCTCAAGCGATTGAGAGTAGTCGTTTACTTTTAAATTCAACTTCCAAAAATTTTCCAAACGGTCTTGGAAACAACAATGGACAAGTGGGGAAAAATCTCCTTTTTAGTGCAGGGGGTACGGTTAGCGGCACTTTTGATGAAAAATCTCAAATACCGCTTGATAAACTTATGGTTGAGGGTTTTTTTGTCAATAGAGTGATAAAAGATTTTTACTTTTTAGATAAAGATAGACAAAAAGGGGGCGTTTTAGATATCTTATTTGAACATGCCAATCCAATTAGAAAAGCAAACTCTTTAAAATGGGATAGCAACGACAACCTTGTATGGGGAGAAAAACTTTACGAAAAACTCTACCGTGCTTTTAATAAAGAAAAGATACTGAATATTGAGATTTTTAACGATTGGATTCCCCACGATAAGTGTAATGTTACCATCAATACAACAAGAAAAGACAAATACGGGATAAATGTTGCAAAAGTTGCAATAGATTCACACCCGCAAAATGAAGCGATCGGTAACAAATTGGCAAAACCTGCAATCAAACTTTTAAAAAGAATGGGTGCAAAGGATATAAATAGTGCCATCACACCTTATCCCCCCACAAATCTACAAGCAGGAGGATGTAGGTTTGGTAACGATCCTAAAAACTCCGTGTTGGATAAAAACTGTAAATCCCACGAGGTAACAAATCTTTTTGTAACGGACGGCAGCTTTATGCCAACAGGGGGAAGTGTCCCTTATACTTTTACGATTTATGCAAACAGCTTTCGGGTAGCCCAGTACATTAAAAACAATTTTGAACAAGTAAATATTTAGAGAAATTTGCTATAATATCCCTTTATTAAAATATAAGGATTTAATTTGAAATATTTAGTTTTACTGGTACTATTGCTATCTTCACTTATGGCCGAAAAAACACTTTGTTATAAAAACGGTATCGATACTTCCGAACAAAATAAAAATTTACCTCTACACGGTGGGAAATGTCAAAAACTTTTCTCAGCAGATGATATGGTAGAAAACGGTTGGAAACTTGATGATTTTAAAACGGTACAAACTAAAGGAAAATTCAACCATGTCTATGTTTTTTCAAGAAAAACAAGCTTAGATAGACTTTTTGAAGCAGGTTTTATCGCACAAAATGTAAAACTAAAACCAAGAGAATTTAAGAAAAACGAACTTGTAATTTATGATGTTACCGATACAACCGCAAAAGTAAAAGTGGGAGATCTTAGAATCGGTCAAAGTGGTATAATCGTCAATGATATCAGCGGAAACTACACTATTATTACAAATGCAACGGTAATCAAAAGTGAAAAAGACCACTCAACAATTCAATTTGTAAAATCAAAACTATTAACCCAAGCAGCAATCCCGACACTAAAAGCAAAACCTACAAACAGCGATCTGTTTGTATTAAACCATTTATATAAATCAAGTTTGCTTATCGTACCAAACCTAAAAGCAAAAAAAGTGATAAAAAGAAACTTCCCAAATCAAAACTTTTTGGCTGAAGACTTTTTTGCTTCTTATTTAAAAGTACATGATAATCCTGTACCGTCAAAACAAGATATTATCGATTTTTGTTCTTTACAAGAGGTTGGGACGATTTTTATAGTTGTTAAAAATAAATTGTATATTATCGATGCACTTTCATTTAAAACAATTGATGAGATCTCTGTTTCTATAAATGATTATCATACCCAATTACCGTTTTTTACACGTATAGCAGAGATTGAGACTTCAATATTTGATTTTGGTGCGACCGATATCGGGGATTATAATAAGTTTTATCTCTCACTTATTAAAAATACGGGGTATGCACCGGCTGTTGCAGATTCCGATCCTGTTAAATCATTTCTTAAAAAGATTACGGAATATCTTCCATGGTAGAAAATCAGCATATCTCTGAGTTTGAGAAAATTGTTGGAAAAGAGAATGTTAAAAGCGACAAAGCGCACTTAATCGCATACTGCTACGATGCTACGCGAGATAGGTTTGAACCTGATGCCGTAGTATTTCCAAGAGATGAGCAAGATGTAAGTAAAATACTAAAGTATTGTAATGAACATAAAATTATAGTAGTACCAAGGGGTGCAGGGAGCGGTTTTACTGGCGGGGCATTACCTGCAAACGGAGGAATTATACTCAGTCTTGAGCGTCATATGAATCAATTACTTGAGATTGATATGCAAAATATGGTAGCCCGTGTACAACCTGGACTTGTAAATATGCAGCTTCAAAAGGCTGCAGAAGAGGTAGGACTTTTTTATCCGCCCGATCCTGCCAGTGAAGAGTACTCGACACTTGGTGGAAACGTTAGTGAAAATGCAGGTGGGATGAGAGCAGCGAAATACGGTATCACAAAAGATTACGTAATGGCTCTTAGAGCCGTACTTCCAAATGGAGATATTATCCAAGCAGGGAAAAAAACAATTAAAGATGTAGCAGGATATAATCTTGCAGGAATTTTAACGGCAAGTGAGGGGACATTGGCTGTTATTACCGAGATTACCCTTAAACTTATCCCTAAACCAAGATACAAACAAACTTACATGGGTATCTTCCCAGATGTTACAAGTGCAATGAACGCAGTATTTAAATCCCTTGCGGATGGAGCAAATCCCGTTGCAATGGAATTTTTGGATGCCCTTGTTATTAAAGCGTTAAAAGAGAAGTTAAACGTGGATCTCCCGGAACACGCAGGAGCCGTTTTGGTTGGAGATGTAGATGGAAACTTGGAAGATGAAGTAAAATTTCAACTCCAAACGTTGGAGGAATCATTTAAGCAAAACGGTGGAACCGACTTTATTGTAGCACGTGACGATGAACACGCCAATGAGCTTTGGTATGCAAGGAGAAATGCAAGTCCATCCATATCAATCTATGGAACAAAAAAGCTTAATGAAGATATCTCCGTTCCAAGAAGCAAATTACCCGAAGCCCTACGTGAAATTTATAAAATTGGCGATAAATACAACCTAACTGTTCCATGCTTTGGACATAGCGGCGATGGGAATATCCATGTAAACGTGATGGTAAAAGATAAAGATGATCCAAAGCAGATGGAAGATGGACACAAAGCGATTGAGGAGATATTTAAACTGGTAGTTAATATGGGTGGAACACTAAGTGGAGAGCACGGTATAGGAACTGCAAAAGCTCCATATATGAATATCGCTTTTAGTGAAGCAGAGATGCAACTTATGAGAAATATCAAAAAAGCTTTTGACCCAAATAATATTTTAAATCCTTTTAAAATGGGTTTATAGGAATTTTAACAAATATCTTCTGCGTTCAATAGCAGTTTTTTGAAAAAATAAAAAAGGGAAGAGGTGAAAGAATTTTTTAAAAAAGTTATCAATTTCTTTGACGATGATATCCCTTATCACGCTGCAAGTTTAAGTTTTTTTACTATATTTTCTATGTTACCCCTTTTGGCTCTTTTGATTGTCGTGATCTCAAATCTCCCTTCATTTGAGGAGTATTCAAATCTTATTACAAAATATATTCTTGATTTTATCAATCCGACCCATTCACAAGCTTTAGCCAATTCCCTTGGGAACTTTTTATCCAACGCAGATAAATTAGGGAGTATCGGTCTTTTTTATCTACTCTTTGTATTTACGATGTTTTTTAGGGATTACGAATATATAGTCAATAAAATATATCATACCAAAGCAAGAGCTTTATACAAAGTATTTTTACTCTATTTCAGCTTTTTGGTAATGATCCCTATCATATTTGTAGTATTTGTTTTTTTTAGTACTTTTATGAACTTTACCTTTGGACAAAATATTTTTATCTTTTTTTCTATTTGGGTTATCTTTACAATTCTTTTTATCCTCTCTGCCAATAAAAAAGTCTCAATTAAAGCTGCTGCCATCTCAAGTTTTATAACTCTAAGTGTATTAAGTATTACAAAAAGTTTGTTTGGATATTATGTCAGTGTTAATACTACGTATGCAACAATATACGGATCATTTAGTGTGGTGCTTTTTTTCTTTTTGTGGATATACATTTCCTGGAATATCTATTTATACGGAACCAAAATCTGCTCACTAATCAACAAGGATATATCAATAGATGAGGATTAAATTCTTTTTTCTCGTAATGCTGTTTTTTGGAATCTCTGCTTTTAGTGCAGAAAATACTCCACTGGTAAACCTCTCCGTTGCTGCCGTTGAAGAGCCTGAACAATTTGTAAAAACAATCAATATTGCAATTATCCTTTTACTTTTTGTTTTAGCACCGACGCTTCTTTTAATGGTCACAAGTTTTACACGACTTGTAATAGTTTTCGGTCTTTTAAGACAAGCTTTAGGGCTTCAACAATCCCCTCCAAACCAGATCATCATTTCGCTTAGTCTAATACTTACATTTTTTATTATGGAACCTTATGCAAAAAAAGCTTGGGAAAACGGAATACAACCTTATATGAGTAAAACAATCGATTATAAAGTTGCCTGGGATGAAAGTGTAGGACCTTTTAAAGAGTTTATGATAAAAAATACTAGAGAAAAGGATTTGGCCCTTTTTTATAGAATCAAAAAAGAAGCCAATCCAAAAAATATAGAAGATGTTCCACTAACGCTTCTTATGCCTGCATTTGTGGTAAGTGAACTTCGTACCGCTTTTGAGATAGGTTTTTTAATATTTTTACCTTTTTTGGTAATTGATATTATCGTATCTTCTATTTTGATGTCTCTGGGGATGATGATGTTACCACCCGTTATGATATCACTCCCTATTAAACTTATCTTTTTTATCATTATAGACGGGTGGCATTTGATTATTGGGAATCTAGCCCAAAGTTTCAAATAAAACTTATGAATTTAAAGGAATCTCTATAAAAAATTTTGCACCGTGTTGTGTATTTTCGACATAAAGTTTTCCGCCTAAACTCTCTTCGATAATCCTTTTACTCATATGTAATCCAAGTCCTGTACCCTTATCAAGACCTTTTGTAGTAAAATACTCTTCAAAAATTCTAGGCATAATTTCAAGGGGTACGCCTCCAGCATTATCCTCTATCATAATCAACGCACTGTTTCCCACTTTATCCAATTGTATTTTTATCCAAGGTTCTTCAATTTCATTCTCTATTAAAATATCCTTTGCATTGTTAATGATATTGATTAAAACCTCCACAAGTTCACCTAAAGGAATTGTAATTTTTAGCTCTTCATCGCTTTGAATAGATTTGATAAGCTTGATATTATTATCTTTTAAAGCAAGTTCAACAATATTGATCGCAAGATCTATTCTTTCATTTATATCTACAATCTCCAAAGATTTTTTCTCTAATAAAAAATTTCTAAAAGTATTAATAGTATCGGATAAATATTGCACTTTATTTTCTATATCTTGAGCATATTCTTTTACCTTATCTGCATGCAGTTCCTCAAATTCACTTTCAAAACGCATCGTATTGGCAATCATATTTATCACATTCAAAGGTTGTTTCCACTGGTGGGCAATATTTCCTATCATTGAACCAAGTTCAGCCATTTTTGAACGCTCTTGTATTATTTGCTCACTTCTATCTATTTTCTTTTTTAATGTAATTTGTTCAGTGATATCTTGAACCGTTCCGTAAGTGGCTATAGGATTATCCTCTTCATCATAAATCGTTTTTCCACGCTCTTGTACATATTTTATTTTACCCTCTTTTGTAACTATTCTATGAACAAAAGAGTAAACCTCATGATTAGCTAAATGCTTGTCATTGTAAGCTTCAAAAAACGGCCATGCATCTTCTTGGTATATAACTCCCAAAAAATCTTTTAATAAAAGGGGATGATATTTGTCTTTATGAATCTCAAAAATCTTGTATGTCTCATCCGACCATTCAAGCAAATGAGAATTTATATCCAATTTCCAAGAACCGAGTTTTGAAATCTCTTGAACTTTTTTTAACTGGCAATGTTCTTTTTCGATCTGCATCAATTGTTCTTCCAGCAGACGTTCTGCCTCTTCTCTAGCCAATTTCTCTTTTTGAAATTTTTCTTTCCAGTGTTTAAGTTCTAAATCCATAAAACTATTATAACACAATTATAAATAAGTGTAAAGAATTTGTTTTTAAGAGAATATTATTCAATAGCATTCTAAAATTTAAACTTATATATATTATAATTAAACGTTCAATATGAACACTTAGAGTTAACTAACGGTAAGTAACAAGTGCTTTTCTTGGAAGTTAGTTAATTTCAGAATTCTCCCTAAGGTTAAGAGGTAATTTATTACCTCTTAGCCCATTAACTTTTAGATAATCTCCTCAATAGGCAACGGTTTTCCAAAATAATATCCTTGAGAGTAATCGATACCCAATTCCTTTACCAACACAAATATTTCTTCATCTTCAACAAATTCGGCAACTGTTTTTATATTATACATTTTTGCAAAATCTATAATTGCTTTGACCACGTCAAACTCTTTTGTACTATGAATGTTTTTAATCAAACTACCGTCTATTTTTAAATAATCGGGTTCAAGTTTGGAAAGATATACGAAATTTGAATATCCCGTTCCAAAATCATCAATTGAGATTTTTGCACCGTATTGTTTAATGGTATCTACAAACTTTCTAAAAAGATAATCATC
>JBNKLC010000050.1:0-37026 GCA_050292155.1 Arcobacteraceae bacterium
TTGTGTCCTATAAAGTGTTGACAGATCAAATAACTCTTTTGTTTTTTTATCTTCTGTTTCTAATTTTTCTATTCTTTTGATAATATCGAAGTATGGGACTGATTGATTTTTTAGTTTTACAAAAGTTCTCATAATTGCAAGACTCACATCTGTAGCTATTTTGCTTTTTAATACAGTAGATAACATATATACTCCATATTCAGTAAAAACAAATGGATTTGAAGTAGAATGTTTCAGCTTTTTGAACTGGTCGCATTTTGCGACCAGTTCATTTTTCTCTATATCTGTTAATTGATACATAAAATCACTTGGAAATTTTTCTAGGTTTCTTTTTACTTGTTCATTAAGTCTTTTAGTTGTAACATTATAAAGCTCTGCCAAGTCCCTATCCACCATAACCTGTACACCGCGAATAATAAATATTTTATCATCCACTCCCATATTATTTAAAAGCTGTAAATCATTTTCCATAAGATACTCCTATTTTTTTAAAGTATCTTAGCACATAATTTTATGTTAATTAAAAAGTATTGCATGACTGAAAGGAATCCACACTTGCAAATATGCAATTTCAATTTCCCAAATTGATCTATATGCTATTGTAACTCTTTATTTTCAATTTTTTATAGTGGGACAACATAACAAGGATTTTCAAAAACACTCCCTATCTCATCTTTTTTAATTATTTGCGGTGTATAATCTTTTAAATCGGTGCTAATAATATGCGTAAATCCCATATCTTTATACCATGCAGGGTTTGCTCCCGCTGAAAATCCTGCTAGTAGTACCATTTTGGCATTGCCTGTAAATTTTAAAATAGCATCTATGGTTGAGCCTATAAGTGCGGCTCCTGTTATAACTACTATGGAAGCTTTACTTAGTGCTTCATATTCAAATATATCGTTATATACTTTTTGATTGGGTTCTACCATGGTTCTGCAAAATATTTCGACATCTCTTTGCCCCTCTTTTAGCTTTGCAACAACTGGAGTTAGATGACCTATAAAAACTATTTTATCTTCTTTGGTGCTGTTGTCTAAGAGTATTTTGGCAACCTCTTTTCGCATATCTTCTTTTAGCTCTATGTTCTTTTTTGAAATCTCATATTGACCTATTGCATTAATTACCGCTAATGTTACGGCTCTAAGAGCTACATCATATTTTGAGCTACCAAGGATATCTTTGATAGAGGTGCCCTCAATAATCTCTAGTTTTCCTTCATCTATAGGTGTTAGCGTCACACCGATAAAATCTTTAATGCCATCCGTAACCTTTGCATAAGTAAAAACACCGCACATCTCAAACTCTACTAGTTTTAAGTTGTTTTTTTGTACTGATTGCATCGCTTTTTGTTTCAATTTATCTAGTATCAATTTTTTCCTTTATGTGAATGTGTATTTACATCTCCATCATGGGTGTGTTTTAAAAATGTAAATGGATGACCGCTTTGCCAAAACATTTCACACTTTACATCATAGAGTTTATCTATCATATAAGGTGTTGTTTGAGAGCACTGTTCAAACTCTATAATTCTTTTATCTTTAAACATAATTATATTATCTCCGTAGTGCAGTGCATTTTGAAGATCGTGTAGTACGATAAAAGTGATAAGCTCTTTTTGTTTGGTTTTATGCTTTATGATTTCTAGTATCTCTATTTGATTTTTTGGATCAAGGTGTGAGATAGGCTCATCTAGTAAAAGCACTTTTGGCTTTTGTATCAAGGCTGCAGCTAAAAACACCTTTTGCCGCTCTCCTCCGCTTAAAATATCTATATTATCATGTAAAAACTTTTGTAAATGAAATTCGGATATTATCTCATCTATTATCGCATAGTCATCTTTTGATAAAAGCATCCCGCTGTATTTTCTACGCGATAGCTCAAGTATATCTATAACGCTAAGGCTGGTGCCTAAGTTAAACTGCCCCATATATGCTATATCTCTTGAGATATCTTCAATAGCCATATCAAAAATATCTTTATCTTTTAGATATACTTTTCCGCTATTTGGCTCTATGATTTTTGAAATAGCTTTTAAAAATGTACTTTTCCCCGCACCGTTTGGACCTATGATGATATTTACATCGGAGCTTTTGACATCTATATTTATATCTTGTATTAAAGTTTTTGTGCCGACTCTTACACTTAAATCTTGAATACGCAACATTTTATCGTTTCCTCTTATATAAAAAATATATAAATAAAGGAGCACCCAACATCGAAGTAAAGATACCCACAGGCACTACAATAGGAAGCATTATGGTTCGTGATACTATATCTGAAAACAGCAAAAGCCCTCCCCCGCTTAAAGCAGAGAGCGGTATAAGATACTTATGAGATGAGCCAATGATTAGTCTTACGATATGCGGTGCTATAAGCCCTACAAAACCTATAATTCCAAAAAATGCCACGCTTAATGCACTTAAAAGTGAAGCAAATATCATCACATGGTAAGTTATCTTTTTCGTATCTATGCCCAGTGATTTTGCATGTTCATTTCCAAGCATTAAAGCATCCAGTTTCCAAAATAGTTTAAAATATACACTAACACAAAGCATCAATACCACAGCTATAATCAAAACCGTATTTAAATCGGCTTTGGATAAATCGCCAAATGTCCAAAACAGCGTAGCCGCCGCGTCGGTATCATCTGCAAAATATTGTAAAAACATAGTAAAAGCAGAAAAAAACGCACCCAAAGCTATACCAAAAAGTATCAATGATTCTGGCGTCATATTTGCTCTTCTTCCAAAATAGATTATTACTAAAGTGTTTAGCATACTAACGCCAAAGGCAAAAAGTGCCGTCATAAACCCTGCTTGAAACATAGAATCCAGTGAGTAAACCTGCAAAACTATAATCGCAAAACTGGCTCCAAAAGCACTTGCTTGAGAGATACCAAGTGTAAAAGGGGAAGCCAAAGGGTTTTTTAAAACCGCTTGCATCAAAGTACCGCTAAGCCCAAGTGCAGCACCTACAAAAAAAGCAGCCAATGAGCGTGGAAGTCTTATATCGTAAAATATTAAAGCAAAGTTGTTTTCATTGTGGATGATTTTTGCTATATCGCCAAAAGCTATGCCGTTGTTGCCGCTAAGAAGCGATATACCAAAAAGAAAAAGCGTAAGAGAAGCAAACAAACCTATGATAGAAAGTTTGCTTTTTGAATATAAACTTTTGCTGTACATTAGAGCTTATAAAATTTTGATTTTTGTAAAGTCTTATATGCTTTTTTGCCCAAAAATTTTGTATAAACCTCTTTTTTGATATCTTCTAGTTTTACATCTTGCCCAAAATACGATGAGATCATCCAGCTATTTATATATACATTTTCTATATTGGTATTGTAAAAGTTATAGGGATAGAGCCAAAATACTTTTTGATTTTTAAAAGCATCTATACTTTGAAATACTCTTTTATTTTGTGCAATCTCCTCTTTTACAATTTTCTTACCTAATAAATCCAAAAATATGATTTGCGGGTCATATGCTAAAAGTGCTTCTTTATTGATAAACAGATGTCCACGTTTGCCTTGAAGTATTTCGTTATCCAAACTTAAAAGTTTAAATGACGGGTAAGCACTCTCCGTACTTGTGATACCCTGTGCACCTTTATATCCGATACCGCCGATATAGATTTTTTTTGAAGCTAGTTTTAAAAGCGAGAGTTTCTCCTCTTGCACTTTCATAAAAGATATAAGCTCCTCTGCTCTTTTTTGTTTATCCATAATCTTTGCCATAAGTTTTAAAGATTTTTTTACCGCTACAAGCTTACTTTTATCTCCCTCACCACCGTATGTTGCACCGTAACTTAGTGCTACAACCACACTTTTTGTTTTTGTTGAGATTAAATCTATCTGCTCTTTTGACAGAAATGATGTAAAAATAATATCAGGCTGCAATGAAACCAAAGTCTCAAGATTTGGCAGTTTTCCTGGACCTCCTTGCCCCACTATCGGTAAAGCCTTTATAGTTTTTTTATCAAACGTTGCTCTATACGCAGCTTTTAAATCAAACTTTAACTCGGTTTTTTCAATACCTACTAATCTATCTTGAAGCCCTAAATAAGAAGCCAGTCTTAAAGCCCCAGGTCCTAGACACACTATCTTTTTATTCTCTTTAATATGCACATCCCTGCCAAACATATCTTTAACATCGATACCAAATAAAAACACCGTACTTAAAACCATTGCCAATAAAATTCTCATAAGCTACCCTTATTATTTAAATAAAATTTTTGAAAGTAGTGTAGGTTTATTTGGTTGAAAGTTGTATTAAAGTTCTTAATTCTTATATGTTTTTGGGACTAAAAATAGCTAAGGACATATCTTGACAATAACTAATAAATAGCTATACCATGCTTATCAATATGCTCTTTTAAATCTTTATTCTCAATTCTATCATAAATAACAACATCAAAAAAATATGGAAGTAAAGTATCTTCTTCAAGTGTGTATTTTAGTTTTGAAAGAGTTTGAATATCTATATTGCCTTTTATGGCTATATCTACATCTGAGCCTTTTTTATGTGTTTGCAGGGCACGGGAACCAAAAAGTATAACCTCATCTATCTCTTTAAATGTTTGAAAAACATCTTTTAAGATTTGAAGTTCTTGTGCAGATAATCCTATCATAGTTTTTTAGCTATTGTATTTTTTAATTGATCCATTATTGGAAAATATTTGTTTATAATAAGTTCATGCAACTCTTCAAGAATCTGTTCATCGTAAGTATGTGCTGCTAAACTTCTTTTTTCAAGTGCTTCAAGCCATAGAGTTCCATTATCGGACAAGTTCGTATTCAAAAGCTTTTTTGATACTCTCTCGTGGACTTTTTACATCATAACCCTCAGCAGTTAAATAATCTTTCATAAGCTTCCATGCAAGTTCAAAACTAACCTCAAAAAACTGTATAAGTCCCGCTTTTTCTATATCGTTTAAAAGCTCTTTTTGCACAGTTTGTTCTAAATGTACTAAAGATTTTTCATAGTTTGAAAACCTTTGCCTACATCTTGTAAGATTATCCTGCATACTTATCCTTGAAGTTATAGAGTGAGTAATTATATCTTTATTTCTCTTATTTTAAAAAAGAATCTCTTCTCCATACAATCTCCATAAAACACTTTTATAATTTCTCCAACTTTAAAAATTTAAGGAGAAAAAATGAACAAATTAGTTAGTTTAGTGGCAGCAGTTGCATGTTGTGGAGTTTTTGCTTTTGCGGATCATCATACAGCAAAGGGAGATGAAACATATAGTCTTCCAAATCTTAAGATGAAAAATACAAATCTTGCTTTTGATGAGATTTCCGGGTATGAGGATTATCAAATTGTAGCAACTCATTTTAGAAAAGATAAAAATGAGATTAGATATATTTTGGCAAATCCTGTTGCATACAAAGCTTTAAAGGCTGAGAAAAAGAAAATGCCCGAGGGGAGTAAAATAGTTAAAATCGGTTGGACGGTAAATGATATGTCTACATTTCCAGCAGCTCTTGAAGCGAAAAAAATAGAAAGAGTGGAATATATGATAAGAGATAAAGACAAACACCAAGAAAATGATGGTTGGGGTTATGCTAGATATGTGAAGAAAAACGGTAAATACTCTGCTTGGGGTGGAGATATACAAACTTGCGTTAGCTGTCATGCAGGAGTTAGCAATAACGATGCATTATTTACAAAATACCAAAGAGTATTTTAAAAAGGATAGATGATGAAAAAAACTTATGCTTTATTAATTTCACTTTTTGTTATGGGGATTCTTAGTGCTTGTTCCAATCAACCTGAGAGAGCCAACATAACACATTTAAGCGATAACTACGGTATGACACTTTATACTTTTGATAAAGATACAAAAAATAAATCAAACTGTTATAAAGTATGTGAATCAAAATGGCCCGTATTTTATGGATCTATTGATGCAGATAAACTTCCAAGTGGAATGGATAAAAATGATTTTGGTACAATTACAAGAGATAACGGAGCAAAACAAACCACGTACAAATCACAGCCTTTGTACTACTTCTTTAAAGACAATGGTCCAAAAGTGAAAAAAGGCGACGGTGTAAAAGGTGTTTGGCATATCGTTAAGTAGGATAGGATGAAAAAAAATATCTTAATCGTTGAAGATGAAGAAGCTATAGTAAATTTTATAAAAAACCGTCTTGACAGCAGTATCTACGATGTGGATATTGCTATGGATGGAAATGAAGCACTTAAACTTATAGAGAAAAACAACTATGATTTAGTCACATTGGATATTATGCTTCCACATGTGGATGGTTTTGAGATATGTAAAGTGCTTAGAAAAAAATCATACCATACGCTTATTATGATGGTTAGTGCTTTGGATACCGAGGAGTTTAAACTACAAGGTTACGAGTGCGGCTGCGATGATTATATCCCAAAACCTTTTTCGGCAAAAGAGTTATCAATCAAAATACAATCCCTTTTAAATAGACGTGAACAATTATACAATATAGGGACAAAAACCGTATCGAGTTTTATTTTAAACGATGAAGAAAAAATCATCAAAGTACACAGCCAAATGCTCCAATTAACCCCTAGCGAATATTTGATACTCTCAACACTTATAAACAATTCAAAAAGGGTATACAGTAGAGCGGAACTTGCACAACTTATTTATGATAATTATTTTGGAGAAATTGATGATAGAGGGATTGATAGCCACATCTATCATATAAGAAAAAAGATAAAAGAGTATGAAAATAAAGAGCTTATCAAAACAGTAAGAGGGATGGGATATACTCTAAATGACACTTAGGAAAAATGATGAAAATTAAACCGTTTATAATACTTGTATATACAATTGCCGGTCTTGTAATATCTGCAATTACTGCGTTTATGACATTTATGATTATTGGAACTCCTATAGGGATGAAAATGTTTTTACAAATTATATTAACAATTTTATGTGTATTACCTATTATCATTACTATTAGCTATTTTTTTGGAAAACATCTCTCAAATAAATTTAACTTTATAGAAGATAGACTTCAAGATATCAAAGATGGAGATTATAAAAGTAACGATACAACAAATTTTTTAAGTGAAATAAACCACATAAATACAAGTATGAATTTTCTTTCAAATAAACTTAATACTCTAATTTCCGATCTTAAAGAAAAAAACCAAAACCTATCAGACCTGCTTGTCTCAATGGCTCATGATGTAAAAACACCTATCACTATTTTACAAGGGCATATTGAAGAGATAGAAGATGGACTTGTGGCAAAAGAGGAAATTCCAATAATACTATATGCTATGAAAAATGAGCTTGATTTTTTAAATGAACTTACAGTTGATATGCTTGATTTTATCTCCTCGATGCACAACCATAAATCTAAGACAGATATAGCCCTCAAAACTTTTATTGATAATGAAGTATTTCCAGTTATTGCCAAAAAAGAGTATCTTGAGTATATCAATACAATAGATCAAAACTACACGTGTACTTTTAATAAAACCGATCTTAAAAAAATATCTGCAAATATCTTAAACAATGCGGCAAAATTTACCAATCAAGGATATATAAAAGTATATACAAATGAAAATATCATTGTATTTGAAAACAGTGGAGAGAAGATAGAAAAGGAGTTTTTTGAAAAAATATTTGAACCTTTTTTTAGTATCTCAAAAAGTAAAAATAGAAAAGATACAGGCTTTGGGCTTGGGCTTTCAATTGTTAAAAATTTAGCCCGTAATAACGGCTATAGATGTTATGTAAATTCAAGTGATGAGAATAAAACCGTTTTTTATTTGGAAAAAATAAAAGGGTAAGCAAAAAGCTTACCCTTTTACAAATAATGATTTAAAAATTAACCATTTACGATATCTTCAATTTTACCTACGATTGATGGATCTTCCAATGTTGAAGTATCTTGAGTGATAGGCTCCCCTTTTACGATTGATCTTAAGATTCTTCTCATAATCTTTCCTGATCTTGTTTTTGGAAGGTCAGGAACAAATGCAATATCATCACAAAGTGCAATTGCACCGATTTCCGTCTTGATAATAGAGTTGATAGTTTTCATCTCTTCAAGCTCATCGGCTATACCTTCGTCATTTTTAAGAACGACATAAGCAAAGATACCCTCACCCTTGATCTCATGCGGTTTTCCTACAACTGCAACCGCTGCAACGTTGTCGTGCTTTTTAATTGCTGCTTCAACTTCGGCTGTACCCATTCTATGACCGCTTACGTTGATAACATCATCAGTTCTACCCGTGATCGTGATATACCCATCTTCACTCTCCATAGCACCGTCACCTGTAAAGTATACAGGCTTACCATCTTTTTTACAATCTCCAAAATATGATTTTTTAAATCTTTCAGGATCGCCCCAAATAGTTCTAATCATACTTGGCCAAGGTTTTGTAACACACATAAAACCTTTTTCTCCAATCTCGGTAGGAGTTCCGTCTTCTTCAATAACTTCGGCAATAATTCCAGGTAACGGGAATGTTGCACATGCAGGTTTAATAGGAGTAGCTGCAGGAAGCGGAGATATCATATGTCCACCTGTTTCAGTTTGCCAATATGTATCTACGATAGAACACTCTGATCCACCAACCTCTTCATAGTACCATTTCCATGCAGGAGGATCGATAGGTTCTCCAACTGTTCCAAGAATTCTAAGTGATGATAAGTCATATTTGCTAGGCTCGTTTGCTCCTGTTTTATGAAGTAGTCTAATCGCTGTAGGAGCCGTATAGAATTGGTTGATTCTATACTCTTCAACCATTCTCCAGCATCTTCCTGCATCAGGGAATGTAGGAACACCTTCAAACATTACGGTAGTAGCTCCAGCTGCAAGTGGACCGTATACGATATATGTATGCCCCGTAATCCAACCCACATCGGCAGTACACCAATAAGTATCATTGTCTTTGATATCAAATACCCATTCCATAGTCATCTGTGCCCAAAGGATATATCCTGCACTTGAATGTTGTACACCTTTTGGTTTACCGGTTGATCCCGATGTATAAAGTAAAAATAGTGGATCTTCAGAATCCATAGGCTCAGCTTCACAAAATGCTGATTCAGATTTAATCAATTCGTTAAATGAATAATCACGTCCTGCAACCCACTCTATATCTTCACCGTTTCTCTCAACGATACATACTTTATCAACACACTCACAACCCTCGCTTAATGCCACATCAACAACGGGTTTAAGCATATAAGGTTTCCCTTTTCTAAATGCACCGTCCGCTGTTACCACAAGTTTTGCTTTTGCATCTACGATTCTATCTCTAAGAGCTTCTGCACTAAATCCACCGAATACTACAGAGTGGATAGCCCCTATTTTTGCACATGCAAGCATTGTAATTGCAGCTTCAGGGATCATCGGCATATAAAGGACAACTCTATCCCCTTTTTCGATTCCAAATCTATTTTTAAACATATTTGCCGTTTTACTTACTTCGTACGCTAATTCTCTATAAGTAAGAATTTTTTGATCTCCATTATCCCCTTCAAAGATAATTGCAGCTTTATTTTTCTTTGTTTTTAAATGTCTATCGACACACTGATAGGCAACATTCATTTTCCCGCCTGTAAACCATTTATAAAACGGGGCGTCGCTTTCATCTAAAATTTTGTCATACGGCTCAAACCAATCAATTTTTTCATCGGCAAATTTTGCCCAAGTCCCTTCATAATCTTTTTCAAACTCTTCTACAAGCTCCTTGTATTCACACATATTTTTGATAAGTGGACCACTGAATTTTTCTTTTATTGGGTTAAAAATATTACTCATCTATACTACTCCTAAAGTTAAAAAGCACCTCTAAAAATCAAGATTTTTGGAATAAATACCATCAATTTTTAGAGATGCCTCTTTTATTTTAAACATTCTATTATAATTTTTTTAAATAGCATTTTAATAGCATTTGGATTTATAGGCAAATGCTGGTTTTAAAATTTTTATTTAGTTACTTTATGTAACAAAACTGTCTACAAAAATGTTAATTTTTAATTTACTAAAAAACATTTCCAACTAAAAATTTTCCCATTCATCATCATCTGTCTCTAAAGATACAAGTGTAGATTCCATCTCATCTTTTTTTACATTTTGAGATTGTTTTGTTATATTTTCTTTTTGATTAGTTGGAGTATCTGTAGTCTTTGATACTTTATTAACTTGTATATTCTCTTTCCCATTAAACTCATTCTTATCTACATCATCAACAATTGTTTTAGCTATATTTGAAGTTTGACTTGCTATATCATTTGTTTGACTTGCTACAGATGCATTTTGCTGTGTTTGTCTATCTAAAGCATTGATGGCCTCATTGATTTGAACTATACCTGTTTGTTGCTCTTTACTTGCAATTGAAACTTCATTGATTAGATTTGCAGTTTGAGAAATAGCATCATTTAAACTATTGTATCCCTCTATCATATTACTTGCAATATTTTTACCTTCATTTGCTTTAGAAGTGGCATTTTCAACAAGGCTTTTAATCTCACTTGCCGCTTCTGCACTTCTTGAAGCTAGATTTCTAACTTCTTGTGCAACTACGGCAAACCCTTTACCTGCTTCTCCTGCAGTTGCTGCTTCAACTGCAGCATTAAGAGATAAAATATTTGTTTGAAATGCAATTTGATCTATTACTGCAATTGCTTCATTTATAGAATTAACTTGTTCATTTATCTCATCCATTGCAGTTACAGTTTGTGATGCAAGACCTTGTCCACTATTAGCAGATTTTGTAACATCATTTGCCAATTGAGACATTTGCACAATCTTTTCAGAACTTGCACTTACATTGCTTGTAATCTCTTCAAGTGCCGCTGCTGTTTCTTCTAAAGATGCTGCCGCTTCATTTGAACTTGTATTTAAATTATCAACATTAGATAAAAGTATTGATGATGAATCTTGCAAAGTTAAACCATTTGTTTTATTTTCAATAAGCATATTTGTGATTGACTCTTTTAAAATATTTATATTTTTCACAAGAGCATTTAATATGCCTTCTTTTTCTATACCTTCAACTATAAGTTCACTTTTGTAATTATAGTTAGAATATTGGTCTAATATTTTATTCATATTTTCAAAATGATTATTTGTAGCTCTAATCATATCATTAACAACAGCTTTAAACTCTTCTAAAGACTCATTTGGAGTTATTGTTTCAATAGTTTGAGAGTACAAACCGTTTTTTACTTTACTTATTACTTCAAAAGCATCTTCCATAAGTTTTGCATCTTTTTCCAATAGATTTTGCGTATTTTCAATATTTTTATTAATTACTACAGCCATCTCTTGGATTTCATTATTTCCTCTCTCATCTATCTTAGGTACACTTTTTGAGCCACCATTTAAAAACTTAAAGAAATTTAATAATCCTTCTTGAAAATGTGTAATATAACTTCCAATTTTTGTAGCCATTATCCAAAAAAGAAATACAATTAAAACTATTAAGATTACACCAAATATAGCCATTTCAATTTCTACTAAAGCTAATTCATCTCGAATTTCGACTCCTGCTTTTTTATCCTCGTCTACATGTTCTTTTACCCATTTTTCAAGATGTATTGATAATTTTTCTGCAAAAGGATCTAATTTTAACATCATCTGGTTACCTGCAGTTGAACCTTCTTTTATATAAACATTTGCCATAGCAACACCTATTTCATAAAAGTCTTTAAAACTTGATTTAAAATCTTCTAGCTCTTTAACCATTTCTAGATCATTGTAACCCTTATGCTCTTTAATAAGATGATCTAATATTTTATTTCCATCTTCAAAATATTTTTTTGCTTCGCCAAAACCATCATCAAACCCCTCAGCTGCTCTTGTTGCAGAGATATCTGTAAGCCACTGTTGAACTTGAATAACATCTAATTTAAGATTTATAAAACTAAAAGCATGAGGTAGTATCTCTTCCTCTTTTTCAATAACTTTTGTTTCTACGGTATCAGTATTGTAAAATCCTAAAGTAACATTAGCTATAACTAAAAAAACTATAGCAAAACCCGTACGTATTAACATTTGTTTAATTGAAACATTAGGAAACATAATATTGCCTTTGAAGTAAATTATAAGTTTTTTAAATAGTAAAATAAATCTGATAAAAATAAACTTAATTAATAGTTAAAGAAAAAAGAAAGTGGCTTGATAACTCAAGAGAAAATATTTTCTATTAAGTTTAATTTTTTAATTTTAGAAATATCATTGCAGTCATAATCACATCATTAATAGCATCATGTTTTGCCAGTCTTGGAATTCCTAATCTTTTCATAATAACATCAAATCTAAGATCAATATTGTCGCTTTGATATTTTTTCATCATCCTGTCAAAATAAAGTGCAGATACATCAATTTGTTGGTTTGGAAGAGTAATACCAAGTTTTGGTTTAATATATCTATTAACCATAGCCATATCAAATTCTAAATAATACCCCACGCATGGTCGATTGCCTACAAATTCTATAAACTCATCAATCACTTCGTCTATTTCCAGCGCATTTGCAATATCACACTCTCTTATATGATGAATCTTAATGCTCTCTTCATCTAAAGGATTTTTAGTTTTACAAAATCTTTCAAATTTTTTACTATGAAGTATTTTGTTATCTTTTATAATCATTGCACCGATTGAGATTATCTCATCAACTTTGGGATCAAGCCCGGTAGTCTCACAGTCAAAACAAACATACTCATCCCCCTCATACGGTTCAAAAAGATATGCAAAGTTTTGGTCTTTTAAATTTTTACGGTTGAAATATTTTTTGATAGATTGCAACATCGGTTATACCTTAGAAATTACCTAGTTTATAATGGTATGTGATAAACTTTTTAAATTTATTAACAATTTTTAAACTATCTTTTAAAAGATCTTTTTCTAAAAGTGTTAGTTTACTTGGATTGACATAATTATCAAGAGGAACTCTTTTATCAATTTTTTCTAGTCTAAATCGTAAACGTAAAGTGAGTAAAAAGTTAAATGACTCAATAATCTCTGCTGTAAACTCTTTATCTAACACCCCAAGATCATTCAATTTTTTTAATCTCTCAATAGTATTGGTTTCATGAATATTTTTCTCAATTGCCAAACTTCTAACCCCATGAACTAAAGGGAAAATTGCACCTTTTTTAACATCCATCTCATCTTTATGTTCATCTTTATCCACCACAAAATCACTAAAAAAACTAAGTGGAGTCTCAAACATAAGTGTAGGTTTTGCAAAAAATGGATAAAAATTCGGCGAGTGTTCACAGATTTTGTACATATAGTCTTTCAGAGTATAAAGCAGCTCTTTTTTCCCACTCACAGCTGTTGCATCATAAAAAATTGCCAAATTCATATAGTTCTCTTCATTTGGTTTATGGATCCAGTTATAAATAGTCTCTTCAAATTTTGAAATACTTTTACTCCAAAATGGATTGGAAACCATTATATTTCCGGCACATCTTGGATACCCAAAGTCCACAAGATACTCAGTAAAGCTATTACAATATCTCTCAATCTCATCAAAGGATAAAGGGCAGTCATCACTCAAAATGAGTGCATTGTCTTGATCTGTTCTTAGGATCTGCTCCCCTCTTCCCTCACTTCCCATAATAATCAAACATCCGTGTTCTTTTAGCTCTTGTGGAGCGGTGAGTGCAAATAGTTTTGAAAAAAGCTTTTTATTGAGCTGTGAGATAAGTTTAGAGATATATCGTACTTTCATCCCTTTTTCATATAAAGCTCTAATAGTTCGTATAAATTTTGTACTTGCCTCTTTAAGCTCCTCTATACTGTTTGCATCTTCAATTAGTCTACTTGTCCCATGGGTATGTGAGGCAAAAAAACTACTCAAACTTACAATATCCAAAAGCCCTACTATCTCATCATCTTTTTTTACAACCAATCTTTTAAGATTGTATTTTGCCATTTTTAGCTGCGCGTTAAACAAAAAATTACTACTATCAATACTTCTTAGTCCATAAGTTGTAATTTGACCTACAGGAGAGTCTAAATCCATCCTATGAAGAGCAACTTTTTTTACAAAACTAGAATCTGTTACAATCCCTATCTCCCCATCTTTTCTTCTAACTAAAATAGCTTGAATATTATTTTCAACCAATATTTTAACCGTATTGTGGATAGTTTCATCTTCATCTACATAAGTGGGTTTTTGTAAATAAGCATCCTCAACTTTTGAGGTTGCAAAATCAAGAAGTTTTTTCTTTTGTTCGCTTTGGTTACCAATATCAAGTTTCTGCGCAATACTTGTAAAAAAATATCTTTCAACTTTTTCATTTTGATACATTATTTTTATAAATATTTTTTTAGGCAAAGCATAACATATCGTCTCTTCTAAGGTTACAAAGTCGTGTTTTTCTTTCCCTTCAATCAATGAAATTGGATCAAAATACTCATTGATGGAATAAACTGAGATAATCTCATCAGCATCCCGTTCTTGTACAATACCTTTAATAATAAAATACAAAAACTCCGCTTTTTGCTCAGCCCCTAGAATAGTTTGATTCTCTTTAAAATAAACAATATCAAGGTGTGATGAGAGTTCATTTAGCTCACTATTTTTTAAGTTGTCAAATGGTTTGACATTTTTTATAAAGCTGTTTAATTCCAATAAGCTCAAATCTATTCCTTCTTAAATATAACACTATCAATAACTACAATGTAACTATTGAAACTATTATATCAAAAAAAGCCCCTTTTGGGGCTTTTTTTCTATGATTTTAAATCTTTTACAAAAAGTATTTTTAGTGATTTACAGCACCATCTGCACCGATACCGGTTTGACATCTAATATCTTGTGCATCAAACTCTTCTTCGCATCTTGCAGCATCTTCACTGCTATCGGTAATTGAGAAGAACCAAATAGCGATGAATGCTAAAGGTACACTAAATACCGCAGGGAATTTATAAGGGATAATTGGATCACCCATATGCATAATTTGAGTCCATACAACAGGTCCTAAGATAACCATTACAAGGGCTGAAATAAGACCTAAATATCCACCAAGTACTGCACCTCTAGTTGTCAGTTTTCTCCAGAAAATCGACATAAACAGTACAGGGAAGTTAGCTGACGCTGCAATAGTAAATGCTAAAGCAACAACAAATGCAATATTTTGTTTCTCAAATGCAATACCAAATATAATAGCTGCAATTCCAATACCAAGAGTAGCAATTTTAGAAACTTTCATCTCCGCTTCTTCACTTACTTTTTTATCTCCTGCAAAAGCATTTGCATAAAGATCATGTGAAATAGCTGATGCTCCTGCAAGTGTAAGACCAGATACAACTGCTAAAATTGTAGCAAATGCAACAGCTGAGATAAACCCTAAGAAATAATCTCCACCAACAGCGTGAGCTAACCAAACAGCCGCCATATTATTCATACCTTTTAGAGTGTTTGTAGTGTCATCCCAGTAGATTCCACCCTCAGCTCCAAGTACAAGTACAATCGCACCAAATCCCATAATAAATGTTAAGATATAGAAATATCCAATTAAACCTGTTGCAACAAATACCGACTTTCTAGCCTCTTTTGCATCGGCAACAGTAAAGAATCTCATAAGGATATGTGGAAGTCCCGCTGTACCAAACATCAAAGCAATACCTAGAGAGATAGCTGAAATTGGATCACTTACAAGACCACCAGGACTCATAATATCAATCCCTTTTGGATGTACTTCTGTTGCTGCTTTAAATAGAGCTTCAAAACTAAATCCAAATTGTGCCATAACCATGATTGACATAAATGTTGTACCACAAAGTAATAAAATCGCTTTAATAATTTGTACCCAAGTAGTTGCAAGCATACCACCAAAAGCAACATAAAGTACCATCAATGCACCCACTAAGATAACGGCAAATTCATACTCTAACCCAAATAAAATCTGAATTAGTTTTCCAGATCCAACCATTTGAGCAATAAGGTAAAGAATTACAACTGATATAGAACCAAGTGCCGCAAGAATTCTAACTGGCTTTTGTCTTAATCTATAAGCAGTAACATCAGCAAATGTATATTTACCAAGATTTCTAAGCTGTTCAGAGATCATAAAAAGAATCACAGGCCAACCAACAAGGAAACCGATAGAGAAAATAAGTCCATCATACCCTTTTAAGTAAACCATACCAGTAATACCAAGGAATGATGCCGCTGACATATAATCCCCAGCAATCGCTGTACCATTTTGTGTACCTGTTATACCACCACCAGCAGTATAAAAGTCTTTTGCAGATTTTGTTCGACTCGCTGCCCATTTAGTAATAAATAGAGTTGCCGCAACAAATATAAAGAACATAATAATAGCTGGAACATTAAGATCTTGTTTTGTTCCACCTTCCATTCCACCACCCGCAGCAAATACAGCTACAGCAAATATTGCCAATAGAGATAAAATTCTTGCTAACATTATTTCATCTCCTTTTCAATTTCACTTTTTACATTGCTTAAAAGATCATCAAACTCAGAGTTTGCTCTTTTTACATAAATTCCAGTTAATGCAAACGCAAAAACAATAATACCCATACCTACAGGTATCCCCCAAGTTGCCATTCCACCACTGATGCTAGTACCTAATGTTTCAGGGCTGAATGCAATTAATAAAATAAATGCATAGTAAACCACTAAAATAGTGATTGTTAGTTTCCAAGCAAACGAACTTCTCTCAGTTATAAGTTTCTGATATGAAGGATTTGCTTTAATTTTTTCAACTAATGCTTTGTCCACAATTATCTCCTTTTCATTTGTGTGGAGAAATCATATAACTTAATTGTAGCAAGAGTATAGCATTGTAAAAAAATGTATAAAAGTGTATTATTTCATAAGGAAAGTGTGTATTTTTGTTACTTACTGTTTTTCAAAGTCAAATTTAATATCTTTTGGCTCTAAAAACGTAGTTGGTATTTGTGCATAAAAAACCGTATTGTTTATGATAAAAACTGCATTGATAAATTTTGATTTATATTTTAAATCGAGTATACCGCCCCAAAGCTCTTTGCTTTTATCATAGAGCATAGATTGTGGTTTATCGTTTTTATTATAAGCTATTTTAACATCACTGAGTGTCACCGATGACTTCATTGCAAGTTCAAGAGTATAACTTGTATATTTACCTGTAACATCTATTATAATATCATTATTTTCTAACGTACAGTTCCCACTTGCCCATCTACAATTTGATTTTACATTTAAAGTATATACACTACCCTCTTGCATAGTGTGTGGTTTTTCATCCACAAAATATCCTGTTGCAAACCAACTTAGTATTGCTAAAATAGGTGCTACGATTAATGCTACGATTACGTGTTTATTTTTAAACATAAAAATTCTTCTCCATGTGGTAAATCTTTCCAACTAATAAATTACCCATAATTTATTAGTTGAAAGGACTTAGGTGTGAAATACTATCTAAATTTGGTTTAATAAAAAAGCTACCCCAACGAGGTAGCTTTTTGTTGTTTTAAAAAGAAATATTTAACTTCTTTCCGGTGTTCTTAAGTTCATAACTAAATCTTTAATCTCTTGTGGATTATCTGCAGTTCTACTTGAAACAATGTAAGCAACTGCAAAGTTTACAATCGCACCAATTGCACCAAATGCATTTGGCTCGATTCCTAAGAACCAATTAGGATCCATATCGCCTAAGTATGCAGTAGATTTAATAAACATAATTCCTTTATGTTGAAATACATATAATAATGTTATACCAATACCTGCCAACATACCCGCAATAGCACCTTGAGTGTTAATTCTTGTTGAAAAAATACCCATCATAAGTGCAGGGAAAATAGATGAAGCTGCTAAACCAAATGCTAAAGCAACCGTACCTGCCGCAAAATCTGGAGGATAGAATCCAAAGTATCCTGCAACTGCCACGGCTCCTGCCATAGCAACTCTACCTGTCATTAGCTCTTGTGCATCAGTCATATCCGGTCTTAAGATACCTTTGTAAAGGTCTCTTGAAATAGAAGATGAAATAGCTAGTAATAATCCAGCTGCCGTTGATAATGCCGCTGCCAATCCACCGGCTGCAACAAGTGCAATTACCCAGTTTGGAAGTTTTGCAATCTCAGGATTTGCAAGAACCATGATATCTCTATCAACTTTTACCATCTCATTTGTAGCTTTGTTAGATGTGTATTGAATTCTACCATCACCGTTTTTATCTTGGAATTTTAATAAACCTGTCTCTTCCCAGTTTTTAAACCATTGTGGTCTCTCATCATATTTGATATTTTGAGTTGCATCTGTTACAACCGGTTGAATTGTGTTCATTAAGTTTAATTTTGCCATTGCAGCAACTGCAGGTGCTGTTGTATAAAGAATCGCAATAAATACTAAAGCCCATCCAGCTGATTTTCTGGCAGCTCTTGCATTTTCAACTGTAAAGAATCTCATAATAACGTGTGGTAAACCGGCAGTTCCTATCATAAGAGATACTGTATATACAAACATATTTAATCCACTAAGCCTCGCTTGGGTCGTGTATTGTGCAAAACCTAGCTCTACTTGTATTTGATCAAGTTTATCAAGTAAGAAGGTACCGTCCGGCATCGCTGCTCCCAGTCCTAATTGTGGAATTGGATTTCCAGTTAATTCGATTGAGATAAAGATTGCAGGAATTGTATATGCAAAAATCATAACAACATATTGTGCCATTTGAGTATAAGTGATACCTTTCATACCACCCATAACTGCGTAGAAAAATACAATTGCAATACCGATTGACAATCCAGTGTTGTAATCAACCTCCAAGAATCTTGAGAATGCAACCCCAACACCTTTCATCTGCCCGATAATATATGTTACAGACGCAAGAATTAAACAAATAACTGCAACAATTCTAGCTGTTTTTGAAGCATATCTATCTGAGATAAATTCAGGAACAGTATGAGTACCGTGTTTTCTTAAATATGGAGCTAAAAGAGCAGCAAGTAGTACATACCCACCTGTCCATCCAAGTAAGAATACCGAACCACCGTAACCGTAAAAAGCAATAAGCCCTGCCATAGAGATAAATGACGCCGCACTCATCCAGTCAGCTGCTGTAGCCATACCGTTACCAACAGGTCCTATACCCCCACCGGCAACATAAAAATCTTCTGTTGATTTCGATCTAGTAACGTATGCAATTCCAATATATACGGCAAATGTAATCGCAACGAACGTTATCGTAAGTGTTTGTAATTCCATCTATTAATCCTCCCTTGTCTTATTATATTCTTCATCTAATTTATTGATTTTTCCAGAGTACCAAAAAATTAAAAATACAAACACATAGATTGCACCTTGTTGTGCAAACCAAAATCCAAGCTTATAGCCACCTATTTGTATTGCATTCAATACATCCACTAGAATAATTCCAAAAAGATACGAAACGATAAACCATATTACTAAAGTCTTAATAATAAGTTTAATATTGGCACCCCAATACTGCTCTTTTGTCATGTAAACCCTCCGTTTAAAATTTTATACCATAGTATAAAGTGATTGTATGGGTGCAATATAGCATTAGTGTAGCATTTACTAAAAACGTTCAAATAGCTATCAATATATTATTACTTTTTGTAACACACTTATAGGATAGAGGAATAAAAGTAACAGTTTAGAAACAATTATAAGTTTTTCTTATCTTAACCTGTCAAGATCAAAGTGGTATATAATTTGCTTTTTAAATTTATCAACTATTTTAAAGCAATCTCTTAGTGAATCTCTATCTATCATATTTAATTTATCAGGATTAATGTAGTTATCAAGATCATCCATTGAATCAATTTTTTCCAAACGAAATTTAAGTCTTAGTGTCAGTAAAAAGTTAAATGATGCGATAAGTTGATCTGCAAACTCCTCTTTTATAACTTTTAAATCCCTTAGCTCTTTAATCCTATGCACAGTATTGGTTTTACGGAGATTTTTTTCTAAAGATAAGGCACGTACCCCATGTACAATAGGAAAAATTCCACCTTTTTTAATATCAAGTTCATTTTTATGTTCATCTTTATCAAGAACAAAATTTGAAAATATACCAAGAGGGGTTGCAAAATTTAGTATAGGTTTGGCAAAAAAGGTATAAAACATTCTTGAGTTAGTTGCCTCATTCGATAAATATTCTTTTAAATCTATAAGAAGATATTTATCCCCTGCTACACAAAGTGCATCATAAAAAATAGCCAGATTGATTAACTTTTCTTCATTTGTAGCTTTGATCCAGTCACTGAGCGTCTCTTGAAACTCTTTTGTCGTTTTTGTCCAAAAAGGATTGGATACCATTATATTTCCACTACATCTTGGATAACCAAGCTCCACAAGATGTTCCGTAAAACTTTTGGCAAAATTATCTATCTCTTCTCTTGGTACTTCACAGTCATCTGAGATAATTAAGGCATTGTCTTGGTCTGTTCTTAAAATTTGTTCACCTCTACCCTCACTTCCCATAATGATTAAAGCAGATTTATCCCGCAAACCATCCGGTACTAAAAGCTCATAGAGTTTATGAAAAAGTTTATTATTAAGCTGACCTACTATATTTGAAATATATCTCACTTTTACACCTTTTGTATGTAAAACTCTCACAACTCTTATAAACTTTTCACTTGCTGATTTAAGCTCTTTAAAAGTGGTAGCATTATCCACCTCCATTACCACAGAGTAAGTATGCGAAGCAAAAAAACTTGTTAAAGAGATCATATCTAAAATACCAATTATAGAGTCATCGTCATCAACGACAACAATTCTTTTAATACGATGGTTGTTCATTTGAAACTGTGCATGAAACAGTAAAACATTTTTATGAATTGTTTTAAGCCCAAAAGTTGCTATCTGTTTAATTGGGGTATCATAATCAAGTTTATGAAGAACCATTTTTTCTCTAAAATCGGTATCGGTTACTATTCCATAGCCATTTTCCCCTCTTATTATAAGTGTTGCACCTTTTTTCTCTTTAAGGGTTAATACTGCATTATAAATCGTTTCATTTTCATCGACAAAAATAGGCTCTTGCAAATATGCTTCACTTACCTTTGCCATCATAAAATTCACAAGCTCTTTATTTTGTTCATTTTGAATTGAGTTATTTAGTTTTTGGGAGATTGATTGGAAAAAGTATGACTCTAACGCTTCATTGGCATATACAACTTCAAGAAAATCTTCCCTTGGCAAGGCATAACATATCGCTTCATGTTTTACCAAAAAATCATGTTTAATATTGTTTTCAATAAGTGAGATAGGATCAAAACACTCATTTTCCCCGTAAACAGCTACAATTTCATCTTGATGTATCTCTTGAACAACCCCTTTTATGATGAAGTATAGATGCTCAGGTTTTAAATCACTTTGCAAAATAATATCATCTTCTTGAAAATAGGCTATATCAAGTTTACCTGAAAGTTTTTCAAGTTCCAAATCTGTTAGCTGGTTAAAAGGTAGAATCTTTTGTATAAAAGTTTGTTGTTCTACTAAGCCCATAAATCTCATCCTTATGCTGGTTTATCGATACAATTATATATTATATACTATAAGTATATAAAGTTGCAATAATGTAGCATACAATAAAATGTAGGGTTTTAGTTTATTTTCATTGTACTTTTTCCAATATCCTTTGAACAGTAGCAACGGCTATATACTTATTATAAAGTGCATTAAAATAGTTTTGTTTTGCATTTGTTAAAAGATAATTTGCATCTAAAAGATCTTTGTTTTTTGAAAGACCCTCTTGCAGTTTATCGGCAACTATCTCATAATTGAGTTTTGAGGATTTGAGTGCTTTTGTTGCCGTTTCAAAATTAAGCTTTGCTACATTATACTCTTCAACTGCTTTTTTATATTGAAGTTTTATCTTCTGTTTTAAATCTTCAAGCTGCATTGATGTTTGTTTTACTTTTTTATTGTAAATCACTCTATTGCTTGAATCAATTCCACCGTTGTAAAGATTCCAACTCATTGTGATAGTACCAACCTCTTGAGAGTTTGGATAACCGCTTCTTCCATCAACACTTGCACTATCCCCAAATTCACTATAACTATAACTTGCATCAACTTTTGGTAAATATGTTCCATAGGTTGCTTTGAGTTTATTTCTATAGTTTTCCATCACAAGATTTAACGCTTTAATTTCACTTCTATTTTCTATCTTTTGTGCATCATAAACAATATCTATATTATTTGTAGCTTCAAGCTCTTCAATCTCTTCTGAATCTTCTAATGTAACGGCTAAAATATTTTCAAGCTCATTTTTTGCTATTGTCTGCTCCGCTTTTGCATTTTGAAGATTTTGCTTGGCATTTAACATCTCAACTTCAACCTCCAACAACTCATTATTTGCTATAAGTCCTTGATCAAAAAAGTTTTTAGAATCATTGTATTGTTTTTGATACATTTTATAAGCTTCTTCCATCGTTTTTGTTTGCTTGAGTTTTAAAAGGTAGTTGATGTATACCCTTTTTGTATCAAGAATGATATCTTGTTTTTTTGCTTTATAACTTAGTTGTGACGACTCAAAAAGATTTTTATATGCCTGTATATTATATGTATCGCTCAATCCGTTAAAAAGATTATAAGAGACCGTTGCCGATGCAGTTGAATCTTTTTCTATCTGGGTTCCTATCACTTTATCCCTATCATTGTAAACATAACTCAAATCCAGTTTTGGTTGATAGCCGCTGTATGAACTTCTTAAATTTGCTTTATTTTCATCAACTACATAACTCTGCTCTTTTAAAGAAAAATTGTTTTTAAGTGCCAAATCAATGGCACCGTTTATATCAAGAGCAAAAAGATTTATACTCAATAGTAAAGGTAATAGTATTATTTTATTTCTCATGTTTTTCCTCCAATTATGCCTCTGGCATATAATTTCCGGTTCCGAGCCTATGAAAGTAAAACTGTTTACTTTCATTTCACAGCTCTTACCTAAAGTTTATCCAATTTTATTTTTTCGCTTACTTTACTTTTCATCTTACTTCCTGCTTCTAACACCCGTACAAAAAACATCAACAGTGCAGGAGTAACAAATATAGTAAAAAACGTACTCAATGCCAAACCACCCGTGATAACCGATCCAAGCCCTCTATAAAATTCGCTTCCGGGTCCAGGAACCAATACAAGTGGAAGCATCCCGAATATAGAAGTAAGTGCCGACATATAAATAGGTCTAATCCTACTTCTTGTAGCTTCAAGTACCGCTTCTTTTTGTCCCATCCCCTCATTGTGAATGAGATTTATACTTTGATGCACTATTAAAATTGCACTATTTACAACAATCCCCACAAGGATAATAAATCCAAGCATCGTAAGAACATCCAAAGGTTGCGGGGCTAAAAAGAGATTTGTAAGTTTTAATCCCACAAATCCACCTGCCGTTGCAAGAGGAACCGTAAACATTATTACAAGAGGATATATAAAATTTCCAAATAGAGCCGACATCAAAAGATAAATAATGATAAGAGCCAATACAAAATTTTCAGCCAACATCCCTATGGTAAGACTTAACTTATCGGCGGTTCCACTTAGCTGCACTTTTGTAGCACCCAACATCCCTTTTTCTTTCATCCCCGCAATCATACCGTTTAAAATACCCATTGTCTCGGAGATTGTCATATTAGGCGGCGGTGTTACTTGCAGTGTAATCGTTCTTTTTCCTTGGTAGTGTCTAATTTCACTGATTCCTGTCGTATTTTTTGCCGTTGCCAAGCTGCTCACTTGTGTTAATGTCCCATCCGGCAGTGCAATTTGTGCATTTAAAATATCTTCAGGTGTCTCAATTTGATTGGTGTCTGCTTTTAAATTAAGATCAATCTTTTTCTTACCGTCTTCTTCAAAATCCCCCACTTTTCTACCGTTCATCAATACATCAATTGTTCTCCCTAAAGAATCACTCCCCATACCAACAGACTGCAGGGCATCTCTATCCGGTAAAATTCTAACTTCCGGATATAACAGCTCGATAGATGGAACCGGTCTTACCTGGGCACCTTGAATAGTTTGCATAGTTGCACCAAAAAGCTGTGCTCCTACATTTGCTATATCTTCTATCTTTTCTCCGCTGATATCCACATTAACAACATTACCTTCCCCGATTCCCTGCTCAAATACACCTGATTGTAAAGATACGCCAAAAATACCCGGCAATGAATTTACAACAGGTCTAAACAGTGGGATAAGCTCCCTTGCCCTATCTTCGTGCATACTTGTACCACCAAAAATAGTAAAGTCTCCCATCGATACAAAAAATAATCTGCTGATTCCTGGATAACCGTCCACATCTTTATTGACATACGGCTCCATCCTTTTCATAAGATAGTCCCCTATCTCGTATCTTTGTTCGTAAGATAGCCCCGGAGGCGGAATCAAAATATTGAAAATAAGATTTTTATTCCCTTGAGGGAGATAGTCCATTTTAGGGAACAATGCCCAAATAGAAACTACAGAGAGGATACTAAGGGATACTATAGTAAAAACTTTTGATTTAAAATCTCTTAAAGACAACTCTACAATATGCATAAAGCTATCAACTATCTTATTACCAAATCTCGTAAGCGGTGTAGACTCTTTAAGCTCTTTACTTGAAATTCCCGCAAATTTTTTCCAAAGCATCGGAATAACGGCAATAGAAACAAACAATGAAAAAGAAACCGATGCAGTTACCGCGATAGCTATATCTTTAAAAAGTTGTCCCGCTTCATCTTCTAAAAAGATAATCGGTAAAAATACCGCCATCGTCGTTGAAGCACTGGCAATAAGTGCTCCCCACACTTCACTTGCTCCCTCATACGCAGCATCGGCAACAGATTTGCCCATTTTTCTATGTCTATCGATATTTTCCAAAACAACAATGGCAGAGTCCACCAACATACCCACGGCAAAAGAGATACCTGCGAGTGAAATGGTATTTAAACTTCTCCCCATCATATCTAAAATGATAAAGGTACCGATAACGGAGATTGGGATAGCCACACCTACAACTGCCGTTGGGGAAATAGCTCTTAAAAACATTGTTAAAACAATAACTGCCAAAATACCACCGATGATAATATTTTGTTGTACTAAATCAACAGCCCCTACGATATAAGGTCTTTGGTCGTAAATCCATTTTATCTTCAGACCTTTTTCTTTTAATATCCCTTCATTCAGTTTATTTACGACCGCTTCAACATCATTGGTAAGTTGTACGATATTTGCATCGCCGCTTGGCTGTACTCCAAAAAAGATTCCGTCTTTTCCCAAATATTTTGCAACAAAATTGGGATCTTCCAAACCAAACTCAACACGGGCAATATCTTTAATCTTGATTCTTGTTTGTCTATCTGAGTAGATGATAATATTTTTGATATCTTCTATAGATTTAAACTTACTTACCGTTCTAACCCTGTAACTTCTTCTTCCCATGTCAAGGGTACCCGCAGAGATATCTACATTTTCACTTCTTAAAATATTGATAATCTGATCCATATTTAAAGAGTAAGATGCAACTTTCTTCATGTCAAGGATAATATGCATCTCTTTTTCTCTTCCCCCTGCAGTCATCAAGTCAGATACACCGTCAACTCTTTCTATATGTGCTCTCAGTTCATCTTCAAAAAATGTTTTATAATTATCTATATGATTTGGATTGGACTCTTGTGATTGAAGCATACACCAAATAACAGGAGATGCCGTAGCAGTTTTAATAACAGGTTTTTCCACATTGGTTGGATAAGAACTTACCTCGTTTAATTTATTGGATACATCTAACAGTGCCCTTTGGGTATCCGTTCCAAGAGCAAATGTAAGGGTTATCTCCCCATAATTATCTTTTGCACTACTCTCATATTCTACAAGGCTATTTAAACTTTTTAAAGCATCCTCTTGCTCTTCTATAATCTCTCTTTCTATCTCATAAGGAGTTGCTCCTGCCCAAGTAGTTCTTACCTTTATCTCCGGTTTTGTTACATTTGGGGTAAGCTGGTATGGAAGTTTCCCTAAAGAGATAAATCCAAACATTACCACAATCAAAACGGAAACTATGATAGTAACCGGGTTTTTGATTGAAAATTTAATTAAGTTCATTTATGTTTCCTTATTTGTTTAAAGACTTTAACGGCTGATTTGGGAAAATTCTTTCATTTCCTTTTACAACTACATCCATCCCCTCAGTTAATCCTTGTGCCTCAACAGCAACATTGTTTTTCTCATAACCTACAACCTTAACAGGGAGCATCAAAGCTTTTGAATCGCTGTTAATAAACACTACGTTCCCGCCAAATCTTTTAATAACCGCATCTCTTGGTACGATAAGTGAAGTGATTTTTTTACTTCGTGGAAGACTTATCTTAGCCTCCATACCATCATATAAAAACATATTTTTCACATCTGCTTTAAATTTAACCGGAAATGTTCTTGTTCTTGTATCCCCTTTGGCTATTGCGGCATAAAGTTTTGAATATAACTCTTTATCCCCGATTTTTACGGAGTACTTTGCGTTACGGTCTAATTTATACACATACGATGTGGGTAAATTAAACATCAAATCTACTTTGGAAGTGTTTACCACTGTAAACACGGTTTTCCCGCTGCTAAGCCACTCCCCTACGTCAATATGTTTTTCTACGATAACACCATCAAACGGAGATTTGATCGATTTTTGTCTTTTTTGAATTAACATCTCGTCCAAAGTACTCTTTGCTTTTATATATTGTAAATAACTACTGTCATACGCTTTTTGGGAAATCGAGTTTTTCTCTTTGAGTACTTCATATCTCTCAAAATCTTTTTTTGCATCTTTTAAGCTAACCCTTGCCGAGGTAATTTGAGCATCTAATATATCAGAATCGACCGACACCAATATATCTCCTTTTTTGACCCGATCCCCTGATTCAAAATTGATCTTTTTTACTACACCGTTTGTCTCAGAAGCTAGTTGCGAACTTTGTGAAAAGCGGAGTGTCCCTATAAATTCCTCTAAAGGATTTACAACCCCTTTTACAACTTTTTTCGTATTCACCAGTGCAGGAGCCCCGGAAGCTGCAAATCCGTATATTGTAATACTTACTAATAATATTAATTTTTTTAACATATCAATCCTTTGTATAATTTATTATCTTTTTTTTATCTCAATCAAATCAAATAAAGTGTCAAGCACTTGATTTAACTCTTTTTTTATATCTTTTTTTAAACTCCACATAATAAAAAGATACCCTTTTTCTAAAGCAAGTAACCCATTTACCAACTCTCTTGCTTGAGGTTTAATCTCCCCTTTTGCAATTCCCTCTTTAATAATTTGTGTTTTAACTTCCAAAAGAAACTCTCTACACTCTTTGTTAAACTCCACCATTTTTTCATTATCTGTACTAAAATTGATACCTACATATTCTTTGTAAATATTGTGGTGCTTGTCAAAATCGCCGCTTTCATTTAATAAAAAATCAAAAAGTAAAAATATTTTTTCCCTTGTACTAAGTGTATGATCAAGTTTTTCATTGATGCTCTCTTGGTAAAGTAAAATAAACGTTCTAATAATCTCAAAAACAATATCTTCTTTATTTTCAAAATAATCGTAAATACTCCCCTTGGCAACCCCGGCAGTTTTTGCAACTTCTGCAACTGTGAGTTTTTTGATCCCCTTATCAAGTAAAAGATCTACACAAGAAAGAGCTATATCTTTTCTTTTTTGTACCTTATCAACAATAATCGCCACCGGCATCTCCAAATTTTAAGATAAAATAAATGAACGACGGTCATTCATTTATGAAATAGTATATTTTTCCAACTTAATTGTATATTAAAAATATTTTTTGCTTTTAAATTATAAAGGGGAAACGATAAAACGATCAACCTTATAACCAACCCCTTTATGGTTTTGGATAAAGTCTTCTTTTAAAGCCTTTCTTAGTCTGCTGATCTCTGCTCTGATTGTAGCATCACTTACAAGATCACTGTGCCACGCATATTCTCTAAATATGTCAAAATTGATAATCGTACCGATATTTTGACATAAACACTCTATGATAGCATGTTGTTTTTTTGTAAGTATCTGCTCTACTCCTTTATAAAGAAGTTGATTGTTTTTTTTAATATATGAGTAATTTTTACTTAAAAGGATATGTTCCCTTTTTGTATTATCAAGTTCATTGGCAACTTTTTGAACTCTAAATGCAAGTTCTTTGAGATGAAAAGGTTTTTTGATATAATCAGCCGCTCCAAGGTCAAATGCTTTTGTAATATTTTCTATATCCACAAGTGCACTGATAAAAATAGTCGGGGTATTGCAATTTTTTTCTTGAACCTCTTTTAAAAGGTCTAAGCCTGAGAGAGAAGGTACGTTGATATCAAGGATCAAAAGATCAAAGCTTTCATTTAAAATTACCCGTGCAGCTTCTGCACCATCACTCAACGCAACACATTTATGCCCCAACGTTTCTATATACTCCAAAATGGAGGTCTGCAACATTTTTTCATCTTCTAAAAGAAGTATTTTCATATATCCCTACTCGATTTTTTGAACTAATTACTTTTTATATATGATATTTTACTATTATTTCCTTTGAACAATGCTACAGTTTTGCTATTTGAATTTAAAATTTCAAATATTATAAAAGCTTATTAATCACTTCTTCTAATTTTTTAATATCTATAGGCTTTAATAGATAGTTTGAAGCTCCACTTTGTATAGCTTTGATAACTTTATCTTGTTCCCCATGGGAAGTGACCATTATAATTTTGGCATCGGGAAATTCAAGCTTGATTCTTTTAACCGCATCTATCCCGTCTTTGATTCCGCTTATCCCAGAGGTAGTATCCCCCAATGTATCATCAGCTTTATCGTGCTTGTACAATTGAACTGCATCTAAGCCAATTTCTTCAGGCATTGTTATATCCATTGTCACTATATCGGGCTTGTGTTGTTTATACAGTAAAACTGCATCTGAACCGGAATCTGCTTCGGCAACAACCACATGTCCAAGTCTTTTTAACATATTACCAAGGTTAATTCTCATAACCTTCGCATCATCCACAATCATAATTCGTGCCATTTTAATTCCCCTCTTTGTAATTATTATATAAAATAACTTAATAGTATTTTGTCATTTTTATATTTTAATTCACAAAAATATATCGTGCCGTCTTTCTTTTTTGTTATCGATACACTGTTGTGTAAAGTATACGGCGTGGAGATATCGATATGAACACCTTGCGCAGGATTATTTAATTGTGCTAAAATATTTCCTAAAACGATATTAAGTATCTCGGCAACATTTTCACCTGCAAGTTCTTCTAATTCATCTTTTTTCATCTCTCCATAGATAAAATTTTCAACCATTTTATAAGCCATGTTATTGGATACACTTAAACTGACCGTCCCTTTTAAAGAACCGCTTAAGGCAATCATTGCCGATATATCGAGTAGATCCAATTTATCTACGTTTAGTATCTCAAATTTCTTTTCTACATCCTTTATGGATAAATCATTATTAAGATACTCTATAGTTCTCTTTGCAAGATTTTCTAATAGTGCATAAGATAATTTCACTGATCAACCTTTATACGGAACGGTAAAAATAAACTCTAATCCACTTCCTGAAACATTATTCATATGAAGTGTTCCTCCTAGTTTTTTTAATTCATTATAAGTCGCTGACAGTCCTACACCTCTTCCTGATATTTCACTAATCTCTTTTGATGTACTGAATCCTTCATCAAAAATCAACATTAAGATAACATTTTCATCCATCTCTTCAAGCTCTTCTTGGGTATATAGTTCATTGTCTACAGCTTGTTGTTTGATTTTTTCTATATCTATCCCTTTACCATCGTCACTAATTGAGATAATAATATTTGTACCTTGTTTTTTCACGGCACATTTTATTTTTGCATATTTTGCTTTTTGGGATTCGTATCGCTCATCAAAAGTTTCTATACCGTGATCTACGCTGTTTCTAAAAATATGTACAAGTGAATTTAAAAACGGTTTATATTGTCCACCTAAATATATCTCGTCAAGTTCTAAATAAAGCGGCTCAATCTGTTTATCCATCTTCAATGCCAATTGTTCAACCACTTTTTTATAAGGTTCTATAAATACTTTTATATGATGATATGTAAGCTGCTCAATTTTTTTATAAATCTCTTCAAATTTATCATTTTCTTGCGTATGTGAATCAATTTTATTGAGTACTTCTTCAACTTGTGAAGAAAAAGGCTTCATCTGTCCGTCAGAATAAAGATCATCATACTCTATCTCTAAAGGTTCAATATATTTATCCAATCTTATTCCTAATTCTTTTACAAGTTTTTTGTAAGGTTCTACAAACACTTTTACATGTTCTTTTGTGAGTTTGTCTATATCTTGATAGATCCCTCGAAATTTTTTATTCTCATCTACGTATTTTTCGATATTGGTTAAAATAGTTTTGATCCTTGAGATGCTAATAGAGATCTTATTTTCTTGATTAAAAAACTCCTCTCCCAAAATAGATTTTAAGATCACTATATCATCATACAACCAACCGATCATCTGCTCTTTTGTCATACCGGCAACGGCAGGTACTACTTGATTTAATTTTAGACTTTGATCTATCTGCGTTTCAAATTTATGCAGATTTTGAACAACACTGTACATCTCTTTTTGGGCAAATAAACCTTTAAAAGTATGCACCGAATTTCTAAGCGATTGTAAAGTTGTAAGATCATCAAAATTGTCTATTGAAATTACAAATTTCTCATAATCTTTTTTAACCTCCAAAAACTGTTCAAAAGTGGTTACCGTTTCAACCACCATTTTTAAAATCTGCTGCTCTTTTTCAATTGTTGCAGCCAACTCTTTTTGTGTCGTGATATCGGTTAATATAAGCATATAGCTTTCATTTGAGAGTATCTTATATTCTATTTCAATATTATTTTCATTGATAATAAGCTCTTTGTCTAAAAGTGACAATAAAATCTCTTGTTTGGATGACTCATCTTCTAAAATACCTTGTAACGTTTGTGTAATAAACTGTTGTTTTTCTTTATCATTTGGATAAAGAAGTTCCATAATATCGGATCCACCTATCTCTTGATTAAAAATTCTTTTTGCTTCATGTGAATATTTGTCTCCAATAATCATCTGTGAATCAAACGATAAAAATCCTTGTCCTGCATTATTCAAAAGATTTTCTATATCTTCTGTCCGCTCTTTTACTTGGGATTCCAAGTTTTTTTGATTTTCTTCAATTGAAGCAGACATATCGACTAATGAACTTGAAAGGGAATTGATCTCAATTAAAAAAGAATCAATTTGCCGTACCTTGTCAAACTCACCGTTTTGTATTTTTTTATTCTCTTGTTCAAGTGCTCCAATCGGTTTGACTATAAAATTGATTATTAAAAAAACCAAAGGAAGTATAATAAAGACCACTCCTAATAACAAATACTTTAACATATCGTAAATTTTTTGCTTATGGGGCTTCATAATCTCATCCAGTGATGAAAAAATCACTATATATTGATCCAAATCAAAATCACCAAAGAGCTTTTGTGAAAAAGATATAAAATCTTTTCCTCCCATGTGTATAATACTTTGTTGATTGAGATGTTTCATTGTATTGTTTTTTATAAAAATATCTTTGTATTTTTCATCGATATTTTTTACTTTTTTCAAAAGATAGGTATCGTATTGTCCAAGAATCGTCCCGTCACTTTTCAAAAGATATGCACCGCTTCTTGGTACAAGTTTTTTTGAACTAAGCATCTTACTTAAACTCTGAAGTGAAATATCAAGCCCTATAACCGTTTGTGAGTTGGCTGAGAGTTTACTTGCATAAGTTACTCCCGGTTTTTTCAACGAAGTAAATATGTACGGATCGGTTTTAATAACTTTATTATGTAAAAGGGCTTTTGTATACCAAGGTCTAATCGTAGGTTTATATTGCGTGTTTTTAGTAATTGTTTTTATAATATTTAAATTTCTATCAAGAGACTCTTCAACCCGTGTAATAACTCCATTACTTACAAAATGTTTTACCACAAGCCATCTCGCTTTTATAGGAGTATCTAAAAGCTTTTTGATATCTGCCGAAACTCCAAGATTAATAACTTGATAAAAACCGTCGTTTTTATATCCTATATATACACCATAAGTTTGATTTGCTTTTTTGATGTAGTTGGTTATCACTCCTAATAATGGATGTTTTTCCCCCTCTTTGACAGTACTGTTTACATATTTTAAACTTTTTAAAAGGGTAATAAAATTTTCACTGCTTGTATCATATTGCTGCGTCTGTCCTATAATTTTATTTGAGATACTTTCAAACTCTTTTTGGGTCGTAAGCAGTGCAAACTCTTGATTTGTTTGATATTGCACCGTAACTATAGCACCCACTACACATAGAAGTACCAATAAAAAAGCACTCACTATCGAAGTTTTAATTTTTACCGTAAAATTTTTCATAACTCTCCCATCATTGTTTTAAAATTTTATTTGCAAAATAGATATTCAAATTTGGTTTTATTATTTTTTGAATCCACTTTTATCTCCACATCTTTTTTATCACAAATCTCTTTTATAATATTAAGACCCAATCCAAATCCACCTCTGGCCTCATTTTCCCTATAATATCGCTCAAATAAATTTGAAGGGTTCTCTATCGTATTTCCCCTATTTTCAACACTCAATATTATACAATTGTTTCCTTTTAGTAATACAATTTCTATCACACTATTTTCATAACTGTATTTTATAGCGTTGGATAACGTATTATCACAAACTCTTTGAAGCTGCGTTTCATTGAATGTAATCCATATATCATCCTCTATATCTATATGGAACGATAAATTATTTCCTACGGCAATCTCATCAAAAAAATCTATCCTTTGTTTGATAAATTCACTAAAATCGATTTTTGTGTCTTTATACTCTATCCTATCTTTTTTTACCATATATGTCAGATCATTATAGATGTTATGAACTATCTTTGAACCTGCTTCTATTTTTGTAAGATATTTGTTATAGCCTAATTTTAATTTAAAAAGATCAATATTGGTAATAATGATACTTAAAGGGGTATTGATCTCATGGATAGCATTTTTGATAAACTTATCTTGCATCTGCACCACGCTTTTTGCATATTGTTCCGATTCTTTTAACTCTTTTGTCCGCTCTTCAACTTTATTTTCAAGATGAAGATTCAACTCTTTAAGCTCATTGATCATCAAATTAATATTAAAAGAGATATGTTTAAACTCTTTAAAACAAAGTTTATCAATATCGACATTATCATAATTAACCGATACGTTTCTAAGGGTTTCTTTTATCAGTTCAATATCTTGTTCAATAAGGTAGGTAAAATATCTTGAAATAGCAATGGAGCTTAAAAAAAGTGTAAAAGCAAAAAGTATAATTTGAAAAATATACTCGCCGATTTTATTTTTATAGTCTTGTTTTTTTTGACGTAAAACTTTTTGAATATCGTCAAGATACACGCCGCTACCGATCATCCAAGAAAAAGGTTTAAATGATTGAGCATATGATATTTTATTGACTAATGTTCCCGTTGTAGGTTTATTCCAAACATATTTTACATATCCCCCCTCTTGATTTTTAGAAACATCGATAAGCTCTTTAATTACAAGTTTTCCGTTTGGGTCTTTAAAATCAATTAAATTTTTTCCCGCATTTTGTTTTAAAATAGGATCGGCTATATTGATCCCCTCAAAAGTATAAATAAAAACATAACTACTTTTATTTTCTACATCTCGCATATGCTCTATGGTATCTACTAAAAGATTTTGCAATTTAGTCTGGGTTAGTTTCCCTTTATTGTTTTTGTATTTATATTCTATATATCTCACTGCCCTTTGGGTTTCGTATTTGATTGCTTCTTTTTGTGATTTGATATAATCACTTTCAATCTTTTCAAGTTCGTTTAAATGTTCATGATATGTATTTAAAAACAAAATCAAAGTTATAAATAGTGTAATTAAAGCGGTAAAAATCACAGTGATTTTTGTCACTTGATTGATACTTTTATCTTTAAAAACCCTTATCATATAAACAACCTCATCATTTTTGCCGTAACATTATCCCCGGTATAAATTTTAGTATACTCTACACCCCATTTTTTTAAGTTTTTAAAAAGCCGATCATCGTTTTGTTTTACACTTTGTTTATATGTTAAAATAGTCCTCCCGTCAATTACCCCTTCAAATCTTGAATAGTTAGCTGGATCCACCAAATTTACATTTCCCAAGGCTGCGGGATTTTCTTCAAATCTATCTCTTAAAACAATAGCTATCACCTCATGTTTTTTTGCCAGAAGATTAAGATTTAATCCGTCTGTATCGATAAAATCTCCAATTAAAAAAACAATTGATTTTTTTTGTATCTTTTTATAGAGTGCATCGCCCAAACCGTTATATTCAATCTTTTTTCCTATTGGATTATAGTTGTACAGACTCTCTATCATCTTATCTACCGCAAACATATTTTTTGTTTTTTTAGTAAGAAGCATCGTATCGCTGTTTGTAATAAAACTACTAAAAGTATCCCCTTGTGCAACTGCACTAAACCCTAATAATGCAGCAATCTCACACAACACCTCTTGTTTTAAAACCGTTGTTCCAAAATAAATACTTCCACCAAGAAGCGAGACAATATTTATATCCAACTCCCTCTGGGCATGAAACACTTTTACAAACGGTTTCCCCTCTTTTGCACTGATAACCCAATCAATCTTTTTGGCATCTTCCCCGTCTTCATATTCACGAAGTTCGACAAAATCATACCCCTCCCCTTTAAACTTGGAGGTATTATTTCCTATTTTATGGGAAAAAATTGATTTTTTTGTTTTAATAAGTAGTTTTTTAAGCTCTTTGTTTCGCAACTATCTTCTTACCCTTGATTTAAATTCGTAAATAATTTCCGATTCACGTTCAGTCAAATATTTTTTAAGTGTTCGCTCCCCTGCTTTATTTACATCTAAAAGTACTACAACTTTTTTATAATCTCTTTTTTCATCTATTCTCAACACTTCACATTTAGCAAAAATCTTTGTAAACTTTTTATCCCTGATCATAGCACTGGGACCACTGATATCAAACCCTAAAGTGATATCCATTTTATCTCCCACTTTAAAATCGCTATTTCGTCTTTCACATATTAAAACAGCCGATTTAAAAGAGATATACGAAACTTCAAAATCCACAAGCTTTTTATGAAAATATATACTTGCTTTAAAACTTTTATCGGCTAAAATTCTTGCGTGGTCTTTATCTCTTTGTTTGTATTGTAAAATCTTTGGATTTACTAATTGCAAAGAGGTGCTTTTTAGATCAATCCCCTCAAGCCGTGCATTGATATATTTATCATCCGGCGTTTTAATCAAAATCTGTTTTTCACTTTTAGCAGCCATGATTTGGGTAATATTTACTTTTATTGTAAAACTCTCTTTTTGAACTTCGCCAATCACACCATCGTGTAAGACCATAATCCCTTTGTAACTATTGATAAACTCTACCAAAGTATTTTGCTTTGATAATTTTTGAAGTAGTTCAAAACAAATTTCACTTTCACTTTTTACTATAGGTTCTTGAATATCTTTTTTAGTTTTTACCGGCATTTGAGATTTCTCTAAAGACGGCTCTTTTTTCTCCTCTTTTTCCTCGTGGGAAACTTTTTGTGAAATCTCTTTTTTTGGTATGGATATTATCTTTTCCTTTTTGGAAATCTCTTCTTTGTTTATAGAAGCATCTTTTTTAGGAAGCTCCGGTTTTGGAGGGGGTGGAGGCGGCGGTGGAAGTAAAGCTGTCAAAATATATGCAATTTGTGCAAACCCAACAGGTTTTAAAAGCATCTTATCTAAACCCATATCTAAAGTTTGTAAAAGATCGTAATTTTCACATTCATCACTTATAGAAATCAAAGTAACATTTTCATGAATCTCTTGAATATCTGCTATAAGTTCAATTGCATCTTTTTTTTCGAGTTCCAAGTTTAATATTACAACATCGGGACGAAACTTTTGATACATCTCAAAACCCTCTACTCCATCAAAAGCTTGATAAAAATTTTTAAATGATTTTTGGAAATAGATACCGTAATTTTTGTGGAGCACCCTATCACTCTCTATATACAGTAAGCTTTTATTTGCAGCTACCCTTTGTAGTTTAATTAAATCACTCATAATATCTCTTTACATTTTATTATTGATAGAATATTACAAACTAAATAAATATTCCCTTTATAATTAAGAATTATTTCGTTACAATTTTGAAAAATACACAGAGATAAAGAGGTAATAAAATGTTTCACGAATATAGAGATATAGTAACAGAATTAAAAACAAACGATTCTCATTTTAAGAAAATTTTTGATGAGCACAATGAACTTCATGATAAAATTGAAAAAGCCGAAGCAGGTGGGGTAGACCACATCGATCCCACAGAGATTGAAAAAATGAAAAAAATGAAGCTTAAGCTTAAAGATGAGGCTTATGCCATGATTATGGAACATAAAAAAGCAAACGGCTAAATCAAAAAATAAACATTTGAAAAAGGCTGAGACTTTGTGCTTAGCCTTTTTTTTTATTAAGTAATTTTTGGATAGAATGTTCCAATTTTATATAACAATAAAGGTATTAGTAACTTATGGAAAATCTTTTTGAATCACAAGACATAGTAGATGTTAAAATTGAAGACTCGATCAAATCTTCATATTTAGATTACTCAATGAGTGTAATCATCGGACGTGCACTTCCTGATGCCAGAGACGGCTTAAAACCTGTTCATAGAAGAATCCTCTATGCAATGCATGATTTAAATATGAGTTCGCGAACTCCATATAAAAAATCTGCAAGAATCGTCGGAGACGTTATCGGTAAGTACCACCCCCACGGAGATACATCGGTTTATGATGCATTGGTTAGGATGGCTCAAAGCTTCGCTATGAGAATGCCTTTAGTCGATGGTCAAGGAAACTTCGGATCGGTAGACGGCGACAATGCTGCTGCTATGAGATATACAGAAGCAAGAATGGCAAGAATGGCAGAAGATGTTTTAAGAGATATCGACAAAGATACTGTTAAC
>JBNKLC010000051.1:0-90514 GCA_050292155.1 Arcobacteraceae bacterium
CGACAAGTTGTTACGGTAAAACTTTAAATCCTATAGACAATGCAAAGGTTCCCGGTGGAAGCAGTGGAGGAAGTGCAGCTGCAGTTGCAAGTGGATTAGCCGTTGCAGCTCTTGGAACAGATACGGGTGGATCTATTAGACAACCTGCGGCATTTTGTGGCTGTGTCGGGATGAAACCGACTTACGGAAGGGTTTCAAGATACGGTATTGCGGCTTACAGCTCATCACTTGATCAGTGTGGACCAATCACACAAAATGTGGAAGATGCAGCGATCCTTTATGATATAATCAGCGGATATGACCCAAAAGACTCGACAAGTGCAGATGTTGAATATACACCTGTTGCACCAAACTTGGATTCGTCAAAAAAGCTTACGATTGCCGTGATTGATAATTTTATCGAAGAAGCAAACAATGAGATTAAATGGGCGATGGAAAAATCTATCAAAACTCTACAAGATGCAGGGCATACTATAGTACATAAAACAATGATGGATACAAAAAACATCCTCTCCTCATACTACATCGTGGCAACTGCCGAAGCAAGTGCAAACTTAAGTAGATATGACGGTATAAGGTATGGGAATAGATGCGATGCCACAAATCTCAAAGATACCTACACCAAAACCAAAAGTGAAGGTTTTGGAGATGAGGTACAAAAAAGGATTATGCTGGGATCGTTTGTACTAAGTTCAGGTTATTATGATGCGTATTATATCAAAGCGCAAAAAGTAAGACATCTTATTAAAGACGAGTTTGACAAGATTTTTAGTGAGGCTGATCTTATTTTAAATCCGGTAGCTCCTACAACTGCTCCAAAATTTGGTGCATTTTCAAGTTCATTGGAGATGTATCTAAGCGATATCTATACAATTTCCGTCAATCTGGCAGGACTTCCTGCGATTTCACTCCCGGTTGATAAAGATAGTGAAGGGATGCCTATAGGGTTACAATTAATCGGTAAAGCGTACGGAGAGCAAACTTTGTTTGACGGGGCTTTAAGTTTAGAAAAAAATATAAATTACATAAAATAAAAGAGGATAAATTGGATGAAAATTAGAAAAAAAGCTTTAACATTTGAAGATGTATTATTAGTACCTGCACAATCTGAGATTTTACCAAAAGAGGTAAGTTTGGAGACAAAACTCACTAAAAATATCTCTTTAAATATCCCTTTTGTAAGTGCTGCAATGGATACCGTTACAGAATATCGTGCTGCTATTGCAATGGCACGACTTGGAGGAATCGGTGTAATCCATAAAAACATGGATATTGATTCTCAAGTGATGCAGGTAAGAAAAGTGAAAAAATCTGAGAGCGGTATTATTATCGATCCTATTTCGGTACAGCCAAGTCAAACACTTCAAGATGCAGAAAATATTATGCATGATTATAAGATTTCAGGGGTTCCGGTGGTAGATGATGCAAATAATCTTCTTGGAATTTTAACCAATAGAGATATGAGATTTATCAAAGATTTTACCCAACTTGCAGGGGATATTATGACCAAGATGCCTCTTATTACGGGGAAAGAGGGGACAACACTTGAAGCAGCCGCAGAAATTATGCACCAAAATAAGATTGAAAAACTTCCAATTATCGATGATAACGGGAAATTAAAAGGTCTTATTACAATCAAAGATATCAATAAAAAAATAGCCCATCCAAATGCCAATAAAGATGAGCATGGAAGATTAAGAGTAGCTGCAGCCATCGGAGTAGGGCAGATGGATAGAGCAACTGCACTGGTTGAAGCGGGAGTTGATGTACTTGTTTTAGATTCGGCTCATGGACATTCAAAAGGTATACTTGATACTGTAAAAATGATTAAAGATGAACTTGATGTTGATGTTATAGCAGGAAACGTAGCAACCGCAGAAGCAACGGAAGACCTAATCAAAGCGGGAGCAGATGCAGTTAAAGTTGGAATAGGACCCGGATCAATTTGTACTACAAGAATCGTTGCCGGTGTAGGAGTACCTCAAATATCTGCAATAGACGAATGTGCAGTAGCAGGAGCCAAACACGGAGTTCCAGTAATAGCCGACGGTGGTATCAAATACTCGGGAGATGTTTCAAAAGCACTGGCAGTAGGTGCAAGTTCCGTTATGATGGGAAGTGCCTTAGCCGGAACCGAAGAGTCACCGGGAGAAGTTATCCTATCTCACGGTAGAAAATTTAAATCATACAGAGGTATGGGAAGTATCGGAGCTATGACCAAAGGAAGTACCGACAGATATTTCCAAGAGGGAACCGCAGCCGATAAGCTGGTTCCCGAGGGGATTGAGGGGATGGTTCCATATAGAGGATATATCGGCGATATCATCCATCAATTTGTAGGGGGACTCAGAAGTTCTATGGGATATTTAGGAAGTAAAGATATTCCTACTTTTCAAGAAACTGCAGAGTTTGTTGAGATTACCAGTGCGGGGCTAAAAGAGAGTCATGTTCATGACGTAACTATTACTAATGAATCTCCAAATTACCACATCTAAAAAAAGTGATTTTATATAATCATCTTTTTCAAGGAAACTTCACTTAAGCTTGTTTTGGCATCTTCTGCGTTGGAAAGGAAATTTTAAACAGTCACTTACTTCAGTAAGCTCCTATTTAAAATTTCCTTTCCGCCTTGAATCTACTCAAAAATCTAATCATCTAAAATCACTTTTAGCAAACGGTTAATTCTAAACCTCTTTTTGATACTGGTATGAAATGGAAAAGAAATCAGATTTCAATAATCTTGATATTTAAACCATTTTTAATGATATTAACGTTTTCCAGTATGCTTTTTTCTATAAATAATTTAATATTACTTCCTTTTGTATTAATATTTAAAAATTGATTTGTAGGTATATAGATGGTTGAATTTTGATTCATACCTGAAACTTTTCCACCTTGATAAGTTTTTGTACCTTGCTTAATATAAACAGTAAGATTTAATCCAGAAATTTCAAGTTGTGAATTTGAAATATATATTTGTCTGGTATGTTGTGTATTATTTATTGTCTTGGGTTGAAGATAAAGCCATGCTATAAATACCATTAATATAATAATTATAGGTATATTGAACTTTATTTTATTCTTTGGTTGAGGATAAAGCCATGCTCCAATCGTTATAAACATTGTTAGTATAGCAACAATTATAGATAGATTAAATTCCACTTTTGTCCTTTCAGAAAGTTTAAAAAATAATACTCTTTGTAATCCCCAACACCTGATTTAAAATCTCCTCATCAACTTTTTCTACAAACTGTACATTTCTAGCATTGTAATCAATAGATTTAATTTGTTCTGTCATTATAAAACCTTGTAAATTTTTGGCTTCTAGTTTTACATGAAAAGGGAAATTTCTATCTGTATTTGTAATGGGGCAAACTAGAGCAAGACCAAGTTTTTTATTAAAAGAACTATTACTTACAATAAGTGCAGGTCTTCTTCCTTTTTGTTCATGTCCTGCTTGTGGATCAAAGGTAAGGATTACTAAATCTCCTTTTTGGGGAGTATATTTTTTTACCATTCCTCTTTTCCTACTGTTCCAGTTATCTCTTCATGGGCTTTATAGTTATCAGGAACATTCGATAAAAGTAAATCAAGATCATATTCAGGAATATTTTTTTTTAGTGGTTCTAAAATAACTTTATTATCTTCAATCGTAATATTAACATCGTCCCCAATATGTAAATGGAGGTTTTCCATCACATCTTTGGGTACTCTAAGCCCCTGTGAATTTCCCCATTTTGATATTTTTGCAGTCATTTTAAATCCTTTAATGTATATCCGAAGTATATCACTAAAAAGAGTTATTGTCAAGCTACCAAACTTCCAATACTTTCAATCTGCTCTTTTTGTTTCTCGTAAGTTTTATACAAATCATAACCATTTTGTAAATTCATCCAAAACTGTGGAGTTGTTCCAAAGTAATTTGAAAGTTTTAGTGCCATAAGCGGAGTAATTCCTCTTTTTTCATTGTAAAGTTCACTAAGAGTTTTAATCCCTACATTTAAATCAGTTGAGAGTTTTGCTTGTGTAAGATTCATAGGTACAGCAAACTCTTCTTTTAGTATAATTCCAGGATGTGTACTAGGTTTTATTGCTTCCATAATTTTCCTTTATTTATGATAGTCATCAATATATAGATCATAAGCATTAGAATTCTCAAATCGAAATATTACCCGAAATTGATCATTTATCCTAATGCTACAAAATCCTTTTAGGTTCCCTTTTAAATGTTCAAATTTATTTGAAGGTGGAACTTTTAAATCCTCCCAAGTTTCTGAAGCATGAATCATATCTAGTTTTCTTTTCCCCACATTATTTACCGCACTTGAAAACTTCTTTTTATAGATTCCGTTAAATAGTTGTTTAGTGTATTTACATTTAAAAGATTTTATCATATAGATATATTATCGTAATAAGATAAGTATGTCAAGCAGAAAAAAAGAGCTAGCGATATTACTGTATTATAACTATAATTCTTCTTTAGCCATTTTGGAACTAATAACTTTATTATTGTGTGGATATAGACCATTGTTTTTTAATATTTCAATTAGTTTTTTATCTGAAATATTCTCCAAATCATTTTTAGAATAAATACTCATAAGATAAATCACACCATTTTTATCTATATAATAATATATCACCCTAAACCCACTTCTTTTCCCAATAGGAATTGAACTATTGGCTAATCGTATTTTATAGCAATTATTCCCAAGTTCTATCCCTGCTTTTGGATTAGTTTCAAGTTCCTCTTGCAGTTTTTTTAAATCACTGGAAATATTTTTATATTTTTTAAAAAGTTTTTTCACATCTTTTTTAAAAGATTCAAGAGGCCTGATTGTTAAGCTCATCTATAAACTCTCCTAAAGTTTCTAAATGTGTATCATCTCCACTTTGAAGTAGTTGTTTCAGCTCTTTTGTTGATGAGTCAAAACTATCATAAAGTTTTCTTGCTTTTTGCTCTTTTATAAAAGCTTTTATTGATTCAGTGATAATCTCACTTCTATTAAGAGAATATTCTTGAGTAAAACTATCTATCTCTTCGATAAGATACTTAGGAAGTCTAAGACCTACTTGCTGTTTTTCTAATTGTTCTATTGTATACATATATAAATCCTTATATAAAATAATTATACAATATTATATAATTTTATTATAGGATTGTCAAATATATGAAAAATTTAAAAAAAGAAAAAAGAATAGAGAACTATTCTTTTGAAGGTTTTTTACGCTTGTCCCTCTTGCTGCTCTTTAGCAATCTCTTCACGTACTTGATCCATATCAAGTTCTTTTATTTGTCCTATAAGGTCTATTAACCCCTCTTCAGGAAGTGCTCCTGCTTGATTAAATACTACAATTTGCTCTTTTAATATCATAAGTGTAGGGATAGATCTGATTTGAAAGTGTCCCGCTAGAGCTTGTTGCTCTTCCGTGTTTATTTTTGCAAATGTTATATCGGGATTTGCTTCAGCTACTTTTTCAAATACAGGTCCAAATGATTTGCACGGTCCACACCAAGGTGCCCAAAAATCAATTATCACAATATCGTTATTTGTAACCGTATCGTTAAAGTTTTCCTCACTTAGTTCTACATATGCCATTTTTACTCCTTTTGTGAAATTGTTCCAATATAACATAATTTAGATGTTAAAACAAATAAATAAATTATTAGTTTTTTTTATATAACATAAATGCTTGATATTCAATGTACATAAGTAAAAAAAATAAATTTTAGAAAAATTACAAATGTGATATTAAGTGTGACGGCAACTCCATAACAATATATAAAATTGTGATATAATATTTTTTTTTAGTAATCTATAGGGGAGAAGACTATGAATAAAGTATTACAAAATGGTAGTTTGACTGAACAAAACGGTGTAAAAATCGTAAGGCTTCAAGGAACTCATTATGAGATAGGGTATCAGCATGGATATTACTTAGCCGATAAGATTATGCTTATGCTTACCCAAACCCTGCCGGCAGCAGCTGCTGTTATAGCAAAAACGCTTCAAAGCGGTTATGATGAGGCACATGAAAAGATGCTCAAAGGTGCCGAGTTTGCCAAAAAAAATATTCCTCAATCTTTGGTTGAAGAGATGCAAGGAATTACCGATGGCGTAAATGCCGCAGGGTTTGATATAACCCTTGATGATATACAGCTTTGGAATACTATGTATGACCAGTGGTGTATCTATGCACATCCACATTATTGGAATGTTGATGATCCTGATGTTAAAGGGCAATATCCCGAAGATGGTCCCGGAACGCATGTATTAACAGGTTCTGGATGCAGTAGTTTTTGTGCGTGGGATGATTCAGTTGGCGGAGACGGGGAGATGATTTTTTGTAAAAATGAAGATAATCTTGATCTTCCGTGTCAGCTTGACAATAGATACCTTTTTGTAGTCAATCCAGATGGAGGAAATGGACATACCTATCTTTGTTTCCCCGGGATGATTGGAATGGATGGCGGTTTTAATGAAAAAGGGATATCTATGATGACCCAGTATGATGCCTCTATTTATGAAACTATGGATGGATGCGGTATAGGTATATTTACAAGGCTTTTATTGGAAAATGCAAACAATCTTGATGAAGCGGTACAAGTTTTTTACGATCATCCAAGATGTACGGGGATTGCGTATCACTGTGCCGATGCCCATGCAAAAAAGGCTGTTGTAGTGGAAACTTCGGCTAAGATAGTTACACAAAGATATCCTATGGAAAATTTTACAAGATTGTGGCAGGCAAATGATTCTATATGTTATCCTGGGTATCAAGGATACTCGGGATACAATATGGTGCGAGATCAACAGCTTGTGTATGAACTTAACGATGTAAGCAGTATACAAGCATATCTTGACAGTATGAAAGATCCTTATAACTTTGTAGTTCCGGCACCTTGTAGATTTGAGCGTTATGACCAGCTTTTGCATGAATATTACGGAGATATTACGCTGCAAAATGCTATAAAGATTATGTCTGACAGGTATGATCCCTATACAAAGATGACAAGACCAAAAATGACACCTTCAAAAACTAATAATATATTGGCTACAATCAGTGCATATTATCCAAAAGATCTTTTTAAGGCTGATCCAAACGGAGCGTTTAAAGCGGGAGTTGGAAACTTATGGAGTTATATATCCTATCCCGCAAACGGCGATTTTTGGTTAGCTATAGAGGAGTTTCCTGCAAATCAAGGGGAATATCACAAATTTAATTTATTTGAATTATTAGGGAGGTAGGATGTTTGAGCAAGTAGCTGATCTGCAACCAAACGGTATCGCTTTATTCGATAAAAATGGGAACTATCTTTATGCAAATAAAACAGAGGTTTCTCTAAGAGAGATACAAACTCAAGATATAAAAAGTTTAAATGTTTTTGATTTTTATGAAGAAGATGAGCTTCAAAAGCTTCAAGAGTTTTTTAAAAGAGTACTCTCTTCGGGGATTGAACATTTTTTTGAGTATAAAAAAGATGAAAGATATTTTAGTATGCGTCTTATTAAAGACGATACGATAAATATCGTGAGTACTCTTAGTGATATAACCGATACTATAGAAGATAAAGAAAATATAAAAAGACTTGATGATGCCATAAAAGGTGCAAATGTCGGGGTGTGGGATTTTTTCCCGCAAGAGGGACGAATACTTGCTAATGATACTTGGGTAACACAAAAAAAATATGATCCTAAAGATTTTAAAGCCAAAAACAAACTATTTTCCGATGTTGTAGACGGGCTTAACAAATGGGCGCAGATTGTACACCCCGATGATCTTGAACCGACAAGTAATCTTATAGGCAAACATTTAAACGGCGAGACGGAGTATTATGAAGCTGAGTTTCGTATGAGATGTGGCGATGGTAAGTGGCGTTGGATATATGACCTAGGTCGTGTTTTTGAGCGTGATGAAGATGGCAATGCAGTTAGGATGAACGGTGTACACATCGATGTAACCAAGATTAAAAGTCTTCAAGAAGAATTAGAGATAGAAAAACAAAAAGCAGAAGATGCTACAAGGGCAAAATCGGAATTTCTTGCCAATATGTCCCATGAGATACGAACTCCTATGAACGGTATTATCGGGATGACACATTTAGCACTCCAAAACCCTTTAGACGAAAAGCAAAAAAACTATTTACACAAGATAGACAGCTCTGCAAAATCTCTTTTGGGACTTCTCAATGATATTCTTGACTTTTCTAAAATAGAAGCAGGGAAACTCTCCATAGAAAAAACAAATTTTGATCTTTTTAAAGTGATTGATTCCGTAGTATCTCTTGTGGAGTTAAAAGCCCATGAGAAAAACTTGGAGATGATAGCTTCGTATGGTTCGGATGTGGGAAAAAATTTCTACGGTGATCCCCTTAGGATTTCACAAATACTTACAAATTTATTAGGTAATGCGGTCAAATTTACCGAAAATGGGGAAATAGGGATATATGTAACAAAGATAGCGGACAATAGGTATAGATTTGAAGTAAAAGATAGCGGTATCGGTATAAAAAAAGAGCTTCAAGAAAAACTTTTTCAGTCTTTTTCCCAAGCAGATGGAAGTACTACCAGAAAATACGGAGGAACTGGACTTGGACTTACAATCTCCAAACAACTTGTAGAGTTGATGAATGGAGAGATATGGGTTGAGAGTGAATTTGGAAAAGGGAGCAGCTTTATCTTTGAGATAGAGTTAGAACAAAAAGGGGAGCTTGTAAAAACATATAATTTTTTTAAAGACAAACAAGTTCTTGTCGTAGATGACAACCAAACATGGCAAAAAATATTGGCAACGCTTTTAAAATCTTTTGAAATTGATGTGGATTTGGTAGATTCGGGAGAGATGGCAATTGATAAAGTAGATAGTTGTAAGAAACATTACGATCTTATATTGATGGATTGGAATATGCCTTATCTTGACGGAATTGAAACAGCTAGAATAATTAAAGAACAATGTACGGATGGAGTACCGCCGACGATTATCATGGTAAGCTCTTTTAGGCAAGAAACGGTTGTAAAACTTGCCAAAGAGGTTGGGATAGATCTGTTTTTGCAAAAGCCTGTCAATCCTTCGGTTCTCAATGATATTTTAAGTGCTTTGTTTCTATCGGATTTAAAACAAGAATATAATGATACATTGAATCAACAAAGCAAAAAACAAGATCTTTTTAAATTTGCAAACAAAAAAATTCTTTTAGTAGAAGATAACATTGTAAATCAAGAGGTAATCACAGGATTGTTAGAAGATAGCGGAGTATCAATAGATATAGCTGATAACGGGGAAGAAGCAATTAAATTATTTGAGTTAAATGAATATGATATCATATTAATGGATATACAAATGCCTATTATGGATGGATATGCCGCAACAAAAATTATTAGAAAAATGGATGCGAAGATTCCTATTGTTGCATTGACCGCCCATGCGATGAAAGAGGATATTGAAAAAACAAAAACAGCAGGGATGAGTGAACATCTTAAAAAACCGATAGATGTGGATAAACTCTATGAAGTTCTTTTATCTTTTTTAGGAGATAAAGAGACAGGGATGTTAGATACGAAAATAACATCCGGTACTCAAAAAGTTCAATTGGAAATTTTTCAAGATGTTGAGTTTGAGTATATAGATATTCAAAAAGGACTTTCCCATTCAAATAACAATGAAAATCTTTATTTGAAAGTTTTGAATAGTTTTGTTGAGACATATATAGAACTTGATCTTGGAAATTTAGAAGATGAAGATTTACGTAGAGAGGTGCATACTATCAAAGGTCTTGCAGCATATATTGGAGCGATGAAGATACATACACTTGCTTTGGAGTTGGAACAAGATAGATTGCAAGGAGATATAGAAGTTTTTCATAGAGAGCTTCAAAAAACATTACAAGATATTTTAAAACAAAATTTTCAAACAAATCAAGAGCAGATATCTATAGAGAAAAACTTTTTGAATGAATCTAAAAAAGAAGAACTTTTTGAAGCGTTGCAAATGGCATTGGAAACACATATGCCTAAAAAATGTGAGACAGTTTTAGAAGAGTTGGGGCAATATGACCTTGCTCAAAAAGATAAAGAGATATATGAAAAAGTAAAAGAGCTTTTAAAAACATATCAATTTGAAGAAGCAGTTAAAGTGCTTAATAAGATAGGATAAATGTGAATAAAAAAGAGACAATATTAGTTGTAGACGATACAACTATCAATTTAGATATTGCCGTTGAACTTCTTGGAGAGAAGTATGAAGTAGCCGTGGCAATGAGTGGAGAACGTGCAATAAATATTGCACAAAAAGGGAATATTGACTTGATACTGTTGGATATTATGATGCCTGAAATGGATGGGTATGAAACCTGTAGAAAATTAAAAGAGGATGATAAAACAAAGGATATCCCTGTTATTTTTATTACTGCAAAATCCGATGAAGACAGTATTGAAAAAGGGTTTGATATAGGAGGGGTGGATTATGTTTCCAAACCTTTTAAACACAAAGAACTTTTAGCAAGGGTAAAAACACATATTGAATTAAAAAAGGTTCAAAACATTCTTGTAGAGCAAAATATAAAATTGGAAAATCTTGCCGTGACGGATAATTTAACAGAGCTTTACAACAGGCTCAAACTTGATGAATGTGTATATAATGAGATTAGTAGAAGTAAGCGTTTTAACCATCAGTTTGGAGTAGCTATGATCGATATAGATAATTTTAAATCGGTTAATGATACTTACGGACATCAAATAGGGGATAAAGTTTTAGTTGAGATAGCGCAAATAATTAAAAATAATTTAAGAGAAACAGATATAGCAGGAAGATGGGGAGGCGAGGAGTTTTTACTTATTATGCCTGAAACAGATGAAGATGGATTTAGAAAAGTTATTGAAACTATACGAGAGCTAATTGAAGTATATGATTTTAGTATCATAGGAAATAAAACGGCAAGTTTCGGAATCACAATGTATGAAAAAGGAGATACTTTAGAAAGTTTGATTAAAAAAGCGGACGATGCTCTTTATCAGGCAAAAAGAGATGGAAAAAATAAGGTAATTATGTTGTAAAAAGGGCAATTACCCTTCATAATTTACCAAATAGGGTAAGAAAAATACCACGACACACAAAAGTGACACGATTACACCGGTGTAGAGTTGCGAGAGAGCTTTTTTATCTTTGCTTTTCTTCATCTCTTCATAGCTTTCGTGTTTTTGATACGCTTTATTAAAAGAGACTACTGCTCGAAATCCAAGTATAAAAAGTACAAGCCATGTAACCCATGTCATCGATTGATAGCTGTATTCAACGGCAGTTAAAATATCCATTCTTATTTTTCCGATAGTTTATCTAATATATATCTTTCCATATCTGTATGTTTGATATCTTCTTTTAAAGCTTCTTCATAAATCTTTGCTACATCTTTACTAAATTCATCAAATGGAAAGTGTGGAAAGTGTAAATGCCACATATTTTTAATTCTTTGTTTTGTTACACAATCCCTTGTCCACTCTTTAAAAAAGTTAAATATACCAAAAAGCAATGCGGTAAAAAATACCGCCAGTACAATTGAAGCATGACAATCAACATTTTTAACAATCTCATGGGCAATATATGCAGTTGGCAAAATAATAACATGTGCTAAAAGTAAAAATACAATATAAGCTTTCCCAAGCTTTATCCTAAATCCAAGTTTGGTACCGTCTAGTTTCATCCCTTCGTTAAATAAAGCATTGGCTTCTAAAAGCTTATCTAATTTAACAGGTTGCTTTGATATATTGTAAATATAACCGACAATCATCAATTTAAATTTTTCTAACATCTATTTCTCCACTAGTCCCGCTTCTACTAAAAAAGGACTATGTATAAAATCTAATTTTTTAATTCTATCGTAAGTTGCATAACTAAGATATAAAATATCTTTTGCCCTAGTTACTGCTACATAAAAAAGACGCCTCTCTTCTTCTAAGCTGCCACCTTTACTCATTAGCGATCTATTGGGAAATCTCCCATCCATTAAATCAACCACATACACCTCTTCAAACTCTAAACCTTTACTGGCATGAACAGAGAGAAGATTGACACCGCTTCCTTCACTCATCTCGCCGCCGCCTAGGATCATGGCATTGATAAAGTGTTTAAGATCACTGTGTTTGTAAGAGAGTTGTTTAAGGGTTTCTACACGTCTGAGTGATTTAAACCGAACTTTCTTTTTCAGCTCTTCGTTTATCGTACCGTCTTTTTGTTTGGCTCTATTGGAGCTGAGTTGTTCAATGATAACTTCAAAAAAAGGATGCTCTTGTATGTGGGTTATTATATTTGTAGGGCTTTTTATCCTTTTAAGTTCTTTTATTAAAAGATAAAAACTATATAAAAACTCTCCCCCTTCAAGGCTTAGTTTTGGATGTTTTAAAATAGAATTATTTAAAAATCTCTCATCCCATCCAAGTCCCACAAACTTTGCAGTACTTCCCATCTCCGTAAAATGATCGAAAAGTCCAAGTTGGGCATTGGTTGTTTTGGTACTTTCATAGGGTTTGTTAATTTTTTCATCAGGATTAAAAAGCCCCTCAAAAATATCTCCGTGTCCCACTTTTAGTAGAGCATCGAAAATATCTTTTGCTATCGCCTTTCCTATCCCCTTACCATACTCGATTATATGGATAAATGCCATCATATCGTTATGTTGAAACAGCAAAACTATGATGTCCAAAATCACTTTTATCTCTCTAGCATCAAAAAAGCTGTGACCCCCTTTTCTTTTACAAGGGATTCCAAGATCACGCAAGTTTACCTCTATCCCATCGGCACTGGAGTTGTTTCTATAGATAATTGCTATTTCTTCTTGGGTTGTTGAAGATTTTGCGATTGTTTTTGCGATAAATTCATACTGCACATACAACTCTTCAAACTTTAAAAGCTTTGGATCGTGGCTGTTTCCATCCCTTACAACTTCAAGTTTTTTTTCATAAATTCTTGGGTTATGTTCTATCACTTTATTTGCCAAAGCCAAAATCGGTGCAGAGGAGCGGTAGTTTTTATTAAGCGCAAATATTTTTGCCCCTTCATATCTTTTATCAAAAGAAGAGATTATCCCTATATCACTCCCGTTAAAAGCATAAATACTTTGATCGTAATCTCCTACGCAAAATAGACTATGTGAGTGAAATCCGTCTAATATTTTTCCTTGAAGAGGATTTGTATCTTGATATTCATCCACTAAAATTTCACTAAAGTTAAAAGATTCGTTTTTTTGCAGTTCAAGCATATTGAGTAAAAGGTCGTCAAAGTTTACATACCCGTACTCTTTTTTTATAGTGTTAAATTCATCTATAACATCTTGATAGATAAGTGCATATTCTTTGTGCTCAGAGTTTCTTTTCTCTATCCACTCCTCAAAAATTTCGTTGTAAGTACTGTTAAGATAGAGACTATATATATCGTACAAATAACCACCGTCATAAGGAGTTGTATCAGAATTTTGTGTAAAGACCCTTTTTTCATACAGTGATTTAAATAAGGTTTTAAGTTCTCCCGGTTGTTTGAGTGTAATATTTTGATCATATTGTTTTAAAAGTTTATAACTTACACTGTGAAAAGTTCCCGAGATAATTGCTTTTGCAGTTTCGTTATCAAAAAATTTTGCAACTCTGCCGATCATTTCACTGGCAGCTTTATTGGTAAATGTAAGGAGCAAAATATTTTCTGGATTTGTCCCGTTATTGAGTAAATGGGAGATTCTCCCCACTATAGTAGATGTTTTTCCGGTACCTGCACTTGCTATTGTAAGATTGTGTCCAAAAGGTGCAGTGGCTGATTGTAATTGTTCTGTATTAAGATTGGATAACGGCATGGCGGAATTTTAGCATAACCAAAGTAAATATTGATGATAATATGGAAGATTGAAATGAAAAAGGAAACAAGATGAGCATATCTGATGAAACTATGGAGAAAATGAGAAAGACTAATTGTCACTCCGATGAGACTTTTTTTCAAGCAGTACAAGAGGTATTGGATAGTCTAAAGCCTGTATTGGATAGTAATCCAGATTATGAAAGACATGCGATTATGGATAGAATTACTACCCCTGACCGTGAGTTCAAATTTAAAGTGGTATGGCAGGACGATAATCAAAAAATCCAAGTAAATACAGGATATAGAGTACAGTTCAATAATGCTCTTGGACCTTATAAAGGGGGGCTTCGGTTTCATCCAAGCGTAAACAGCGGAATCTTAAAATTTTTAGGATTTGAGCAAATCTTTAAAAATTCCCTTACGGGTCTTCCAATAGGGGGAGCAAAAGGGGGGAGCGACTTTGATCCTAAAGGGAAAAGTGACTTTGAAGTGATGCAGTTTTGTAGTGCCTATATGACAGAGTTGCATAAATATATCGGCCCTAGAATTGATGTTCCTGCAGGGGATATCGGAGTCGGTGCAAGAGAGATTGGGTATTTGTTTGGAGAGTATAAAAAAATTACCTCTTCGTATGAAGGGGTACTGACTGGAAAACCTTATATGTTTGGAGGTAGTTTTATGCGACCAGAAGCTACAGGTTACGGATGTGTATATTTTACCGACGAGATGCTTCGATTTGCCGGAAAAAATGGATTTCAAGGGAAGGTTTGTACCGTAAGCGGTGCAGGGAATGTAGCGATTCATACTATTGAAAAGCTATATAAACTTGGTGCTAAGCCTGTAACTTGCAGTGACAGCAGGGGGACTATTTACGATCCAAGAGGGATAGACCTTGAAACATTAAAAGAGATTAAACTCCAAAGAAGAGAATCTTTGGAAAAATATCTTGACTTGCATCCTGAGGCAATTTACACAAAAATAGAAGATTATCCCGAAGGTGGACATGAGGTATGGCAGATACCTTGTGATTGTGCATTTCCGTGTGCGACACAAAACGAATTAAATGAGATAGATGCAAAAACATTGGTTGAAAACGGTTGTATCTCTGTGAGTGAGGGGGCAAATATGCCTTCTACACCTGAGGCTATAGATATATTTAAGCAAAATGATATCTTATTTGCACCTGCAAAAGCGGCAAATGCAGGTGGAGTCGCCGTGAGTGAATTTGAAATGTCACAAAATGCAGGTATGGAAAAATGGACCTATGAAAAAGTGGATAAATTACTTGAAAAAACCATGAGATATATTTGTAAAAGGGTACATTTAACTGCCGAGGAGTACGGTGTAGCAGGAAACTATGTGGATGGGGCAAATATTGCAGGGTTTAAGCGGGTTGCGGATGCTATGATTGCAGAGGGTATTTAACCCTTTGTGATAATATCGGCAACATTTTTGGAGCTTCCGTGCCCAAGATATTCCCTTAAAGTTTTTGCATTTTGCAAAAATTTCTCTTTATCTAAATTGTGATACTCATTAAGGAGACTTTCTATCGTAACTTCATGTTGTAAAAATTCTTTATGGATAGGGGGTTTTTGCATCTTATCAAAAAAGATATTTGCTAGACCTATATATTTTATTTTTATCAGTTTTATTGCTATGATATAGTCAATTTGATTGGCAATATAGCTCAATACAAAAGGTGTACCGATAAGTGCAGCTTCGAGCGTTGCCGTACCGCTGCAGATAAATGCAAACTCTGCTTCCTCAAGAGTTTGATGGGTATTTTTTGAGATAGTAAACCCTGAAATATCTCCATACACTTCATCAATATAATTTTGGGTAAATTTTTGAGGGATGATTAAAACAGGTTCTTTATCGATTTTTTTAGCTATCTCTTTATAAATAGGCATCAGTTTTGTAATTTCACCGCGTCTGCTTCCTGGCATAAAAGCTATTTTATTTGTTTGGGTTACCGAGTCTTTAAAATGTTTTATCTCGTCTAAAAGGGGATGTCCTACATAGGAGATCATATCTTTTTTATTGTAATAACTTTTTTCAAAAGGCAGGATAGAACAAAGCTTGTCGCAATATTTTTCGATTTTTGGGATACGACCCTTTTTCCATGCCCAAGCTTGGGGAAGAATATAATAGATAATCTCTTTGTTTGGATCGATTTTTTTAATTTTTTTGGCTAGTGGAAGATTAAAACCCGATGCATCCATCAAAAGTACTTTATCCACATCGCGGGAAAGTTCCGCCATCTCACGATTGAGTTTTAAAAAAAATCGCAATTTTTTAAAAGCATCTACAAACCCCATAACCGCAAGATTGCCGATATCATAAGTTGGATTTCCAAGTTTTTTATCACACGTGGTTACACTTGATTTACTAAATATTCCTATAAGTTCCACGTCACTTGGCAACTCTTTACTCAAAGCTTCAAGGTGTATATTGGATGAGGTTTCAAGTGCACAAACTAAAATTTTCATAATTCATTTTTTATATCATATTTATCAAATTGATTTGTCTCAATCATTCTTTTAAGAAGTCTGGTATATTTTTCTCTTTTTTCCGAATATGAACTAAGATAATCTACCAAAACATAAGGATCATCAGTAAGTATCCTTTGTTTTCTAAACTCTTTATAAGCTCTATTTTTTGCCAAGTTTTTATAATAATCAAAAATAGCACTTTTGAAATTTTTATATTTTTTGAGATAGATTTTTTTCTCTCCTCTTGTTCCATTCGCTTCAACCCTTGCATCACTTGCTCGAAACGACCATACACCAAAAATATTATTTGCAATTCTTGTAAATCTTGAGGTAAGCCAAGCACTTTCGATAGCACTTTGTGCAAGGGCTATACTTATGGGGTGGGGTTTTAAAGCCATTAAAAGTTCTTCATCGCTTTGCACATTATAAAATCTTTTAAGGGAGTTTATAAATTCTCTATTTTTGTTGTTACTAATATTATCCCTTACATTTTCATATTGTTCATAAAGATGTTCATAAACTTCTGTGATAATAGGGACCAAAATATCTTTAAAATTTTGTTTCTTAACAGAAACAGGGATGATTTGTTGTCTTTTTTGTGAAAGTTCTTTTTGTATCTCTGTTATAAATTTTTGATTTTCACTAGTGCCCACTTTAGTGCCTAAAAGTTTCGGGTCTAATTGAGTTATCCTTTTTGTATTATCATTACAGCTGTTAAGAAAAAAAGTCAAAAGAACCAAAAAAGAGATACGTGAAAATTTCATCTATATCTCCTTTGTATAATCGGGAGTTACTTTACCTTTAAAATAGATGGTGCTATTTTCTTTTTTTATCTCGATAAGTTCATTGCTTATTGGATACACCTCACAGCTCTCTTTTACAAGCCCTAAAAGATTGGCTTTTAAAAAAGAGGCTACCATCCCCGTTCCACAGGCTTTGGTTTCCCCCTCAACTCCTCTTTCAAATGTCCGTACATAAAGGATACCTTCTTGAACGGTCGCAAAATTGACGTTGGCATTGTACTCTTGTCTCATTTTGGCACAAATTTCAAGATCAAACATATCTAAATCATCTACAAAAGTGACAAGATGGGGTACTCCGGTATCTGCAAAAAACCACTCAAGATCATATTGGGAAATATTATCTTGTAAGATAACAGGTTCTGTCATGGTTGTTTCAACTATATCATCATCGACACTACATGAAATTTTTCCTGCATCGGTTAAAAATTCTAAATCACTTCCACAAAGGTTATTGTTGTAAGCATAATGTGCTACGGCTCTTGTACCGTTCCCGCACATCGAAGCCGCCGATCCGTCGTTATTGTAAAAAAGCCATTTAAAATCGTACTCGTCATGCGGTACGATAACGATAAGTCCATCTGTATTTTCACTTGCACATAATTGTACGGCAAGTTCTGAATAATCTTTTTCAACTTCAGTATGAAAGATGACAAATGTATTGCCACTGGCATCATATCTCTGTATAGTCATAGTACCCCTTTTTAAATAGACATTATTATATCTAAAAGTAATTTAATGTTAAAATTTACAAAAATGTCAAATTTGAGATTGATAAATTTTATTTAGTATTATTACTAGATTTTTCAAATAAGACTTATTTTATCTTATTTAAGATACACTACACAAAATATTTAAAAAACTATATACAAAAGCGGTACACTTTATGTATATGTATTAAAAAATATAAAAGGTAAAACTATGGAAGTTTATTTAGATAACAACTCCACTACGCAAGTGGACCCAAAAGTGCAAGAGGTATATGTAGATACTATTGCAAAATTTGGAAATATCAATGTTATTTACAACAAAGGGATAGAAGCAAGAGCACTTTTAAACGATGCATACGACAAGCTTTATGATGGACTAGGTGCTGCCGATGAGGATGATATTTTGATTACCTCTTCTACCACAGAGGGGAACAATGCCGTTTTAAAAACTTTTTTAACAGAGTTTTTAAAAGGGAGTGAGAAAAATCATATTATCTCTACTATTGCAGAACACTCATCGATTAAGTCGCCGTTAAAATTTTGTAAAGATATGGGGATGGATGTAACTTATGTGGGGACTGATGAAAACGGTCTTATAAAAATAGATGAGTTAGAAGCGGCAATTACCGATAAAACCTGTCTTATCTCCTGTCTTATCGCATCAAATGAAACAGGAGCAATCCAAGATATCAAAGCGATCTCGCAAATTGCTAAAAAACACGGTGTATATTTTCACTCCGACGGTGCACAGGCAATCGGTAAAATGAGAGTTGATTTACAAGATCTCGGAGTAGATTATTTTACGTTTTCGGCGCATAAATTTCATGGACCAAAAGGGGTAGGGGCACTTTATGTAAAGGGCGGTGTTCCATATCATACACTTATCCACGGTGCTAAAAATGTGATGGGTGGCAAAAGAGGCGGTTCACTTTATAATAACGGAGTCGCTGCAATGGCAAGAGCGGTAGAACTTGCAAATATCAATCTATCGTTTTTAGACCACACAACACAGGGACTAAGAAACAAGCTTGAAGATGAACTTCTTAAAATACCAGATACAAAATCATATGTTCCAAGGGAATACAGACTTAAAAATCTTGTGGCAATATCTTTTAAAGGGATTGAAGGGGAAGCGATGCTTTGGGATATGAATGAAAGCGGTATTTACCTTTCGACGGGATCAAGCTGTTCAAGTGAAGATTTGGAGGGTTCGGCAGTTGTTGAAGCACTCGGGGAGAAAACAGAGATTGCAAATGCAACGGTTATGTTTGCACTGAGTAAATTTACAACAAATGAACAAATTGATTATGTAATAGAAAAAGTAAAAGCAACGGTTGAAAGACTAAGAGAGATATCAATGACATACGCAAAGCAAGAAGCATTTAGCGTACATTTAGAAGAACATTAAGAGATAAAGGGAGAATATATTATGGCAAGAAATGATTTAGTTACCGGAAATGTTTGGGAACAATACAGTAAAAAAGTTCAAGAGAGAATGAACTCTCCAAAAGCGATGGGAGAATTTAGCGAAGAAGATGCAAAAGCAAGGGATGCGAAACTTATCGTTGCAGATTTTGGAGCTGAAAGTTGTGGAGATGCAGTAAGACTTTTTTGGCTTGTAGATCCAAAAACGGATATTATTTTAGATAGTAAGTTCAAATCTTTTGGTTGTGGTACGGCGATCGCTTCAAGTGATGCGATGGCGGAGCTTTGTATAGGGCGAAAAGTTGATGATGCGATTCATATTACAAACACCGAAGTGGAAGCATTTTTAAGAGATACTCCCGATGAGCCTGCAGTACCGCCTCAAAAAATGCACTGTTCTGTTATGGCATATGACGTTATTTTGGAAGCTGCCGCTCAATATAAAGGGGTAGATAGAAGTGAACTTGAGAACCAAGATATCGTATGTGAATGTGCAAGAAAAACTAGAAAAGATATAGTAGATGCAATTAGAGAGCATAATATCACTGAAGTTGAGCAAATTGTAGAGATCACAAAAGCGGGAAGCTACTGTAAATCATGTGTACGAGAGGGTGGACATGAAGCAAAAGATGTATACTTGGTAGATATTTTAGCAGAAGTAAGAGAGCAAATGGAGGGTGAAAAATTAACCGCAGCAGCAGATACGACCCAAAGCGGCGAAAACTCATTTGATAAAATGACGATAGTTCAAAGAATCAAAGCAGTCGATGCTATTATCGAAGAGTATATCCGACCAATGCTAGTGATGGACGGTGGAGATATGGAGATTATCGATATTAAAGAAAATACTCCGTATTATGATATATATATCAGATATCTCGGTGCCTGTTCATCATGTGCTACTGGAAGTACGGGAACGCTTTATGCGATTGAATCGACTTTAAAACAAAAAGTAGATGAGAATATCAGAGTTTTACCTGTATAAAATATTTTTTATCCGATTTTAAAAAAGCTTGTGCCGTTTGGGTACAAGCTTTTTTTTACAATCTATTTAGATAACTGTTGCGATTTTTGAGCATACCGGAATATTGGTTGCATCAAGTCCCGGTTTTGTGTTATGATAGTCAAATTCAAGTTTTACTTCGGGTCCAAAAATAAGGCAGTGGGTAGAACCTCCAAAGTGAAACATTCCAAGCTCCGCCCCTTTTTCTATCTTATCTCCTGCTTTTACCGTAATTTCGCAAGAAGATACTTCAGCCATACCGATAGCGATAAAGCACATCAATCCTATTTTTGGATTGTCTGCTTCTATAAAGATAACGGCTCTCGTTGCCACGGCACTTAAAAAAGGCTGTGAATCGTTCGGTGCGCTTGGATCCCCGCCGTCAGGGTTGATAAACCCTTGGTACCTGTTTTCCAAATAGTATGTACCGTTTACTACAAATGCTTTTTTGACAGTACCCGTTATCGGAGAATTCCATCTATGATAACTCAACGCACTTAAAAATGCCTGATATACGGTACCGCCGATAAAGTTTTTATATAAAGGGTCGAAGTTCATCATATTTTCTAGTGAATAAGGTTGTCCTTTAAGCCAAAATTCTGCATTCTCAGATACATCTGTTACCGTTTGCAGAGGTGCTGATTCACACGCATTGGCGATTATATTTTCCCCTGTAGCAACAGGTCTGACTCCCTCTTTAAAAGTTCGTGTAAAAAATGCATCCCATGAATCAAACCCGTAATAGGTATCGTTGGGATCGCAGTTAAAAATATCTGCAAAGGACTGCTCTTTGCATTTTGGATCGTTTGAAGCTTGGCACGCTACTTCTACCATCTCTTTTTGTGCTGTGTCGCTAAGCCATGCAATTACTTTTGGGGTACGCTCAGGATGATTTTCCACAAGTACTTTTCTTGAATCCTCACTTACAAGGTATTCGCTCCAGTAGTTTAGTATCTTTTTAAACTGTTGGTTTACCAAAGAGTTTGCAAAAAAATCATACCCGAAACTTGTAGCCATAGGCCAGTCAAGAAGGGCATTTATAGGAAATCCTATCAATCCGCAAGGCTCATCTTCCCCTTGTGAATCAGGGCATTCCGTGTATTCGGGAGCCTGAGTCATAATAAAGTTTAAAAGCATCAAAAACTCGTCAAAATCTTTTACCTCTGGAGTTCCAAGGGGTGTTTGGGATCTCATAAGTGCCGCTTCGTCAAACATCGCTTCTGCGGTAAAATTAAGTATCGGATCGCCTTTTACCATAGTTTTAAACTCTTCGATAGGTTGTATCAAAGGTTGTGCCGTTAAACCTATTCTTTGTTTTAACTCTTTTATCCATAGCTCAATATATCCTCTATCTTGTGGAAGCCATTTACCTGCTCTTAGTTTTTTTACATTATTCATAGTTTTTCCTTTTTTGTTATTGATAACAATATTTTTTGTTCATAGGAGGATAGCCTTGTTCTAAAGTTATCTCCGTCATGATCGCATCTCTTTTCTTGTTTGCTTTTCCTATCGCCTCATATAAGATCCCGCTGCTGTAGCGTTTGGCAAAATCAATGGCAACCTGCTCGGATACTTCATACATCTGTTTTATAGTGCTGCATATATATTGATGCTCATCAAGAAACTGGTCCTCATATCCGATCCAAAATTTTTGGATTTTTTCTTGGTGTATCTCTTCACATTCTCCCATTGCAAAAAGTCCTCGAAAAGACCAAAATGCAGAAGCCGAGCTAAACTTTCCATTGCCCTGTGCATAGCTTACAGGGTACTCTTCAAGGTTATTAAAGATCGGTATATATGGTGCTCCAAGGGGTGTAGATATCACTTGCCAAATTATTCCCTGCAAAGGTTCTGGCATAGATTTATCCAGTATAACGATATGGCTTTCTCCCGTTCTATATACTCCGATAGGACGCTCGGCAGAGTCTGCTATAGATGTACCTTTATAATTTGCACGAAGTACTTTCATCACATCTTGCGGTTTTATTTTTTTATCGGCTTTTAAAAAAAGAGGATACTGCTCCGTAGTTTGCGGAGGTTTTACCTCTTGTCTATTTTGAATCTTAGGAGGTTCTTGTACTTTTGAAGGTGTAAGTATTTTTTGTGCCAACCATACACGGTCATCATTATAAGGATCGCCCAAAATCCCAAAAGCCTCTGCAAAGTTAAAATTCTCGTTTTTTGGATTTTGTAAAAAGCCGTTATCTTTTACAAACTCAAATATCTCTTTTGAATGAAGTACGTTATTATCATCCAAATTTACCCCGTGTATCCTAAGACCGTTTGCCACTGCGATATATTTATCATCTGGGATTTTGACGGCTATCCAGTGCTGTTTGGAACCTATCTCCATATACCACACTTCGTCAATATCTCCAAAAAGTATACCGTTGCCCTCACTTGCACCGTATGTTTCTACATAATGACCTAGAAGTTCTACTCCGTGCCTTGCCGATTCGGCTTGGGGGAGGATAAGTGTAGTTATGATCGCTTCTTCTATCCCTATATCCACATATCCGTTGAGTTCTTGCATTTTTTTACACATATTGTCATATCGTTTATTGGGTGTACCGTCGCTGTTTGTCGGAGATTCCGATGCTCTGGTACTCATAGAATTTGTTGCAGAGATCCCTACATTGCACTCATTGATACCCCTTTCTTCAAAAAAATACCGTTTGCCGATGGCATAGTTCGCCTCTTGATAACCTATAGCATCGGGTATTGCACTATAGGAAAATTCATTTTGGGGAATAGGGACTTGAAGTCCATTTCCCAAGGTCCATATTTTGCCGTCGATGGTTATATTGTTTTTGGAATCATGGTATTCGGGATGTTTTCTAAATACCATATATTTATTCCAATTATTTCTTTCACAATCCTCATTTCTGGCAAATAACGTAACATTGTCTTGTGTTGCTTCCCTTCCTGCTGCTATACTTGTACACATAGGAACTCCTTATGGTATCAGCACGGATCGATTGTGCATTTTGCCGACATATATTCATTGTCAGAAGGCTGTTGATTGGCTTTTATCCAGTTATCCACTACGCCTCTTGGTATCCCTCTTGTACGGCAGTGCATTGCATCGGTTCCAAGCCAAGGAAACTCTTTTTTCCCCTCTATACCTATAACCTTATGATCGGGAAGTGCTTTTGAATATACGCTCAGTGCTTCTTTATCGTATTTTTTATACTTACCACCTGCAACGGGGACATACACGTGATCGTTGAGAATCAGGCTGTTTGTATAAGCTGCTGTGGTAGCAGGTTCATCTTGTCCAGGGATATATACATCTTGGCACATGACACGATATACTTTAAATCCCTCTTTTTTGAAACTTTCTGCAATATTATCAAAAGCCTTATTGACTTTATCGTCTTGGGATTTGGCGATTAAAATCTTTTTAGGAGCCAAAAATTTCCCCCAACAATCGATATGACCGATATATGTACCCGACGGATCGGTAAGCACATGATAGGTATCTATTCCCATAAATCTATTTAACTGCTCCAAAATATATTCCATCCGCTGTTCTATTTGTTTTTCGCAAGGTTTGGTTATACGGGATTCATTATCGATAGGAAGCTCGTTTTGCGTTGCTACAAGATAAGAAGAAGCGATGATACCGTTCCCAGTGACCATATAGTTGCCTCCTACATCAAGAAGACCCGTATCAAACCAGTCGTGAGGTGTGATATCTTTGAGTTTTTTTGTTTTATTCCAACAAGCCTTGTTCCAGCTTCTAACAGGTGCATTTAAAAAGTCCGAAACCTTTACCGCTGCATAATCGTCGTTTGGACGGAATATCCCGGAACCCTCACGTGGATTTACATGCTCTGCACCTTCCACCATACCGACTGAACCTCCCCCTAAAGAGGTATAAAGATGTTTTGCTATACCAAAACGTTTGACATCTTTATACTCGATCCACCATGGACCGTAGTCTCTTGTCCAAAAGGTATCGGTATCCCATAAGATAAACTCAATCAGTTTAGGGTCAAATTTGATTTTTAAAGATTTGGCTGTGTTGGCGAGATCTTCTATCACATCGCTTTGGACACTTTTATCGGCACAAAAAATAAAAATATGCACGGGATTTTTTGAGTCTGCTTGCTGCATCCTTACAATCAGTTCATTGGGTATCCCAAATGATCTAGAACCGTTTGGAGGAAGTTGGATATGGTCTTTTTTCCGTGTATCGGTACCCGGATAAGATATCAAAACACCACCCATAGGCTCAAACTCGGCTACGGCTCTTACTGGAGAGTCTTTTTTGCACCTGTAGATTTTGCTTTTTTTAGGTTTTTCACATTTTGTACGTTTCTCAAAGAGCAACTCTTGATTTTTAAATGAAACTACTTTTTTAATCATTTTTTTTCCTTTTTTGTATAAAACTATCAAATCACTTCATTGAAACAGAGTGAGTTAATAATAATTTAGAAGTTGAAGAAATCATAGTTTTGATTTATCAACCTAAACGAATATCGGAAACCTACGTAAACCAAGATAAATTTTATACACCCTTTGAATGCTAAAATTTATTTGATTTTGAGAATACTTTTATAAAATGATTTAAGTACTTTCAAAATAAAATAGACTTTGATTAAGTTTTATTTATTTCCCGATTTAAGCGGTTCATTTCAATAGTATCAGAAAAGTGTCAAAATTCCTGTCACAAATGAAAAAAATTTTATTTTTTGCCGATATTTTCATTTTCTAACAATAACTTAGCTACTATTTTACCCTATGGAACTACTTGACAAAAACCACAAGATATATTTGCTTGACGACGATAATTTTGACTTTCCCATGCTTGATATGATGGGAGACGATCTGGTTGCCGTAGGAGGGGACTTTCATCCACAGAGGCTTATAAAAGCTTACGAGAGAGGGATATTCCCTTGGTTTATAGACGAATACAATTATATACACTGGTACAGCCCTATGAAACGAATGGTGCTGTTCCCGGATGAATTTAAAGTATCAAAGAGCCTAAGGCGTACTATCAACAACAAAGGCTTCGTAGTAAAAACCGACGAGAACTTTGAAAAAGTTATCAAAAAATGTGCCGCTGTAAAAAGAAAACATGAAGAGGATACATGGATAAGCGAAGAGTTCATCCTAGCATATACAAACCTCCATAAACTAAGACTTGCACACTCTATAGAGGTTTATTTGGATGATAAACTTGTAGGGGGACTTTATGGAGTGCTTATCGGGGATATATTTTGTGGAGAGAGTATGTTTAGTGATGCAAGAGATGCTTCCAAAGTTGCTTTTTATCATCTGTGCAACCAAGCAGAGAAAAATGGCATAAAGCTTATAGATTGCCAAGTGTATAATGAACATTTGGCAACTCTTGGAGCCAAAGAGATAGATAGAGAGGCATACTTTAGTTTTTTATAAATCCTATTTTATCTATCTTGGTATCATCCTTTGCCATAAGCTGATTAAGGATTTCAATGATTTGATGATCTCTTTTTTCTCCATCATCCATACGTGATTCTAACTCTTTTATTTTTTTTGCAAGTTCATCGTAGGTAAGGGCGAAGCGTCTAAGGGCTGTAAAGGTTCGCATGATTTGTTTTGTAATTTGTATTGCAATTTTACTATTTATTACAGTTGCGAGCATATAAACACCCTGTTCAGTAAAGACATAAGGCATAGTTCTTGTCATGGAAATATTTGTGGTGCCAATTTGGCACCGCAAATTTTCTAATTCTTTTTCAGATAATTGAAACATCTTGTGCGTGCACTCTCTTTGAGAAAATCTTCTTCGTCAAATCTTTCAAAGTTTGTCCTCATTCTTGCGGGATTTCATCTTTTAACTTGTCTATTTAAATATTTAGTTTCCACCTGATAAAGTTTAGCTAAATCACTATCGAGCATAACCTTTTGACCTCTTATTTCATAGATTTTAGAATTGATATTTTCAATCGGTAAATTTTCCATATTACTTCCCCTTATGTATTATGTAAGTATATTGACTAAATTTTTTCATTGCTTTAAAAAATATGGCATATTGCAATTTAATCTGTCTTTTTTTCTAGCAATTCCCTATCGTCAAGCATAGTAAAAAGTTCGGTTATAAGTTTTTGATTGTATTGGTTTAAAGCCCGTAGATGAAAAGAGAGTTCATCGTCATTGTCCCTTAAAGCTTGGTCGATAATAAAATAATTTGACTCCAGTTTGCTAAGTGTTTGGGTAATAGCTGTGATATCTACATATTTATTGAGTTTAATAAAAATCTTATGAAGCTTTTCCAACTCCTCTTGCTCTTTTTTAGGGAGTTTTTTAATGAGATGGGAGAAAATTGCTTCATCGCTGAGGTAGGAGTAGTACTGATATAGGTTTGGGAGTTGGAGTTGCATAATTATTTTCTCTTTTCATTTATTTATCGCTAAATATTAGCTATATTTAAAATTATAGCTAAATATTTTCTATATTTTAATATTTTTAGAAAAATATTAGCGAATTTCTTTAAAAGATGTATTTATATAGAATTTTTATATGAAACTAACACAACAAGACCAAGCTAGAATACTCGGTGTATCTACTGCAACCATAAGAAACTGGAAAAAACAAAAACCTAAACTCTATGAGATAGTTATGAAAGGTTTTGCTTTTGATGAATTTATTGAAAAATCCGATCAAAATTTAGATGAACTAAAAGAGCTTAAAAAGAAGTTTGAGAATTAATTCAAACTTTTAACTCACTATTTTTGAATAAATCCTATTTTTTTGGTATTTTCTTTAGCTTCTTCTTGCATATGTTGCATATCGACAACTATTTGTGCAACTTTATTTAAAAGCTCTCTTGTCTCTTTATCATTTGTCTCAAGCTGTTCTAATCTTTTAACAATATCAAAATATGGTACTGATTGATTTTTTAATTTTACAAAAGTTCGCATAATAGCAATGCTTACATTTGTTGCAATTTTACTTTTAAGTATGGCACTTAACATTGATACACCTTGTTCGGTAAATACATATGGATTTACAGATGAATGTTTTAGTTTTTCAAACCGGTCACAATTTGTGACCAGTTCATTTTTTTCTTTATCAGTTAATTGAAACATCTTGTGCTTACACTCTCTTTGAGAAAATCACTAGGAAATCTTTCCAAATTTGTCCTCATTCTTGCGGGATTTCATCTTTTTACCGCTTGATTAAAAGCTTTTGTAGGTACTTGGTACAATTCTGCTAAATCACTATCTATCATAACTTTTTCATCTCGAATTACATATATTTTAGACTTTATATCTACAATAGGTAAATTTTCCATACTAATACTCCATATTAATAGAAGTATTTTAACTTGATTTTATCATGTTGGTTAAAAATATTGCAAAATGCAAGGTTTATAGTAATCTAAACTTCAACTTCCCATCTTGGCTCAAAACTATTATTTGTTTCTTCTGCAGAGATAATCTTTGAAACTATAAAGCTTCTCATTCCTCTTTTATTAATGTCATAGCAAAAAAATAGTTCATGCCCATTTTTAATTCTATAACTATAAGGCTCAGCCTCTCTTGTTTCAATGCTTCCGTCTTTTTCTCTAGCAGTTAAAATTATCGTGTGCAAATTGCTACCAGCATTTGAAATTGTTTGTTTAATACTCATAATATTCCCCTTTTAATTAGATTGCATAGCTCTATCACACTCTTCAATGATAAATTCTGGTGTTATCTCATATTTTTTTGGATTTAGCTGACTTACGTATTCATTTTCAATATGATAGGTTTCATTAATGAATTTTTGAATAATATCACTTGGATGTCGCTCTTCATAAATTATTCTAAATAATTGTAATTTTTCATAATTATTTTGACAGCTGTTATAAATTGACTTTAATAATGCCTCATCATTTACTCTTTGCAACTGTTCATCATAATTAAAAGTTGGTATTGCTTCTTGAATAATTGCCGTAGCTGATTCAATCTCTTCTTCATCCATCGCTATATCTTCACCATTAATACGCTTTGTAGGGATATCTCTTTTTTTAAAAAGATTTGATAGAAGCTGATAGGTTTCAGTTTTATCATCTAATACTTCATGATATCTTCGTAAATATATTAGTTGATTTATAATTTCATCACTTGAAGTAATATTTTCTTTACATACTTGAGCAAAAGTCTGTAAATCACTAGGTGTGATTTCCAATTCTTGAACAATACCTTGTTTTGATTGTAAAAATGATGCTACGGGGACAGGATCCATTTTACTATAAAGGACTTTGAACATATCAATAATTGGGTCAATATCATGGGTTAGCATTAAAACTGTTTTACCTTTAAAAGATTTTGCTCCACGAAACAGTTTTTCAATAATGGCAAATTTTTTATTTTTATCAAATGATGATATCGGGTCATCAAGTATAATTAAATCTGGATTTTTAGATAAACAACTATACATAAACAGCATCAATGCAAAAGCATTTTTTTCTCCAAAGCTTAAATGCTGATTGCCTTTTTGAACAAATGAAGATAAATCATTATGTTGCAGTTTCATCTTATACTCTTGTTCAATCTCTTTAATATCAATAATATATTTATATCCTGCAAATTTTAAAAAAGCATTTATTTCCTTTTTGTGTTCATTAATTTTATCTCCGATAGCTCTTTTTTGTATATTTATTTTTCCTTTAATAATACCTGCTTGTTTAATTAAATCATCCAATGATAAATCTAAAGGATTTATAACTGTTTGAGTACTAGTTGAATTCAGGGCAGGAACTAGCTCTAATTTGATTCTTAATTTTTCTATTTCCTTAACCATATCATCAACATTATCAAAGCTAAAATAAGCAAGTCTTTGTAAACTTTCTAGTTGAGAAATTAATGTATTAATTTCAGTTTTTATGTTTTGTAAAAATTTAATTTCTGCTTCACTTAGGGCTGTTTTATTTTTGGTTATAGATTCTATTGTTTGTTGAGTATCCTCAGTAAAATACTTTTTAAGACTTTCCATAACTTCTATAATTTTTACTAAAAACTCAATAGACTTATCATTGTATTCAACTGATACACGCTCAATAGTCTCTTTTTTATTTTCAATATTAGATGTACAATATGGACATTTGTTTGATAATTCTAAAAACCCTTTTCCTCCTGTTTGCCACTTTATCCATTTTGTATTACTCTCACTTTTTAAATAGTCAGAATAATCCTCTAAACCTACAGGAATATTTTCTAATTTATTTCCATCTCCAAGTGCTTTAAACATTTGACTATTTTTTGCCATACCGCCACTGGTGTTACTAAATGAGCTACTCAATGTACGTAAATCATTAAGAATTTTTGTCAAATTTTCATCACTTGTAAAAATATTTTTAACACTTGAAAACAACTCTTCAATTTCATTCAAATTATTCTGATATTGTTCATCTTTTATAAAAATTTCAAAACTATTTTCAACCAATTCATCCTGTTTAAAAGTAAACTGTTCGATATACTTTTCATTAAATATCATAATATTTTCGTAATTGTCTGCACCACTTACCAAAGGCTCAATATTGTCAGGATTATCTTCTTTATATTTAAAAGGAAGTAAATCTGCTAAACTTTCAGGAGTTTTACTAAGTTCAATAGCTTTTGCAATCGTACTTTTCCCTGTCCCATTAATCCCATATTTAATATTTAACCTACCATCTTCTATGGTAATATTTGCTTCATCTATACTGTTACAGTTTTTTATATTGATATTTGCCATGTCATTTCTTTATATTAAATTTTCTAAAAGCAGTTATACTTGTCTTTTATATGTTGGTCATAATACCTACCTATAGAAGAAGCATTCAAAAATGCTTCAAAAACATTTTTAGGTACTCCACAATAATCGTAAGTTTTACTCTGTTTAAATCTTATTTTCATCATTTTTGTACTTTCATCATAACCTATTGCACTAATTGCACTTGAACTAACTTTAATCATTTCCATTGTCTTTGCCTTTCTCTAATTTTTAATCATGTCTACCATTGAACTTTCAACCAAAACACTATCAATTTCTTTTTTAGGTTTTATATTTGATACTTGCTTCAACATAGTAACTTGGCTAATAAGGCTACCTCGACCATCTTTAAGTTTTTTAAATGCTTCTGTATATGTATTATTTGCATTTTCAATACTTTTTCCAACTTTTTTTAAATCTTCTATAAAATTATTAAACTTTTTATATAACTCTTCAGCTCTATAATATACATCTGCTATATTTTGTGCCTGTCTTTCATATCTCCAAATATTTTCAACGGCTCTAAGTGCTACTAATAAAGTACTTGGACTGACTAAAACAACTTTTTGTTTAAAAGCATCATCAAATAAACTTACATCATTTTCTAGTGCTAATAGTAAAGCTCCTTCAATGGGTACAAACATAAAAATAAAATCCAAAGTATTCACACCTTTTAAATCTTCATATTTTTTATCTGCTAAACCTTTAATATGTTCTTTTACTGATTTAATATGACTTTTAAGATGAACTTGTTTTAAATCTTCATTTTCTTCTGTCATATATTCACTATACGCTGTAAGCGATGTTTTAGCATCAATTATAATATCTCTTTTATCTGGTAAATGAACCACTACATCAGGTTTAAAAGCTTTGTCCTCATCATCTTTTAAATGAAGTTGTTTTTCATATTCATGACCTAGCCTAAGTCCTGAACTCTCCAATACATTATCTAAAACCATTTCGCCCCAATTTCCTTGCTTTTTATTATCACTTTTAAGTGCTGTTGTTAGCTTATGTGCTTCTTCACTCATTTTGAGATTTAATTCTTTTAATGTTTTTAGTTCATATTGTAATGCAGTTCTATCCTTTGCTTCTTTATCATATACATCTTCAACTTTTTTCTTAAACTCTCCAAGTTGTTGCTTCATAGGATTTAAAATAAGACCTAAATTTTCTTTATTTTGTTCACTAAATTTTTTACTATTATCGGTAAATATTTTATTTGCTAAATTTTCAAACTCTTCTTTTAACTTTTTTTCACTATTTTTTAAAAGTTCAAGCTTATCTTCCATAGCTTTATTTTGCTCTTCTAACTGTGTTTGCAATGTATGAATAGTACCTTTATCATTATTTACCTGTTTTTGCAGTTCACTTTTATCATCGCCAAGAGCGTTAATTGTTTCCTTTAGTTCGTTTATATACTTACTTTTATCCTCTAAACTTTTTTCACTATTTTGTAATGTTTCTTGAACTTGTGTTTCAAATTTAGATAATTGAGACTTATAGTTTTTTATCTCTTCATTATACGAGGCATTTGTATTTTTTAATTTTTCAATCTCTTCTTTCATTTCATTTTGTCTATTTTCATTTAAAGTTTTAAACTCTTCATACTGTTTTAGTTGCTCTTCAAGTGATGTTTTATATTTTGAAGTTTCCTCTTTTAAATTTGCAAATTCATCTTGTTTTTGTGATAATTTATTATTGCTTGTTTCATACAAAGTCTTTATATTATTTAACTCTTCAAGCTTTTGTTCAGATGCTGAAAGTGCTTTATCAAGTTTATGTTTTTCATTTTTTTCGTATTCAAAAGAACCTTTTAAAGTTTGTAACTCATTTTCTATATTTTGTAAACCATCAAGCTTACCTTTTAGTGTTGCAATTTCTACTTCTTGAGTTTTTTGATTATTTAAATCTTCATTTATTTTTACAATTTCTGATTTTAATTGCTTATTTTTAATCCATAAAGCAATTACACTAAATACTGCAAGTGCAAACCCTATATATAAATATATTTCCATACTTTCTCCTCATTGTTAAATCAAATTTGATTTTATTTTTCTTTTTTGTTATACTTCTTCTACAATTACTCGAAAGAGCCACCCACTTTTTTAAGTGGGGTTACATCAATTTATAAAATCCTTTATTTTTTGTTTTAGTTCATTGAAATTATCAAGTTTCATTTTTCCTATTCTGTTTAATAGCCTTTTTGTACTATACATTTTTATCTGTGGTATGATAGCTATATTATTACTCACTTTGTCCTTTTTATTAAAATCAAATTTATAAAACCAACTTCCATTTTTGATTTGAGATGATACGGGTATACCTATAAACATATCATTTGTTATCTTTTTTAGTATCACTACAGGTCTTACAAACTCATTACCTTTACCATTTTGTTCCACACCTACATTTTGACCCATTTTCATATAGAATATATCTCTATTTTTAAAGCTTCTTCTAACACCATTGTTGTGAAGCTCTTTTTTTACTTCATTCCATTTATCAAAACTTTTCATAGAAGTTCCCTATCTTATTTTCCATAACTTTACCACACTTTTTTCATTTTCTTTAAAAATATTGCATTTTGCAATAATTTTAAGTTTATAATTTATCTTACCAAAGAAATGTCAAAGTTCCTGTCACAGTTTTTAGAAATTTCAAAATTTTCAAAAAAATTTTACCGCTTCCTTTTCCAACACTGAAGTCTTTAAACTAATGATGTAATCCCGCAGGAACGAGGACAAACCGTTGGTGGCTTTTTCCATTTCTTTTTACCACTAAAAAGTAATATTTTAAAATTTGACTTCATTCCAACCTCTCCAAAATACCAACCGACCCCATATCCATCTTGGAAAATGCGAACCATTTTTTCCCAAGGTCTTTTAAACTAGCTCCAAGATGGTAAAGTTCCTTATTATCTAACATTAAAAACCTATCGTGTGAGTTTTTAAAGGTTTTGATAGTGATATTATTATATTGTTTGTTGTATTTCTCAAGATCAAGTTTAAGTTGCTTTGACAGTGTATGTGTGTAGATGGTAATTTTTGTATTGGGTACTTTACTAAATAGTGTAAGTGTAGTATCGTCGATATAGTTATCTATCAAGATTATATCTTGTGTCGCAGTTCTAATGAGGTCAGATACAAAATTATAAGCATCAAAGATTTGTCCATCGTAAAATATTCCTTGCTTGGATTTAATAGTTTTATCTTCTATAGCACGTAAAACTTTTTCGACTTTTTCATTGGTTTTGAGTTGTTTATGTTCCAAAGTCTCAAGTCGTTCAAATATCAATGCATTATTTGATATAAACTTTCTCATATTTACAAAACTATCAATAATTTTGATACTTGTCTCAATTGCCGTTTTACTTTTTAAAACAGCACTTAACATAGATACACCTTGTTCTGTAAATACATAAGGTAAATATTTCCTATGTGTTCCCCATCTTGTATCTGAATCTAATCTTAAGGTCACAATTTGTGACCTTAAGATTTTATATTCTTCATCACTAAGTTGAAATCTAAATTTTTTAGGAAATCTATCAATATTTCTTTTCACTGCTTGATTAAATACTTTAGTTTCTACTTCATAGATTTCTGCTAAATCACTGTCAATCATTACCTGTAAACCTCTTACGGTAAATATTTTATTCTCGATTTCGTTTTGTAGTAACTCCATAGAACTCTCCAACTATATTTTTCACAACTTTACCACATTTTTTTCATTTTCTTTAAAAATATTGCATTCCGCAATGATATAGTTATTTTAACTTGATTTTATTATGGGTTACGTCACAGTTTTTAGAAATTTTAAAATTTTTTATAAGGAAGGGTTTATAATAGGAGAAGCCACCCACTTTTTCAAGTGGCTTTTTGTTAAATTTTAAGAGATTTATTCTACTTTATAGTCATTTTTCCCCTCAAACTCTTTTTCATCTACCCTAGATAATATCAGTTTTGCTACTTCATCGGTTTGCAGAGCGACTTCGGTTGTTTGGGTTGCGATGGATGCGTTTTGTTGGGTTTGTCTATCGAGTTGCGTGATGGCGTCATTGATTTGCTCTATCCCTTTTTTTTGCTCTTTTGATGCGGTTTCGACATCTTTGATTAGATCTATGGTTTTTGTGATATTTTCATTTAGACCGTTGTATCCATGGATCATCTTATCGGCAGTGTCTTTCCCTATATCTGCTTTTTGTGTAGCATTTTCCACAAGGGCTTTAATTTCACCCGCTGCTTCTGCACTTCTACTTGCAAGGTTTCTAACTTCCTGTGCTACTACGGCAAAACCTTTTCCGGCTTCACCTGCCGTTGCCGCTTCAACGGCTGCATTGAGAGATAAAATATTTGTTTGAAATGCTATTTGGTCGATTATCGTAATAGCTTCATTGATAGCACCTACTTGTTCGCTGATATCATCCATTGATGCAGTGGTATTTTGTGCTAGTTTTTGTCCCTCATTGACTGAGTGTGTTACTTCATTGGCATAGTTAGCCATCTGCACTACATTGCTTGTATTGTTGGCAATGTTTGAAGTGATCTCTTCAATGGCAGCAGCAGTTTCTTCCAAACTAGCCGCTGCTTGGTTGGATGATTTGCTAAGTTCATCAATATTTTTTAAAAAGATATTGGAGTTTTTATCAAATGTTACACCTGTTTTTTTATTTTCCACAAGCATCTCTGTTATTGCGTTGCCCAGCGTATTTACACCGTTTGCAAGTTTTAGGATATGTTTTTTGAGACCACAATTATCAACTTTGTGTAGATAATTGTAGTTTGAGTATTGTTCTAAAGTTTGCAATACGTCTTGTATATGACCTTCAAAGTTTTTGCTCATAGTATTAAAAAGGGTAACAAGTTCTTGCAAAGCAGGGTTTGAAGAGCTTGTTTTGATCCGTTTACTTAGATCTCCTTGTTCAAATTCATTCAGTACTTCTATCGTTTCGTTGATAACATCTCTATCTTCATCAATCCCTTTTTGTGTTTTGACAATATTTTCATTGACCACGTTTGCCATAAGTCCTATCTCATCTTTTGAACTTATTTTGATAGGTTCGGTAGTTTGGGTTTCTCTGTTGAGGTATTTAAAAAATCCAAGCAGCCCCTCTTGAAAATATTGTAACGGTTTGTAGATAGATTTATTGATAAAAAATAAAACAAAAAAGAACAGGATAACAAGAAGTATAAGTACAATAACAATGTTAAATATGATGATTTTATTGATTTGTTTTTTGCTTTGTTCTCTCATTTGGATAATTTTCTTTTCTACATCGTCCACATAGGCTCCTGTTACAACCATCCAATTCCACTCTTTAAACAATTTGACATAAGATATCTTACGTTGAGGCTTTTTAAATCCCGGTTTATTCCAATAATATTCGGTAAATCCTTCCCCCTCTTTAGAAGTGGCAACTTTAATTAAATCTTTGATGATAAATACACCGTTGGTGTCTTTTAGATCGATAACATTTTTGCCTCTGATTTTTTCACTTGGATGGACAAGCATCACCCCTTTTGTATCTATGATAGCAAAATACCCGCTTTTGCCGTAGCGCATTTTTAAAAGTGAGAGTTTGGCTTCATCTTGTAACTTTTTACTGAGGTCTTCCATATATGCACCTGTCATAATAATCAAATCAAGTTCTTTGAACATCTTTACATAAGATATTTTGAATTGCGGCTCTTTAGAACCCGGTGCAGGCCAAAAATAGTCTACAAAGCCTTCCCCTTTTTTAGAGGTGGCAGCTTTTAGCATCTCCCGTATCATATATTTGCCGTTGGTATCTTTTAGGTTATAAAGATTTTTCCCCACCAAGCTGGGTTTTATATGCATAAGGGTAGTACCTTTTGTGTCTAGTATTACAAAATAACCGTTTTTACCGTATCGTGTTTTACTTGCAAGATTGAGAATCTCCTGTTTGAGTTCTTGTCGTGAGAGTCGGTTTTTCTCTTCGTCATAGATTGCTTTTATCTGAGTGTAAAATTGTCCCAAATGATTTGAAAGACTTTTTTGTACTTCTTTTATAGCTTTTTCTTTTGTCCCTCTTTGATAAAAAGATTCAATCGCTTTTATCCCTATAGAAGTATAGTTTTTAAGTTCCTCTTTGATTTTAGCAAAAGCATCCTCTTCATATTTTTGTATATTTAAACTTGACACTTCATCAACAGAAAGTATGGACTGTACGGTAAGTGTAAACGCAATAACTAAAATAGCACTAAAAATAATTCCTAAAAGTTTGTTTTTGATACTCATCTTGGACTCCTTGTTTTGAGGGTTAAGAGACTAAAAGCTTTTTCATAATTGAAATAATAAGTCTATAAATAAATTTTAAACACAATTTAATTTTACTACTTTTTAACTTAAAAGGGATAAAATAGTTTCACATTGGAGAACAAAATAAATAATTAATGGAAAGTTTTTTAATTTATTACGAACATGGTATAATCCACGGTAGTAAAAAATGTAGGAAAAGATATGTCACAAGAGCAAAATGGAAATTCGCAGATTTTGAAAAACACAAATGCAGAGCTTTTAGATCAATTTAATGCCTCAGTTATGTTTGATAAAGAACTTTACGAGCAGGATATCAAAGGGAGTATTGCACACTCTAAGATGTTGGCATTGCAAGGGATTATCACACTTGAAGATCAAGAGAAGATAGAAAGCGGTCTTTTGCGTATCAAAGCCGAGATCGAAGCAGGGGAGTTTGCGTGGAAAATAGAGGATGAAGATGTCCATATGGCAATTGAAAGTAAGCTAACCGAGTATATCGGCGAAGCAGGGGGAAGATTGCATACTGCTAGAAGTAGAAACGATCAAGTGGCAACTGACTTTACCCTTTATGTTCAAGATAAAACAAAAGTTTTACAACAAAAGTTAAAAAAGCTGATTAGTACTTTTGTGGATATTGCATCCAATCATACTAAGACTTTAATTCCGGGGATGACCCATCTTCAACACGCTCAGCCTGTTAATTTTGGATTTCATATGTTGGCATATGCCAATATGTTCAAACGTGATTATGAGAGATTTGGCGATGCGTATGGGAGAAATAATTATTCTCCGCTTGGAAGTGCGGCGTTGGCGGGAACTCCACATAATATAGATAGATTTAAAACAAGCGAACTTCTAGGCTTTAATGCTCCTACATCTTGTGCTTTGGATTCAAGCAGTAACCGTGATTTTGCTTTGGATATTTTATATAATATTTCAACTACCATGATGCATATCAGTAGAATAAGTGAGGAGCTTATTTTATGGTCAAGTTATGAGTTTGGATTTGTCCGTATGAGTGACGAATATGCTACGACCAGTTCCATTATGCCGCAAAAGAAAAATCCCGACGTACCTGAACTGCTTCGGGGAAAAACGGGACGGGTATATGGAAATCTTATGGGACTTTTAACGGTTATGAAAGGGCTTCCTTTAGCTTACAATAAAGATACCCAAGAGGACAAAGAGGGTGTTTTTGATAGTGTAAAAAACTGTGAGATCAGCATAGATATCTTAAACTCGGTTATGCAAACACTTATTATCAATGGAGATAAAATGGAAGCTGCGTGTAAAGTAGGGCATCTAACTGCAACCGATTTGGCAGATTATCTTGTACAAAAACAAGATATCCCTTTTAGAGAGGCGTATTATATTACAAAAGATGTAGTAGCGTATGCAAACTCTTTAAATAAAGATATTTCCGAGCTTAGTATTGATGAGATTAGAAGTTCGTGTGAGAGACTAAAAGATATCGATGAAGAGATTGTTGAAGTTTTAGATTTGCGGGTTTCTATGAATGCACGTGAGTCATTTGGTGGAACAAGTACAAAACAAACGCAAATCCAAATAGAGTCTCTCCAAAAATGGCTAGACTCTTTATAATAAATTAAGCTACTAAATAACTTACCAAAAAAGCGAGTGAAGCTCCCGTTATGTGGGCGACACCGTAAAGAAAAGCTGCAAATACCTTTACGAGTAAACTTCTTTTTAGTTTGATTAAAAAGATTATGATTGAACCTATAAATGTGGTTAGAAATATATACATCAATGCGTGGATAAGACCATAAGATGGATGGTAAAAGTTTAGTGCCATTATAAGTGTAAAAATAAATACTGTTATAGCAAAAAAGCCCGTATTGTTGATAGTATCGTAATGTTTTAGTTTATCGTCGATACCGTAAACTTGAAGTTCCCCTGTCGTGATAGCTGCTTCTTTGTTTGCTTTGATAGCTCTTAGCTCAAAGTAAAAGAAACTGAGTAACGATAAAAATACCCCCATAGGTATAAGTACTAATAAGATTGCCATAGAATTCTCCTATAATTAAATCTTATATAATTCTATTCTTTATATCTTGTGCAAAACTTAAAAAATATAAGAAATACTAATACTTAATTTTGAAGTTCTGGGTACTTGTAAAGGTATCGCTGTGTCATGGTTTCATTGCCTTTAAGTCCTCCTTGGTGAATATAAAGGTAATTGGTATCTGTTTTGGGCAAAGATAAAAAGCTTTCAAGTCCTATGGGATCGTATAAAAGATCAAACTCTATATCGGTACTTTTTTTGATATCTTTCCACAATATAAAATTTTCACGATAAAGTTTTCCAAAATGGTATTTTTTCTTTGTTTTTATAATAGTAGGATGGTATTGTTCATTTGGTTCAAGTTCCAAAAACTGTTTTTTAAGATACTTTTCATCTCCGACACAGGCACAAGTTAAAACTTCATCATCTAAATGTTTTTGTAAAAATAGGGCAGTTGTTCCTGTACCACTTGGTAAAAAGATTTTTAGATTGTGAATATTGTGTTGTTCTTTATATTCTTGAATTTCATCGGCTAATATTTTTATCCCATATTCCGCTTCTTTATTTGCTCCACCCTCATTAATAAATAGTTCATTAGAGTTTATCTCTAAATCCTGAACTCTGAACTCTGAACTCTGAACCCTTATCTCCATACCGTTTTGTAAAGCGTATTTATAATTTCCCGATGGGTTGGCTTGTAAAAAAGAGGGGATATGGTCGGTATAATAGATAAAGCGCCACCCTTTTAATTTACAAAGAACACTAAGCGAATACATCGCATTGGATTGGTTTGAGCCGTAGCTTACTACCGTGTAGATTTGTGGAAAATTATTTTGTAAAAAGTAGTAAAATTTTCTCGCTTTATTCCCGCTAAAGTCACTATGGAGCAGATCATCGCGTTTGAGTAAAAAAGTTTGATCTTGATATGTAATAGTTTGGATAGGGGAGTTTTGAAGTTTCATTTTTTTGAAATAAAAAAAGGGAAGCATCATCATGATACTCCCCTTTTTTCTTAAAAATTAAAGAACTATTTTCTAAGCTCTTTAATTTTGGCAGCTTTCCCTTTAAGCCCTCTAAGGTAGTTAAGCTTCGCACGTCTAACATCACCACGTCTAAGAACTTCGATAGATTTTAAACTATCTGAGTAAAGTGGAAAAATTCTCTCAACACCAATACTATTAGCACCGATTTTTCTAATTGTAAAAGTTGTAGATACACCTTCACCTTTAAGTCCGATAACAACACCCTCAAAAGTTTGAACTCTTGTTTTGTTACCTTCTTTAATCTCAACACCAAGTCTTAAAGTATCTCCAGCTCTAAAGCTTGGAACCTCTTTAGTCTCAACCTGTGCAGCTTCAAAAGCAGCTATGTATTTATTTTTCATTTTTTCCCTTTTTCGGGGGTATCATAAGCTTATGAAAGTGCCCCATTTTCTACCTATTGGCATTAAGACGGTCTAAAATATTTCGTCTTACATTTAGATAATTTAGATTTTAAGTTGCGAATTTTAGCGTGATTTCCCTTTAATAATTCTGAAGGCACACTTAAATCCTCATAATTTTCAGGTTTTGTAAATGAGGGAGCTTCCAGTTTCATACTGTTTTGATCATCTAAATTATAACTCTCATCATCAAGGGATTCATTATTTCCAAGTACGCCGTCGATATTTCTTGCAACTGCATCACTTATAATAAGCGACGGTAGTTCTCCCCCTGTGAGGATATAATCCCCTATAGAAAATACCTCATTGGCATACTTTTCAATAACCCTTTCATCTATCCCCTCATATCTACCGCTTACTAAAACAATATGCTTTTTTTTCGCTAATCTTTTTGCATCATTTTGTTTAAAAGGTTTTGCTGCAGCTAAAGGAAAAACAATGTACGCTTCAGGATCTTCTTGCTTTATGTTATCAAGCAAATCAAAAAGAGGCTGTGGAAATATCAGCTGTCCCGCTCCACCGCCGTAAAGGGTATCGTCTACTTTTGAGTGTTTATTTTTACTATAGTCTCTTGGATTGTAAAAATCATACTCAAAAAGCTTTTTCTCTAACGCTTTTTTTAAAATAGAGTCTTTAAAATAAGGCTCAATAAGATTTGGAAATAGAGTGACAAAAGAAAATTTCATAGAAAAACCTGTTTAGATTATCTCCAAATCAAAGCTATCCTCAAATACTTCAATTACTATACGAAAATTTTCCTCTTCAAAAGAGCTGTCTGTGATGATCATATTGTGTAAAGTATCGATTTTTCGTTCACCACATTTTATATCAAGTTTTTCTTCAATATTATCGAGAATTTTATCTTTGAGTTTATTTGCACGTCTAATAAGATCTTCTTCCTCTTCAAAGCTAAGTCCCATCTCTTCGTAATCAAATTCACAATGCTCATCGCTATGGTCAAAAAATTTCTTTAATAAACGGTCTTGTTCCAACAGCTCGTTTTTAACATTTTCAAAAAACTTATCTCTTATCAGTTCTCTAGGGGGAGTTTCTTCTTCTTGTATCGATTCTTCAACGTCTTCTGATTCGTTTACCTCTTCATCTATTATTTGTGTCTGTCTATTTTCTTCCATGATAGCTCCATATTGTTTTTTCGTCCAAGTCAGGTCTATTTTCCAATACCTCAAAAGGTTTGTACTTTTTTTTATAACCCATACTAAAGTGATCCTCTATCCAGTATCCTAAATAAACATAAGGGATATTTGCTTTTTTTGCAATACTGATTTGTGCCAAAATAGAAAATTGCCCTAAAGAGAGATCTTGGTAATCATGGTCATAGTAACAATAAACTGCAGAAATTCCACCGCTTAAAAGATCACTCAAAGCTACTGCAACAAGTTTATTATCTACAAAATAAAGTATCTCTTTCCCGTAATCGTGTGCACCGTTTACATAAGAGTTATAGTATTCTTGAAGGTCTATCTTATTTTCATGCCAATTTTTTTTATCTTGCATATGTGCATGGTATTTATTAAAAAGCTCAAGATGTTCATAGGTTACGGTTGGCTTTTGGATATATACTTTTGTATCTTTGTTTTTATTCATTACTCTTTTTTGTGATTTTGTAAATTCAAAATTCTCTACATCGATTCTTACCGTTTTACAAGCATCACACTCTTTGCATTCGGGGACAAAGTGCATATTTCCAAAACGTCTCCATCCACGTTCCAACATTTTTAGCTGTTCATGTGCATCGCAGTGTTCCATATATTTGTATCTGATATCCGAGAGTCTATCTTCAAAATAGGAACATACTTTGTCCTCTTCTAAAAATTCTAAAACCTGTGTATTTTTTAACATCTACTTTCCTAAACAAAACTCGCCAAACATCACATCGAGCATTTGTGAGTGCTCATAAGCTCTTGTGATATTTGAAATATTTTGTAACGCTTCGTTAATCTCATAAGCAAAAAATTCCAAATCCCCGTTTTGGATAAGAGGTTTTGCTTTTTTGATATGTTGTAACGACTGCTCCACACTTGATATTTGTTGTTTTGAAACAAGGGTCATATCATCGCTGTGGGTATTTTTATCCAATATTTTTTCAAGTGTAACAATAAGATCATTAATATTCTCTTTTGTATTCAGTGTTAAGTAGTTAGTAGTTAGTGTTAAGTGCTCGGTATTAAACTTTTGAGGTAAATCAGATTTTGTAAGAAGTATGATTTTTTCTTTTCCACTATTTTCTAAAAGAGTTATAATATCTTGATCCGCTTTATTAAATTCACGACTACCATCAAATAAAGTGATAATAATATCAGATTCTTTTATAGCGTCTTTTGATTTTTCAATCCCTATTTGCTCAATTGTATCATTTGCATCTCTTATTCCAGCGGTATCTACTATTTTAATAATATGGGTACCGATTTTGATAGATTCTTCAATAGTATCCCTTGTAGTTCCCGCGATATCGCTTACAATAGCACGGTTAAAATTTAATAACCTGTTTAATAAACTTGATTTCCCTACGTTTGGTTTTCCTATGATTGCTACTTTATACCCTTCAATCAAACCGTCTCTTTGTTTACTGGCAATAAGGGTATTACTTAGAAGTGTTTCTATTGCATTTAGTTTATTTTCTATCTGTTCGTAAATATCGCTTGGAAGGTCCTCTTCTGCATAGTCTATATTTACCTCGGTGTATGCCAACATAAAAAGTAAATCTTTTCTAATATTTTCAACAAACTCTTTAAGCTCCCCTTTTAACTGACGTGCCAAAAGTTTTACCGCATCTTCGCTTCTCGCTTCTATTATTTTTGCTATCGCTTGTGCTTGGGTTAAGTCTATTTTTTGATTGAGATAAGCTCTTTTTGAAAATTCTCCGGGATTTGCCAATCTTGCTCCATGGGCTAAACAAGCCTCTAAAACAAGATTGGAAATAGCAATTCCCCCGTGACATTGAAACTCTACAATATCTTCCCCTGTAAAAGATGCGGGATTTTGAAAGTAAATAAGAAGAGCTTCGTCTATCATCTCATCTTTTGCATCGTAGAGTTTAGAAAGAGTTGCGTATCTTGGGGTTATATCTTCTCTTTTAGAGATTTTTAGTGCTATTTTTAGAGCATCAACTCCACTTAACCGCACGATAGAGATAGAACCTACACCGTTTGCAGTTGCAATAGCTGCGATTGTATCATTGTGAAGCATAGGGGTAAAAATATATTTTAGTTTTAATGATTTTGTTTATATTCATTGACTAAAATATATTTATCTCCTCTTTGATTGGTTTTTACCGCTACATATTTATCAGGGAATTCTTCACGGAGTTTTGTAAGGGCAATATGAACCAAAATACCGTCAAGAGGTTTTGTTTTGTAAAAGCTGTTTTGTTTGATAGTTTCTATCACAGGGACGAGATAATTGTGGATAGCCTCTTCTTGGTTTTTTAAAAATTCGGCAACTTCAAGTCTTAGCATCAGACCGTATTTTTCATTGATCCAGTTAAAAAGTATATATGAAAGAGCTTTGTACCTATATCCCTCTTTACCGATAAGTAAAGCACTATCTTTACCGCTAAATTCTATATAGACGGTTTGTCCTCCATCTATAATATCAACTTTAATCTCATCAATGAGATAGCAGGTTTTTGAAAAAAGGTTGTTGATATCTCTTTTAATCTCTTTAATAAGCTCCCCGGTATCTTTAGTAATAATAGGATTTTTATGAAGCGTTTCACTTTTAGAACTGTAAAAATCGTCAAAAATCTCCTCTTTTTGTACCTGTCCTATAGTAGCTTTTTTCTCTTTTTGTGCTTGGTTAAGAGCGTCGAGTTTTGAAGAAAGAGTTTGTACTTCTACCCTTTCTTTTTTATGTCTAAATATATCTTTTTTATGGTGTTTTTTGTGTTTAAATTTTACTTTTATTATTGCTTTTTTTGCAAAAAGACCCAGAAGCCCTTTTGTAGGAGATTGGATAATGTCGATATGCAGATCGGTTATAGAACATTGTAGAGAGTTAGAGGCATTTTCATATGCCTCCTCAAGAGTTTTTCCTTGAAATTGATTCTCCATAAGTCACCCTTTTATTTTTTTTTATGATGCTTTTTTTCTTCCAAATGTTTTTCATGCCGTTCAACTTTTGCATTTTCAAACATTTTGTTAAGATAATATTGATGCGTAATCGTAAACAAGTTGTTGATTGTCCAGTACAGTACAAGTCCCGCAGGGAAAAAGATAAAGAAAAAAGTAAACATTATAGGTAATAATTGAAACACTTTTTTTTGCATCTCGTCTTGCATCGTATTTGGTGTGATTTTTTGCTGTAACCACATCGTAAGACCCATAAAGATTGGTAAAATAATATATGGATCAAGTAAGTTAGGCATAGTTACGGTGTGTGTTAAGTCATCTATAAACCATACCCACTCGGCACCTTTAAGTTCAATTGCATTTGAAAGAACTCGATAGATAGCAAAAAATACAGGGATTTGTAAAATCAAAGGGAGACATCCACCCATCGGGTTTGCTCCCTCTTTTTTATAAAGCTCCATCATATGCATAGAAGCTTTTTGTTTATCGTCCCCGTATTTTTCCTGGATAGCTTTGATCTTTGGAGCAAGTTCTTTTAATCTATTCATAGAAACCATCCCTTTATGAGACAATGGGAAAAGGATAAGTTTTACCAAAATAGTTACAATCACAATAGTCCAACCCCAGTTTCCTATATAGTTGTGTACTAATTGAAGCATTGCAAACATCGGTTTTGCAATAAAAGTAAACCAACCGTATTCGATAACATCCGTTAGTTTAGGATTAAGTGCAGCGAGGGTATTATACTCTTTTGGTCCAGTATATCCATGAAGTTGAATATTGTCGTTTGCATGGATAAACATATTTGGCGAATTGTTTGGATCTTTCATAACACTTATTTTCATACTTGTATCGAAGTTATATAATACCGTTGCGTAGTATCTATCGAATGCAGAAGCGATATTTACACCAACTTGTTCAATGTTATTATCCATATCTTCATCTTCAATAATTTTTAACGTACCGTCATTTAGAGTCATCAATGCACCGTGATCTGCATACATATCTGCTAAAACATCCGGTCTAAATCCAGGTGTGATAAAGAACTTTTGCTGATTTGTACTATTTACTTTTATATCGTAGTGTCCATCGGGATAAAACGTAAATACTTTTGTTAAAGTTGTGTTTGATAATTTTTGTGTAAGTGTAAGTGTTTGGGGTTGCCCGGTTGCATCAAGCTTGGCTGATGAGCTCATCACATCTGTTTTAAAAGCCTCTTCATTTGTAGCAGAGTCGGCAAATCGCACCTCTAAAGGTTTTAATTGATCTTTGGTAAAAAGATGAATTTGTTTATCATTTTCATCGATATATTGTTTGTCTTTTAAAATAACTTGAGAGATTCTCCCAAGATTGTCAATCGTAAAAATATTGTGTTTTGTTTTAATTACCGATGCTATACCCTTTGAAGAGGTATTTGTAACAGGTGCTTGGTTTGCACTACTTTGCATTTGCGGTGCAGAGTTTTGTGCTATGGCAGGTGCGCCATTTGCACTTTGTTCTTTTTGTGTCGCAAGTTGTTTGTTTTTTGCATTTGCAGCGGCTTGTTTTGGCTGCATATATAAAAAGTCATACGCTAAAAAAAAGGCAAAGGCTAAAACCGTTGCCATAAGTATTCTTTTTTGTGTTTGTTGTTTATTTAAAGTGTTATCGTTGATTCCCATATTTTTATTTATCCCATTGTTTATTATGTTTTATGATTAAGCAGTTCTTCTGATCTATCGGAACGAACCAGTATTTTACCTGAATCTTTTTAAATTTTAGGTTTATTCCCTCTTTATTTGGACACTTTGTTTTCACATAGTCAAATCCACCCTCAAATAAAGGGTTACATCTAAGTATCCGTACAGTTGATAAAAAAAGTGCTTTAAAAAAATTGTTGTGTTCAAATTGTGTTTTTGCGTATGCCGAGCAGGTTGGATGGTATCTACAGCTTCCAAAAGCCAAAACAGTTAAATATCTTTGATAAAATCCAATAAGTACAATCACTAGTTTGTTCATTGAGATAAACCTAGTTTTTTCATGGCATATTTAAAATCTTTTTTTAAAGCCTGATGTGACCTGTTCAAAAGCTCACCTTTGGCTACAAAAATATATTTTCCTGTTTTTAAACTTTTTTCATTTTCTAAAGCCAGTGCACGTAAAACTCTTCTGGCTCTATTTCTAATCACTGCATTACCTACTTTTTTAGACGATACAAAAGCAAGTTGTAGTTGAGTATCTTGTAAATAAAACATGACAAAACCTTTCGTATGCCATTTTTTATTTGAGTTGTATATTTTTTTAAACTCTTTAGCGAGGAGTTTTTCTCCTCCCGAGTTTTGAGTGTTTATTCTATGTGATTTGCTTAAACAGCTAATCTTTTTCTACCTTTAGCTCTTCTAGCTTTGATAACTTTTCTACCGTTTTTAGTAGCCATTCTAGTTCTAAAACCGTGAGTTCTTTTTCTTGGCGTATTATGTGGTTGATATGTTCTTTTCATCCTCTTTTATCTCCTTTTTAAAAATAAGTTTGGGATTATATTTAAAAATAGCTTAATTTTTGTTTAGTTAATTTATATATGTTATAGTTTGTTCTTTTATAAAATATAATGTACAATTATAAAAATTAAATACAAAAGGATAACAATGAAAAAAATTGTATTAGGAACGTTAGTTTGTGCATCAGTTGTGTTAGCAGCAGGTACGGGTGCATGTAAAGGATGCCATGGACCTGATTTAAGTAAAACAGGTATTATGGGAACATCAAGTAAAAGTATTATCTCTATGACTAAAGCTGATTTTATCGCAGCTATCAATGGATATAAAGCGGGAACTTACGGTGGAGCAAAAAAAGTTCTTATGAAAGGTCAATCAAATATGATCAAAGATCCTGCTGCGTTAGCAGATGAGATTGGGTTAAAGTAGTTTTGATTTATGAGCCAAGTCTTTTGGCTTGGTTTTTTTATTTAAAGTGAAATGGCTTTGGTAGTTGAGGAAATCTTGCTTTGGCACTTGGATTTTTTACGTGCCAAAGCAAAGTTTTCTCGACAATCAAAAAGTAAATTCTCACTGTATAAACCCTATCTTCTTCGTTCCCTCCTTAGCCTCATCCTGAATATCTTGCATAGATGATACAACCTGTACAACCTTAGCTAAAAGCTCCCTAGTTTCTTTATCATTTGTCTCTAATTTTTCAAGCCTTTTTATAATATCAAAGTATGGAACAGACTGATTTTTTAGTTTTGTAAAAGTTCGCATTATTTGTTTCGTAACTTCAACAGCTATACCACTTTTTAAAACTGTAGCCAACATATATACACCTTGTTCCGTGAATACATAAGGTAATTTTCTCGTTCCTCCCCAATTTGATGTCGCATTTTGCGATATCAAGTTTTCAAACTCTTCTTTTGTTAATTGAAACATAAAGTCACTATCAAACCTTTCAATATTTCTTTTAACTTGTTCATTTCCAACACCTCTGTTTTTTCAAGCAGTTTAACAAAAAATTTTCAATCAATTAAAAAATATGTCATATTGCAATGTTATTAAAAAAACAACTACAAAAAAAGCCCCATTAAAAAATGGAGCTTTTAAATCAAATAGATGGATAAATACTTATGAGATATTCACAACGACCTCTGCATTTTGTACATCGAACTCCACTTTACTCCCCTCAACTATTTTATCCTCTAAAATAAGATCAGCCAGTTTATCCTCAACTATTTCATAAAGTGCACGTTTAAGCGGTCTTGCTCCATACACTGGATCAAATCCCGCATCGGCAATATATTTTTTTGCACCGTCGCTTAAAGATAGGGTTATATCTTTATTTGCCAATTTTTTTGCAATAGATTGAAACATAATATCCACGATATTTGTAATAGCTTCAAGTCCAAGCTGCTCAAAGATGATAATATCATCAAGTCTATTTAAAAACTCTGGTCTAAAGTGAGTTTTTAATTCATTTAAAACCTCTTGTTTTCTTTGCTCTTTATCTTCTATAGAGATGATTTTACTGCTTCCTATATTTGAAGTAAGGATTATAATAGTATTTTTAAAATCTACCGTTACCCCTTTATTATCGGTAAGTCTCCCATCATCTAAAACTTGAAGTAAGATATTAAATACATCGGGATGTGCTTTTTCTATCTCATCAAAAAGTATTACGCTATACGGTTTTCGTCTCACAGCTTCGGTTAGTTGTCCACCCTCTTCATATCCGACGTAGCCTGGAGCCGCTCCGACTAATCTACTTGCACTGTGCTTTTCCATATATTCACTCATATCAAATCGTACTAATGCTTTTTCATCGTCAAATAAAAATCTTGCCAAAGTTTTAGCCGATTCGGTTTTTCCCACACCCGTAGGTCCAAGAAACATAAAACTTCCTATCGGTCTAGTCTCATCACTTAGTCCCGCTTTATTTCTTTTAATAGCACGGCTGATTGCTTTAAGTGCTTCATCTTGTCCTATAACATCTTTTTTAAGTACGTTTTCAACCTCTAAAATTCTTTGTTTTTCATCTTTTAACATTTTATTTACAGGGATTCCTGTCCAACGGCTTACGATACTGGCAATTGATTCTTCATCTACAAAGTTTCTCAAAAGTGTTCCGCTTTCGGTCATCTTTTCCCATTTTAGCTCATTTTCTTTTATCTTTGCTTCAAGTTCAGGGATTTGACCATACTCTATTTGTGCCGCTTCTTCAAATTTACTTTCCCTTTTTGCACGTTCCGCTTTATTTTTCAGTTCATCAATCTCTGTTTTAAGAGATGAAATTGAGTTAAAAGTTGCTTTTTCATTTTCAAATTGTGCTTCTAGTTTTCTTTGCTCTTCGCTTAAATTTGATAATTCTTTTTCAATTGCATCTAATCTTTCAGAATTAATTTTGGAAATACCCATTTTTGTAGCTATATTCCCTTTTTCCATTTTGATAGCTTCTTTTTCAACCTCCAAAGTACTTTTAGTTCTTTTGATAGTCGATAATTGTAAAGGCTCACTTTCAATCTGCATTTTAAGCTCAGCCGCCGCTTCATCTATCAAATCAATCGCTTTATCTGGTAAAAATCTATCGGTAATATATCTATCGCTTAATTTTGCCGCACTAACCAATGCACTGTCATTTATAGTTACGTTATGGTGTGTTTCAAGCTTTTCTTTGATACCCCGTAAAATTTGCAATGCCTCATTAACACTTGGTTCATTTACGTTTACGGGTTGAAATCTTCTTTGCATCGCTGCATCTTTTTCAAAATATTTTCTATACTCTTTGAGTGTAGTTGCTCCAATTGTGTGAAGCTCTCCACGAGCAAGAGCAGGTTTTAAGATATTTGCCGCATCCATACTTCCCTCAGAGGCACCTGCACCGATGATGGTATGAATCTCATCAATAAAAAGGATAATATTTCCCTGTTTTTGCACATCTTTTATAACTGCTTTTAATCTATCCTCAAATTCTCCTCGATATTTTGCCCCTGCAATCATTGCCGACATATCAAGAGTTACCACTTTTTTATTTTGTAGGCTTGTAGGGACATCTTTGTCTACGATTCTTTGAGCCAGTCCCTCGGCGATAGCAGTTTTTCCCGTTCCAGGTTCCCCTAGTAAAATTGGATTGTTTTTTGTTTTTCTTATAAGTATTTGCATCATTCTACTTATCTGCTCATCTCTTCCAATCACGGGGTCAAGTTTCCCATCAATCGCTTTTTGATTAAGATCAATCCCATATTTTGAAAGTGCTTCAAGGGTATCGTCCGAACTCTGTGAATCAACCTTTGCACCGCCCCTGATACTCTCAAGCTCTTTTTTTACTTCGTTTAAATCAATATATTTGCCCAAAACATCTTTAAATACTTGAAGTTTTAGATTGGCTATGATCCAGGTATCAACGGCAATAAAACTATCCCCGCTACTTGCCATAAGACCACCTGCGTTATTTAAACTCTCTACAGTATTTCTACTGATTTTGATATTTTCTTTAGAAACAGAGCTAGAACTTGGAAGTTTCCCTGCAACGCTTTTTGCTTCAAGCTCAATAGCCGTTTTATCAACATTCATTTTATTAAGCAGTTGATTGAGTACACTATTTGTATTTGTTAAAAGTGCCCATAAGATATGTACTACTTCAACTTCGCTGTTTTTATTATGTAGTGCAAGTGATAGAGCCGATTCTATTGTTTCTTGCATCTGGTTTGTTAGTTTTTCAAAAATATTGTTTGACATTTATAAATCCTTTTTTAATTTTATAATAATTTGGCACTTTAATATCTTGAGTGCTAATGAATTATATCACTTTAGTCTATCTTTGTCAAGTTTAAATTAAAAATAAAAAAAGGCAGGGTTTCCCCTGCCTTTTGTGCAATGGCTTTGGAGCTATAAACTACACCCTCCGCCCGTTGTGGTATGTACCTCTTTATGACCACAGTTTTTACAGATAAATTCAACTTCCATAGTCCCGCTGCATCCATGTTTTTGTAAAATATTCTGCTCAATCACATCAACACTAAATAATACACCCGTATTTTCATCTCTAAATTTTTTAGGCTCACTATGACATACGGGACAAATACCGTTTTCTAAAAGAGCAAGTGTAGATTTTTTTGATTTGAAGTATAAAAGGATAGAAAATACGGTTATAAGAAAAAAGAGTAATAAAGCTATAACCGTATACATAAATCTATTTAACTATATCGTAGTTTTTCATAACCTCTTCAATTTTTTTCATATTTTCATTGCTTGGAGGTGTTAAAGGGAGTCTATATTCTAAACTATCGATTAGTCCTGCTATGTACATTGCTGCTTTGATTGGTATTGGATTACTTTCACAAAAGAGTACCGAGTTGATCGGATAAAGTTTATTGCTAAGTTCTCTTGCTTCATCATATTTTCCATCAAGAGTTAGATGCACCAACCGGCTTTTTAGATCAGGTAATAAGTTTGCAGTAACCGAAGTGATACCAGCTCCACCGCAACACATGATAGGAAAATCTATCGCATCGTCCCCGCTTAGTATTTTAAGTTCAGGTCTTTGCGATAGTATCTCTATTGTTCTATCTAAACTTCCCGTTGCCTCTTTGACTCCATAAATATTTGTACAATCATCAAATAATCTAATAACCGTATCGGCATTGATATCAACTCCCGTACGTCCTGGAACATTATAAAGCATCACACCTATTTCAGGTACGGCATCGGCTATAGTTTTATAGTGTTGATAAAGACCCTCTTGGCTTGGTTTATTATAGTATGGACTTACAGAAAAAAGTGCATCGACACCGCACTTTGCAGCGTGTTTTGCTATCTCTACTGCTTCTAGTGTTGAGTTGCTTCCTGCTCCTGCAAGAACTTTTGTAGTAGTTCCTTTTACCACTTCAACAGCTATCTCGATACATCTTTTATGCTCATCGTGGCTTAACGTTGCACTCTCTCCAGTTGTCCCTACAGGACAAATTGCATCTATCCCATTATCACATTGTCTTTGTATAAGTTTTGCATAGGTCTGCTCATCTAATTGTCCATTTTTAAATGGCGTGATGATAGCAGTGGTTGCTCCTGTTACAATTGTCATTTAGATTCCTTGACTCTTTAAATATTTTGGGATTGTATCAAATCTTCTATAATATTTAAATGAATCAATGGTTTATTTCCTCAAACTAGAAGAGAATAAACAAATCCAAATACTAAAGTTGAAAGGATCATAAAAAATTCCGAAGTTTTATTTTCATCTCCCAATAAACCGATTCTTACTTGGTTTAACGTAACAAAAAAAACAATTATAAGTAATGCAAAGATTAATTCCATAGCAAACTCCTTCAATCTTTTTTATGATAAGAGTATAATTATTTATTATTTAGATAGATAATATAAATTTATATTAGTATAAAATTTAATGTTAGTTTAAGGGTTGAAAACAAGATTAATCTTGTTTTCGTAATATCACGGTTGTAGAATTTTGGGAAGTAAGATATTTTTTGGCAACCTCTACAATATCTTTTGTTTTAAGTTTATTGATATTTTCCTCATAGTTCATAAGAGGAGTGATATCTCCTCTTGAGAGATAGCTTCCGTATAAAGATGCAACGGAGCTTGAACTCTCCAAAGAAAATATAAAATCGGATTTTGTATTTTTTTTGATTTTTTCCAATTCACTTTTTTTCACATCGCCATTTTGAATTTTTTGAATCTCTTTTAAAATCTCTTTTTCTACATTTTCAGCTTTAACTCCAGGATTACAAACTGCCAAGAACATATAAACGCCTGGATCTTTGAGTTCCATATTGTAAGCATAGATAGTGTTTACCATCTGCTTTTGATCAACTAAAAGTTCATTGAGACGACTACTTTTTCCTGAGCTTAAAAGCTCACTCAAAGCACTAAGCGCTGTTTGGTCTTTGTGAAGATAATTTGGGATATGAAAGTTTATCGCCAACATCTCCACTTGTGAATCTTTATGTACTATAAGCCTTTTTGCACCCTCTTGTTTAGGTTCAAAAGTATGAAACTTTTCTTTTGTTTTGGATTCTTTTGTATTTTTTATTTTTCCAAAATATTTTTTAGCTGCTTTAAAAACTTCCTCTTTTTTAATATCCCCTGCAACTATAATAGTGGCATTTGACGGAGTATAGTAGGTATTATGAAAATTTTTAATATCATTGATACTCCAATTTTGAATATCGCTCATAAATCCTATTGGAGTCCAGTGGTAAGGGTGATATGTAAAAGTATTATTAAATAGTTTAAAATAAAGATAACCCATAGGAGAATTATCAGTTCTCCAACGTCTCTCTTCGGCTACTACGTCACGCTCAGGTTGAAACTCTTCATCTTTTAGTGTAAGGTTTTCCATAAGATCGCTGTAAAGCTCCAATGATTTAGAAAGATTTTTAGAACTTGATTTTATAAAATAGTGGGTGTAATCAAACCCTGTAGAGGCATTATTAACCCCTCCAAACCCTTTTACAATCTCGTCAAATTCCCCGGCTTTTAGGTTTTTGGTTGATTTAAAGTTAAGATGTTCCAACATATGGGCAATCCCACTTTTCCCCATCACTTCATCACGACTTCCCACATTGTAAAAAATATCGGTAGTGATCACATCACTGTCATTATCCATCGGTATCGCTACCACTTTTAAACCGTTTTTTAAAGTTTTTTCATAAAATTTGGGTAGGCTGTTATTTGCCATTAATACTCCTTGAATTAGTATAGTTAGTATAAGTAATTTTTTCATTGATTTAAAAACTCCGTTATTTGACTTTTTGTATTTTCTGTTTTAGTTTGATTTTCAGGAATACTATGTACAAACTCTATACATTGTAAATCATTAAAACTTATGGTATCTATCACAATCTTTGCTTTAGCTTTTAAACCTAATGGATTGTCATTTGGTTTTGGCTGTGCCAGTTTTTGTTCTAAACTATCTTTATCTGTAACTGTATCATCTAAATGATTATTTTCATATAAACGATATAATTCTTTTTCAATACTTTCAAATGGAAGAAATAAAACTTGAGGTTCTTGTGAATATTGTGATGTTTTATCTCCATCAAGTAAAGATTTTACCTGTGCATCGCTAAAAAAATTAGAAGTGGTATTTCTTCTCATTAAGTCTATTACTTGATCGGCACCACCTATGTATAATATTTTATAGTTTTGATATATGGGTTCATTTCTTAATACATAGTTTACATATTCTTCAAGCATCTTATCCTCAACCAATAGTATTTTAGCGTAACTTGTAAATTGAAAGAGTTCTGCTTTTATAAAATTGTAAGAACGCTTATCAATGGTTACTATTCCACCGTTATTATCCATATAATAAAGATTTTCATTTAACTCTTTTGGGTTATTAATTTTTTTCATAATAGCTAAGGAGTGTGTAGTAAATACAATATTTACTTCATTTTGTACAGCAAGAGTTTGTAATGCACCCAGTAAATTTACTTGTGCTCTACTATCAAGTGAAATGTCAAGTTCATCTATCACAATCAATTTATAAGAGTTTTTAATGAGTTTATAGATTTGAATTATCATAAATTCCCCAGAGCTAAAATCATCTTCCCGTATATAGGTTTCCTCATCACGTGGGATTAGATAATATTTTTCTCTTTTATAAGTTATTTGTTTTAGTGTATCGAAGTTTTTGTCATCATAAACCCTGTTTAAAATGTCTATAAGTTCTTGCGGTTTATCATCATAGCTGTTAGATGCAAATTTTGCTTGAATTTCATAAGCTATATGACCTCTTTCATTATCTTTTTCATCACTTAGTTTTTTGTAAAGACCAAATCTTTTATCGTTTGGCATCGGTAGTTCCGTATCAATATTTTTTTGATATTCTTGATTAATTGCATCATTTGTATCTAATATATATTTATCATCTATCATTTGAGGAAAAAATTGATAGCGATTTCCATCTATAGTATAAGTGATTTCACTATCTTCTTTGATAATATTTAATCGCGATAACTTATCTAAAGTATCTGTTTGTTTAAAATTTTGTATAGCTTTTATAAGTGTTGTTTTTCCTACACCATTTTTTCCAACTAAACAATGTAGTTTTGGAGTTGAAAGGTCTATCGTATAATTCAAAGAATCGATATGTTGGATATTTTTAAGCTCTATTTGAAAACTATTCACCGAGACTTATCTCCGTGAAGAAACTTATCCACAATATAATTTCCATATTTTTTTCTCAGTTTTACTATATAGCCTTTATCAATATCATTAATAAAATTTAAACTACCATATGCCTTGCTTAGTTTTCCATCATATTTGGTGTGCAGCTGATCTTGAAATTTATCTTTATCGTTAAGATAGAAATATAGCAGTTGTCTTATATTTTCTTTGATATGTTTATCAACGGTCAAATATCCCTCAGGAGTAATATGGATACCCAATATCTCTATTTTTTTTGTTTTGTCCATAAACTTTGTTTTTTCTTCATTGAGGTTGAATTTTTGAGGATATAAAGTTTTGTTTATCACTTCTTTTATTTGTTGGATAAGTTCTTTATTATCACAAGAAAAGATTAAATCATCTGAATATCTACTGTAAATTATATTATTTGTAAGGCAATATTTCTCTATTGTCTTATCAAACTCATATAAAACCGCATTACTGATATTTGGCGAAGTGACAAAACCTACGGGCAATGAATTTTCATAAACAATTAAATTCATAATATTTTCAAAATACTCTTTAATATCACTAGAAATAGGATAATTATCAATATTCTTTTCCAAACACTTCAAAATAAGTTCACTATCGATACTATGAAAAAAGTTCTTTATATCTGTTTTAAAATAATATTTGCTTTTCGCATGTAAAGAGACACAATCATATATACTTTTATTTGGTTTGTAAGAGTAAACAGATGCACTTACCTCCATATATTTAAAAAGGATATTATTTAAAAACGTATGAAAATTTTTAAGCTTTTGAGATTCCTCTACAAGTTGTTTATTATGATCTTTTATATATGAGATAAAGGAATATGTTGAAAAAGTATTTATTTTAAAATTGATATTTTCTTGTAATTGCGTGTTCAGAAAATCTTCAAATGAATATTTACCGTGAAAATATGATTGAAATATATCGGAAAAGTTTTTTTTGTTCAATTTAATTCCTAGGTTACAAATACTCCAAATAAATTAACTATTTGGAGTATCTTATGCAATATGTTCCCTTAGAGCTTAAGCAACATACAAAGGACTGAAATACATCTAGTCAGTTCTTAAGTGGTGTAATTATAATACACTTTAATTTACACTACTCTTAATAAATGGTATTAGAAATATAAATACTCCCGTTTATAGATTTGATGAATATGGAAGTGATTTTACAAATTTTTCCATAAATTTCCAATCAGGTTTTTGATTTTTATCGACAGGAAGTTTGATATCAAAATCTTCCAGTCGCTCTTTTTTACCCGTCATACCGTAAGAAAATCTAAACTGTTCAAGTCTTAGTAATGTGATTAAAAATATTGCAATAAATGGGTTTAATTCTTTATCTTGTATATAAAAAACATTTGCATTATCAGAAACCCATACTTGTTCATCTTGGTAAAACACTTCGCCTATGGAACCGTAACATGCAAAAGTCAAGCAGTTTTCGTCGGTGTAGCCGTTTCCGATATTATTGTCTATTCCATTGTTTAATGATGAGGAACTAACATACGGGTAATTTCCGTTACTTTGATCTTTTTTTGTAAGTCTTTTTCCTTTTTTTATGTTAAAAATATCAGTGTATTTAAATTGTTGCCACGTATCGATATCCAATTTGATTTTACTTTTGTTTGCAGCTTCTATATTTAATGAGATATCATTACTTCGGTTAAAAAGATAGGTTAAATATTGTTTTATATTTGTAATAAAATCATTGTTTGTTAATACACTGTAGTCTGTTTTTATATATGCTTCACTACACCACTCATCTTGAGCCACAACCGATTTTTTGACACTATGACCGATAACTTCATCTTTATTTTTATAGTTCTCAAGCCAATATTTTTTTGTAACATCCCAAGTATTATAAAAATCGGTTCTACCGATATTTTTGATTTTGATAAAACCGTCATCTTTCCAATAGCCAAAATATGTTTTATAGTTATTTGGATGTTTTTCTTTGGCTCTAAATACCATCACGGCAGTAACTACAGCTACATTTGAGTTGTGAAACAGTTCATCCGGCATAGAAAATACCGCTTCTAACGTATGATTTTTTAATAGTTTTTCTTTTAGCTCCAATCCATAGCCTTTATTGTACATCGCACAACGCATCGGTACAATTGCAACGCATAAAGAGCCTTTTTCAAGCTGTTCTAAATTATTTAAAATAAATTCTAACTCTTCGATATCCTCTTTATTGGATTTATAGGGAGGATTAAGAAAACCTACATTTGGTTTAAATGTTGAAATCTCTTTTTGAATAGTATTGTCAAAACATCCACCTTTAAATAAATTACTTCTTCCATCCCCGTGAATATACATATTTGAACAAAGTAATGAAAAAATATCATGTTGAATTTCTACACCGACTATTTGACGTGATTTTATTTGTAACTCTTTTGCTTCATCTCCACCCGCATCAATTATCATCTTTTGCATAGCCGAAATTAAAAATCCTCCCGTACCGGTACAGGTATCTAACACAACACTATCTTTCTTTATATTTGCTAGTTCGGTAAATAATTTAGTAATATGAGGAGGAGTTAAAACTATTCCTAGTCCTTTATCATTGTTGGCATATCGTAAAAACTCAATATAAAACTGTCCTAAAGTGTCAAAATATTTATATGTTTTGATAAAGTTATTAATTTTTCCATCAATTTCATCGATAATATCTCTTAGCTCATTTTCTTTAACTGCTAAAATAGTATGAGTTGTGATAAATGAATATGAAGAGATAATATCTTTTATATGTTCATTTTGAACATCGGTTAGTTTTTCTTCAATGGTTGTAACTAAATATTTGGCTAACGATTTTGGACTTTTCAATTTATAAGAAGTACAAAATGCTGCATCTTTTAAAGCTATTAAGGTACCGCTGATTAATAAACTTCGTTCACTCTCTTTTACCTTTAAAGTATGTAATTTATCATTCAAAGTTTTTGAATATTTCAATAGTTTTTGAAAGTCTTGATTAAATTTCCGCTCATCTGTTTTATAACCATTTTCATAATCTTTTAAATCCAATAACTTATCATCTTTAAAAATTACATGGGCTTCTTCTGTATTTTTTAGTTGTAAAAAATGGGAAATTTGTAATTTATTTTTTTCTTCACCACTTACAGCTATTGCCAATACATCATATTCTTTTGATAAAAAAGAACTGTAAAGTAATACACCGTCTACTGCATAGTCTTTATATTTATCTAAAGTGTCTGATTTATGTTTTTTTGTATCGGCTTTTGATTCAATTACGATTATTAAATTTGGATTTTCTTTATATTGAATAATAAAATCGGGATAGCCTTTGCCGCCACCGCTTTTGGAAGCATTTGTAAGAAGCTTATCAATTTTTTTAGTTTTTGTCGATTGCTTTTCAATAATAACTTTACCATTTTTATAAAGTTCATTTGTTTGAAAAAAATCTCTTATAATATCATCGGTAATGCTTTCATTTGCCATTGAATAACCCTAGTTTATTTTTATCATTTTAGCATGAAAATTGAACTTTATTTGAAAATATGACATTTTGCAATTTTATTTTTTAAAATCTGCTCCGACAGCGTCACTTATATGATTATAACCATCAGCTTTAAGCAGTTCTATTAGTTCATTATTGATATTTTTACACATAGATGGACCTTGGAAAATAAAGGCACTATAGATTTGAATCAAACTAGCTCCTGCTTTTATTCTTCTATAGGCATCTTTTGCATCGCCGATTCCACCTACGCTGATAAGTGTAGTTTTATCATGAAGTTCTTTACCAATTGCTTTAAAAAGTGAATAAGATTTTTCACTTAAAACTTTTCCGCTAAGTCCTCCAAAGTCTTTAGGATTTGGAAGTAAGCTATAGTCTTGGGTGGTATTTGTAGCGATGATTCCATCAGCTCCACTTTCTACCGCTGTTTTACAAAGCTCTATAGCAGTTTCATCAGCCATATCGGGAGCTATTTTAAGAAGTATAGGGGTATCTGTTATCTCTTTTGCCATTCCAAATACCGCTTTTATAAACTCCTCATTTTGAAGGTCTCTAAGGTTTGGCGTATTGGGACTTGAGATGTTTACAACCATATAGTCGCAAATATCTTTAAACCCTTTTATAAGAGTTTCATAGTCGTTTAGAGCTTCATTTTCAGGGGTAGTTTTATTTTTACCGATACTAGCTCCAATTGGAAGTGCAAAAGGGTAAACTTTTTGGAGGTTTTTTATAACTTCGTAAGAGCCTTTATTGTTAAAGCCCATTGCATTTTGGATTGAGTTGTGTTCTGGATACCTAAAAAGTCTTGGTTTATCATTCCCTGGTTGTGCTCTTGGGGTCATTGTCCCAATCTCTGTATATCCAAATCCCATCGCCGGCATCGCTTTTACCATAGTGGCATTTTTATCAAATCCCGCTCCAAGACCGATAGGATTTAAAAAAGTTGTACCAAACAGCTCTTGGCTCAATATCTCATGGATTATAAAATTTTCTTTTACCATGTAGTTATTGATAAGTCTGCAATAAGGAAGTATTCTTAACCCGCACTCTGCAATATTGTGAGCAGTTTCAGGCTCAAAGTTAAACATAATTTTTTTGATAGTTTCATAAGAGATCATCAGTATCCTTTGATGAGGTTTTATTTGATAATTGTATTAAAAAAGCGATTATATCCAAACTCTTTTAATGTGAGATGAAGCAGTATAAAGCCGCTTAAAGAACTAGCAAGTGCCAATCCCACCGCACCTAAAGGGAAAATAAGAATCAAAGAAAAAATGATATTCCAAATAAGTGATTTCATAGTAATTTTTGCAGCCAATCCTTGCTTTTCATGTGAGTAGAGCCAAAGGGAAAATATCTTTGCCAGTCCAAAAGGGAGCAGTCCTATAAGATACATTGTAAGTATAAGTGCGGTGTTGGTTGTATCGTGTGAATCAAAAGCTCTCCTTTCAAATAAAAGCCATACGATAAAATTATCAAAAATGATTCCTATAAAAGTGGCAATTCCTAAAAGTCCAAGTAAAATATAAAATGCTTTTTTTAGATACCTTAGTGCGGTTTGTTCATCATTTTTTTTAATCGCTTTTGCCACGGTCGGGAATAGGGCAACCGAAGTGGCTATGGCAAAAAGTGCCAGTGGAAGTTGAAAAACTCTGTTTGCATAGTATAAATAACTAATTGAACCGCTTACTAGAAACGAAGCCAACCAAGTATCTAAAAATGCAGCAATATGTGCGGCACTGCTTCCAAATACTGCGGGATAAAACTGCTTATAAAATTTGGACTGTTTAAAATCTCTACGGCTTTTTTTGAGATTAGTGGTAAAAAATTTGATGTGAAGTTTTTTAATTGCAATAAGGTGGGCGATAACTTGTAATATACCACCGATAATTACACCCCAAGAGAGATAAAAAGTTATAGTATATTTATCCATGTTTTTGGATATTAAAAGAGCAATAATAAGTGCGATATTAAGTAAAGCCGTTGAAAATGCAGTGGTGGCAAAATGGTGTTTATATTGAAGCAGGGCGGCTAAAAATGTCACTACAAAAATAAGTGGAAGATAGTAAAAACATATTGCAACCAAAGGACTTGCAAGTTCTATAGTTGCATCGTCAAATCCAAGGGCAATTGCTTTTGTAATCAATCCCGCAAAAAGGGTAACTACTATACTTAAAATTAAAATAAAAGCAATAAATTGTAAAAAAATTATACTTGAAAAGGTAATTTTCCATTTTTGTTTTGCATAAGAGGGGATAAATACTTGTGTAAAAGCACCCTCTGCAAATATTCTTCTAAAGAGATTTGGCAGTTTAAAAGCTACAAAGAAAATATCACTATAAATATTTGCCCCTAAAATAGAAGCAGTTAAAAGATCTCTTAAAAATCCTAAAATCCGTGACACTAAGATACCGGCAGAGTTTGTAAATATATGTTTTATCATTGTAGGGGATTATAGCAAAATTTTAATATAGTTTATAATCGAGTATTAAATCCAAATCAATATTTTTGGTAAAAATATTATTTGGAGGGATGAGAGGAAAGCTTGTTTGAATTGTTTGAATAACAGAATTTTTAAAAATACTTTTCCCTTTTAAAATAGTATATGAAAGCAGTGTTCCTTGTTTTGAAAGTATAAATTTTACTTTTACTTTTCCCTCAATACCTCTTCTTAAAGCACTTTTCGGATAAATTTTATTTTGATTTAAAACTTCTTTTATTTGTGAATAATATGCTTTTTGTTTGATTTGAATAGTTTGTGTATCCGTCGTAAACGTTGGTTTTTTTGCTAAATTTTTATTTTTTTTAATTTGAGTTTTTGGAATATTGTTTGTTTTTTGAGGTAAAGCGTTTTTTACTGGTTTTTCCTCTTTTTTTATAGGTTTAGGTAAAGTTTTTTTTACAATCTTTTTAATACTTTTCTTTTTCTCTTCTTTTATAACTTTTTTCTCTATAGGTTCAGGCTCGGGTAGTGCTTTGGCAATAAGGGTAACTTTTACTTTTTGTTCACTGGTTTTATTTTGTTGATTGATTTTTGAAGTGCCATTAAAGGAGTAAAGTAAACTACTTAAAAGTAGTATATAAAAAGTTGTAGTGACAAAAAATGAGGAAAAATATCTAACCATGACTTACTACTCTTGTTTTGTAATAATTCCTATATTTGTATAGTTGTTCTCTTTTAAGATATCAAGGAGAAAAACAAAATTGTCAAACTTTAACTCTTTATCGCAAGTGACACTGATAGGAGTTTTTTTTGTATATTTTGTTAATTGTGTCTCAAGTTGTTCTTTTACAATTTGTATATCATTAAAAAATATTTTTCCCTCTTTATTGATAGTAATAGCAAGTTGTTTTTGTTGTTTAAGTTTAATAGCACTTTTAGCTTCACTTAAATCTATGGGAATAACCCCACGTGCTACAAATGAAGCAGTGGTAAGAACTATAACTAAAAGTACTAACATGATATCGATGAACGGCACTACATTGATGGAATCAAACTTTTTAATTTTCACTGTTTTCCTTTTGCAAAATATTCCATTTAGAGTTGATTAGCTCAATTTTTCGTACAAGGTGATTGTAAAAAAACATTGATGGAATTGCAACAAGAAGACCCATTGCCGTTGCTTTTAAAGCAAGTGCTAAAGAACTCATTATAGTTTTGACGTCAATCTCTCCTGTTTGCCCCATAGAGTAAAAAGTGATGATGATACCAAATACGGTTCCAAGTAATCCTATGTAGACCGAATTACTTGCAAAAGATGCAATGACAGAGATATTATTCGTAATATCTATCTCTAGGTGTTCAAGTGTTTTATACTGATTTAAATTGATCTTTCTATAAAAAAAAAGTCTTTCGATATAAAGCCAAAATGAGATAAAACTCATAAAAGCCAACAATCCTATAATTCCGTAATCTACAATTTGTTTGAGTAATTCTATATCCATAAAGTGGATTATATAAAATAGGTGTTAATTAATTGTTAATTTCAAGAAATGGTTCTATCCCATTAACTGTTTTCATAACTATATGAGTCATAACCTATAATAGCAGCACCAAACGATGTAGTGATTTGTGGATATTTTGGTATAAATATCTCACAGCCAAGTTCATTTTCTATTGCATTGACAAGTCCGCCGTTTAGTGCAGGACCTCCGTCAAAATATACGTTGTCTTTTATTCCTACCCTTTTTACGAGTTTTACTATCCTTTTGGCAATAGAGTAATGGGCACCGCAAACAATATCTTCAACACTATGGTTATTTCCAAGGAGTCCTATGATTTCAGATTCGGCAAATACGGCACAGGTACTGTTAATAGAGAGTGGAGTTCCCGTTGATCTAAAATGATAACTTCCCAGTTCATCTACACCTATCTCAAGATTCATGGCACAGGCATCAAGAAATTTTCCCGTACCTGCAGCACATCTGTCATTCATGGCAAAATTAACTACATGACCGTCGCTGTCCAGTGAAATTGCTTTTGAGTCTTGACCTCCGATATTGATAATAGTATTTATCTCTTTATGTTCACGTGCAGCGGCTCTTGCTCCAATAGCATTAGCGGTTATTTCGCTGATATTTTCATCTGCTTCTTTAAAAAGTTTTCTTCCATAACCTGTAGCAACGGTGTAGAGTATATCTTCATCTTTTATATTGAGTTCATTTTTAAGCTCTTCAAGAGTTTGTTGTGCATATTTATAAAACATACTTCCACTCCCGCTTATTCGATGTCCTACCAGCTCTTTATTTTCATCTACAATTGAAATTTTAATGGCAGTTGAGCCTATATCTATCCCTGTAAAGTATTTCATTTTTTCTTCCTGTTTCTAATTTTCAATGATTCAATAAATGCTTCCACTCTGGTGCTGAGTTGTCCACTTTGGGATGGACTGTAATCACTTTCAAGATAGAGGATTGGAATACCCTCTTTTTCCATAGCCGCCAAAACACTTCTTTGTTCCATCTCATAAACGGTACATCCTGCAAAGGCTTGGTATATAACTCCATCGGCTTTATAGGTTTTTACAAGCTCTATAACCCTTCTTATCCTATCATCGTTTTTTGTAAAAATAGGGCAGGTACAGGCTTTGAGGTATTTATCTGCAATAGAGTCGATCATATCATTTACAAACCACTCATCAACCGCTACCATATCGTTGAACATTCTATTGGAGCTGCAACTCTCATCGGCAACGATTACTGCGTCCGATTCCTCTATGATAAGAGGGATTTTATAATTTGGAAAAATGGGAGGGGAACCTGTATAAACTATTCTGGGGCTTACTTTACCCGCTGCATTGATTCCATCTTTTACCCTTTGTTCTATCTCTTGAACCAAATCTTCCATTGCTGCGATCCAGTTGTCAATTTTGTCAAAGAAAAAAGCATTGGTCACTACAAATATATCTTTTCCCAAAATAGGTACGATTTTTTCTTTTCTCATTTCGTTTAGTTTATGGTAAAGCAATTGTGCATAGCCTATTTTTTGTACCGAGTTTTTAAGATTTTTTTTCGTTAGTTTTTTTCCTGTTTGCTTTGAGAGATGCCCTGCAAATTCCCTTATACTTCTTCTAAAATATTCACGGCTCACTTCACTCTCTTTTGTCCTTGGAAACTCAACATCAAAAAGCTCATACCCAAACCCCTCGATTGTACTTCCCGCTTTTGTTTTTTGGTCGCAAGTAGTAGGTGCATAGATCATGTCGGGTTTATCGGTAAAGTTTTTGGAAGCAAGATGACCTACGGTTGCCTTTACCATTGGACATGCTTTTTGGGGAAGAAGATCGCTTCCGATCTCATCATCGGTATAAAAACCGTTACAAAGTCGTATAGGTACTCCATCAAGTGCATATATAATCTCTGAGGGGATCTGGATACACATGGTTCCTACTTTTAGTTTATTGGAGTGGAGCATCTCTTTATTGCAATAAACTTTTTCAAAGAGATCGTAAAAATAGTTCATCGCACGAGGCGGTTCTTTAAACTCCTCTTTTAATATATTGAGAACCTTTACGGCTTCCATCGCTTTGTGTCGGTTTTGCTTTTCTTTAGGATTTTCTATTTTATGTTTCATTTTATTGGTCATCTTTTTTATTCTCGCTAAATGTTAAATTTTCAGGTTTTTGAATCCCCATCCTTTTTACAAATCCCTCTTTTGTAGATGAAAAAGCTTTCATATTTAATATATCCACATGAAGTGCATCGTTCTCGGGACAGGCTGCTACACATTTCATACATAAAATACAGTCGTCTCTTAATATATCTTCACTTTTTACATCATCTGCGATATCTTTGATCTGCATATCGCAAACAGCGTAGCAATCTCCGCAGGTTGTACATTTAGAGCCGTCTTTTTTGAGCTTTAATATTGCAAATTTTGAAAATATAAATTGAAAAGCACTCATTGGGCAAAAAAAGCAAAAAAATCTTTTTTTGACAAAACTTCCAATGATAAAAAGCCCTGTAAATACTACACCAAGTGAGGTAAGGATCATAGTTGTTTTTGAGGCGAAATTTATAGTCCATTGGGAAAAATCTCCTGTAAACATTGGACTGATGATTCTAGCAGGACAAATTTGACAAAATGCTCCGCTCCACTCTCTTCCAAGAAGTCCGGTACCGATCAATAGAGGTATTAAAATCACAATTGTAAGCATAATATATTTTATTTTAGTAAGTTTTTCAAAGTTGTTTTGGGAATAGGTACTATATCTGATACCTATTTTTTTTCTAAGAGCCGTCATCCAGTCTTGCATCGTTCCAAATGGGCAGATATAGCCACACCAAAATTTATTGAATACGAAAAACCACAAGATAAAAGTGATAAGTCCCGTGATAACGGTAATACCTGCCATACCCAAAAGTACATTCGTGGGCATTGCAAGTTGATGTTGCAACGGCATAAAATAACATGCCGCACCGCTTCCTTGGTTATAAGGACAGGCAAAAATAGGGATAGAAGATCCAAGATTAACAGCCAAATAACTACCATACATAAAAAGTATAAAAGTGATAAGTTGAATCCAAAACCTTACACGGGCAAGGTTCATATTATTAATGGCATTTTTAATTTTACTTCCCATGTTTTAACTCGCTAAAAGGTTTGGTTCTGTTTTTTCTAAATCTGTATACAATTATTCCCGATACCAAAAGGGTTAATGTAAGGAGTATCAATCCATATCCATAGGATTGATATTCACTTTTACTTGGATAAAACGAAGCAGGGTAGGTCACACTGTAGTTTATTTTATTATATGGTGTTCCCTCGGTGTTATCTTTTACATAACGAAGTGTAACCAAAAACTTTCCTTTGTGTCGATTGTTAAATTCATTCCACTTTGGAAAATAATCTTTAATAATAGTAAAAGAGGCAATACCGCTTTTATCCGTCGTAACGGTTTTTTCCCACCCAGTATCGGTATACATTGTGACTTGTGCATCAGCTAAAGGTTTTGAATCAAGTAGAGCTTTAAATTTTAGTATATCTCCGGTGGAGTGTTTATAAAAAAAACTGTTTTCTTTTGTATCTCGTAGTCTAATTAGATCTATTTTATGATCTTTGTTTTCTACCGCTTGGCTTAATTTTGATTCATAAATATCATCACTTCCGTGTTTTCCATGGAGATATTCAATTTTGGCAACCCTGTAATATAAAATGTTATTTTGGATAGTTTTATTTGTCGCAAGGAGTGTATAGTATCCGTTTTTTGGTGTCTCAAACTTCAATGAATCACATCCCATTTTTGAAGATAGTTTTGTTTTAAGTTCTTTTTTGAGTGTATCATAAGCGGTTATATCCAATGTAAGTTTTGATGTACATTGTTTGTTTTGTATATCTTGTCCGTGAACTATATAAGCCGTTTTGGTTGGGATAGCACCCCATTTTGGTTTTCCGCCTCCACCGCCGTGCATATGTCCCATACCGCTAGAACCTTTTTTTGAGATTCTTGGATTTGTCATGGAAAAATAAAGAAGTTCATCAGGTTTTAGAGCTTTTGCTTTTTGGGAGTGGGAAGATGATTTGTTTCCTTTTTTAAAATCTTTTAGTGCTTCTTTATAGGCATCTTTAAAATTCATAACCTCTCCACCGTATCGTTTAGAAAATCCGATAGCTGCCCCTTTTGAGCTAAAAGCATATTTACTAACTTTGGACATTGTAGCTTGTTTTTTACTCCCGATAACATAAAATGCTTTTTTTGCATCTATAAATTTCAAGCTGTTTGTATCGACAACTTTTATATCGGTCAGTTCTTTTTTATTGTTGTATAGTTCATCTGCCAAACAATGCAAAGAGCAAAACTGCATATTCTCATGCTTATGGGTTGCGGCATGGTTTGTTTTATAAAACATCGGCAGTTTCATACCGCATGTTGGACATGATTCTTTATTGTTCCCTTTTTGTAAAAGGGTCGCATCTTTAAAAGGGACGCTTTGGAACATTGCTCCATTTTTCATACTTCCATGGCTATGTCCGCCTCTTGCTTTTGCACCGTAGGTTTTAAAGACATATCCTGTATAGATGTTTAGACCTATATAAAATAAAATTGCAAAAGATGCAAAAAAGTATCCCAATACTTTTCTAAGTTTTGTTGATTCAATAAGTTTCATTCTTTTATAAAGAATTATAAATGCCCATGTGATACCAATCCATTTAAATAATCCAAAAAAGTGAAGCCATTTATCTCCTCTTTGGGCTAAGTTTTCTATATCTACACTTATGCTGAAACCTTGGGCAAACCCCTCTATAATCTTTGCATAATCTTTTATAAAGAACATCTCTAACGTATGTCCAAGGGAAGCAAAAATAAATAAGGGAATCAATGCAACACCAAGGTTGGTAAAAATATTGTTGTACTCTTTTTTAAGAACTTTTGATGCTAAATATAAACCGATAACAGAGAAAAAAACAGTAAAAATTACTGCAAAAGCAAAAGTAAATCCACCTGCATATTGCTCCATCCCTAAAGTTTTTGCAGTGCTATTCCAGATAAATTGATCGGCAATTTTGGTTCTCTCTAACCCATGGGCAAATCCCATAGAGACAGGGATGGAAGCGAGTATCAATATATATGCCCAAATTTCTGCATTTAAAAGTTTTAATTTTGAGCTTAACTGCTCTGCAGGTTTTGTAAACTTAAATTTAACAGCTTCACATGATGCGGCACAATCCATACAAAGGGTACAGTCATCGGTTTGATTTTTTTTAGAAAATGTAAAAGGTTTGAGATTATATTGACATGCGGTTGCACACTCAAAAGTTTTACAATCTTTACAAGAGTCCGTATAGGTTTCAAGTTTTGTAAATGAAAGTTTATCGTAGGCTCTTGTGAGTGTTCCTATAGGACAGATAAATTTACAGTAGCCCATATCTTTATACAAATAATAGATGATAAAGGATAGGAGTGTTAGTCCACCAAACATTGCAGCAGTATTAAAAGGGGACTTCCAAAATCCGGGAAAAGTATAATAAACTCCCCACCATCCAAGTACTAAAAGAGTGATACCTATATATCTGTTTTGCATCCATTTTGGCATAGTCTTTTTTAGTCCTGCTTTAGTGATATATTTCCCTAAAAAACCATGTGGGCAGATACCACAAAAGATTCTACCGAATGTTGGAAGGGTTACTACCATAAATAAAGCCCAAAAAACTCCCCAAAAAACTGCTCCTGTGAATATATTTTCACGACTTAGATGTACAAAACCAAAATAAACAGCATAAAAGAATAGTGCCACTACGGTAATTCTAAGAGTCAATAAGAATTTGGAGTTTTTAAATAAAAACCCTAAAAGTGGTTTATTAAAAATATCGTTTTTATCTCTTTTTACAAAATCGACCATTTAGTTTTTTCCTTATATATTAGAGTGAAATATTTCCACTGATTATTAAAACTCCTACCAATATAAGTAGGAGCGAAGCGGTTGTCTCAACTGCTTTTTTATAGTTTATAAATTGCTCTAAAATGCCTCTAATAAGGGTTGAGAGAAAAAATCCATAAAAAAACAGTGTAAAAAAAACAGCACCCATCCCAAAACTAAGACCTAAAGCTATTGCACTATATATGGTTGTTGTATTGCCTGATAGCGAAATAAGTGTAAGTATCGGGGCACATAGATTGATAGATATAGTTGCACCAAGACCAAAGTATCCAAATTTGCTAATATCTTTTTTTGTGGCTTGACCTTTTTTGATACCGCAGGTTTTATTATTTTTTATATTGTTGTACAACATATATATACCAAGAAAAATGGTTGAAGAGCCAAGTATATATTTATAGATAAAAGTCTCATCAATCATATTTTTTACCAAAATAGAACTGCTTGAAGCGATAATAGCTATTATCACATAAGTAAAAACTCTTCCTAAACTAAAAGGGAGCATTACACCCATAGATTGTTTTATAGAGTTTGAATTATTCAGCAGGATAGGAGTTAAAAACGGCATACACGATAACATGCACGCCGTCATCCCAAAGCTAAGACCAACTAAAAATATTGATATATAAGCCGAATATTTCAATGAAACTCTTTGATTAAAACTTGTATCTTAGTCCGGCATAAAATGCTCTTGGCGGTGCAACCCTGATTGTTGCATCATTCATATCGTTTCCATGACTTACATTTACGAATTGGTAGTATTTTTTATCTAAAGCATTAGTTATTTTTCCAAAAATTTCCAATGAACTGGAGTATTCATAATTTGCTCTAAGATTTACAATTTCATAACCGGCTTGTTTATAGTTATTTTCTTCATCGGCATAGTAACTACTTTTGGCAATTAATTCTGGAGAAAAAGTAAACTTTGGAGTTATATTAATGTCCATAGATAGGTTTAATGTATGTTTTGATGTTCTAGGGACATAATTTCCGTTACAACTGATTGCATCTTCTGTTCTAGGATTGATAGAATAGTCTTGAAATTTTGCAATTAAAAAAGTATAAGCGGTATTAAATTTGAAAATATCATTTATTTTACTATTAACTGCCAATTCAAATCCTCTACTTCTCATATCTCCTACATTGTCTATCACTTTATCTTCATCATCATCAACAGAAAACATATACGAACCAGCCCTTTTACCAATATAGTCTTTTCTGTCCAATTGATAGATTGAAGCATCATAGTTTGTATTATCAATTGTTCCTCTAATCCCTAGTTCATAGTTGTATGTTTTTTCAATATCAAGTTCAGGAATCTCAACACCGTCATTTAATTCAAGATCCTTATTGCTACTGATTTGTTCAGCTGTGGGTGCTCTAAATCCGCTTGAAAAATTTGTATAAATGTTACTAGTATCACTCAATGTATAATTCATACCGATTTTTAATGAATGGGCATTGTAAGATGGCGATACATTAAGTGTTCTGTCAAGAGTATTGTTATAATCATATTTGATATAGTCATATCTATAGTTTCCTACCAGTTGGATAGCGTCTGTAACTTGTGATTGAATTTCTGTATAGAAGGCATTTATATGTTCATCTGTTGTACTGTCGGTCAATACCGTACCTGCTGCAGTAAGAGGAGTAGGTCCCGGAGGATCGTATGATACCCTTTGAGTTGAAAAATTGTCTTGTTTATTTTTTTCAAGATTTAAACCAAACATTGTAGCAGTAGTTCCGAATGATTTTCTATATTCGGTTTTCAGTGCATTTTGTGTCCAATCTTCATCATTGTCTTTTAAATGAAACTCTTCATTAGAGTCTCTAGCAGATCTGCTTTTTGTATTGTCAAAATAATTTGAAAAACTAGCCATAAAGTTTGAAGTATCATCAATGTCGTTAGAATAGGTTAAAAATGACTTTATCATTTTCGTATCGTAGAATCCTGCATAAGAAACTTCATTTTCACTTTTGGGGTCAGTACTTGCAGCATCTACACCGCTTACACTTGTACCATCGCCTGTTTTTCTTGTAGTATAATCAAGACCAAACGTAATATCACTTTTATTATCTATATAGTATAGGTATTTACCGTTAATAGATCTATGGTGCAAATAAGCATCGTGCCAATATCCATCGGTATCTCTCGATGTTCCTTGAAGTTGAAGTGCACCACTTTCAAAGCTTTGGTTTGTAGATGCCAAGAATTTTTTGAATCCAAAACTTCCAAGTTCCGCTTCTAACTTACTTGTGTTTTGAGCTTTTGGTCTTTTGGTTGTTATGACAATCGCTCCAGAAATAGCATCATTTCCGTAAAGGTAAGAAGCACTTCCTTTGATAACTTTAATTGATTCGATATTGTCAAGGTCAAGGTTTATTTTACCTGTCGTTTCCTGTACAGGCACACCATCGATAACCACAGCGACACCGGGCTTTTCACCCATGTACATTTGATTGTCTATCCCTCTTACATGTATTTTTACCCTATCATTACCAACATTTGAAGCTGTAATACCGGGAATAGTATTTAAAACATCTTCAACATTGGTAGTATTCATTTTTTCCATATCTTTATTTGTGATATAAAAGACATTTGACGTACTTTGTTTTTTATTTTCAAATTTATCGTCTATAGTTGATGATTCAACATTTAATACACCTAGGTCGGTTGCTCCTTGTAAAGTATTTATAGATGCAGTTAATATACTACATAACAATACGTTTTGCGATATTTTCATTTAGTATTCTCTCCTATTTTTCAAAAGACACCAAATATTTATTTGAAATTTAGAAGAGTTTCATTAGAATAAAAATTGGTGTCGATAACGCGCCAAACACTTCATCTTTCAGGTTGCCAAACTTTTTTAGATGAAGTGCTTTTTTAGCTAAGCAAAATAGTACATTTGAAAAGTTAATTAACTGTTAAATTTCATTAAAATAAAATCTAAAATTAAAATTTAAGTAGAAATTCAGTTTTTGTCTAATTCTTTTAACAATTGATTAACATTTTAGAGTTATGATTTTGAAACAAGGAGTATAAAATGGAGCCAACACTTGATCAAATAGATGATTATAACGGGAATGAATCAACACAAAAAAGAAATACCGTTTATGTAATTGTAGGGTTATTAGTGGCTTTAGGTTTGGGCTATACGATGGTAAAGCTCGGGTTGGATGGGGGAATGTCTCAAGACTTCATACCCTATCAGTATGAAGTCTCACATTAAGTAGGAGTGCTTAAAAACTCTCCCATTCATTCTCATCAGTTGATATTTGTTCGTCAAATTCTACTTTGTCTACCGACTTTGTTTCTTGAGGTTTTGCAATTTCTTTGTTCTGTTTATTTTGAACGATTTTCATTTTTACCTCATGTTTCCCGATAAACTCTTTTTTATCTGCATCGCTTACGACAAGTTTGGCGATAGTGTCGGTTTGGGTAGCTACATCATAGGTTTGATTTGCGATTAAGGCATTTTGCTGCGTTTGTTGATCGAGTGAATTAACTGCGTCATTTATTTGTTCAATTCCACTTTGCTGTTCTTTGCTGGAAGTTTCAATCTCTTTGATAAGCTCAATTGTTTTTGCTATATCTTGGCTAAGTTTTCCATAACCTTTGATCATTGTAGAGGCAATCTCTTTTCCGCTGTTTGATTTCGTAGTTGCATTTTCGACAAGTGCTTTAATCTCATTTGCAGCTTCTGCCGATCTTGCTGCTAGGTTTCTAACCTCTTGTGCAACTACCGCAAATCCTTTTCCTGCTTCCCCTGCCGTTGCCGCTTCAACTGCCGCGTTGAGAGAGAGGATATTTGTCTGAAATGCAATTTGATCAATTATGCTTATCGCCTCGTTAATGGCATTTACCTCATTGTTGATATTATCCATAGCATTAGAAGTATCATTTGCCAGTTTTTCCCCTTGGGTAGCAGAGGTAGTTACTTCATTGGCAATATTTGCCATTTGGACAATATTATTGGTATTACTTGCAATATTGCTTGTAATCTCTTCTAAAGCAGCTGCAGTTTCTTCTAAAGCAGCTGCGGCTTCATTTGAATTTTTATTTAACGTATCTACATTTTGAAGAAGAATATCACTGCTGTGATCAAGACTCAAACCGTTTGATTTATTTTCTATAAGCATTGCATTGATAATTTCTGCCAAATTATTTAATCCTTTTGCTACACCGCCTACATCGTTTTCTACTCTGTCTGTAAAGTCGAGTTTTGAAAAGCTTTCAAGAACTCTGTTGATTTTATTGATATCTTCACAAACATTTGTAGTGGTTACTTCAAGCATATTGTTAAATATCTCTTTTAATTCGGTAAGACTTTCGTTTCTTGTAGATTTTTCTATTCTTTGGTTGAGTCTCCCTTCTCCCACTTCAGAAACAACTCTTGCAACATCTTCTAATAATGCCGTATCCTCCTCAATAAGTTCTCTTGTGTGGATAATATTTTTATTTACAACTTTTGTCATAGTTCCAATCTCATCATTGGAATCAATATCTATTGTTTTGCTTTCGTTTGTTTCTTTATTAAGATATTTAAAAAACCCCATAAGTCCCTCTTGAAATGTATCTATCAATGATGAGATATTTTTTGGGATAAAGTACCCCAAGGTCATAGAGATGATTAAAATTGCAATGGCAATAATAGTACTCATAACAATTATGCTGTTGTTTAAACTTGCAACTTCAGGTCCGATAGTATCTTGGTCTTTTTTAATAGAAAGCTTTATATCTTCACTGAGTTTAGCAATATGTGGACCGATAACATTTAATTTTTCACTGATAACTTTATTTCGTTCTTTAATAATTTTAGTGATATTTGATACACCTTTTTCATACTGTGTGATTAAGTTTAATGACTCTTTTAGTTGCAATCTTCCTTGAGGATTTTGAATTCCACTTCTAATCTTTTCTAATTCTTTATGTAAATTATTAAACTCTTTATAGACTCTATCTTCATCTTTTTTTGAGTTTGAATCTAAAAACTTGGCACTATAAAGTCTTGCTAAAAGGAGGGTCCTAATAGCTTGTGCAGTGTTCAATGCAACTGATTTATTGCCGTCTTGATTGGCACTATTCATAACAGAAGTGAGTAATTGTTCTATTTTTTTACCGTTTAGATCAAGATTATTGTGTTTGACATCGTCTCTTTGTTTCATAAGAGAGATTACTTGTTCAAACTGTTTTTTATACTCTTTAAGGTCATTGTCTATCTTTGCAACTATCGAAGCACGGGAAGATTTTTGGATCTCTTGTTTAGCTTCGTTAATTAATTGTTGTGTTTTTTCAAAATATTGATTAAACTCATCTACATTTTTTTGCAATTTTGTTTTAAGGTAATCTTTTACATTCATCCTTACCATAAGCATATTTGCCTGAACACGTCCTGCAAGTACGCTGTCTTTTGCCATCTCTCTATAGTTTGTAAAACTACCTGCCGATTTATTAATGTTGATTATACTAAATAGGGACAGTAGTGCTACCAATAATGAAATTAATGCAAAAGAGGTAATTAATTTTTTCTTTATTGTCATATTTTTTAACATAAAGTTCTCCTGAAGGGTATATTTAAAAAAGTTTGGAGAAGAATATCGAAAAAAAATGATTATTTAATGAGTTTATAAAAAAAAAGATAGGGTTTACCTATCTTTTTTAAGTATTTTTATAAAATTATAATTATTATTTATAATTGAAAACAATTATGAACAGTGTCCGCCACCGCAACAACTACTTTTAATCCCTGCTATATCTTTTGCTGCATCTAGTGCCGCAGTGTAATCAGGTTCAGCGGTAATTTCAGGAACCAATTCTTTATAACAAACTTTCCCCTTCGTATCGATAACAAAAATTGCTCTTGCCGTAAGACCCGCTAAAGGACCGTCACTTAATAACATTCCATAAGCATTTGCAAAATCTTTATTTCTAAAGTCTGAACAAACTGCTAGATTATCAATCCCTGCCGTTGAGCAAAATTTTGCCGCTGCAAACGGTAAATCCATAGAGATTACTTTTACATTAACACCTTCAATTGAAGCCGCTTCCGTATTGAATTTTCTAGTTTCGGCATCACAAACCGGAGTGTCTAACGAAGGTACTACGATTACAAGTTGCACTTGCTCTTGTGCTCCACCTATAGTCTCGTTTTGCAGCATTGGGTTACAGTTTACCACTGTTACTTCAGGAGCCGCATCTCCAACGTTAATTGCATTTCCTGCTAAGTTACATACTGTATCATTTTTAAATGTTACTGTTGCCATATTATTTTCCTTTTTATGTTTTATTATTTTAAGTAATCGAAGTTTAATCAAATAAGATAAATTTTATCTTAAATAGATTTGTTAGTAAATTTATTATTGACCTATCTTAAAAATGCCCTTTAAAAGCTGGTAAAGTAAAAAAAGAAATATAAGAGGGAAAAACATAGTTTTAAAGGTAAATGCGATGATGAGATTGATAATATCGTCACTGGTTTTTTGTACTATTTGTTTATATTGTTCCGTTTTATTTTTATAATAGTTGCTGTCAAATATGTTACTGATCGTATCAATTAAAGAAGGATCTTTTGTTTTGGTAATCGATTCAATTTCACCGGTAGATTGTTCTATAAAAACTTGACTTTTTTCAATATTATAATCACTTTTTACATACGTATCGTATACATAGCTGTTAAGCATCGACATAACAGGGATTGAAAAACGTAAAAATACAAGTACAATAGTTATTTTAAAAAATATATTTCGCAATCTGGTATCATGGGCAAATCTGCTAAACATCCAAAGGTTAAGGATAACAATAGATAAAATGACCAAAAAAGTAAATATATCTCCCGTTACAAAATTGAGTAAAATTTTTTGAATTCCCAACGAAGTGATACTTGCCAACATAATCCACGAAAACTGTTCAACCATGTCGTTAATGGGATCAAGAACTTCTCCTATAGTGATCGTAATTTGACCCGCAGGTGTTATCTCGGTACCTTGAGCTAAAGAGATGGCGGCATTTAGCCCTTTTGCCACGGCAAATACTTTAATAGCAGTTTCTAAAGAGTCTTCAACTATTTTTTCCCCTTTAGAATCAATATTAATTAAAAATGAAAATCCTATAATAAAAATAGAAACAACTACTACAATAAGTTTATTGAATTTTGTATGCGTATTAAATAACATTTACTATCCAGTTGTTATTTTCAAATTTCATTTTTGCTTTAGAGCAAAGCGGTGAGTCTATAAGGATATATTTCTCTTTAAAAGTTGTGTTAAGATGCTCTTTGATTTTTAAAAATATATTTTCAAAATCCTCCACATCTTTTTGTAAGATTCTTGATTTCCCTGCGCTGTGGATATAAAGGATATTTTTTGATTCATTTATAAAGATATCTATCTTTTTTCTTATTTTAAGATCTTTAGGGTTGATGTAAACTACATCTGTCGTATCAAGATTAAATTTTTTAAAGATGTGATTCATTTTTTTCCCTTTTTGTTTTTAAAATATTTCTAAGGAGTAATGCTAAAAAGAACAGTGCAATAATACCATTTATTAGAGCATTGGTATAATTCCCTTCACTGTAAAACATAACCGTCAAATAAGAAAATACCAAAGCGATAATAAGACACATAAGCTTTATCCCGGATATGAAATTACGGCTATGATAACCGTTTGAAGAGCTAAAAGCGTCCAAATAATGATTTTACTGTTTTGATAAATAAAATCCAAGATATTTTTCATCGTGAAAAGTCTTGCATATATTTCATATAAAAATCATAATAAGGTGTTTCGATTTTAGTATTGAGCTGCGGATCGATTGTACCGATATTTTTTATTTTATTACATTCACTCAACATATCTTTACCGTTTGGATTGATATGATAATCAAGAATACAAAGAAGATAAAGATCGGCATTTTTATTATCTAACGTTAGTCGGAGTATTTTTTGGGAGTGCTGCATCAAAGTAGAATAATCCTCTTTTACTTTTGTTTCAAAAAAACGAATGGCAAAAAACAAGCCCACACACATAACGGCAACGGTTACAAATGAAATGGTCAAAAATCGTATATATTTTTTCATAAACTTATTCTATCAAATTTTTAGAAAAAATTAAAGTAAAAATAAAATATAATTGCATATGCGTTTAGACTTATACTTAACAAAAAATCATAATATCCAAAGTAGAAATAAAGCCAGTGAACTTATCAAGTCAAAAAAAGTTTTAGTGGATGGAAAAATAATCACTAAACCCTCTTTTATAGTCTCTGAGTCAAATAATATTACGGTTGATACCGAAGATTTTTACGTAAGCCGTGCAGCATATAAACTCAAATATTTTTTGGAAGAAAACGATATATCGGTAAAAAATCTTAATGCACTTGATATAGGCTCTTCCACAGGAGGATTTACACAGATACTTTTACAAAACGGGGTAAAAAGCATCACTTGTGTAGATGTTGGCTCCAATCAACTACATCCTTCTATAAAAGAGGATGAAAGAATTACCGTACAAGAGAATACCGATATAAGAAAATTTCACACGGATAAAAAATTTGATTTGGTTACTTGTGATGTGTCGTTTATCAGTATACTGTATATTATAAATGATATCGATAGATTAAGTAGTGACAAAATTATAATTCTTTATAAACCACAATTTGAAGTGGGGCGTGAAGTAAAAAGAGACAGTAACGGTGTGGTTCAAGATGAAGCTGCTATCAATCAAGCAAAAGAGAAATTTTTAGAAATGACAAAAAAATTAAACTGGAAACTTCAGATTATCCAAAAAAGTAAACTTATTGGAAAGAGTGGAAATCAAGAGGAATTATTTTGCTTCCACAAATCATAAGTAGATTTTATTAAGATTTAAGAAAAAATTAAATATAATTCGCTTCCATTTCTATAACCCTGACGAAGTTTTTATAAAATTTTGCTTGATGAGGTTTTATAAAGAGTTGGTTTAAAACTATAGGTTTTAAGCCTGTGATAGAATGGAAATATACAATAAGGACACTTTTATGAAAGTAAGAGCTTCAGTAAAAAAGATGTGTGACAAATGTAAAATTGTCAAAAGAAAAGGGATCACAAGAGTTATTTGTGAGAACAAAAAACATAAACAAAGACAAGGATAAGCATGGCTAGAATTGCAGGTACTGACTTACCACAAAAGAAAAGAATGGAGTACGCTTTAACTTATATCTACGGTATCGGTTTACATACTTCAAGAAAAATTTTAGATGCTACAGGGATCTCTTATGATAAAAGAGTTCACGAACTAACAGAAGATGAAGTAGCAGCTATTAGAAACGAGATTCAATCTAACTATATGGTAGAAGGGGATCTTAGAAAAAAAGTTGCTATGGATATTAAATCACTTATGGCATTAGGATCATACAGAGGTTTAAGACACAGAAGAGGTTTACCGTGTCGTGGACAAAAAACAAAAACAAATGCACGAACAAGAAAAGGTAAAAAGAAAACTGTTGGTGCTGCACCGGCTAAGTAAGGGAACTAAATAATGGCAAAAAGAAAAGTAACTAGAAAAAAAGTAGTAAAAAAGAATATTGCTGACGGTATAGTTCATATAGCAGCAACATTCAACAATACGATGGTAACCGTAACTGACAATGCAGGAAATGCAATTTCTTGGTCAAGTGCAGGAAACTTAGGATTTAAAGGGAGCAAAAAATCAACTCCGTTTGCAGCAACTGCAGCAGTTGAAGATGCACTACAAAAAGCAATAGAACACGGTATCAAAAACGTTGGTATCAAAGTTCAAGGACCGGGATCTGGTAGAGATACGGCTGTTAAATCAATTGGAGCAATTGAAGGAATAACAGTGAAGTGGTTTAAAGATGTTACACCATTACCTCATAATGGATGTAGACCACCAAAAAGAAGAAGAGTGTAAGGGAGTAAAGCATGGCAAGATATAGAGGACCAGTTGAAAAACTAGAAAGAAGACTTAATGCTGACCTTGGACTAAAAGGTGAAAGAAGACTTAACGGAAAGTCTGCATTAGAAAAAAGACCATTTGCACCTGGACAACACGGAGCAAGAAGAGGGAAAATCTCAGAGTACGGTATGCAGCTTCAAGAGAAGCAAAAAGCAAAAATTATTTACGGTGTTTCTGAAAAACAATTTAGAAAATACTTTAAAGAAGCAGCTAGAAGAGACGGTAATACAGGGGCAAACCTTATTACACTTATCGAGCAAAGACTTGATAATGTAGTTTTTAGAATGGGATTTGCTACAACAAGAGCAAATGCGAGACAATTTGTAACTCACGGACATATTTTAGTAGACGGTAAAAAAGTTGATATCCCTTCATTTATCGTAAAAGCTGGACAAAAAGTTGAGATTAAAGAAAAATCTAAAACAAATGCACAAATTCAAAGATCGTTAGAGCTTACAAATCAAACCGGTATGGTTGAATGGGTAGATGTTGATAAAGATAAAGTATTTGGAATTTTTACAAGAATCCCGATAAGAGAAGAAGTAGTAATACCGGTTGAAGAAAGACTAATAGTAGAGTTATATTCTAAATAATAAATAAATTTAATAAAGGAAATATATGAAAAAATTTGTAGATGCTCCATTTTTACCAACAGAGGTTGAAATCGAACAAATTACTGAAAATTGTGCGAAAATAAGCGCTTTTCCTTTTGAAAGTGGGTATGCTATTACATTGGCGCACCCATTAAGAAGACTTTTAATGAGTAGTTCAATCGGATATGCTCCAATTGGTGTGAAAATTGAAGGTGCTAAGCATGAGTTTGACTCTATTAGAGGGATGTTAGAAGATATTGCTATTTTTATCATAAATCTTAAAGAGATTAGATTTAAAATAAAAGGTGATCAAGAACAAGTTGAAATTGAATACTCTTTTAACAATGCTCAAGAGATAAAGGCAGCAAGTTTAGAGAATGATGATATTGAAGTTATCAATAAAGAGCAGCACTTGGCAACTATTAACAGTGACTGTGCATTGAACTTCTCTGTAATCGTTCAAAGAGGAATTGGATATGTTCCAAGTGAAGATGTAAGAGAATTGGTTCCGGCAGATTATATTCCGGTAGATGCATTTTTTACACCTGTAAAAAAAGTGACATATGATATTGAGAAAATTCTTGTAGAAGATAATCCAAATTACGAAAAAGCGGTATTTACCGTTGAAACTGATGGACAAATTTCTCCAATCGATGCATTTAAAGAGGCGATCTCTACAATGTATAATCAAATGTCGGTATTTAATAAGGTATTTGACTTAGCGGAAGTAAAACTTGTAGATTCGGCAGCAAACGAAAGTCAAGTTGATCTTAAAGATTTAACCGTAAAAATTGAAGAGCTTAACTTAAGTGCTAGAAGCTTTAATTCGCTTGACCGTGCGGGGATTAAATATGTAGGAGATCTTGCACTTATGAGTGAAGTTGAAGTGAAAAACATCAAAAATTTAGGGAAAAAATCTTTAGAGGAGATCTCTGATAAATTTGTTGAGATCGGTTATCCGATTGACGGTACCCTAGATGAAGATACTGCATCGGCTTTAAGAAGAAAATTAGAACAACTAAAAGGATAGTAGAATGAGACATAAGCATGGATACAGAAGGCTTAATAGAACTTCTTCTCATAGAAAAGCATTATTAGCAAACCTTGCTATCGCTTTAATCGAAAGAGAAAAGATTGAAACAACTTTGCCAAAAGCAAAAGAGCTAAAAAGATACGCTGAAAAATTAGTGACAAAAGCTGCTTCAGGAGATTTAAACTCTCATAGAGCAGTATTCGCTTTATTGCAAGATAAAGAAGCTACAAATAAACTTGTAACTGAAATTGCACCAAAATATAGCGATCGAAACGGTGGATATACTTCTATCGTAAAAACTAGAATCAGAAGAGGTGATGCTACACAAATGGCTTATATTTCATTTGTATAGTAGATAGTATCTTGTATATTAAAAAGGGGCTGACTTTTGTCAGCCCCTTTTTTTATGTTAATAATTATAAATCGATAATAGTGTATAAAAATACACTATTATCGATTAGGCAACTTTCAACGAATCAATCTCATTACTTTGTTTTGCTTTAACCGTATCTTTACCGATAAACTCTTTTTCATCGGCATTGGAGACTATCAGTTTTGCAATTTTATCGGTTTGAAGAGCTATATCATTAGTTTGGTTTGCTACCATTGCATTTTGTTGTGTTTGTTGGTCAAGCTCCGTTACCGCATCGTTTATCTGCGCTATTCCTGTTTGTTGTTCTTTACTTGCCCCTTCTATATCTTTTATAAGTTCAATGGTTTGTGCAATATTTTCGCTAAGACCACTATATCCCTTAATCATTTTGTCTGCTATCGTTTTTCCGTTGTTAGCTTTAATTGTAGCATTTTCAACAAGTGTTTTTATATCATTTGCAGCTTCGGCACTTCTTGCGGCTAAGTTTCTAACTTCCCCGGCAACTACCGCAAATCCTTTTCCTGCTTCCCCTGCAGTTGCAGCTTCAACTGCAGCGTTAAGTGAAAGAATATTTGTTTGAAATGCAATTTGATCGATTATCTTAATTGCTTCATTGATATCGGAAACCTCTTTATTTATTTCATCCATAGCAGTGGTGGTATCATTTGCCAGTTTTTGCCCTTCGTGTGTCGAATCAGTTACTTTAGAAGCAACTTCCGCCATTTTTATTACATTTTCCGTGTTACTTGTAATCGTACTTGTCATCTCTTCAAGTGCTGCTGCAGTTTCTTCCAAACTTGCCGCAGCTTCATTTGAAGCACTGTTGAGTGTGTCTACATTTTTAAGAAGTATATTGGAACTTTCTCCCAAAGTAAGACCGTTTGATTTATTTTCTACCAGCATATCATTGATGATTCTAGCAAGATTATTAAGCCCTTGTACCATTGCACCGTTATCATTTTCTATTTTATCTGTAAAATTGAGACTTGCATAACTTTCAAGTACTTTGTTTACTTTATTGATATCTTCACAGACATGTTTTGTGATCTCTTCAAGCATATGGTTGAAATTTACTTTTAACTCTTCAAGGCTTTCATTAGACGTGCTTTTGATGATCTTTTGTTTAAATATTCCTTTATTTACACCCTCTACGACTCTTTTTACATCTTCGATAAGGGCGTTATCCTCTTCTATTAAAGTTTTTGTTTTTTGGATATTTTCATTGACTACTTTTGACATACTTCCTATCTCATCATTTGCAATTACATTTAAAGGTTTTACTTCTTTTGATTCCCTGTTTAAATATTCAAAGAAATGTAAAAGCCCTGATTGAAAGTTTGTAATCGGATGGATGACTACTTTTCTAAGAAGTATAATAGTCGTTGCTAAGATAAAAAGTATCAATACTCCCATTATTCCCATGGAAATATCTATTAGTTGTTGTGCATTATCTATGGCAATATTCACTTTTCTCATGGGAGCCGAGGCAATAGCAATTCCAAGTTTTTTCCCTTGAAAGTCCTTAATATCTATATAGGTATAAAGATATTGATTCGTAAAAATTATTTTTTCTTTTAATAGTTTAGCTATATCTATATTAGAAGCATCGGTAAAAAACTTTTGATTAATAAATTTTTGGGATATTATGTACCCTTTATATTCTTTTAGTTCTCCTGCAATTTTAGTATCTGAAGCCTTCTTATCCATTAAAAGTAAAAAGCCGTTTCCTGTTTTATCAAAAGATTTGGCTACAGAGTTTAAACCTTGTATAAATTCCAAAGAACCAAGATGCTTACCGTTATCGTCGATTATCGGTACAAGAGAGCGTAGACTTAATCCCGCTTTCCCTATTTCAAAGGTATTGACCTCTTTTTTATTTTTATTTACACTTACGATACTGTTTCTAAAAGCAGTTAAGTCATCGCCAAATTTTTTACTGTTCCAACTTCTTACGAATGAACGGTTCTCTTTTGTATGGATATGTACCTGTATATTTTTAAAATCGGTACGCTCTTTCATACTTGTATTTACCGAAGCCAAACTTACAATTGCCCGTTCTCTGTCATTTTCCCGCAATGCCCGTTTGATCCGACCGTCATTGGCGATGGATACTGCATTGGAGATACCAATATTTTTTTTACCGTGTAGTTTAGAGTTCATCGACTCTTGAAGGTCTTTTACTATATCGTTATAAACTTCCTCTTTTCCATGCTGTGCATAAATTCCCAAAATTATAAAGCCAAATATCAACGATATAATTGCTATAAAACTGACCACAATGCTTACTTTTTTTCCTATTGATAAATTTTTCAAATTTAACTCCTTATAATTATTAAATTCTATTTTTTAAAACAATTATATCACACATATAGTCATGTATTGGTCATATTTCAAGCTAAAATTGCTTATAAGTTTAAATTATTAAATAATTTTTATTTGCAAAAAAATATTTAAAATAAAAAATAAATTTTTAATCACTAATATATTTATAATAAGATAGAATACCATTATGTCAAAAAATGATATTCCACAGTTTACCCATTTACATTTACACACTGAATACTCTATGTTAGACGGTGCCAATAAGATAAAAGTACTAGCCAAAAAAATCAAAGAGCTTGGGATGAAATCTGTTGCTATGACCGATCACGGTAATATGTTTGGTACCATCGATTTTTATAATACCATGAGAGCTGAGGGGATAAAGCCCATTATCGGGATGGAAGCATATATCCACAACTCCGAGGATATTGGGGATAAAACTACAAAACAAAGATTTCACTTGTGTCTTTATGCGAAAAACGACGTAGGATATAAAAATCTTATGTATCTAAGTTCCCAAGCCTATATGCACGGATTTTATTACTATCCGAGGATCAATAAAAAACTATTACGTGAAAATAGTGAAGGGCTTGTATGTAGTGCCGCTTGTTTACAAGGGGAGATTAATTGGCATCTTAATCTAAACAATGAACGTAACGTAAAAAACGGTGCAAAAGGGTATGAGAGGGCAAAAGAGATTGCCCTAGAGTACAAAGAGATATTTGGGGATGATTTTTATCTTGAGATTATGCGTCACGGGATTGCAGATCAGCTTTATGTAGATAATCAAATTATAAAGCTCTCCCTTGAGACGGGGATTAAACTTGTAGCTACAAACGATACCCACTACACCAATCCAAAAGATGCAGAAGCCCACGAGGCATTTATGTGTATCGCTATGAATAAGCTTTATGACGATCCAAACAGGCTTCGACACTCGGTACATGAGTTTTATGTCAAATCTCCAGAGGAGATTGCAAGACTTTACGCCGATATCCCTGAAGCAATACACAATACACAAGAGATAGTAGATAAGTGTAATCTTGAGATAAAGCTTGGAAACCCAACGCCGCCGAATTTTAAATTTACCAGAGAAAAATCAATGGAACAGGGGCTTACATTGCCTGAACCGGAACTTGAATACTCTTTGGAAAACGATAAAATACTTTTTATCCACGAGTGTTGGAAAGGGTTGGAAAAACGGCTAGAGATAGTCGATCCATCCAAACATCAAGAGTACCGTGACAGGTTGCAGGTTGAGATTGATATTATCAATAATATGAAGTTCCCCGGGTATATGTTGATTGTTTGGGATTTTGTGATTTTTGGAAAGAAAAACCGTATCCCTGTAGGTCCCGGACGTGGATCGGCTGCGGGTTCACTTGTGGCATATTGTTTGTTTATTACAGATATCGATCCTATGCCTTACGGATTACTTTTTGAGCGGTTTTTAAATCCCGAGCGGGTATCGATGCCTGATATCGATATGGACTTTTGCCAATCGCGTCGTGGAGAAGTTATCGATTATGTTATCGAGAAATACGGTCGAGCCAATGTTGCACAGATTATCACTTTTGGTAAACTTCTTGCAAAAGGGGTAATCCGTGATGTTGCAAGGGTTCTTGATATGCCTTACGCAGAAGCGGATAAGATGGCGAAACTTATCCCCGATGAACTTGGTATTAATCTAAAAGATTCATGGGAGAAAGAACCAAAGATAAAAGAGCTGTGTGAGAGGGATAAAAAAGCGGCACGTGTTTGGGAATATGCATTGGCACTTGAAGGACTCAATAGAAATGCAGGAACCCATGCAGCAGGTGTCGTTATCTCCAATGAAGCACTTTGGAAAAAAACACCGCTGTTTAAACCAAGCGGTCTTGATACTTTGGCAACCCAATATAACGGTAAATACGTTGAAGATGTGGATTTGATCAAATTTGACTTCTTGGGTCTTAAAACTCTAACGGTAATCGAGGGTGCCAATCAGCTTGTTGAAAAACGGCATGGCAAAAGGATAGATTTTATCACGCAAGACGTAAACGATAAAAACGTGTATGAGCTTATCCAAACGGGGCATACGATAGGATTGTTTCAAATAGAATCGGCGGGTATGCAAGATTTGGCAAGAAGATTGAAGCCTTCAAACTTTGAAGATGTTATTGCGATGTTGGCTTTGTATCGACCGGGTCCTATGGAGTCGGGGATGCTTGATGATTTTATCGATAGAAAACACGGTCGTGCAGAGATTAACTACTTTTTTGATGAATTTGACGAACCTTTAAAACCTATATTAGAACCGACGTACGGGGTAATCGTATATCAAGAACAGGTTATGCAAATCGTACAAACTATCGGTGGATTCAGCCTTGGCGGTGCGGATCTCGTACGACGTGCTATGGGTAAAAAGATCAAAGAGGAGATGGATAGATTAAAAGATGAATTTGCCGAGGGTGGAGTTAAAAAAGGATACGACAGGGGACATTGCGAAAAACTGTTTGATTTAATCGTAAAATTTGCAGGGTATGGATTTAACAAATCCCACTCTGCTGCTTATGCACTTGTAACTTTTTACACTTCATATTTAAAAGCATATTATCCAACAGAGTTTATGGCATCGCTCCTTACAAGTGAAAAAGACAATACCGATAAAGTTGTCAAATATGTCGATGAGGTTAAAAGATTGGGATTTGACCTTGTTCCACCTGATATTAATCGATCCGATCTTGTATTTAGTGCTGATAATATAGACTCTAAAGAGGTTGTTATGTTTGGTATGGGTGCACTTAAAGGCGCAGGAGATGTAGCAATTAAATCAATCTTGGAAGCGAGAAAAGAGGGCGAATTTCAAGATTTAAGTGATTTTGTAAGTAGAATTGACAGTTCTAAAGTAAATAAAAGAGTTATAGAAACACTTGTAAAATCAGGAGCGTTAGATACCTTTGGATACAGTAGACGTGCAATGCTTGAACAGATTGAAGATATAGTTGAAGCAGCAGGTAAAGCAGCTCAAGCTAAAAAACAAGCCGTAGGGTCACTTTTTGGTGATGATGAAGATATGACCAGTGTAAGTATAGAGATTGAACATAGACCTGAATATGACGATAAAGATATCTTAGAATTTGAAAAAGCCTCTTTAGGTTTTTATGTCTCTGGACACCCTCTTGATAAATATAGAGAGTCGATTGAAGAGATTAACCACACTTTAAGCTCGGAAGTTGATACGTTAAATGACGGAGCCGAAGCGATACTTGTAGGAAAAGTGGAAGAGATAGTTGAGAAATTTTCTAAAAAAGGGAATAAATTTGCCATAGCCACTATTATGGATTTACACGGTTCATTTGAATTGATGTTGTTTGAAGATAGGATTAAAGAGCTTGAAGAGGATTTTGATTTATCCAAACCTATTGCATTTAAGGTACGGATTAAAATTGACGATTTTGGGGTAAAATTTAATCTTCTTAAAATTGAATCTCTCAAAGAGGCAAAAAGTGAAAAACTTAAAAAAGGGAAAAAGGTTGAAAAGAAACTTGATCCTTTAAAAGTTGCTATTGAATTTACCAATGACGATAAAATTATTTATGATATTTTTGAAATTATTTCTAAAAATCAAGGGAAACGTGAAGTAAATATCGTAATCAAATCAAAACTTGGAGAAATTGAGATAGACAGCAGTTATTATGTGAACAGCAACGTAGAGCCGATGCTTAAAGAACTTCATGGAGTTTATGTGGCTTAAATTAAGATTTTGTTAAAATCTACATTATTTTATTTCAAAGAGGAAATTATGCAAAAAGAGACATTGGCATTACACGCGGGATATGAAAAAGATACTCAAGGAACCATGGCTGTTCCTATTTATATGAGTACTGCATATGAGTTTAGGGACTCTGAACATGCGGCAAATCTATTTGCTCTAAAGGAACTTGGAAATATCTATACAAGGCTAATGAATCCTACGAGTGCCGTTTTTGAAAAAAGATTTAGCGAACTAGAAGGAGGGGTTGCCGCAATAGCAACTGCCAGTGGTATGAGTGCTATTTTCTCGGTTATTGTAAATCTTTGTGAAGCGGGGGATAATATCCTTGTAGCCAGTGCCGTTTACGGGGGGACGAGTACATTGACCGATCATACTATTAAGAGATTTGGGATAGAAACACGAAAATTTGATGTGACGAATCCATCGAATTTAGAAGAGCTATGTGATGAAAAAACAAAATTGATTTTATTTGAATCGCTATCAAATCCAAATCTTGCAGTTGCCGATTTTGATACAATCACAGCTGTTGCAAATAAACATAATATTATCACTTGTGTAGATAATACGGTAGCTACCCCTATGCTTTGCAATCCTATTAAACTTGGATGTGATATTGTAGTACACTCTACAAGTAAATATACTACTGGGCAGGGATTGGCTCTTGGAGGTATTATTGTCGATAGTACTACCAGCGGGGAGAAAATAAAAGGCAATTCAAGATATGCACATTTTAATGAGCCTGATGCTTCATATCATGGACTGGTTTACAGCGACTTGCCGTTTCCACCGTTTATTATGAGAATTTTATTGTGTGTATTAAGAGACCTTGGGGCAGCTCCAAGTCCGTTTAATTCATGGTTGATGATTCAAGGATTGGAGACACTTAGTTTAAGAATTAAACAACATAGTGAATCGGCTTTAAAAGTTGCACAATTTTTAGAATCCCATCAAAAAGTAAAAAAAGTAAATTATCCGGGGCTTCAAAGTGATAGCAACTATGAAAGGGCACAAAAATATCTTGACGGTGGATGCAGCGGTCTGCTTAGTTTTGAAGTTGAAACATTGGAAGAAGCAAAAAAAGTTGTAGATGCGGTGGAGATTTTTTCGGTTGTTGTAAATATTGGAGATAGCAAATCTATTATTACCCATCCTGCAAGTACCACACATCAACAGTTAAGTAAAGAGGAACTTGATGAGGCAAAAATCGGCGAGGGGCTTATCAGACTTAGTATTGGTTTAGAGAATGCTGATGATCTCATAGAAGATTTAAAAAAGGCATTGGATATATAGTTGAAAATAACAACCGATAAAGTTAAATTTGACAAGCCGTTATATTTAGAGAGTGGAAGACTTTTAGAGTCTTATGAGATTGTTTATGAAACGTACGGTGAGCTTAATGAAGAGAAGTCAAATGTTATTGTTATAACCCATGCCTTAACAGGTTCACATCATGCTGCGGGATATTACGAAGGGGATAGAAAACCTGGATACTGGGATGCTTTTATAGGTGACGGTAAAGCGGTAGATACCACAAAATATTTTGTAATAGCTACCAATAATATCGGCAGTTGTTTTGGAAGTACGGGACCGATGAGTTCTATGAAAAACGGGGAGCTTTATAGACTAAAATTTCCTGTTCTTACAATCAGCGATATTGTAAAAGCGCAAATAAATCTTTTTAAATATCTAGGGATAGATCATGTAAAAGCGGTAATCGGCGGAAGCATGGGTGGTATGCAGGCGATCTGCTATGCCGTAGAGTATCCCGAGTTTGCCGATATGGTTATCCCTATGGCAACTACAGCCTATACGAGACCTTGGGCAATCGCTTTTAATAAAGTAACTGCCGAATCTATAAAAAATGATCCCGAGTTTAAAGATGGATATTATGACCCAAAAGATATTAAAAAAAATGGATTAAAAGGTCTTGCGGTGGGGAGAATGGCTGGACATATCAGTTATCTTTCCCGTGATTCGATGATGGATAAATTTGCTCGAAGATATGTGGAGCATGATGGTTTGTATGAGCTATACGGAAGATTTCAGGTGGAGAGTTATTTGGAGTATAACGGCTATAATTTTCCCCATAATTTTGATCCGCTTAGTTATCTTTATATTATCAAAACAATCAATATCTTTGATGCGGCAAGGGGAAGTGATAAACTTGAGGATACTTTTAAAAAAATAAAATCAAAACTGCATCTGCTCTCATTTAGCGGGGATGTACTTTTTTATCCTGAGGAGATGGAAGAGATCTATCAAATTATGCAAAAGATCGGAAGTGGTCATCTGTGTACCTATGAAGAGATAAAAAGTGATTATGGGCATGATGCTTTTTTGGTTGAGATTGATAAATTTGGAGATAAGGTTGTAGCGATGTTGGAGGGAAGATATGAGTGAAACGGAACAAACAGGTTTAGAGGAAGTTACAACTTTCGAGGATAATATTAAAAATGCACAAGAACTTTTAGAAAAACTTATCGATCCCGAGATTACGTTAAGCCAGAGTGTCAAAGTATATAAAGAGGGGCTACAAGAGCTTGAAAAAGCGGGAAAGTTATTGGATGAAGCAAAATTAGAGTTTCAAGAACTATCAAACGAAAAGTAGGATATATTATGAAAGGTCGAACAAAAAGTTTTTTTGAAGATGTGTTAGTTTTAATTTTATTGCTTGGTATGGTATCAAGTATTTATTATCTTTTTTTTAATAGTGATGAGGTAAAAAATCAAATACAAACTACAAAGCAGATTTCACAACAAACAGAAGAAGATTTTCCAAAAACAGTGTTTGAACCTGTTGATATTCAAGAGTTTAACGATGTACAAGAGAATGAAACGGTTGAAGATGAAACAACAGATCAAAGTAATGATACTGCCGAAGATATAGAAAAAACAACGCAACCGATACAAGAGGAGACAACTCAACAAACAGATACACAAGAGCCGCAAAATATTCAAAAACCTCTACAAGAAGAACAAAAACCGCAAAAAGAAAATATTTTACAAGAGACGACAGAACTTGAACATCAAGAGGTTAAAGAGGAAGTAGACCTTGCTGTTTTACGAAAATTTTTAGCTGATTTAAAAAAAGAGATAAAACAAAGAATCAATCTTGACGGTGTGGATATAGAGCAAAATAATTTTTTATCTATACGTATCACGATTCTTAAAAACGGGACATATGAACAATTGGTTTTTGTAGCAGGAAATAAAATAATATATGATAACAATGTTGAAAATATATTGGGTGTTTTCCCTCTTACAATAGATGAAAAAATTATTGCAGATTTTCCCCGTTATATACGATATAGGTTTGAGTTTATACAAAACGAGCAATAAATATTATACAATTCTTAAATCTAGCTTTATTAAATATTAAGCTCTCTTATGCCATACTCTAAAAAAACTTAGAGGAAACTCTCATCCCATATGAAAAACGAACTTTACGAACATATTATTTATGATGCAGGTTTTGTCATAAAAACGGATATTAACGGTCAAATTACCTATATTAATGACAATTATTGCAATATCAGCGGTTATAAAAAAGATGAAATTATAGGGCAGACACATAGCATTTTTGCCTCGCACGATGTCGATCCTCAAATATACAAAACACTTTGGGCTACTATTTTAGAGGGAAAAATCTATAAAAGAATTTTTAAAAATATTACAAAAAACAAAGAACCGTTTTATATGGATACTTCAATTTATCCTATCAAAGACCAATCAAACAATATTGTAGAATTTGTATCTTTTTGTACAAACCTTACCCATTATATCGATTTAATTACATATGATAAATTAACGGGGCTTAGAAATAAAGATACTTTTAAAAAAGATATTATTGAAGGTAACTCGTATATGTGTATAGTTGTAAATATTGATAATTTTTCCGATATTACGGAGTTTTACGGCAGTGATGTAGGGGATAGCGTTATTCAAGAAACTGCACGTCGTTTGGATAAAATTTTTAAAGGAAGTCTTGTCTATAGATTTCAAAAAGATGAATTTGCTATTTTAAAACAATTGCCCCAAAAGTATGAAGCGGAAATTTTTCAAAATACGGCAAAATATAAATTAAAATCACTTTTTGAAAATAGCTTTTGCAAGGATGATTTAGATATTTTTATAACGGCAACTTCAGGGATTAGTATAGGGAGTCAAAATTGTCTGCGAAATGCAAATCTTGCGTTTAAAGAGGCAAAAGGTAAAAATATAAGCTATATGGTATATCATGAAGGATTGTTAAAGCAGTTTGTTAATTTTAGTACCAATAAAGAGGTAGCTTTCGATATCAAACAAGCTATAAAAGAGGATCAAATTATCCCTTATTATCAACCGATTATCGATAATAAAACAGGTCAAGTGATTAAATACGAAGCTTTGGCAAGACTTGTAAAGGATGAAGAGGTTGTGAGTCCTGGAGCTTTTATAGACGTGTCTAAAAAAATCAAATATTATCATAAAATAACACGTGCTATCTTGACCAAAAGTTTTGAACATTTTGGTATCAACAGCGATATTGGGGTAAGTATCAATATCACTATAGAAGATATTGCCAATGTAAGAACATTTAATTTGATAATCGATCTTTTAAGTAAAAATAGATTGAATAGTAATATCACTTTTGAGATAGTTGAGAGTGAACAT
>JBNKLC010000052.1:0-4470 GCA_050292155.1 Arcobacteraceae bacterium
CGTCTCATCGGTCGCATAGTACAGATCACTACTTATCAGCACCATCCGTAAAGCATCGGCAAACTCTTCAGACACATCAAAACGTTTGATTATGATTTCAAGATCTTCAATAAAGTGCTTTTGATCTATATTGTAGCTATCAAAAAAGAGATCAATAGGCTCCATGATCATAGGAATCCATTTATCTTTTGCATGCTCAACGCCGATCTCTTCAGGCAGATACTTTGTTAAATTTTGCACCAGATAGCGAGGTGTTTTTCCAAGAGTAATATCATCAAAACTGTGGATTATGGCATTATAGAAGGCAAAATACTCACCTAACGACTCTTGAAGCGCTTCGAGACTCTCGGGCTCTTCAATAATCTCTTCAAAGAGTGAAGCAGGGTGTATCACCTCTGGATCTACCAAATAAGGCAACAACATCAAGTAAAGTTCTAAAACACCGGTCTTACCACCACTTTGACGTAAAACTCTACTATCGATACGTTTAAAATGTTTGGCATCAAGTTTTTTTATTTCTAGCATAAAGCTCCTTTAACGATATTATTATTCGAATACAATTTCTTCTTCTGCTTTGTTGAAAATATCAACTCTTGTATCCACATCAATTTGATTTACAAGCCAACCTTTAAGTTGGGCGTTATGAACAAATTCATCTATTCTATTAACACCGTTTATCTCTTTCAAGGTTATTACAATACCAAATTTAAGCCCCTCTCCAAATTTTTTTTCAAGTCTCTCTTTGGTTTTAATACTTAAACCCCACAAAGGGTTCTCATAAGCCTTTAACGCTTGATTTTTACCTGTAAAAACTTCTCTTATATGTTTAACATTATCCCATTTTCTAAAAAGCTTGCGCGCATCCTCTTCTTTCATATAATGGCCAAACTCTTCCGTTTGATAATTGTTATTGATAGATTTGTGTTTTTTACCATCTAACCTACCAAATTTTATATCAAATTCCGTATTTGTATAGTCTACACCCTGATTTCGTGAACATGCAGGAAAATAACATAACGTAGCTTTTGAAATAAAAGGATGTTTTTCTTTAACTACAGGCACCGGTATATTAAAATTGTATGTATCGTATTTTTCCGATACTCCTTGAATTATAAATTGTATCTCGTCATCAGGACAATATGCAATATCTTTTATATGTATTGGTACAGTTCCATGCCCAACAAATAATTCATCACTTTGTAACCTACTCCATCCGGTTGCAGAGTGAATAAGTAGTGCTTTTGCCACTTCCCTGCTCATGCCAAGGACATCAATCAAATAGGACATTTTTCGAGAAATCCAAGGAGTTGCAAACGATGTTCCTTGAACTAATGCTTCACCTGTTGGTGTGCATACCCTCATCTTTTGTGTAGCATCTCCTCCATAATAGCTTATATCCGGTTTAATATAAAAAGATAAAACGGGACCTTTTCTACTATAAGAAGCAGGTCGATTATGCATATCTACAGCATTAACAACGATAGAATTAATAGAATCAGCAGGAGCACCTATCGGTCTTGTTTGATTTTCTCCATGAGATAAGTTTGTTCCTGCAATAACAAATATAACATCATTCTCAAACTGGATTTTATCCAAAATGGCAGCTTCTGGAGATATAAAATTTGGATGGATATCAAGCTTTGAACCTAATGATAAATTCCAAACTTTTATATCCCTATTTTGAGCAACAATTTCATTGATGTTTCTTAATATTGTAAACGAGTTAAAGCTTTTACCGCTAGCTACCCCAAAGTGCCTTACTTTAAATCTACCACATCCATCATCTAAATCTGGATTAAATGTCGGTCCATCAACTATTATAGAAGATACTGCGGTACCGTGTTGCTTATCATCTGACGAAGTTGGTATATCATGTGATAGCATATTGGTATATTCTACCCATTCTGAAAAATAGACATTTTCATCAAAAAGAGTATCAATAACACCGATCGTAGGTTCATTTTTTGGCAAAGATATACTAAGTACTCCATCACTAATAGATTCAAAATCATCTTTTGTTATTTCAGATAAATCACTCACTGCCATAGCTATTAAAAATGGAGCTTTTGTTTTTAATATCTCTAATTCATCCGGCCTCAAAAGAATCGTTGTGTCATCCATAATCCGGTTTGAGAGTATATGAATTCCGATCTTTTCTAAAAGTTGCGTTGTTTTCACATCCGTTTTATAGAGTGTAATAATGGCATCATTTTTTGGTTTATAATCCTCGCTAGGAATATCAAATTTTTCAACATAATAAGCATCTACGACTACTTTAACAAAATTTTTTTCTTTAATATCTTGAGACTTAATAACTATCTTTTTTTTATTTATTTTTTCAATAGTCTCATAATTTATTTCGCCATTAAACTCTTGATGTAATACTTTTATGCCAATAGAAAGTTGTTTGATAGATTCATCTAAAATTTTATGCGATACATAGTGTGTAATAATGTGCTTTGGTAAATCATCATTAGAAAATTTCGCACCCACTACTGAGTTGTTAGTTTTGGTAGAACCCATACCTAAAAGAATTTTAAGCCTATTACTTTTGGCAGCTATTTTAATGTAATTTACCGCTATAAGTGCACCGGATAATAAGCTTTGATTTTGCCAATATTTTTTCAACTCAATTAGATTTTTTTGTAATTCTTGCAATCTCAATACATCAACAGATTTTCCGGTCGGTAGATTTGTTGCTCCAAATCCATTGTTGCTAGACTTTTGTTCAAACGTTCCTTTTAGCTGAAGGAGTGCATTCATATTTTTAGCCTTTTAACTCACGAGATACTTGACTTTTTGAAACTCCTGTAAGTATCTCAATCTCTCTAACAGTAAAACCGTTATCGTGTAGTGATTTGGAATCTAAGTTTTCCTTTGTTTTATGAATATCAATATATAACTTTTTTAAATAATCATATTCATTATTTGGATCACTAAATGCAATGGATGTTTTGATAAGATTTTTAAGTTCACCGGGATACGGTATTAAATCCGCAGACTCAAGTATTTTCTTAAATAATCTCATGTTTCTTCCGGCAAATTTAAACTTTTTCAATAAATCATTTAACATTGCTTCTCCTATTTCAATCAGATCATCTTTACTGTAGTTGCTAAAATCTATAATTGCATCAAACCTTCTTGATAATGCCTTATCAAATGCTTTATACAAGTTCGTCGTTGCAATCAATACAATATCATGATTTAGACTATCTAACCCTTTTAAAACCGAAGAGGTTGCTCTACCCATCTCTCTTAAATCATTTGCATTTATTCTATCAATTGCAATAGAGTCTATTTCATCAAATAAAACAACAATTTTATGTGGATTTGGCACTGATGCGAGTTCATTAAACAGTGATGCAATATTTTTAGACGTTTGACCCAATTTACTATCGATAACAGCGTCAAAATCTACAATAAATAGTTCTCTTTCAAGTATTCTAGCAATCTGTTTTGCAGATTCCGTTTTGCCTGTACCCGGAGGTCCTTCAAATAAAAATTTATTAATACCTGCATTGTGTCCAATAGCATTGATAATGCCTAAAATTTTATCTTTGATAGTGTTTGACAATGGCAAGGGGCTATTAGATGTTTCAATTCTTTTTACAAAAACTTTTTCACTTGTTTCCATTTGTGGAGAAAAAGTATTGGCATCCGATAATAGCGCCATAATATATTCGGAGAGTTGATAATCGTTACTTTTGTCAAAATATTTTGCTATTTCGTATGCTTCATTTCTAAATGCAATGTCATTTTTTTCTGCATGATATTTTATTAAATTTAATACATTCTTTTTTTTCATTGGAGCCCTCTTTAAATATTATATCTCATTTGGGACAAATACTCAATAATTGGGACAATGATATAGAAAATAAATACGGCTTGAATGAATTCGGAGTATTGTCGTTACTTTTTTTCCTGCATATACTGCAAATAAAACTGCTTCGCCGTCCTGCCGCTACGCGATGCACGCAGTGCGCTAAAACGTTTGGCTTCTACATGTAACGTGTCGTGGTCTATGTCAACGTCTTTAAAATAGTGCTCTACCATTGCTAAATAATCCTCTTGCGTGCCCTGATAAAAGCTGATCCAAAGGCCAAAACGATCCGCCAACGAGAGCTTTTCCTCGACCACGTCGCCATAATGCAGTTCACCGTCTTTAACCTCAACGCCCTGATTGTCGCTATGACGTTCATCCACCAGATGGCGACGGTTGGACGTGGCATAAAGACGCACGTTTTGCGGCGGGCTTTCAATAGAGCCTTCCATAGCGCTTTTAAGATAGATGTAGCTGCTATTGGCGCGTTCAAACGAAAGATCGTCCAAAAAAATAATAAAGCGGTAGGGTTCATGGCGCAAAGCATCGATAATTTCTGGCAAGTGTTGCAGATCTTCTTGAAAAAACTCCACCACGCGAAGCCCCTGCGGGGCATAAGCATTTAGCAGCGCTTTCATGAGCGTGGATTT
>JBNKLC010000053.1:0-26166 GCA_050292155.1 Arcobacteraceae bacterium
TAGAGATTTTTTATAATAGAAAAAGAATTCATTCATCAAATAATTATATGTCCCCATATGAATTTGAAGAGGAAATGTTACGTTTAGAAATGGCTATATAGAATTAATTGTTTTGTGTCCTATAAAGTGTTGACAGATCACCATCACTATCGCATTGTTTTTATCTATGCCGATATATCTGACAGTGTGTAAAAACTCCGTTCCAAGAGGGTAAAGCCCTGGGGCTATTAAGTATTTATTTTCTTTAAGAAGTTTTTTTGCTTTTCCTACATAGGTCATAGAAAAGTCCGATATTTTAAAAGTTTGATTATCGTATTTTGGCTGTTTCCATTTAAAAACTATCTTTTTTGCAATATCTAGTTTCCCATTTTGGTTCATATCGTAGCCGTATTTTTTTTCATCAATTGGCTCAATTCCTACATCGGCTTGTTTAATAAGAGACTCTACAAGTGAGAGGTTAAGCTTATAAACTTCAAGATCAAATTCCCCTTTTTCATTTTGCATAAATACTTTATCCAGTCTAATTAATACATCATCAGTACTTCCATTTGTTGGCCAAAAAGTCCCTAAAAAAGGTCTATAAGCAAATGATCTCCATCCTGTATAGTTTCCCTTTTGATTTTTATCAAAACCTTCATTATCAAAGTTAAAGTAGCAGTCAGGGATATACCCATCCCATTTTCCATTCTCATTATAGTCCCACTCATTTGGAACATTTTTTAATTTATCTTTTAATATTATGTGATTGTTTTTAGAATAGTTATTTGAGTTTATATAGTGTAATATCTCTTTATTGCTTATCTTTGCAACCTGTGCAGTTCTATCTTTAAATAGGTTTGTCCATGGATTTTTCAGTGCAGGTGTAGGAAAATCGTAAGCACTCTGCAACTCATCATCTTCAAATGTAAAATTTGGTTCTTTATTTTTTGTATGGCAGCTGTAGCATGGATTATGTAAAATATTTTTATTGTTTGTATCTTCTGTTTTAGTATAACACTGAGAAGTAATATATGCCGATTCGTTCATTAGTGTATTTCTTTTAAGATCTATCTCAATTGAAAAGAGATAGGAGATAAAAAGTAGTGATATAAGTAGGGTTTGTTTTAACATTTATAAAGCCTTGGTATTATTAATAGAAATACCCCAAAACAATTGTTTTGGGGTACTTGATAGATGGGTAAATAGATTTAAATCTATTATTCAAATGCAGGGAAAGGTCCCATTACACCGATCCAAGATTCAATATCAGCCTGAGAGTCTTTTTTATCTTTATCAGATTCTCCAAAAGGATGTTGAATAACAGTTGTCATATATCCGGTTCCACCGATATTTGGATACCAAAATGGAGAAGTTGTCTCAGAACCGTATGGAGTAGTTAAGATTCTAGTAATATCTTTTGTTTTTACATTGTATGCCCATACGTAGTCTATTTGGTGATACCCAGTATCTTCACCGATAATTAAAATATCAGAGTTATTGATAAACGTTAAGTTATCAGGCTCTGCAATTTTATCGATAGCACATTTATTACCGTCAAATTCACTCCCTTTTGGATATTTCTTCATCTCACCCATAACTTCACCTTTCATTGATGTAATTACAGCCATAGATTCAATCATATCTCCCTTAGTATCGTGTGCTTCGCCGATAGGTAGTTTATATACACCTCCACAGCTATTTAAAGGGAGTCTAATATCGTTGTTTCCACCTTTATCATATTTGTCGTTCTTTTTCCCTTTTTTGGCAAAATTTTCCATACCGTATTGGATTCTTGAGATTGCGATATATACATTGTTTCTTTTTTTATCAAAAGTGATACCCTCTTTTTTTCTAAATTCACTTGTAGCACCTTTGATTGCTGCATATCTACGAGACTCTAGCCTACTTGCAACAATAGATCTACCAAATTTAACTTTTAAACACTCATGTCCTGCACTTGTATTGATAGATGTAAATCCACTTGGACAGCTATTACCGTTTGGTTTTGCAGATTCAAAAAGATCGTTGAATGTTAATTTTTGTTTTAAAGCAGCTTTAACAGTATCGTTTGTAGCGTGACCTAAATTGATCCAAGAAACACCAAATTCTCCACCGTGCTTATCGCTTTTTTGCTTTAGTTTTGCAGCGTATAGAGTACCTGCACTTAAATCTTTTGGCTCATCTGCGATAAACATAAATAGAACACCGTTTGTACCGTCATCACTTAAGTAAACTGTTTTTTGATCAGGCATTACGTAAGCAAGTTCATGTGCAAATCTACCCATTGCATAATGTTTTACATATTCAGTGTCCCCTTTTACATTTTTGATAGTAACTTCAGGAATCCATCCCCAAAAATATGGATTGAGAGCTTTTTTACCCTCTTTGAAATAGAGATCAAAGTTTTGGTAATACTCATCTTTTTCAGCTTTTTGTGCATTTGGCTCATACTCTTCGCTTCCTAAGTGTGATCCCCAAGGTGTTTTCATACCTGCACAGTGTACCCATCCACCTTGATACTCTGCTTGTGAGATATGGCTTGTAGCAACAGCTTTTAATCCACCGTTTGCAGTCTTTTTAAGTTTTGAGATATACATAGCCCCAGGTCCACACTCAAATTGAGTGATAGCAAAAAGATTACCATCTTTTTCATGAAGTGTAGTATGATCTGGTCCTGATCCATCCTTACTTGTTTTACAAATAAATGGACTACCGTCTTTATGGTTAATTGGTTGTCCCATCTCATTTTTAACTTGTCCAAAAATCTCCATAGTTTTCCCATCAAGGCTAGGAAGTTTTTGTCCTGTTCTAGCAATCGTATGCCATCCGATTTTATGAACTCCACCGTTAATCACTACTTCGCTTGAAGTTGTTATTTTTTTCTTTGCACTATCTGAAGTAGGTGCAGCTACAGGTTTAAAATAGATCTCGTTGTGACCCATTTTATTTACTTCTGGCTGCTGAGTACATGCAGTAAACGTTAAACCAATTACCGAAGTGGCAACTAAACTTTTAAGAACTGTTTTTTTGTTCATTATTTTCTCCAATCTGATTTAAAAATTGAGTGATTTTATGAAATAAAAATTACAGATAGATTACACAAGTTGTGTAGGTAATATTTGATTACCAAATGATTACAACTTGTATTGAATAGTTATTTTGATACAATTCATTTATGATAAATAAACATATAAAACTAGGTGAACTAAACACTTTAAAAATAAATAGAGAAACTGAAAATGGTTTTTATTTAATAGCCGAAGATGAAGAGGAAGTATTGCTTCCTAATGCTTATATTACAGATGAGATGAAAATAGGCGATAGCATTGAGGTATTTATCTATACAGATAGCGAAGATAGACTGGTCGCTACTACCGAGACCCCTTATGGGATGAGAGATCAGTTTGTTTATGCAGAGGTTGTAGATACGACGAAATTTGGGGCATTTGTCGATTGGGGTTTACCAAAAGATTTATTTGTCCCTAGAAACAAACAAAAAACACCTTTTAGGGTAGGGGATAAAAGAATTATCCGAATTGAAAAGGACTTGGAAACCTCAAGGCTGATAGGCGTTGAAAAGATCACTTCATATCTATCGGATAAAACACACTATTTAGAAAAAAACCAAGAGGTTGATCTTTTAGTTTTTGCAAAAACACCTCTAGGATATAAAGCAATTATCGATAATATTTTTGAGGGGATGTTATACGATAACGAAATCTTTACAAAAATATCAGTAGGGGATAAACTCAAAGGGTATGTAAAAAATATAAGAGCCGATAAAAAGGTAGATCTTAGCTTACAACCTATCGGAAAAGCAAATAGCGAGGATATCAATACAAAAAAGGTACTTGAGCTTTTAGAACAAAATGAGGGAGAGATTCCTTATAACTATAAAACAGATTCCGAAATTATAAAAGAGGTATTTGGGATAAGCAAAAAAGCGTATAAAAGAGCATTGACTATTCTTATTGATAATGGTACCATATCCGTAGATGACAATGGAATGAAAAAAACTTAAGGAAAGAGTATGACCGGTATCAATTCTCAGCACTATAAAGAGCACGTGGAGATTATGAAGAATCTTAAGGTAAGTGAAGACTACACAAATGTAAGGGAGCCTTACAAAGAAGATTTTGAAAAAATCTATTCTAAAGCACAAGAAGAGGGGGTAGGCATTTCAAATGCAAAAGAGTTCTTGAACTCTTTATCTTCAGATGAGCTTTCGACTATCCAAAACTTTGCACTTCTTGTGGATGAGATAAATGTAGACTCTTTAAGTGATGAAGGAGCTTATAATCTACTTTTACACCATTATGAAAAGTATGATTTCAATGGAGACGGTTATCGTGAAAACGGGATAAGCAAAGGTATGGGATTGATCCCTGATGGACTTCCAAGTGATGCTAAAAAAGCTTTAGTGGAAACATTTAACAATATGGATTCAAAAGAGATGCTGATAGCTTCAGCTATTTTTTTAAGAGCACCAAATATGGGAAATGGACAGTTTGCTCCAAACAATGAACCTTTTACTTTCCAAGAGATGCAGCGACGGATAGAAAATATCTTAGATCCAAAAAACAAAGCATATTCAAGTGCTGAATTTAGATCGCTTATAGCAGATTTTTGGGAAAGTTTTAACGATAATTATGAAAAAATAAAAGAAGAAAAAGCTTATTACGGGATTAATTAACACCTTTTAAAATAGCCTCTTGCACTTTGATAGCTTGAAGATGTTCTTTGACGTCGTGACACCGTACAATAGACGCACCACGTTTAAGACTATCAAGATGGATTGCCAAAGTTCCTGCAAGTCTCTCCTTGGTTAGAGTAGGGATGATTTTATCAATCATTGATTTTCTACTGGCACCAATTAAAACCTCATAACCAAAATGTAAAAAGTGCTCCATATTTTTAAGAAGCGTTAGATTATGCTCTAGGGTTTTTCCAAAACCGATTCCAACATCTAAGATAATATTTTCTATTCCAAAATCTTTTGCTTTTGCAATACGTTCTTTAAAAAAGTTATCGATATCAACCATTACATCTTCATAGCTTGGGTTATGTTGCATATCCTTTGGTTGTCCCTGCATGTGCATAATTACAATTGTAGCATCGTATTTTGCCGTTATCTTTGCTACTTCGTCATTTGCTAGGCCTGTTACGTCATTTACGATTGTAAAGCCTGAATTAAGGGCATATTCAATAACGTTGGGAGTAAAGCTGTCAATTGAAAAAATCACCTTTTCATAAAGTTTTTGCTTGTTTACCACATCGCAGATAGGTTTAACTCTTTGAAGCTCCTCTTCTTCACTTACAGCCTCACTCCCCGGACGTGTAGAAACACCGCCTATATCAACGATATCCGCACCGTCATTTATCATGGAATCTATTTTTGCTATGGCATCGTCTCCAAGAAATCTACTCGATTCAAAAAAGCTATCGTCATTGGCATTAATGATACCCATGATTTTTATTTGTCGTTTTTCTTGATTTGTAAAATGTTTTAATTTACGTGCTAAATCTTTGAGACCAAAAGGTTGCGCCAACTCTTTTTTGCTTAATATTTCAAAATGTTTCGTAGTCCCGATAAGTACGGCATCGACATATTTTTCTTTTGCCAAGATTGTTCCAACTGGAACTGCAAGATCAGCTCCAATACTAAGAGCGTCTTGTTTTAAAATATTTGCGGCTCCCACATGAAGATCTTTGATATAAAGGGTGTGGAGTTTACTTTTTTTGGAAAGTATTTGAGAACCTGTTTTATCCGCACCAATTGTATCAAAAAGTTTTTTTGCTTCTTGTTCGTTTTCTAAATTGATTTTATAAAAATCCATAGCTATCTTTTGGGCATAAGATTCAGTAAAACAGTAGTAAGGATCGAAATAGGACGAGAGTTAAGTTCAAGCAGTTTCATCGCAGTACCTAAACTATTGAGTTCTTTTTCACTTACGGTAATTTTGTATTTGTTGATGGAGTAAAGGATAGATTCTACTACCTCTTTTGCTTCATGTTTGGTTATTCTTTGATTCTCTTTTAGGTATTTGTATACATCTTTAAGTTCTAGTCTTTGGAGGTTAAGCTCAAACTCTTTTAACTGTTTTTTTGTTTTTTGATATTTTACTTCAACCCTTGAAATAATCGTAGGCAAAATTGAATTTTTGGAATTGGTAATGATAAGAAATATAATATTTTTAGGCGGTTCTTCCAGTATCTTTAAAAGGGCATTTTGTGAAGCGATACCAAAAGAATCTCCGCATAGGATTATGTATTTAGTCTCATTTGTTGCTATGTAGGCTTCTTTGATAGCTTTATGTGCATGAGCTATCAAAAACTCATTTTTATTTTCCTCTTCATCTTGAATGATTCTAATAGAGTGTTTAGGTAAAGTTGCCGTAACCTGTTCGAGTGAAGTTATAATATCATTCACGATAAAAAGGGTGGATTTGTTTATCATTATTTTTGTACGTCAATTTGTGCACAAAGTGCGGCATCAAGGGTTTTATTAAAAAGTCTGTACATATTAAGAAGTCTGATATCCAAAGCCTCATCATTGCTGTCAAGATAAAAGCTGTTTGAAAGCTCCTCATCCATCAGCCAAAGAAAAGGCTGCTTTGATATTTTAGCCAATGTTGCACGTTTGCTTTGACTTTTCCCTATGTACCAAAAAAAGTATCCGTTGGGAAAGGAAGTATCGAGCATATCATGGATAAGTTGGATATCATTTTCTGTTTTGATAGTATCGATACTTGCATGGACACTTGAAAAAGAGTAAAAAGGAAAATAAGGGCGGGAAAGCTTTTTTTTGTTGATATTGGATAAAACATATTTCATAAACCATTCATGATTGTTATCGGTTATCATTAGAACAGATTTGTTTTTTTCAAGTATATTTGTAACAGATTGGGAGACTAAAGGGATCCAGTCAAACTTTCTCTCCTCCATCCAAGCTCCCAAAAGCTTGTCGTTTCTAATCGTATCAACGGTCCAATTGGTAAACTCTTGCACTAGATATCCTTTTTACTTTTTAGTTACTTGTCTAAGTCGTATGCATCATGCAGTGAACGTACTGCGAGTTCGGCGTATTTTTCCTCAATGATCATAGAGATTTTAATCTCACTTGTACTTATGATTCTAATGTTGATATTACTATCGGCAAGTGCCGTAAAAGCTTTACTTGCTACACCTGTGTGTGATTTCATACCCACTCCCACGATAGATACTTTACAGATATCATCTCTATAGTCGATTTTATCGGCATCGTTTTTGAATTTTTCCATTACGGTTTTTGCTTTTTCCAAATCTGTAGTAGGTACCGTAAAATCAAGATTTGTTTTACCGTCACTGCCAACGGTTTGTACTATCATATCTACATTAATATTGCTGTCAGCCAAAGCTGTAAAAATAGATGAAGCGATACCTGGTTTATCGACAACGCCGTACATTCCTACTCTTACTTGGTTTTTATCAAGTGCAATTCCACTTACAATTGGTTGTTCCATTATATTTTCTTCCTTTGTTATCAATGTTCCTTCAATTTCAGGGCTAAAACTACTTCTTGAGACAAGATTAACGTTGAGTTTTTTTGCCATCTCCACGCTTCTATTTTGTAAAACTTTTGCTCCAAGAGAAGCAAGTTCGAGCATCTCGTCATAAGAGATTTTGTCTAGTTTTTTTGCTTTTTGTACAATCCTTGGATCGGTGGTGTAGATTCCATCCACATCTGTATATATTTCACAAAGATCGGCTTTAAGGGCACCTGCTAATGCCACGGCGGTAAGGTCACTTCCACCACGTCCAAGAGTTGTAACTCTTCCATTTTCTATATTAACACCTTGAAAACCTGCTACAATTATAATTTTACCCTGCTTAATTGCATTATTCATATTAGTTGTGTCGATATCTTCAATTCTAGCTTTTGTATGTGCGTTATCTGTTACGATTCCTGCTTCTCTACCGCTCATAGAGGTTGTTTTATAACCTTGTTCATTTAGTGCAATAGATAAAAGAGCAGATGTTACCCTCTCTCCACTGCTTAAAAGCATGTCCATTTCAGATTCGTTGGGCATCTTGCTAAAATGCTCTGCATATTCTATAAGCTTATTTGTTTCCCCGCTCATAGCACTTACAACAGCTACGATATCGTCCCCTTGCTCTCTAAATTGTTTAATAATCTCGGCGACGTTTCCTATTCTCTCAAGGGTTCCTACGCTGGTACCGCCAAATTTCATTACTCTTAGCATATTTTATATATAACCTTCTTTTTTAAAATATTTTAAAACTTTTTTATATACCGTTCTTTTAAAAAAAGTGATATATTCATTGAGTTTTTCCGTCTTTACAAACTTGTATTCACTAAATTCGGGAATATGGGTGTTTATATCTATTTTGGCACCTTTTTTTAATTTTACCAAAAAGTATTTTTGTGTTTGTCCATCATAAGGTGCCATTTTATGGGCTACTTGGGGAGGAAAATCATAACTTACCCACTCAGGATATTCAGCTACGATATCAATCTTATCTGTTCCGATTTCCTCTTTAAGTTCTCTATAAAGGGCTTGTTTAGGGGTTTCGTCATTATCGATTCCCCCTTGGGGAAACTGCCAAGCATCAGTAACATCGATTCTTGAAGCGATAAATATTTCACATTTTGCAGGATAACTTGCAGATAAAACTATGGCAGCTACATTGGGACGATAGTTTTTTTCCGCTTTTGTTTTATCTTCCATTAAATAATTTACCTTATAATCTTGATTCTTGTTTATTATATGTTTTATTGCATATAATTGTATATGGGATGATAGCCAAAGGATGCTTTAAATATGCTTTTATATATACATATTCCGTTTTGTGACTCTAAATGTAATTATTGTGCTTTTAACTCTTATGTTGATCTATTTAGTTTTAAAGAAGATTATATAAAAGCTTTAAAAACACAACTTCGATATGAGTTTGAAAAAAACAATAAAAAACTACAAACCATTTTTATCGGCGGCGGAACCCCAAGTACTATTTCTCCTCAATTATATGAAGATATTTTTAAGATTATTGAGCCGTATAAATTAAAAAGTGATATTGAAATCACTATCGAAGCCAACCCAAATTCTGCTTCAAAAGAGTGGTTGGACGGGATGTATAAATTAGGGGTCAATAGAATAAGCTTTGGAGTACAGAGTTTTGATGATAATAAGCTGAAATTTTTAGGGAGAAACCATAATAAAAACCAAGCAGTTAAAGCGATAGAAAATGCCTATAAAACAGGCTTTAAAAATATCAATTGTGATATTATCTACGATACAACTTGTGATACTACAAAGATTTTAGAAAATGATTTTAAAATTATTGAAAATCTCCCTGTAAATCACGTAAGTGCATATAGCTTGACCATAGAAGAGGGGACAAAATTTTATAAATCCCCGGAGGTAAAAGTAGAAAATGAACAAAATGCCAAATATATTTTTAAAAAGCTGGAAGATATCGGCTTCAATCAATATGAGATATCTAATTTTGCCAAAGATAACGAGGCAAGATGTAAGCATAATATAGGGTATTGGAATTATACAGAGTATTTAGGGATTGGAAGCGGTGCAGTCGGTACTCTAGGTAACCATAGAACATACGGTCAAAAAGATCCGCTAAAATATATAAAAACCCCTTTAAAATATGAACAAATTGAGATATTGAAAAAAGAGGATGTAACCACTGAGAAAATTCTTTTGGGTCTCCGCTCGATTGTTGGGATAGAGTATAAACTTTTTACTCAAGAACAACAGCAAAAAATAGAGTATCTCTTGGAGGCAAAAAAAGTATATTTGGAAGATGAAAAAGTGTATGCAACCGACTATATGATTGCGGATGAAATAGCACTGTATTTAAGTTTTTAAACTCTTTTTAGATACAATATCTCCACTATAAAAAGATCAATAATTATGGAGAGTTTCAATTGAGTAAAAAAGAGGTTAAAAAAGTAGTTTTAGCTTACAGTGGTGGACTTGATACAAGTACCATTTTAAAGTGGCTTCAAGATGAGTATAATGCAGAGGTTATCACATTTACAGCCGATCTAGGTCAGGGAGAAGAGGTAGAACCTGCACGTGCAAAGGCACTTGCTTGTGGGATTAAGCCTGAGAATATCTTTATTTTGGATATTCGTGAAGAGTTTGTAAAAGATTATGTATTTCCGATGTTTAGAGCAAATGCTATTTATGAGGGTGAGTATCTTTTAGGAACTTCTATTGCCAGACCATTGATTGCTAAAAAGCAAATTGAGATAGCCAATAAAATGGGAGCCGACGCAGTATCTCACGGAGCAACAGGAAAAGGAAATGACCAAGTACGGTTTGAACTTGGTTATTTAGGACTGAATCCAGATATTACCGTTATTGCTCCATGGAGAGAGTGGGATTTAAATTCCCGTGAAAAATTACTTGCATATGCAAAAGAACACGGTATAGAGATAGATAAAAAACATGTAGATGAGAACGGTAATCCAACGGTTTCTCCATACTCTATGGATGCAAACTTACTTCATATCTCTTATGAAGGGTTGCATTTGGAAAATCCAAATAATGAACCTGAAGATTCTATGTGGTTATGGACAACAGACCCGATGAAGGCTCCAGATGAGGCAGAGTATATCACGATAGGGTATAAAAACGGCGATCCTATTTCAATAAACGGGGAAGAGTTAAGCCCTGCAACATTGCTTAAAAAGTTAAATGATTATGGAAATAAACACGGAATAGGTAGAATTGACATCGTTGAAAATAGATATGTTGGGATGAAAGCTAGAGGATGTTATGAAACTCCGGGTGGAACTATTATGTTAAAAGCCCATAGAGCAATAGAGTCTATTTGTCTTGATAGGGAAGAAGCACATATGAAAGACGGTATTATGCCCAAATATGCGGAGCTTATCTACAACGGTTATTGGTTTAGTCCTGAAAGACGTATGCTTCAAGCGGCAATCGATGAAACGCAAAAGAATGTAGAAGGGGAAGTAAGATTGAAACTTTACAAAGGAAATGTCTTTGTTGTAGGTAGAACCTCTTCTAAGTCACTTTACAGTGAAGCACACTCAACATTTGAAGAGGACGAAGTGTATAATCAAAAAGATGCAGAGGGATTTATACGGCTCAATGCGTTGCGACATATTATTGCAGGAAAAAATAGAAAATAGTTAAAGAGTCAAAAGAGGTAAATGAAAAATAAACTTTTATTTTTTATCGTAATTATATTTATTAGCGGCTGTAGTAAGAATGAGATTCAAACATTTACTTCTGCAGCCACTTCGGCTGTCCTTTCAAAAGACCCCTCTGCTTTTGTAAAATCATACGCAAAAAATAAAGCAACAGCTCTTGTCAAAAACAGTATAGATAAAGTTCTATCTAAACTTCTTCATGAAGTAAGTGCTTCTTGGGGAGAGAATAACGTTAAATTACCCAAGAAAAAAGAATATGTAAAATATATGCAAAATTATAAAAGCAGGGCGCTTATTGATTTTGATAAAGGGATTGTAACCGTTGAAACCTTGGATAAGAATAGACCGAAGGATAGTTTAAAAGAAGCGATTGTGACTACACTGCTGCTTCCTGATGATCCAAGGGCAGTTGATCTATTTGGGACAAATAAAGTAAAACTTGGCGGTACTCCATATCTTTTAGGTGAAGTAAAAGATGATCAAAACAAAAATATCCGTTATCAGTGGAGAGCCAATAGATTTGCAGGTATACTTTTAAGAAATAGATTAAAAACAAAAACAATAAAAAACAAAGGTAAAAATATAAAAGTAACCTATGTAGATATTCCTATGGTAAAAGACCATGCAAATATCAGGGTTGCAAAGTTTAAACCCTATGTCCAACAATATGCCAAAAAATTTAATATAAGTGAAAATCTTATCTATGCTATTATCCAAACAGAGAGTAATTTTAATCAGTTTGCAGTAAGTGGAGCAGGGGCGATAGGACTTATGCAAGTAGTCCCTACAAGTGCAGGAAAAGATACCTATAAAAAAATCAAAGGAAAAAACTGGACACCCTCAAAAGAGTACCTTTTTAATGCCAAAAACAATATTGAACTTGGAAGCGGTTATCTACATATCTTAAGCGATCAATACTTAAAAGGTATCTATAACCCTGTATCTAAAGAATACTGCGTAATCAGTGCATATAACACGGGAAGTGGAAATGTACTTAAAACCTTTAATTCCAACCGCAATAGAGCAGCCAATATAATCAACTCTAAAAAACCATCCGAGATTTATAATACACTTATCAATCGGTTGCCTTATAAAGAGACAAGAAGATATTTACAAAAAGTTGTAAGCCATAAAAAACTATTTGTAAATATATGACGGATCGACTATATTATCTCTCCAATGGTAAGATATAAAGATGAGGCTTTAAGGGAGAAGTAAAATCAACTTACTTCCCAATATGATTCAACCAATAAATCATCTCCCTCATATATCTTCCCTACAAATCTATCTCCAGCTTTGTAGTTTCCTACCCCTTTGGGGGTTCCGCTCATAATGATATCGCCGTCTTCCAAACTCATAAAAGACTCAATCTCTTCAATCATCTCTTTTGGTTTGTAGATCATAAGATCATGATCGGCAAATTGGATAAGGGTGTTGTTGATAAAAAGTTCAAATCTTATTTTGGATAAATCTTCGCTAAAAGGGACAAATTCTCCAAATACCGCAGAGTCGTCAAAAGCTTTTGCTCTCTCCCAAGGGAGTCCTTTTTGTTTCATTTTATTTTGAATATCGGCGTGGGTAAGATCAAGCCCAAATCCAAGTGCTGCAATTTGCTTATTTTTGATTAAAAAGCAAATTTCCCCTTCAAATCTGGTATCAGGTGCAAAGTATTTTAATTTGTTTGCAATTGCACTATTTGGTTTATTAAATACCACCATGCTCTCTGGAGTTTCATTGCCGAGTTCTTTGATGTGTTCCACATAGTTTCTCCCTATGCAGATAACTTTTGATGGGGTTATAGTTTGATTGTCACATTGAATTTGATTCATTATTTTCCTTGTTTGAATAAAATCTCTTTTTTATATAATTGTAGCAAAATAGATGAAATAATAATTACTCCATTGAACTACTTTAGATTTTTTGTCGATTATTATATCAGATGTTACTTTTTTTTCATAATTCTTTTATGTTATGTATAAAGATATGAATATACCATATCTTTATAAGTTAGTTGCTAAAACATTTATTGAGATGTTTTTGATCCATAGGTTTTGTAAGAAGAGAAACTACAATTGCCGTTAAAATAGAAAGTGGCAATGCAATAATAAGAGCATCTACAAAGATGATTTTTCCACTTAGAAGTGAGTTTGTTCCAAAGATAGCTTTACAAACCCCTAATGCTTTTGCTTCTTTAAAGTGAACAAATAATAGCCAAAAAGATGAAACTACAAGTCCTACGATCATAGAAGCGATTGCCCCTTGTTTGGTCATCCTTTTCCAAAATAATCCACCCACAAAAGATGGTAGAAATATAGCTGCACATAAAGCAAAAAAGATTGCAGTACTTCTTGCAATAATTGCAGGTTGTTGATCAAAGGCATAAGCAAGTAAAACTGAAAATGAGATCATTATAACAATACCTACTCTTGTAATCATTGTGGAGTTCATATCTTTTGCACTAAATTGTTCAACAAGATCACGTCCTACCGCTGTACCCATCGTATGAAACTGCGAAGAGAGTGTACTCATAGCAGCAGAGATAAGTGCAAAAAGGAAAATAAATGTAAACCATTTAGGCATAGCGACATTGATAAAGTGTGGGATCACTTTTCCAATAGCACCAGCACTTTGTAAGGCATTTTTTCCCTCATTAAATTCAAAGTACCAAGCATTTGTAAGGGCACCTACTATAAATATAAATCCAGTCATAGAGATAATAAATATACCACCGATTAAAACGGCACGGTTGAGTTCTTGTTTACTTTTTACAGTCATAAATCTTACTACAAGTTGTGGTTGCGCTAATACACCTATCCCCACACCTAAAGTGATAGTTGTAATTACAAATAACCACCCATTAGACATAAATACAGGCATAGAAGACCACCCTTGAAATCCCAATAAAGTTGAAAGTTTCATCATAAAATCTGGACTACCAGGTTTAAGTTCTTTCATCCCAACTTCACTGAGTGGCATAACAGTTTGTTGCCATACCATCTCTAGTTTTGTATACGCTGCATCTACTCCACCAAGTGCATCAAATGTAAATATAAGTAATATCACCATCGCTATAAACATAATGCTTCCTTGAAGAGCATCTGTTAACATAACACCTTTTAAACCACCTGCAATCACGTATGCTGTAATAATAATAGAAAATACAAAAAGTGCAACACTATAATCCACTTGGAAATATAATGCAATAAAGTGAGTCCCCCCAATCAATACAGCAGTTGCATAAAGTGGCATAAATAAAAGAATAATTATAGCTCCAAAGATTTGGATAAATTTAGAATCGTATCTTTTTCCTAAAAACTCAGGAAAAGTATGTGCGTTGAGTCTATATCCCATTTTTCTTGTAGGATTTCCCAATAATACAAATGCTACAAAAATACCAACAAAAATATTAAAAAATGTTAGCCATAATAAAGATTGTCCAAGCCAAGCGGCAACCCCACCAAAACCAACAATTGCGGCAGTTGAAATAAATGTTGCTCCATAACTCAGTGCCATAATAAATGGATGGGTATTACGCCCAGCGATAAGATAATCTTCTGTAGTGTTTGTTCGTTTGTATCCTAAGTATCCAAGATAACCAACTATGGCAAGATATAAAATGATGATAATATTTTCAAAAGCACCCATAACTATAGCTCCTCATCAATTTTATCTTCAGTTTTGGCCCACTCTTTTGCCTGAGTTTCTAAATGATCCTCACTATCTTTGTTCCAATTCATTGCTCCATAATAAATACAAAGTAGTGTACTTAATATTGTTAAGTAAAATGCCAAATTTACACCAAAATCAAAATGTTCCATAATTCACCCTCCCAATTTTGAATTATTATGTAAAAACATAAAAAAATATAAAAAGAGTTTATTATAATTTGATTTAAAGCAATTTAAAAGTTTTATAAATATTGTAATAAATTATAAAAATTAACTAAATTACACAATAATTTAAAAAAATAAAGAATAAAGTAAGTATAATTGAAAGAATTTTTTAATTATTGAGAAAGAGAGACTATGAAACAAACATTAATGGGAAACGATGCTATCGCATGGGGGTTGGTTCATTCCAATGTGGATATGGTTTCAGGGTATCCTGGAACCCCCTCTAGTGAGATTTTAGGTGTTGTTCAAAAGATCAAAAAACAACTTGGACTTGATTTGTATGCCGAATGGGGGACAAATGAAAAGGTTGGTTTTGAAGTTGCTTATGCTGGAGCAATTACAGGGAAAAGAACCTGTGCTACAATGAAGCAAGTTGGACTTAACGTTGCAAGTGATGCCTTGATGAGTGCAAGTTATATTGGAAATCTTGGTGGGATGCTTTTAATTGCAGCGGATGATCCTGGATTTCACTCATCCCAAACAGAACAAGATAGTCGTATATTTGCAAAGTTTGCTAGAATCCCTGTTCTTGATCCTTCAACTCCACAAGATGCGTACGATTTTGTAAAAATAGGATTAGAGATCTCTGAAGGATTTCAAGTACCAGTGATGCTACGACCAGTGATGAGGGTGTGTCATGCAAGAGAGATTATTGAGATAGATGCAGAGACAAATTTTGAGCCTAAAACTGGAGAGTTTCAAAGAGATGTTCCAAGATGGGGGGCTGTTCCTAGAAAAGACAGATACCCTCAAGGGATTGAACAACTTAAAAGAATGGAAACAATTGCCAAGTATAATTGGGAGATATTTTTAAAAGAGCAATTTAAAACATGCGAAGGTGGAAAACTTTTAATTATTAGTAGTGGTACTGGTTATGGATTTGTAAAAGAGACACTTGCAGATAGTGGAGTTGAAGCAGATATTGTAAAAGTAGTGATGCCTTATCCATTACCAGTGGAAAAAATTCATGAGTATACAGATAAATATGAAAAAGTATTGGTCATGGAAGAGCCAATGCCATGTATGGAAGAGCAAATAGCTGCACCTAATATATATGGTAAAAATACAGCTACTGCACATAATATTGATGAGATGAGTAAAGAGGCGATTCTTGAAGCTTTTAAAAAACTTGGAGTGTATAATGGTGAGGATATTTATGCAGTTCCTACTATTGAAGATGGATTTACAATCCCAGAAGTGGAGCCAAGACCACCTGCATTATGTCCAGGATGTCCACATAGAGATATATTTTATGGTATTACCAAAGTATTTAAAAAGAAAAAAGCTATCTATCCATCTGATATAGGATGTTATACTCTAGCTCTTGCTCAAGGGGCAATAGATACGATCCTTTGTATGGGAGCTTCAGTTTCTATGGCGAGTGGATTTAGTATCGCTGATCCTGATAAAACAGTGGTTGCTACTATAGGGGATAGTACATTTTTCCATGGTGGAATTCCCCCACTAATCAACGCAATATATCAAAATCATAAATTTATTTTAGTGATATTGGATAATTCAACTACGGCGATGACAGGACGTCAAACTACCCCTGAGCGATCACATACCGATATAGATATTAAAAAAGTGGTTGAGGGGTGTGGGATAGAGTGTCATGAGTACCATTATACAAATGATCTTAATAAAACCATTGATTTTATGAAAGAGTTAAAAACTGCTTATGAGAGTGCTACTGGTCCAGTGGTTGCAGTAGTAAGAGAGTTTTGTATCCTTGATAATGAAAGAGCACCAGAATTTGTACCATTTACTTTTGCCACAGTGGATGAGGATAAATGTGTGGCATGTGATGCTTGTACAACAGTGTATAAATGTCCTCCAATGGCGTATAATGATAATGGTAAAATAGAGATTGATCCATTTTTGTGTGCTGGATGTGGAGCCTGTTTGGATGTGGTTTGTCCAACTGATGCATTTATAGAAGACACAAGTAGAAAAAAGGATAAATAATGCAATATCAAAGTGTAATCGCTGGTTTTGGTGGACAAGGGGTTGTATTTTTAGTAAAAGTACTTGCTATTTGTGCAGGAAATAGGAATATCCCTTTTTTAGGAACTGAAAATCACGGTATGAGTCAAAGAGGGGGAGCTGTAAGTTGTCATATTAAAATAGGCGATTTTTCAAACCCTGTTATAGATAAAGGACAAGCTGATTTAATCATTGGTTTGGAGTATAGAGAAACAATTAGAAATTTACCTTTTTTAAAAAAAGATGGTAGTATTGTTACCAATGATGATCCAAAACTACCACAACTCCCTTATGAAACCTATAAAGCAGATGCGTTTACAAAAGCAAAAAATGGGGAGTTTCCTATTCAAGGATTAAATGTATTTATGCTTGGAGTTACACTCTCAACAGTGAAAGATTTTCCTTTTAGTGAAGGGGAGATACGCGATGCTATTAGACAAATGAATGCAAAAGTAGCAGATCAAAATATGAAAGTATTGGAGCTTGGAATTGAATCGGGAAAACAAAATTAAATTAGAAAAGTTTTTTTCTAATAATGACCAATTTGCAAAAGCAAATGGTATGCAAATAGAAGATATTGATGATGGTTATGCAGTGACATCAATGATAATAAAACAAGAACATCTAAACGGTGCAAATGTTGCCCATGGTGGGGCAATTTTTACACTAGCAGATTATGCTTTTGCTATTGCTTCTAATTCGTATGGGAAACTTGCTCTTGGGATAAATAATTCCATCTCTTTTTTAAATAGTGGATTAAAAGATGAGAAGATTTATGCAAAAGCAGTTGAAGTGGATAAAAATCATAAGTTAGCAAGTTATACAATAACTGTAACCAATGAAGAGGGAAAAACTATAGCTATTATGCAAGGTATGGTTTATAAAAAAGAGCAACAGATATTATAGGAGTGTGTAATGATATGGAATGAGTATGAGAGTGCAAGAAGAGAAGATATTGAAAAAATTCAACTTTCAAGGTTGCAAGATACGGTTGAGAGGGTATATACATTAACTCCTTTTTACAAAGAAAAGTTTAAACAAAAGAGTTTAACACCTGATAGTATAGAGTCTTTGGAAGATATACAAAAACTCCCTTTTACCACAAAAAAAGATTTAAGAAATCATTATCCTTTTGGACTCTTTACAGTTCCAATGTCTGAGGTTGTAAGGGTGCACAGTTCAAGTGGAACAACGGGAAAACCAACTGTTGTAGGCTATACAAAAGCAGATATGGATGTATGGGATGAAGTGATGGCTAGGGTATTTACTATGGCTGGAGCTACCAGTGAAGATGTGGTACATAATGCGTATGGATATGGATTGTTTACAGGCGGACTTGGATTTCACAATGGAGCTGAAAAAATCGGAGCTACAATTATCCCTGCAAGTGGTGGTATGACAGATAGACAATTGATGCTGATGAGAGATTTTGGAGCTACAATTTTGAGTGCAACACCATCTTTTTCACTTCACATGGCAGAGGTTGCTAAAAAAGCTGGAGCAAACTATCTGAGTGACTATAAACTCAAAGCTGGAATTTTTGGAGCTGAGCCTACTTCAAATGGATTAAAAAAAGAGGTTGCAGAGGCTTGGGGGATTGATTATCATGAGGTGTATGGATTAAGTGAGATTATAGGTCCAGGGGTTTCTTGTAGTTGTAAAGAGAGTGAGCTTTTACATGTATTTGAGGATCATTTTTATGTTGAGATTATTGATCCAAAAACAGGAGAAGTGTTACCTGAAGGGAAAAGAGGGGAGCTTGTAATCACTCCACTTACAAAACAAGCTTTGCCACTTATTAGATACAGAACAGGGGATATTACATCTATCACAAAAGAGCCATGTAAATGTGGAAGAACTATGATTAGAATGGAATCAATTGTTGGAAGATCTGATGATATGCTGATTATTAGTGGGGTGAATGTGTATCCATCTCAAATTGAACATGTGATAGCAAATACGGAGGGTGTAACACTAAATTATCAAATTATTGCAGATAAAAAAGGGCATCTTGATAAACTTGAAATCCATGTAGAGGTAAGTGATGAGATTATGGCTGATTCTTTAGGGGAGATGGCAATGATTAAAAAAGATATTCAAAATGCACTTTTAAATAATCTCTATATCAATGCAAATGTAGTTCTTGTTCAACCAAGAAGTATTGAAAGAAGTATGGGTAAAGCTGTAAGAATAGTAGATAAAAGGGAAGAGTCATGAATAGGATACAACAACTTTCAATTTTTGTAGAAAATAAAATGGGTCAAATCACAGATGTTACCAAACTATTAGCTTCAAATAACTTATCAATAAAATCAATTAATTTAGTCGACTCAACAGAATTTGGGATTTTACGGGTAATTGTGGATGATCCTTTTAAAGCAAAAAATGTTTTAGATGCAAATGGAATATCTCTCAAGAACACAGAAGTGTTTGCTGTAGAGATTGATGATCATATTGGTAGTTTTGATGAAGTTGTCTCTTTACTTACAGACAACAATATAAACATAGAATATACTTATACAATAAATACAAAAGAAAATGGAGCATTTATTTTTAAGGTAACTGCTGTAGAATTGGAAAAAACACTGAAACTATTAGAGGAAAATGGTATAAAGGTTTTAGGGGAGATATAGCTTGGATAAGTGTAAAATCATTGAAGATGATAGTGGTTTTTTAAAGCATATAGGGGCAGAAGTTATTGATTGTGATGATGGAAGTGCTGAACTTGCTTTTGCAATCAAACCATACCATAAACAACATCTTGGTGTAGTTCACGGTGGAGCTATCGCTACACTAGCTGATCATACTGGGTGGTATGCAGTAGTATCACTTCTTGATGATGGATACACAAGTGCAACAATTGAGCTTAAAACAAACTATTTAAAACCTGCAAATGGTGATATATTAAAAGCTAAAGCAAAGGTTATAAATAAAACAAAACGTACAGCGTTTGCTACAGTGGAGATATTTGCAAAAGATACTTTAGTAGCGTATGCTACAGGTACTTATGCGATTATTGATGAAAATAAACTAGAGATAGTAAAAGAGAGCTAAATGTTAAGTAATAAACAAATTAGTCAAAGATTTGAAGTACAGTTAAATACACTATATAATTGGCAGAAAACAAAACCAAAATTGTATAAATATTTGCAAAATGCAGATTATAATTTTGAGAGAAGTAAAGAGATTAATATCCTTTTAGAGGAGTATTCAAAAGATATAAAAGGTTCTTTTGTTTTAGAGGAGATTGTATTTTTACTTGAGACCAAAATAGATTTTGTATCTATTGATGAGATTAAATTTTTTGAAAAAAGTCTTTTAAGGGTTGAATACAAGCAGATTCCAGATTTTTCAGATATTTTATTTAGTATTTATGACAAACTTTTAGCAATGAATGTTATAGAAAAATATATTTTATATAAAAGAATTTACAAATTTCGGGCTGAAAAATTCCCAAAAGAGGAGATAGGTTTTTTCTTTAAAGAGTTTTTAGCCTAGGGTTATAAAGCCCATAGAAGGGCTTTATTTTAATATACATTGTATGTTTTTTTCACTTTTAAAAATCTTCTTTTCTCTTTAGATTCTTTACATATTTTTTTACCATCAACCATTACACAGTTGTTATATCCTACTGTTTGCATCTCGGTAATATTTTCATATCTTGGGATAAATTCTTGCACGGTAGATTGCTCATAACAATCCCCGCCATTAGGAGAATTTCTTAATTGGTTTGCTATATATCCTCCGCCAAGTCCACCGATAATCTTTGCAGCATCTTTATGTTTTCTAAATTGATTCCCTATAGCAACTCCTGCAACTGTTCCTAAAATAGTATCAAGTCCTATTGAGTTTGTATTGTGGTATCTTCTTCCATTGCCACAAGGAACAGGTCTTGAAACTACTTTGTCTCTTATATCATCCCCAACTCTTATTCTTCGTGTTACCTCTTTTGTAATTGGTGCCCAAGAGATCACTTTATATTTTACAAAACCTGTTTCCATATCATCTATATAGTTATTGTGATTATATGGATAGTTATATGATGATCCAAATGCCAAGGTTCCTAATAGTACAGTTAAAAATAGCTTTTTCATTTTTGACTCCTTCATTTTTATATAGTGTAATAGTAAATTAAAATTGTGAAGTGATTGTGGAAGTGTTTAATGAAATCAAATAGCTAATTTTGCTATAATCACAAAAATAAAGTGTAAGGAAACTAAATGCAAGTTGCTCCAAGTATATTAAGTGCCGATTTTGGAATATTAAAACAAGAGGTAGAAGCTATTTGTGAGGGTGGTTGTGATCTAGTCCATGTTGATGTGATGGATGGTCATTTTGTACCAAATCTTACAATTGGACCAGTTGTAGTAAATGCTGTTGCTAAAGCTGCTACAAAACCTCTTGATGTACATTTGATGGTACAAAATAATACTTTTTTTGTGGATCTTTTTGCCCCTTTAAAGCCAGAGTATATCTCTTTTCATATTGAGGAGGAGAAGCATCCCCATAGACTTATTCAAAAGATAAGAGATTATGGGATAAAACCTGCGATTGTATTAAATCCACACACAGCTCCAGAGGCTATAGAGTTTTTACTTGAAGATCTTGATATGGTACTTTTAATGTCGGTAAATCCTGGATTTGGCGGACAAAAGTTTATTTCAAGCGTGGTTGAGAAAGCAAAAAGATTAAAAGCATTAATTGAAAAGAGAAATCCAAACTGTTTGATTGAAGTTGATGGTGGAGTAAATAGGGAAAATGTAGTTCAATTAAAAGAAGCAGGAGTAGATATAGTTGTTGCGGGAAGTTATGTATATGGAAGTGATGATTATTCAAAAGCTATTAAAAGTTTACAGGTGTAAAATTTGAGAATAAAAATCTGCGGAATCACAAACTTAGAAGATGCACTAGATGCTATTGATGCTGGTGCTGATGCTTTAGGATTTGTATTTTATGAAGACTCACCGCGATATATTACACCGCAAAAGGCTAGAAAAATTATCAACAAACTTCCCCCTTTTGTGCAAACGGTAGGTTTATTTGTAAATATACAGCCTCCACAGATCGATTTTATGAGTAGGATTGCAGATATCGAGATGGCACAAATAATCCATGACAACATCGATAAAAATTTTAAGAACTCTATACAAACAAGATATTATGAAGTTATAAGAGCTCAATCAAAAGATGATATTGTAAATCTTGATCGCTCAAAAACATATTTGGTAGATGCTTTTGTTGAAGAGTATGGAGGTATGGGGAAAAGGGTAGCTTTAGAGTGGTTTGACGGTGTGGATTGCTCTAATCTTATCTTAGCCGGTGGATTAAAATCTGAGAATCTTCACGAGTTAAAAGGATATAACTTTTACGGTGTAGATGTAAGCAGTGGTGTTGAAGCTGCTAAAGGGAAAAAAGATAAACAAAAAATGATAGAGTTTGTTACAGCAGTAGATGAATTACGTAAATAAACTTGTAAAATCTCTTATAAAATCTCCTTTAACAATGGAACAGTTTAATGAACTGTTAGAAAAATCAGATACTTTTTTTGATAATGTTGAACTTGAAAAAGAGTTATTAATTTCCAATGGACTTCCTTTATATTTTTGTGAAGATTTTGTGACTTTAAAAACAACTACTACAAAAATTGAAGATCAATCTTTTTGTGTAGTTGATATTGAAACAAATGCAGGGAGTGTAAAAAAAGGGCAGATTATAGAAATAGGTGCTTTGAAACTGAAAAACGGTAAAATCATAGAAAAATACGAATCTTTGGTCAATACGTATGAGATACCTGCCAAGATACAAGAACTTACCGGAATAACACCTGAGATGACCCATAGTTCGCCTGATATAAAAACAGTGCTTGAAGAGTTTAAGATTTTTTTAGAAGATGATGTATTTGTAGCGCATGATATCAATTTTGATTATAAATTTATTAGTGATAGTTTCAAACAATACGACCTTGGAGAGTTATGCAATAGAAGATTGTGTACTATCAATTTATCTAAAAAACTTATTGATATAGAGCGTTATGGATTAAAATATTTAAAAGAGCATCTTGAAATAGAAGAGGGGGAACATCATAGGGCATTTAGCGATGCTTATTGTACGACGATTGTATTGCTGGAATGTTTAAAAAGGATTCCAAGTGATTTAAAAAGCGTGGAAGACTTAATAGAATTTAGTATCAAAACACCTAAAAAAGATTATTCAAAAAACTCCTCGGGGTCTACATTAATATAAACTTTATGCGAGCCTTGCAAGGTTGTACAGCTTACTTCAAAAATAAAATCTTTTTCAAAGTTCTTGGCATGGTCGATGTCCGTTTCTTCTCCAGAGTGTAAAAAACAAGCGATATTTTCTACATTGTATTTAAATATAATTTGTTGCATAAACTGCTCAAGAGCAATAGTGTGGGCTTGATTATCATTACTTGGTATTAAAAGTTCAAAAAATAAAAAATCAGATGTACTTTTTTCAAATTTAAAACATCTTTGGTCTATCTCTTCATTTGAAAAAATTTTTTTACCGATATATTGTACGGTAACATCTCTAAGTTGTGTAGAATCGATAGAGTTAAAGATTCTACAAATAATATTTTCAAGTTTATCAATATAGTAATTTTTATCCATTTTTATCCTTTTTTAAACACATTCTGCTTTAAAGTATTTTTTTAAAAGAAACGGCGGTACAACTGTTGTAACTACTATTACAAAAATAAGTATAGCATAGATATCGTTTGGTAACGCACCGTGAACTCTTCCCATCTCTGCAAAGATAAGACCCACTTCCCCTCTTGGTATCATAGAGATACCGATAACGGCATTGTTTCTAAGACATTTTTGGTATATAAAAAATGCCGCTGCAAATTTACTTACAAAAGCTATGGCAATAAACCCCAAACTCATTATCCAAAAATTTAACGAAGTAAAATCTATGATAGAGAGATCCACCGAGAGTCCAACCATCACAAAAAAGATAGGGGTAAACATTTGGATGATAGGGGTCATATCTCTTTTGACTTCATCGAGTAATTTGTCATTTGCCCGCAGCATCGTCCCAAAAGGGAGAAAAAATCTTCTTGAGAGTGCAACACCCGCGGCAAAAGCACCCAAAATAGCGGGAGCACCTACAAGGTGGGAAAAATAAGAAAAAAGAAGTATCAAAGAGATTATAATAGTTGGAAAATACCCTGGAACCAAATGGATGGAGTGGTACTTATGGATTACAACCGAGAGTATTTTTGCCAAAACAGGTGCTATCATAAGAAAAAGTATAATCATAAATGAAACGGAAAAAGTATGATCGAAACTCATCTCATGGGAGAGGGAATAATCATAAATAAACACAAGCAAAATAATACCGATAATATCATCCACAACAGCTGCTCCGATAACAATCTGTGCAATATTTGTATTTTCCATATGGATATCTTTTAGGACTCTTAATGTTATACCGATACTTGTTGCAGTAAGTGTCCCTGCTATAAATAAAGAGATGATAAAACTGAGTTCAAAAAGATAGTATGCAGTGGCTATAGCAAAAATAAAAGGGATGATTACCCCTAGTACTGCTACGGTAAAAGCTTTAAGTCCAGAATCTTTGAGTCTATTAAAGTCTGTCTCCAAACCAACTTCAAAGAGTAACAGTATAATACCTATCTCGGCTAATATTTTTAATATTTCATTAGGTTGGACAATATCTAAAACCGAAGCACCCAAAAGAATACCTGCAAAAAGTTCCCCAAGAACAGAGGGGATACCGTATTTTGCAAAGATTTCCCCCAAAAATCTGGCGGTAATCAATATAAGAAAAAGAGTAATAAAAAAATTTCCTATATCCATCGTATCTTTTTATCCTTTTTATTTTAGGTAAGTATTTCTATAATCTCATCTTTATTTGCACAAAAATTACCATTTTTGGAAATAAGAAGCATATCGTTTGCTCTTCCTTTGTTGGACTGTATTTTTGCACTATTGATTTCAATATTAAAATCGTCAAACACCTTGGCAATATAGCTAAACAATCCCTTTTGATCCTTGGTATTTATCTTGAGTTGTGCCAACTCTTCGGTATGTTCACAATTAACATATATTTCTTCTTTTTTTATTATAGGTTTTTTCAGCTTTATATTTTTACCCATATCAAAAGAATCGTTGATAATCTCTTCAACAAAAGGTATATCTACCTCGTCCAAGCTTTCATCAAAGGTTATCTCAAAAAACTTTTTATCGTCAAACAGTTTATAAATCCCCATGGAAGTGATATTTAAAAATTGTAATTTCCCTAAAAGATAACCAAGATTAAGGGGAACTTTTCTTGTAATTCTTATCCTCAAGTGATCTTTATTGAATAGTTTAAAATCAAATTTATCTATCTCGTAAGCCCGTTTTGCAATTTTGATAATATCTTCTGCTTTGTATTTTAAAAACAGCTGATTTGAATCTATATTTAAAATCTTTTTTTGAATGAGCGGCAATAATTCTTTAAAGAGTTTATTTTTTTGTATGGTGTTCTCTTTTGCAGCTCTTCTTGTACTTACTTTGAGAAGTGTTTCATTATCATAAGCAGGTAATGTTTGCAGATAAAGCTCTTTTAAAAGTGCAGAAGTGGAGCTTTTATAATATTTTTGATCAACAGAATTGATATCTGCGTATGTTAATATAAATAAAAGATCAAGAGTCTCTTTTGTAGGGATAATACCGGTAAATGCCAAAATGGTATTTTGAGAATAAAAATCCTCGGTCGTAGCAACTTTTGTCATCATATTATGATATCTAACAAGAGTAGATACAACGGCAATATTTTCATTGCTTATCCCTATAGAAGCTGCAAATTTTCTAAAAAGGTTTTGCCCTACGATATGATGATCTTTTCCTCTTCCTTTTCCGCAATCGTGAAAAAGTGCAGAGAGTTTGACAAGGTACTTTTGATTATATGTAAGATTATCGTACATTTTTTTAACAAAAGGATCATGGATATTGTGGATATGATAAAGGGTTCTGATACTATGAATATCTACAGGGTGTTTATGATACCCGTCAAATTGCGGCTGATCGATGATCTTTTTAAAAGTAGGGATGATCTCTACAAGTAGATTACTCTTTC
>JBNKLC010000054.1:0-53786 GCA_050292155.1 Arcobacteraceae bacterium
TAAAGAGCTTCAATATAATTTAAAAAGATTTCCAGTAAGCATAAGAAGAATGGATGAGATAGACTATGATAATCCAGCAGATGCAAGAGGAATGTACTACAACCTTTTACCGATACAAGATAGAATAAATAACTGTCACCTTAGAGCTATCCATATGATGGGTACTAATAAAATGCTTTTTGAAAGTGATGCAGTAGACGATGCAGAAACATTTATAGAAGATTACTCTCAAGATAGTGCAATAGTTGAAGTTAAAAGTGGAGCAATTAGAGACGGTAAAATACAAGACATTAAACAGTATAACGAGATAGCAAACCTAAGAGCAGAGATAGTAGACTTAAGAAGACAAGCTGAAGAGATCATAGGATTAAATAACGAAGTACTAGGAAGTGCAGTAAACAGAATGAGCGGTGCAGCTATTGAGAATAGGCAAAATGCAGGACTTGTAGGGCTTCAAGATTTTATCGATACAAGTGCAGAACAAGATAAAGACCTAGCAGAGATATCGCTAGAACTTATCCAGCAGTACTTTAAAGCAGAGCAGGTTTATAAGATAAGCGAAAAGAGTGAAGCAGATGCATACTTCATAGCAAATGAATATGAAAGAGACAGTAACGGTGCAGTAGTAAGGGAAAATGGAGAGCCAAAAAGAAAGAACAGCTTACAGATAGGAAGATACGATATAGTTCTAAGACAAATGCCTCACAGTCGTGGTTCAACAGCGGAGAGACAAAAAACATGGGGAGAATATATAAAAGCACTACAAGTAACACACCCACACCTCGTACCAAAGATGATAGAGATGAGTTTACTAGACACAGACTCTCCAGTAGCAAATACAGTAAGAGAAATAATTGAAGAGGATAAAAAACAACGAAGCCAAGGAGCTGGGCAAGAGCAACAGCTTAATCAACAAAAGATGATTCTTGAGATGCAGACATTAACTGCAAGGCTTGAAGAGATTATGAGTAAAGTGAACCTGAATAATGCTAAAGCAGAGGAGATGAGAACAGCAGAGCCTACTAGCTAGGCTCTCCAAAAACATTTTTAAAAGCTTCGTTTATTACTCTTCTAGCTTCTCTTGCCTTGCGATTTTTAATCTTTTGTTCATAAAACTTTATTCTTCTTTTTTTGTTGTTTTCTTTAATCTCTTTGTAATAATGATAAACAAGAGATAACTGGAGTAATTGTTTTTTCATTTTAGTCCTTTAATAATTTAAACAAAGCATCATAACTTATTTTATAATCAGCCTCAAGAATAGCAGAGTGGGTATCCCTGAAGCTAAGACCATCTGCTCTAAGTTTTAAACCAAGTTCTTTAATAGCTTGTAATCTTAGAGCTTTAAGTTCCTTTGCATCTTCTGTACGTTTTTTATTTCTACCTATTTTATGAATCATGGTATATTGTACCTTATTTTGCATCATATAACAAAGAGCTGGTGTCATTATCGTAAAAATGGCTCCACCTTGGTAGATTGTTTAAAAAGTCGCTTCCTTCTTGAGTTCCAGAACAGTCTTTGTAAACTATTTCAATTTGAACATGGTGTATATTTTTAATGATATTTTTAGCAACTGAAAATGGTACGTTCCTAACATCACCGTTACTAAATTCCAGATAAACATTGTCTTTTAAAACTTCCATGTATTTAATCTCTGGTTGTACTAAATCTTGCTTTAAATTATATTCTTTCTTTAGGCTCTCTATATGATTTAATATATCATTATATAAATGATCTATATCTATAAGATCAGATTCTAATAAAATGTTTTCTAAATCAATAGATAAATTTATAGACTTATTACTTCTTGTAAGCATTGGAGCCTTTCTGACCGCCCCCTCTTTTTCCTCTTTTATTGCATTTCTAATATCCGAACTTTTTATCTCTCCAGCTTTATATTTAAAATATAAATCCTCGGCAGTTATGGAAGACTGGAGTCGTTGCAAGTCGTTTAATATTTCAAGCCCGATATCTGAACGGTCTTTGTGAAGATCATCAAGAATAGCAATAGGTAGCTTTAATATATTTTTACACTTAGAAATAAAAGACTGAGGTTTACCGATAGCCTCTGATAATTCTTTTTCGCTTTTATATAATCTTGAAGAAACAGCTTTATCTATAGAAAGAGCAGTTTCAAACGGTGTAAGATTTACCCTTTGTAAATTCTCAACAACACTAAAGATTAATAGTTGCGTTTCGTCAAGCTTGATAAGATTCGCCTTGATAGTAGTATGCCCAAGTTCCTTACAAGCCTTTAACCTTCTATGTCCACCTACGCAAGTGAAAGTACCGTCTTCATTTGGAGATATAAGTATAGGCTGGAGCAAACCATCTTCTGGTTTAATCGCACCGTGGTCGTAGTTGTTTGAAGCTAATAAGTCGTTATAAGCACCTAATATAGAAGCTTTTAAATCTTCCACTTCTTCTAAAAACCTTGGCTGGTGTGGATTTGGTAGTATTAAATTAATAGCATACGAAGTACTAGCCTCGGCAGGAATATCCGTAATGATTTCATTATCAGCTAGAATATCATCAAACCCTGCAAAATCTTTTTTAGACATTTTACACCTCCAGTAAATTTATAATTTCATTTGCAACAGAAATAATCCGTTTACTTGCTTTTGAATTTTTGTCAGATTCAACAACACCAAGACCAAGAGCCAAAGTAGAGTCAAAATCATTTACACGAATAACATTAGTATTTAAAAAATCGAATTCACAACCTAGCTGCTTTTTAAACATAGAATAATCCTTATTTATATTACATCTTGGATGAGCCTGATTTATAATCATTTTGATTTTAGATTTATCGGTATTTAGTTTGCTAATCACATTTTTATATGTGGCAAATCCAATGAACTCAGTCGTACTTGGTGCGATAGGAGTTATAGTAATAGTCGATAATGCTATCGCCCTCCTTGTTAACGCACAGTCCACACCTGCAGTATCGATAACAGTTATACCGTCAAATGAATCAGAACAGAATGCATCTAGCTGTTGCACAGAAGTAATAACTGCAGAAGTAAAATTTTTAAGCTTCTGATTTTTTGACCGTCGTTTACTTATAAAAGTAGTAACTTTGTTTGGATCACAGTCTGCAACACGCACCTGAAACCCAAGCGATAATAGATAAATTACCGTTTGAATTAATATAGTCGATTTTCCAACTCCACCTTTAGTGTGAGCGATTGTTAATGTTTTATTTTTCATTTTGATACTCCCATTAAATTAATATCCCATTCACAAGAGCAATCAAGATGATTGATTACCCAATGCCTAGCATCATGAAGATTTAAAGCCTTGAACTTATGCTCCACATCAGTAGAAACACCATTTAAAATTTTAGTTGCAGTATAATCGTTCCTCATACTTTTAAAATCACCGTTAGCGATTGATGTTATATCATCTAAACTATATCCTAGTTTGTCAAGAAACTCACCAAAACACTTATTCTCATAAGCTAAATTTTCATTTTGTTCTTCTAAGTCGTTTATTTTATCTTCTAATATATCTTTACTTGTTCCCATAACACACCTCCTTAATTTAAAGCTTCAGCAGAAGCAACGGTCACTTTAATCTCAGAAGAGCTAACAGGTAGCCCTAAGATATTACAATACACAGCCCACACATCTGAAGTGAACTCATCAGCATACAAATAAATATATTTTGAATTCTCCATGTCGTACCCCTTAAAAATTACATGAAGCTAAGTAGCTTTTTGTTTGAGCTTGAATTTGCTCAGTCGTTATTCCATAACCAGCCAAGGCACGAACTGTATCGCTTAAATCGTAAGTGAAGCAGTATTCATAGTTTCCAAGCTCTCTATGAATGATTGCTTCAATTCCGTTCTCTTCAATATCCATTTTAATACCAGCTTGAGTAAGAGAATCTAAACCAGATAGTAGCTCGTCTACATTTTTACTTAGTACATAACAACCAGCACCAACATGAGCTACTTTATTATCCTTACTTGCTCCTACTTTTTTACACCCCTCCTGAAGTTGCATATTGCTAAAAGCGAAGAAAACACCCAGTCGTTCAAAAAGCTCAGTTTTAGCTTCCTCTGTATAATCTGATAAATATTTCATTTTAATTTCCTTAATTTAACATCATTTCAATAGCATCAAATGCAGAACCAGTACATAGACCACCATCAAACTCAAACTCACTATCTATATCAATAAGTTCAAAATTGCCATCATCATCTTTTTGTATATCCTCCAACTGATACAAAACATAGTACCATCCATTATTAGAATCAGACCACCAGCAAGAGTAGTAAAAATTTTCAGTTAGAAAATTAATGCTATTTTCTTTTTCAAGCTCATTAGCTAAACTTTTAAAAGTTCTCTTTTTACCACAGAATAAAACTACAGTTTCTAAATTTTCATTTTTCATTTTACACCTCCCCAACTACACTAAATACTGGTTGACCTTTTGAGTCAACAGCAAGGAACTCATCTATAAATTTTTTAGTCGTTCGTACCCACTTTTTATAAAATTGCTTACCGCAAATAAACTGGTTCTCATAGAAAGTACCACATGGGTATTTTTTAACCACATAAACCTTTTTAGGATTATCACTTGCAAAGCTAGTGATTTGAATTTTTCTAGACATAATAAACCTTTCAAGTTTCGTGAACGAAAATCGCTCAGTCGTAGCACTCCGAAGAGTGCCACTAAAAGCGATTTGACATCGCTCAAAAGATTAGCTATAATTCCTAAGACCAATCAAGAATTAAGCAACAAATTCTTACAACCAAGTGGAACAAAACGAGTAAATAAACTCGTCCACTTTTTCACAGATATCGCACCATTTCATGGCACACCTCCAGATTTAAAATTCCCGCCCCACCGCCACTAAATAATTTAAAGTCTTTTTATTAATTTATAACCTTTTGAAAATTCATCATGTCTATATTCCCAAAGTTCACCAAGTCTAACTTCAATTTTATTTTTTTGCGTATCCTCGACAAACTTATCATCAATTAAATCAATACCATATGTATAAGTTATAATACAATCAAACAAATCCCAAGTCTTTAAAAACTGTATCGCTTCTTCTCTTGTATTTGCAATCACAGACACCCAAACAATATCCCAACCAGTCTCACCAGTTTCAGGATTTAGTGTATAGGTTTCAAAGTTGTATTCTTTCATTTTTAGCTCCTTTTGTTCGGTATTCCGTTTTTTATCAAGAGCAGTATGACGTAGCTATTCTGTTGTTAAGCTTAAAAAAAGAACAAATAAAAAAGAATTTTAAAAATTTATAAACAACGCAAAATCCTTTATATATAAGGTTTGGCAATAGACAAAAAAAGAACACTAATAAAGACAGAAAGAGAACAATAGGAAAATCAGTAATAAGAAACAATAAAACCAAGACAAAGAGAAGAAGAATTAAATAAGAACGGATTACCAAACAATATGCCAAATGAAACAACCAAGCCACAACGAAAAAACCGCCCCCCCATTTGGCGAATTTTTGGTAAGAAAAGAAAAGAAAAAACAGTTAAAAAATAAGTTTCGTTTTTTTAGGGTAAATTTGTAAGTCGTTCCTGATTTTTTGAGGAAATAGGAAAAATTTTAAGGAAGCAAAGCAAGAGCAGAACCAAGCAAGATCATAGAAAAATTTAACGAAAATTTCGTGGACGAAAGCAAAAAAGCAGAACAAAAACAGACCTCCGACCAAATAGACCTGCGGAGTAAAAACAACAAAGCCGATAACAAAGGCAATCCAAAGCGATACAACAAAGCAACTCGGCAAATTGTCGGCAAAAAGAATACGAGCTGGAGCAAAATCAAAAAGTTAATAAATGAAAAAAGATAAAATTAAGTTAAAATTTAGGGGGTACCCAATCCCCCAAGCCAGACTTTATCAAAAAAAGGTATGGCTACAAATGCATGACATTATAATAAAAAATAGAATATATGCAAGGCTATAAAAAATTTTTAAAAATTATTTTGAGGAATTAGGAAAAAATACTATTTTTATAGATTTATATATGAGTTTGAAAAACAACAAAGAAAGATAAATATAAAAAGGGATAGAGAATAATCCATCTTCGCTAAAACTAAAACCTTTAAATTTATATATTAAAATAGATAATACAACTAAAACTGATATAGTGAGAAATTCAATAGCAAGAAATCTTTGAAATTTAGCAGCAAATGGAGGGGGCGTGGTTTGCTGCATACTATTCAATATTTCCGGTTGCCATAGAATTTATAACTTGACCGATGATTGTAACATCTTCTTTTTTTGCAGTTATAGTACTATACGATATATTGTCAGACCTCAATAAAATATGATCATCAATTTCTTCTAATCTTTTTACATAAATTTCATCATTATATCTAACAACATATACACAAGCTTTTTTTAACTTCTTTTTTGAAAGATCAACAAATATAATTGAATCAGGTTTTATATTTGGAGCCATAGAATCACCATCAACTCTCAATGCATTTATATTTTTACCTTTAACCATTGTTTTTGGAAGCACTATAAAATCAGGTTCTTCATTTTCATCGTTCAGATATCCATTACCAGCACTTGCTCTGATATCTTGAAAATAAGGAATAGCAACAGTATCATCTGTAACATATTCTTTTAAATTATGATTTTGAACAATCTTAGCAATCTTTTCTGAACTATTATTATGAATAGGAAGATCACCATTAAATATCCAGTTTAGATTTAAATTGTCTTTTATTGCTAATTCTATAAATTGATGATAAAGAGCATTTGAATAATGCTTTTGTTTACTTTGAAATATTGATTTTTCAATAAGCTCTCTTTTTATAGGATTAGTCTCTGTTTCTAACTTTTTAAAATTATCATGGTCAGCTTTTGCTTTTCTTTTATTATCATAAAAAGTATTTCTAGGCATTCCTAAGAGTTCAGCTGTATCTGTCATTGATTTACAATTATATAACTCTTCCACTCTTAATAATGCTTCATAAATAGTTGACATTTTTTCCCTCCTTAACAAAGTATCACTATTATACCATAATAAAATTTATTTTACGGTAATCCGTCATATTGTGACAAAAAAATTATATTTATACGATACCGACAAAATGGCGGAATCGAAGCCGACAAAATGGCGGAATGAGATACCGACAAAATGGCGGAATGTAAACAGAAGAATACCAAAGACTACACAAAAGAATAACAAAGTACTTATTTTTTTATTTTGGATTAACAAAACATTAAGATATATAAAGATAAAGTTTTGAATAACAAAAGTTTGGAGTTACGAATGATTAAAAAGTTTGATGAGTTTAACGCAAAGTTTAAATTTTTATTTAACTTGGATACAGATATGGAAGTTTCAAATGCCCTTGGAATTGAAAATACAAGCTACGCAACAATGAAAAGACACGACAATATACCTTATGACAAGGTAATAGAATACTGTAAGGAAAGGTGTGTCGATCTTAACTGGATTATGAATATCAAAAAAAATTGTTAGTGAATATTTGTGAATTATCTTATAGAAAAAACATCATTAACCATAGAGCCTTCCCTTGCAAAAAGAGTAGGTCTTAATGAATCAATTTTTCTTAGACAATTACACTACTGGATAAATAAAACAAAACACAAAAAAGATGGAAGAAAATGGGTGTTTAATACAACTGAAAAATGGCACGAGCAACTTCCATTTTTATCAATAAGAACAATCGAGAGGGTTATAGCAAAATTACAAAAAGATGAATTAATAGAAGTAAAACAATATGATAAAAATTTGTTAAACCGAACAAATTGGTATACAATCAACTATGAAAAAATAGAAGAAATTGCAAAAGAGCTAAATCTTGAAACATTACCAGTTAAAAGTGATGAAAAAGAGAAAAAAAATACTAAAAATTCGCCAAATGAGGGGGCGGAATATTATAGTGAAGAATTTAAGCAATTTTGGAAATTCTATCCTAAAAAATTTGGGGGGAAAAGACTTGCTTGTGCAGAATTTAATAAACTCAATAAGAAATGTCAAAAACAAGCAATTTTCGGTGCCGAAAAATATGCTTTGCAAACTGCAAATATTGAAGAAAAATATATCAAAACTGCAAAAGCTTGGTTAAAAGATGGCTACTACGAAGAATATGAAATAAAGGATACAACACAAACAACACCAGTACAAGTTGATATGGCAGAGATTTTATCTACAAAAATAAATATTCTTATTGATTCCAAAATAAAACATCATTCAAGTTGGGATTATATGCATAAAAATCAATTACTTTTTACTCCAGAAGAAAAAACAATACTAACAGACCTTGGTAACAATTTGGAAGATTACAAAGAGATGGAATTCCAAAAAGGTGAAATTAAATCATACTTACAAGGAGTGCTTTAATGATAGAAACACTTGCAAACTTGGAACTTGAAAGAAACCTTTTAAGTTCAATAATTAAAACGAACAATTTTACAGAAATAAGTGAGCTTGTTAAATATGATCACTTTACAACACTAGGGCATCAGCAAATATTAAGAGCAATTAAAAATTTAGATAATCTAAATAGAGAACTCAGCATGGTGGCAGTAGGAGAAGAGTTAAGAAAAATAGATCCGGAACATTTAAATGAGCTTAGGCTCGTTGGAGCTGAAGAAGCTACCAGCGATTTAAAGATAGTAGTTATTGAATTAGTGGAATGGCACAATAAAAGGGAACTTTATCGATTGAGTTTGAAAATACAAGAAGAACTAGGTATGAGAAAGAGCAGCTCTGCAGTAGTTAAAAATATAGAAGACTCAACGCTTAATCTTGATGTTGCAATAGGAACAAGAGCCAAGACATATGAGCAATGGGAAAAAGAAATAGAAGCGATGCCGCCACTTCCAATATTTCAAACAGGAGTTAGCTTTATAGATGACTTTTTAGGCGGTGGAGTAACTGCAGGACAGTTAATACTAGTTATGGGAGATCCAGAAGCAGGAAAAACAATTTTATCAACACAAGTACTTCATAATGTTTCAAATGGCTTTCCGACTTTGTTCTTTCCATTTGAGTTTACTGTAAGAGATTATATTAAAAACAATAAAAAAAGACAAAAAAATATAAAAAAAGACAACCTTTATATTATAAACGACGGGTATGACTTAAGCGATGTTACAAGAGAGATAAAAATATTCGCCAAAAAAGGGGGGCGGTTTATTTGTATTGATTCGCAGATGAGAGTAGAAAATGTTGAAAATACTGGAACAGCAGAACAAATGGAATCGGAAAAATTCAGCCGTCTAGCAAAACTTGCACATAGTCTAGAACTTGTCATTTTATTCATAGCACAGCAAGGAAAAGAAGACACAAAGGGTGGAACGCATACACCAATGGGTACAAAAAAAGGGGCTCACGAAGCGAGTCAGATATGGTATATCCATAAGCTAAAACCAAAATATGAAGATGGAAGCGATACAGATGCAAATGCTCATGTAAGACTTCTTGAGGTTTCAAAAAACAAACAAAACGGTAGACACTTCAAAACAGAAATAACACTCAATCCAGTTCATCTTGAGTTTAGAAGAAAATACGACAAAGCTCCTGAAGTAACAGAATATAAAGAGGAAGAGAATAAAAACCCAAATAACCAAGAGGTTATAGAGGTAGATATTCCAGATTTTTAAAATGAAGATTTATAAAAATTCTGAATGTGAAAAATGTGAGAAGAAAAAAATAAACGATGATATTAACTGGAGGGATTTAAGAGTGGTAAAAAGCAGCAAGGACGGACAAGAACATATTTTATGCAATAAATGCATTAAAGAACTAACAAAGGAGAAAAAAAATGTATAACAAAGTAATACAAATAGGAAATCTAACAAGAGATATAGAACTAAAATACACGCCTAGCGGTTTGGCTATTGCTAAGAGCAGCATAGCAACAACACATAAATATAAGGCACAAGACGGATCACAAAAAGAGGAAGTTTGTTTTTTAGAATTCAACATTATGGGGAAAATGGCTGAGACTGCAAACCAGTATTTAAGAAAAGGTTCAAAAGTTATGCTTGAGGGTAGGCTTATATTTGAACAATGGCAAGGAAGTGATGGACTGCCAAAGAACAAACATACGTTAAGAGTTGAAACAATGAAAATGTTAGATAGTAAACCGCAAAGCGACTATGCAGGGCAAACACAACAGCATCAACAATCATACCTGCAACCAGAACAAAATTTATATAACCAGCCACAACAAAACCACGGTGCGACACAGTACGAACCGTCACAAACCCAGCCACAGCAAGGTTATTCATCAAATGAAGACAATAATGAGATTCCTTTTTAGAATCATAGAAAAGATACTAAAAATAAAAACTTGGGATAAACCGTTTTATTGGAATAAGTGATGAATAAAGAAGAGATACTCGAACAGCAAAAAATAAAAGCAGCAAGACTCAAAGAAAAAAGAGATCTTGAAGAGAGGATTATAAAAGCAAAGATTCGAAAAGGTGGATGGGAAGCCATAAGGCTTTATACTCTTGGAGTGTTTGAGCATGTATACGATAGAAAGTTTCAAGAGTACTGGTACCATGAACTTATTTTTAGATTAATGTGGAATATTATAATCGGCAAAGAAAATAGACTGCTTGTTGAATTTGCTCCAAGGTTTGGAAAAACTGAAATGTTTTTCAGAATACCAGTATCTTATGTTCAAGGATTTATGCAGTTCATAAAAAACATGTATGCAACCTACGGTGGAGATTTAACAGAGGACAATAGCGTAGATGTAAAAACAATTATGAAGAGTGATTATTTTAAAGACTTGTTCCCTAAAAAAAGATTTAATGAAGATCAAAACAAAAAAACAAACTGGAAGCTCAAAGATGGAAGCGAGTACTTCGGAGCATCTGTAGGGGGAGCGATAACTGGTAAAGGGGCTAATATATTAACGCTTGATGACCTTTTAAAAGCACAAGACTCGGACTCTGCTACGGTTAAGGATTTTGCTTGGAAGTTTACAAAAACTTCTGTATTTACAAGGCTTGAAGAAAATGCAGTAGTAGTTAGTATCATGCAAAGATTAGCTGAAGATGATCCAAACGGAAGATTTATAAAAGAGCAGGGAGTAAAGCTTCATATTGGTGGAAACGGAACTCTTGAAAGTGAAGATGGAATATGGACTTTATTTACTTTAAGACTAACGACAGAAGAAGATATCCTTTACAAGTATGAAGATTTTGAATACTTCAGACCAGCTGGAGAGATACTACCAAACAGATATTATAAAACAGATGAATCTATAAAGCTCCTGCAAAGGACACTTTCAAAAACAGAGTTTGAAAAACAATACAATCAAAATGTAACCGTTGCTGAAACTGGTCACTTTAAAAAAGAAGATATTACTTACATAGCAGACATTGACCTTCCTGAACAGAATTTATACATACTTGTGGACAATGCAGAGTCCACAAAAGATAGTGCAGACGATAGAGCGATAGCAGTAGAGGGCTGGAGTGTAAATGAAGAGAATATAGAAATGTGCGTAATCATGGACGGTAAAAGAGGAAAGTGGGATGTTTACGGAACTGCACGACAGCTTATAGAGATGATGGTTAAGTTTCCAGATGCAGATATATGGATAGAGGAAGCAGGAGGTGGAATAACACTTCTTGTGGTACTTAAAAAAGAACTTTTAATTGAAAACACAAAAAGAAGAGCAAGAGGGAAACCGCCAATTAAAAACGCAATAAACGGTTTTAAGCCTCCAAGAGAAATAAGCAAACAAGCAAAGATAAAAGATTATATGACAGCACCGCATGAACAACACCAAATAAAAATACACAAAGGGTGCGATATAGACTTTCAAAGACAATATAAAAAAGAGCTTTTACGATTTGATCCAACCAAAAAGAGCCAAACGGATAACTGTATAGATGCAGTTGCATCAGGGTGGCTGGTAGCGGTGCCTAAAAAGACAATTGTTAAAGAGGTTAAAAAAATAGCAAAAAGAAAAAAACCTAAAAAAGCTGGAAAATGGAGAGGAGTGTAAGGATGAGTAATGAGAAAGAAATAAGAAGATATATCAAAAATATCATTACTGAATATGATGAAGATATTCAAATAGTAGATGAATTTTGCGGTGGTGCAATGCAGACTAGAATGGACTTGGCACTTTTTAAAAAAGATATTTTTGTTTCTGTTGAAATAAAATCAGACAAAGACACTCTCTCAAGACTGGAAGAACAGATAAGAGATTACAAAGAATATGCAACTGTAAATATAATAGTTTTAGACATTGTTCATAAAAAAGCTTTTGAAAAGTTTTTAGATAAAAGCAAAGTATGGGGCAAAAGTCATAGTTATATATATTTTTATGATAATGGAAAACTTGATAGGGAATTTAACTTTTCAATATTTACTTGGTTTAATGAAATTAAGAGAACAGGAACAAAGTTAAGCAGTTTGTTATGGAGAGATGAAAAAAAGAAACTAATATATTTTATAAAAGGACGAAGTAAAGTAGATTTGGATGATATTGTATTACAGATATATACTATTTATGAGTTAGCAGAAATCACACTTCATATCCTTTATACTAGAGCTATTTTAAATAAAGATACAAGAGGAGATAAAAGTCATTTTGGATTCACTTGTGGAACTCCTCCTAAAATTAAAAATAAAGAATATAAACAAATCTTATTTAATGAATATTTGGAAAGCAGGAAAAAAGAATGGCAGTAGATCAAACACTAAAACTTGAAATTCGAGCAGTATATGAGTCAAACAACCTAAGTGTTGCAAAGGTATTAGAGAGGTTTCCTAACTGTGAGGTATCACCAAAGACGGTAGAGAGCTGGATTAAAAAAGAGAATTGGCAGAAGAATCGTTTCGCCAACGAAAAAGAAGCTATTACAGTTTTAGTGGATGATACCCTTCCCATAGAAGATGCAAAAGAGATAATAAAAGGGAAACTTTTAACAGCAGAGCAGCAAAGCTATACGGATCAAGACTTAGACCAGTACGGAAAGATTGTAGCAAAAGAGTTATGCTATGAAGTTTTAAGTGCAAAAACCCTTCAAGCACTTATGGGAGAAAATCTTCTTAGAGCTAAAAGATTTGTGGATAATTCAAAAAACATAGGCACAAATGCAACATACCACAATATGCTAACTACAACAGTTAAAACGCTTTATGGAGAGATAAAACACATCAATCCAAAAGTATCTGGAAAAATTTATACAGATGAAGAACTTGAAGCAATGAGCAATGAGGAACTTGATAATTTACTGGAGAACTAAATATGACAAAGCAATCAAAACACTACGGAACAAGAACATCTATATATGACGAAAACGAAGATAGAAGAGTAACGTGTCCAGATTGGAGTTTTTCGCAGGGCTTTGTGGACAGACTATCCAAGGGAGCAGAAAAGAACGGAGTTAGCAAGTCGAAATATTTTGAGCAAGTAGTGCAAAATTTCTTTATACTGGAAAATCCAAATCTTATCATAGCCTCAAAAAGAGACTATAACCAAGTATATAAAAAAGTACGATCTCCAAAACTTACACTTCATCCGCAAATAATAAACGACATAAAAGAATATGCGGATAAATCATCACCAAGCACAAGCAAATATATAGAACTTTTATTTAGCAAGTACAATACGAAATACGGATATGAAATAAAGCTGAAAAACCTCATACAATTTATATAAAAACAGCAGCTGCTAAAAAATATTTAAAATACCCACCTAGTTTCTTTTTAAAAAATTTCTTAAACTTTTACAGATTTAAAATTTTAAAGGAGAAAAACTTATGAATAAACACCTTTTAATGATGTTGTTATCTTTAGGTCTTTTTAGAGGGATTTCTATTGTAGACGACACTGCAGGTGGTGGTAGTTCAGAAGAAGATGGAGAAACAACAGCTACACCACCAGCTAATCAAACACCTCCAGATAACAATACAGCGAACAAAGATTCTGATATTGCAACGATAGAAGAGGGTATTAGAAAAGATGAAGCAAGACTGTCTGTTATGCAAGACGAATACAACAATGTAGCAGACAGAATTCACGATGAATTTGAATCTGTACTTGAGACAAATCCAAGTGCATTGTTCAATGATGACGAGCTTGAGATTTTAGCAAGTGATTCAAACATTGCATCAAAAAATAAAATGCTAAGAGATCGATTTGAAAAATTCAGAGACGAAAAACTCAAAGCAAAAAAAGACGAAATCGGAAACTTTGAAAAAGAGCTAAAAGGGAGAAAGGGGGATTTTGACATCCTTACTCAATCAAATAAATTTTCAAAAGAGAATCCAGATGTAGATATGGATGCATTAGCAGAGTTTATTCAAGAGGACTTAAGTCCTAGAAAGAAAAAAGAGCTAAGAGACAACTCGAAAACAAAATATGAATTTTTAACAAAAGCATATGATGAGTTTAAAAAACAAAATCCAAGCGAAAGCGAGGATGATGATTTACCTCCAGATTTAAGTGGGGTAAATGGTGCAACTGGAGATAACTCATATGGCGATGATGCAGAGAGACAAGCTTATCTTCGACAAATTGGAATTGGGAGGTAGTTTAGATGGTACTCGAAACAGAATCTCAAGAACAAAGATGGGAAACGGAAAGAGATTTTGAGACTCTAATGAGAGCGAGTGAAATAACTGGCGATGAGAAGAGACTCAAAAGGGTGCAAGAGTTTGCTAAAAAGCAAAAAGAAGCAATGGAAAAAGTGCTAGATACAGATTATTTAAAACAAATCGGTATCGGTAGAGATTAAAATTTAAATTTAACACAAAGGAAAAAAACATGACATGGGCAGAAACAGATCCGCAGGTATTACTAAAGTATGGTAGAACACTAACAGCAAAAACGATGGAATTGAACTGGTGGAATAAGTTCATGAACAATGATGAGGGTGCAGTTATTATGACTGACCTTAGAAGTGAAACTCCAAATGAAGAGGGTGGAACAGTAAGGGTTTATTTTAGAGACCATATTGAGGGAGACGGTATTACTGGAGATCAAGACTTCGAAGACAATATCGGTACCCAAAATACATTATATCAAGATGTAGATTATGGAATTTTCGGTAACTCGTTAAAATCAAAAGCTAAAAAGCTTGAGTCTAAAATGGCAACTGAAAACTTTAGAAGTAAAGCACACAAAGACTTACCAAAGTGGCTTGGAACTAGAGAAGACAGAATTATTACTGCAAAACTAACTGAAGCAGCAACAAACATCGTAGCTTGTAGTGCAGCAGACGGAGTATATCAAGTAAACACAACAGCTTCAATTAAAGCAGTAGATACATTATCGTGTGCAGCTATCAGCGAAGCTAAGAAAAGAGCGAAAAACGGAGTAGACGGAGCAGGAAATGCACATCCAATCGTAGAACCGTTTGTGGTTAAAACAGTTACAAGAGAGGGTGGAATCGTTGATTACGTTGAGTTCTTCTTACTTGTTGTAGGTTCAAACGGTGCAAGACAATTAAAAGAAGATCCATTATGGATTGAAGCTCAAAAAATGGCACAAAAAAGAGGAAGCGATAATCCAATCTTTACTGGTGCAATGGGAGAATGGGATGGTGTGATTGTATTTGAAAGAAGCAACTGGAATGCAAGAAAATCAGGTATCATCACTACTGCGACTTCTAAATATGAAACCGTTGTAAACGGTGTAACAGTTACATATGCAACTGGATTTGATTCATACAAAGGTACTGAAACATTTACTGGTTCAGGTGTAGCAACTGAAACAGAGATCAACTTGTTCCTAGGTGCAACTGCAGGTCTTAAACCTTTTGATGAGGGATTCGACTATTACGAAGATCCTAAAGAGGGTGGAAGAAAACTACTTATCGGAGCAGACAGAGGTACTGGATTTGCTAAAACTAAATTTGTTGGTAAAACAGCAGCTGAACAAGCTAGTGAGTATCACAACAAAGACTTCGGAATGATCGCAATCGTGTGTGCTGTAGATGGACAACCTACATCGTAATAGGAGTGCAACATGAAAGTGACCGGTAAAATTCACACTCCAAATCTCACCGTATTAGAATATACGGGAGATTTTACAAAAAAACTTTTTGAAGTAAGATCGAACAAGCTTCCTATCTTGGAAAAAGGAGATGTTGTTATTGTAGATGTAATGGCAGCACAATCTTTAAAAAGAAGAGGATATTTTAAAGAGATAAGTATGGATGATCTTTTCGTAGACGAAAGTGAAACTGAAAAAAACACACAAGATGCAGAACTTCCTGAGCCTTGTGACAAAGTTGAACAGTTTTATAAAACAGCGATTATTGAAGTACTTGGAAGATATGAAAATGGAGATTATCAAGTTTGTAATGTTGGGAACCCAACTGATAACTGGAGAGTACCAAAAGAAGTGTTTGAAAGTACATATGAAAGCAATGGGTTAAAATGTCGAGAAGAAACTCAAGAGACTGAAACTCAAGAGACTGAAACTCAAGATGATGGGGGCGATGAATCTCAAACACAAAAAGAGGTTATCCCTTTCAAAGAGGATATTGATTCATTAAGTGAAGAAGATATTAAAAAATGGTGTGAACACTTTAAAGTAAAGATTGGTAAAAAACAAATCAACACATTAAAAGGTTTACTGCTTCCACACTTACCAAGTAAAGAGGACTAAGATAACTATGCAAGTAAACGATATCTTATTATCTATGAGAAGTAGACTAAACGATACTGACTCTAAAAAATACAGATGGAGTGATGAAGAGCTGATAGATATGATCAACTCTTCACTTGCAAATTTATCAAGAGAATTATACTTATTTACACATCAAGAAATATATACAATAAAAGAAAATGAAAATAGATATAAACTACCACATAACTGCATAAGAGTTATATCTGTAAATATAGAAGATGAACCAGTTACAATAAAGAGCTTTGAATGGATGACACAAAACAAAAATACAATAGATGATGATAACTTCTATGTATGTATGGATGAACAAAGCTTTTTCTTGTATCCGCAAACATTATTACAAGTAGGAACAAAAGTAGAAGTAAACTATAACTTTGTAGAGCAGGTACTTCTAAAGACAGATAACATACCAATATCTCTTATGGCTAAAAATGCTCTTATGTTTTATGCAATGCATCTGGCACACCAGATAAATACAAGTAAAGAGAGTACTGGAAGATCGATAGGGTACATGAGGTTATATGATAAAGAGATAGATCAATTAAGACAGCTTTATTATAAAAATAGACACTCAAAAAGATTAAGAAGTCCATTTGTAAAAGTATAAAATAGGAATTAACCATGGCAATACAACTAACAGACATATTAACAAATATAGATAGCGTAACGGATAAAATAAATTCAAATACATTTATAGAAAATGCAAGAAAAGCATTTAAAGACGACATTGCTTTATATGAAATAAACGATGATGAAAAAGCAAAATTAATAGCAACATATGAAGCACAGCTGAGTGTTGGAGTTATAGCACAGATTATACAACTTGCAAAAGAGATGCCGATGATGATAGCTCAAGAAGAGCTACTTCGAAAACAGATAGAAACAGAAACTAACAAAGCAGAGGATATTGCAAAAGCAACAGAACTAAGAACAGAGCAGATAAAAACTGAAAAAAGAAGACAAGAAGATATACTGGCAACGATAAATATAAAAAATCAAGATGCAATATATAAATTTCAACAAGCAAAATTCGAAGAATCAAGACGACTACTAGGTATAAAAGCAAACCTAGACAATATGCAGATAAGAAAAGCGATGGCAAGAGTAGACGAGATGAATGCATTCATGACAAACGATTCATACGATGTAACTGCAGAACAGTTTAATGCTTCAAAAACAACTATAGATGAAATATCCACAGCACCATTAACATACACAAGTGAAGTGACAGTAGTGCCTACACCAGTAATACCAGCAACGTTAACATAGGAATTAAAAATGACAGCTCCAATATTTGAATTTATACTGGAGAATTTTAATAACACTTCAAGAGAAAATATAGTTCGATGTTTAAACAAAGCAACCATAATAATATTTGACAATATTAATGTTTTAGTTGCAGACGAAGAATATGTTTATTATTTTGGATCAAGAGCAGCACCACTAAATACTGTTAAATTTTATTATAGATTCAAACATCTTATAAGTGGAAAAAAGTCTTACACTTGGAATAAAAAAATAATAAAAGTAATGGCAAAAGAAACAATTCAAAAAATGCCAGATGGAAAGATTGAGTATCTGATAAAATGAAAATTAATACGCTTTTTGGGTTATTAAATTGGATTTTTACTCCAGTAAAACTATTCCAAGATGATGGAAGTGCGGCACATGGAAACAATTCAACAGATAGAAACAATAACGGTGTAGCAGACGGAATTGATAGATCAAATGCAATAGATCGAGGAGATCTAGGGGGAGATAGTTTAAGAGACAGTAATACTGCCGGAGACTGGGGAGCAGTAGGAGATTTTTTTAATGAACTTCTCGGATTAGAACCAAAAGCTAGTAAAACTACCACACAAAGCTTTGACGGTGGTTCAATCACTTATGATGATATCGGAAATGCAACAGTAAGTTATGATAATGGCGATACATTTACAACAGATGCAGCAGGAGGTTACGGGGGTTACAATTCTATAGATGGAAGCGGATATTACAGTAATGCAGACGGTAGTTATACATCATATGGAGACTACAACAATGATGGTTTAACAGATGCAGTACATACGTATGATGACGGACTAGGAATACTAGGAACAGAGTACTCTGCAGATTTATTTATGTCCAATACAGCAGTAAACCAACTAGGAGCAACAACTACATATAACGATGGAAATTTAGAATATACATCGCACAGTTATTATGATGATGGAGATATCGTTACGGTAGGAGTTGAAACATTAGGGATTAGCCCTTCAAGTTGGCTGGATAATGCTGGACTACCAGATATATCAGTAAATGGAATAGATACTGGGATATTAGGTTCAATTGGATTTGCTCTTGGAGAAAAGCTAGGATACGATCCAAAAAGCGGAGCATTAGCAGGACTTGCAATAGGTTCCATGGTAAGTTTACATATGTCACTAACATCGCTACCAACAGCAATGGCGATGGTGGATTATGGAAGTAAATATGGACTTGCAGGGGTTCAGTTGGCTGGGTACTACTCGGCACTTCAAAGCTGGGGAAATGTATTAAATACAATGGAAGATATGAGTATAGCATTTGGATATAAAGGAGTTCCAGCTTTGAATATGGCTCCAGTAGATATGCATGGAATAGATAATAGGATTTATTTTCAGCAACTATTACAAGAAACCATGACTTACTACAAAAGAGCATCAATATCGAATGATATAGTTGCAGAAGTAGACATGGAATACGAATGGAATGCAGGTGGAGAATTCTACAATGCAAATGCTGGAAGTTTTGGTTATCAAGTAAGTACAATAAGCGAACCAAATAGAGGAATACTTGGAATAAACACAAAAGAAGACAAGCTGTATGATCAGATAGCTTTAGCAAACCAATATATAAAATTTATTTAAAAGGAGAAAAAAATGGCATTTTTAGACAATTTAATGAGTGGAGACGCTGAAACACTTAAGGCAGTTGGTGCAATAGGGGGAGCATTGGCAAATGTATATAGTACTTATGAGAGTGCAGATTTTCATGAGGAAATGCTGGATTTTGAAAAAGACAGAGTAAAAAAAGAAAGAGAAAAAGATGCAAATAGACAAGCAGAGTATGAAGCAGTATGGGCAACTAATGAAACCACATAAGGCTAAATAAATACCCACCTAGTTTCTTTTTATAGTTTTTAATAGTATTTGACTATGAGAACTATAACTGGAAACATAACCATACTTGCAGATGAACAATATGCAAACAAAAATTTAGAATTTATCCTTTGTGATAAATATGGCAACCCATTAAGCACACTCGATGTAAACGGACAAATTGCCACTAAACAAACTACACAAACAGATGAAAACGGTTACTTTTCTATAATTCTTTATGAAACAGAAGACTCTGAAATACCTATGTTTTATAAAATGAAATTCAAAGATAATGAAGATATAGAAGACATTAAGCTTTTTATACAAAAAGGCACGGAGTCTATAGACTTTTTAAAGCTTTTATTTCCTATGCCTAGCCTTCAAATGTTTTATGAAGACATTAACGGAAATATAGTATTTAAAGAAATAGTACTTGAAATATTTGAAAGATTTTTCGTTAACGAAAATATTTTTATAAATAATGATGAAAAAAATCTAATTCAAGAATTTGTTAACTATGCAGATGAAATAAGAGATAGTGAAATAATGGAAAAGCTAGATGAATATTTAGCAACAATGGGAGTATAACAATGGTAGACAAAACAAGCTTTATAGGAATGATTCGAGATATATTCGATAATCTCACAGTTATTAATACGGTCAATGAAAGTAGCCAGTCAATAAGTGAGAATTTAACTGCAATACAAAATGCAGCATCCAATGCACAGCAAGTGGCATCAGACAAAGAAGAGGTACAAGAAATAAGAGATGAGCTTACAGAACTGAATGTGACAGCAGTATTGCTAGACTCTTCACAAGAAGCATTCGCTACTTATGAGAAATCTAATGGATTATTAAGACTTGGTGTACCAAGAGGATTACAAGGTTTAAGAGGGGAATCTTATAATCCAGATGAGCAGGGAACATTGGCAAACAGAACATCGTTTGATGACCAAGGTAAAGGATTTAGTTATCTTGCAACAGATCAAACACCATCAACAATTTATTTTAAAGCAAGTGATATAAGTGGAGACTGGGATAATGGCTCACCTTTTGGGCAAGGAGAACAAGGATTAGGAGTAAAGCTTATCCGTATTAAAGAGGGAACAACAAGTACTGTTGAGTTTGTATTAGATGATGATACTGTGGCAGGGGAAGTTATAATCACAAAGCAGCTTTTAGGATTGGGGAATGTTGATAATACGAGTGATGCAAATAAACCACTTTCCATAGCTGTACAGATTGCATTAAATGGAAAAGCAAATACTTCACATACTCATACAGAATCAGATATTACAGACTTAGATAAATATACACAAAATGAAGTAGATCAAAAAATAAGTCAATTAAAAACAACAACGCCTACACTTTCAGGGGTAAGTGAAGGTGTAGAGGGAAGTAGCATAGTTGTAACTATTTCAAATTATAGTGCGACAGCAACTTATACTGTTAGCGTGGAAGCAGGGAGCTTTACAAGAACAGATGACAAGATCACTTGGACTTTACCAGTTTTTACGGGTATTGATGATATACATAATTTAACAATTAAGGCACTTGAAACTGGAAAAGTTGATTCAGATATAGTTACTCACACGGTAACTGTTTTAGATATAGAGTCAGATCAAACGATTTTGTTTCAAGATGCAACAATAAACACAACAACATTCCCAACTGTTACCGATGTTGATTTAAGTAGTAATACAATCTTAGCTACAAGTGACAATGCAACGGCTACAAGTATGACCGTATCGCAAGATATTGGAGATGGCGATTTTGTAAATGCAACACCTACAATTGATAGTAAAGCTATAAACTATACTATTGATAGTGCAACTAATACATCTATAACTATATCAGGACAAAGTATATCAGATGGAGATATTATACTAATTAACGATGGAGATAGTGTATCACTTCAAGGTTTTGATACAACAGGAAAACTAACAGATAATGGCGATAGTACATATACTATTAATTTATCCTCAGCAACACTTACAAATGCACCCACAATAGTTGCAAAACAAATTCCTGATATAGAAACATCTTTGGTACCAACTGGAGCAGCCGAAAGTTTTGAGATAAGAGTACCACAAAGCTATACAGCAGATACAAATGGTGTTACAAAAATTGCAGATGGTAGTGCAAATACTTCTACTGAAAATGTAGTTCCAATAATGAGCAGTAATACAAGCCCATCAGGCACAGCTTTTGCTTATACGAATGATACAAATGCATTTCAAGTATTCGATGGTGTTATTGGTAATAATTCAAACAAATGGCAAGGTAGTAGTGGAGTATCTGACTTTGTAGGATATATACATACAACACCTAAAGCAATAAATAAATATACAATAAGTGCTGATGCTATACAGTATCAAAGAGTACCTAAGCAGCATAGACTGCAAGGAAGCAATGATACTACAAACGGTACTGATGGTACTTGGGTAGATTTGCATACGGTGAATACAGACCAAATATATACATCAAGTGAGACAAAAACATTCACACTTACTAATGATACTCCATATAAAGCTCATAGAATACAAAATGACAAAGTTGGTAGTGATCAATATACTGATATATCAGAGATTAAATTTATTGAAGCAGAAACTGTTGCTGTGTCATTAATTACATCATTGTTTGATACAGATATAAGACAAGGCAGAGACTTTAAAGTTAGGGTTGGTATGAAAAACGGTTATGAAGTATCAAGAATATCAATACCAGTTGATAAGTTAGCATAAGGGGGTTGATATGTTAGTCGTAAAAGTAAAAGATACAAACTACGGTGTACTTATAAAAAAATTCAAAGAGTATAACCCTGATCCTATAGTTGGAAGCTCTGCTGAGAAAAAAGAAACGATTGTAACTCAGATAATGGATGAGGGAGATCAATTAACATTATTAGCAACAATTGTAAAGCAGATTGGAGAAAAGGTGGGATTAGACACTCCTGAGTTTACATACGCAAAAGAGATTTATGCAAATGTTACTTCTGTTTTGGGTATAGAGATATAAAGATGCAAAAAGACTATTGCACATGGTTTCCAGAGAAATGGATTGCATGGTCTAGCAAAACAATTTTTAAGATCGTGGATATCTCGCCATGTTGCAAGATCCACGACGAGAATTGCAGCACAAGAAAATTTATAAAGTGTTTGAGAGAAAAAAAGATAGTCGGCGGTTTACTTATAACTTTCGGCGGAGCTTTGGGGTGTTGGGTTAAGTACCCGTTTACGATGCTAAGGAGAGTTTGATGATATCTGAAACAACAACCGTATCATTTTGGAAAAGTTCAGCATATGTACCTTTTATAAGTTCAGCTATGTTTATTTGTGAACAGTTATATCTTAATTGCAGTTTGCTCACGATATTAGTTTTTTTAATGTTTTTTGATTTTGTAACTGGTTGGTATAAAAGCTACAGATTGAATATAGCTATAACATACAAAAGATTAGTAGCAGGGTTCTATGCAAAGATGATAGTTTTTATATTTCTTATAGTGCTTGGACTTCTAATAAATGCTCTTGTTATTACAAGTCCAAAGATAGCTGAATATTTTAATATTACAAGTTATTTAACTGGAGTAATACTTCTTTTGATATTCAATGAAGCGTATAGCATATTTGGAAATATAATTGCAGGAAAAGAGCAAAAAGAGATAAATGAAATTGACTTTGTAACTTTAATAATAAGAAAGCTTAGAAATAAACTTGAAGCAAATATAGAATAGGAGTAAAACAAATGGAAACAGAACTTTTTATATTAAAAGATGCGTTATTTAGGCTTTTTTTTGTAGTTATGGCTTTAGTGGTAGCTGTGATTGCATTAAGAATGTTTGACAAGCTTATCGGTATTAATTTTAAAGAATCATTTAAAAAGGTTGAACAAGATGGGAAAGCGTTTAGTTTATATATTGGTTTGCGTTTTGTTGGTATCGCAATCATTATCGGCTCTATCATTTAGCGATAAGTACGATAAGACAATAAAAAAAGCTGTAAAGCTTTACTGGACTGATTTTGACAGATGGAAGTATTGGAAAGCCCAACTTTACCAAGAGAGCAGATTAAAAAGCGATGCCGTATCTCCAGTAGGTGCTATGGGATTGGCTCAGTTTATGCCAAATACCGAAAAGCAGATATTTAAAGAACTTAACTATCCTGCTTATGCAAATGCATTTATGCCAAAATACGCAATCTTTGCAGGAGCATACTATATGCGAAAGCTTCGTAACTCTTGGAACTGGAATAGACCGCCTATGGAAAAAAACAAACTGGCTCAGGCAAGTTACAACGGCGGGATAGGAAATATCCTACAAGCTCAAAAGCTATGCGGTAATGCTTTATTGTGGGAAGATATACAAGAGTGCCTACCTCAAGTTACAGGACACTATAGTAAAGAGACTATAACTTATGTGGAAAGGATTGAGAGATGGAAGTCATTCATGTAGAATTTATGCCTAAAGATAAAAAGCAAAATACTCTTTATATATCAAAAGAATTTAACTTAGCAATACATCTGTGTGCGTGTGGATGTGGAGTAGAAACAGTAACCCCTATTGGTAAAAACGGATGGGAATTAAAAGAGCAGAATAATAAAGTTACGTTACATTCATCTATTGGAAATTATCGGTTTCCTTGTAAGTCGCATTATTGGATTCGAGATAATGAAGTAGTATGGTGTTAGGAAAGGGGTAAGTATGTTGTGGTTTACAAAATTAATCGGTTTTGTCGGGGGTAAAACAAATGCGTTTTTATATATCGGTATCGCTCTTGTGGTGGGTGTTGCATTTACTTATGTGGCTATTCTTAAATCAGATAATAAAGAGTTAAGAAGCGAGAAGTCAGAACTGCTTGAAGCACTTGCTGTTACTAGCGATAAATTAAACAATGCATTGGAAGTAAACGAACAAAATGTTCAAGAGTTTAACGATTTGATGGATAGTACAAATAAAACATACGAAGCAATGGCGATAGCTCATAAGCAAGAGATCAAAAGAGCTGTTGCATTTACCAAAAAACTAGAGGAGATTAAATATGCAAAAAAAACGAATGATGATGGCGTTGCTGCTAATGTTCTTGTTGATGCTTTTAACTGGATGCACCAAAGACAAACCACAACCGCCACAAGTGATAACGAAGATAAAAGTAGTAAAGCAGAAGATACCAAGTGAATATTTACAATGTGATGATATACCACTAGCACCAAAAGATATCAAGATGCAAAGCGAAGCAGCTGAGTATAGCGTGAAGCTTTATGATGTTTTAGAGGGTTGTAAGATGAAGATGGAGAATATACGAGGATTTATGGATGGAGAAAAATAAGAGAGATAGACTGGGATTACTAGCTTTTAAAAAAGCAAGGCAACTAGATAGTCTTATAGCAGAACTTCAAAGTACAACAATAGGTACTCTTAATGAAGATGTAAATGCAAACACTCAGAATATAAACAATATTTATAATACCTTGGCATTTATGCAAACACAGATACAATCTATATCGAATTTATTTGGTATTACATATAATACAGACGGAACAATATTAACGGAAGATTACACAACACATACTCATGAATAAAAATATTAACGGATTAACAAGACTTTAAGGTTACTAGATTTATACTACATTTATATAAAGTGTACGGAGTAACAAATAATGATAAGCGAAGAAAAACAACTTCTACTTACCATTTTATCAGAAGTCAGAGAGATAAAGGCTGATAATAAGTTCTTGAAAAAACTTGTTCCAGAAGAACTATCTTTATCCGAACTATCAAACATGACTGGAAAAACAGCTAACACATTAAGAAAATATATAATTGCAAACTTTGAACCTGAAGAAGACTACAAGAAAAAAGGCGGTAAAATATATGTGAAACAAGATGTGGTACTTCGTATAAGGAGACATTATGCGAGGTAAAGGCTGGGATATTCCCCAAAAACGAAACAAAACTACTGGCGAACTTGAAGATGGAAATATTATCTATGTTCTAGGAACGGTTGATGGAAAATTTTATAGAAAATCAACTGGAAAAGAAGCAACAAAGATAAATATTGCATGGATCAAAAAAAATGCCAGAGATGTTCTTTTACAACTTATTGATAAGCAAAATTCAAAAGAGTCTAAAACTGAACTAGAAGAATATGGTTTAAAAGTAATTCAAGCAACTTCCAGAGTTAGAAACAAAGAAACTCAAAAAGAGAAAGAGGGATATTTTAATAATCATATCCTACCTTATTTTAAGAGTAGGAATCTTTTATATATTGAAGATATAAAAACCACAGAAATAGAAATGTGGCAAAATTATATGCTGGAGCATAGATCAACATCAACTACTAAAAAATGTAAAGATACATTTAGTTTGATTATGAATAAAGCATTAGCAGATGACATCATACATAAAAACTATGTAACGCTTTCGGATCCAATAACAGTGGTTACAAAGAAAAGAGTACCTTACACTACTGGAGAGGTTACCACACTTATAAAAGAAAGTGAGGGATGGTTTAAAGTATTCTTGTATCTTGTATTTAGTACTGGAGTAAGAACTGGAGAAGCCATAGGCTTAATGTGGGATGATATAGACTTCAATAACGGTTTTATAGATTTAAAGAGATCTATTACAAAAGGAAGAGTAACAGAGAAAGACGGTAATGCTAAGATTGAAGATTTTATAGCAAATGAATATGAAATAGTTAATTATAACAATACTAATAAAACGAAGAATCATACAAGATTAATTCCTCTTGATAATACGACACGAAATATTCTTTTAAAACACTATGAAGAAAGAACACAAGACAAATGGGTATTTGTAAGTAAATATGATGTTTGCTTTAGCGACAGTAAAACAGTAAATAAATACTACTGGAAACCATTGCTTCATAAAACAAAAATAGAAGATAAAGACTTATATACATCAAGACATACATACGTAAGTATTATGAAGAACAATGGAGCAGATGAAGCATGGCTTAAATCAGTCGGTGGATGGGCTCAAAGCTCAAGAGTTTTAAATGATGTGTATTTTACACATGAGAGCAGCAAAAAAGATATAGAAATGGCGAATAACTTCTTCTATATAGTAAACGAAAAAGAGAAGCTAAAGTCATGTTAGTATTTGCCGAGTTTTTGCCGAGCAATTTATTAAGCAACAAAAAAAGCCTTACTTCATCAAGCTATAAACTCGATAAAATAAGGCTTTGCAGATGGTGTCAGGAGAGAGACTTGAACTCTCGACCTCCGGCTTATGAGACCAGCGCTCTAGCCAGCTGAGCTACCCTGACACATTGTATCTCTATCATTTTTCTGGCTTTTAAAATGAAAAGTGGCAGTGAGAGGGGGATTCGAACCCCCGGAGGTGTGACCCTCGCCGGTTTTCAAAACCGGTGCTTTCGACCAACTCAGCCATCTCACTAAAAATATTCAAATAAGTATGAATAAAAAATGGTGCGAATGGTGAGAATCGAACTCACACTCCGAAACCGGAATGGGATTTTAAGTCCCACGCGTCTACCTATTCCGCCACACTCGCACACGAATATTGTGTTTAAAACAATATAAAAGTCACAAACTAAAGAATATCTTTTAATTTGGACTGGAATTATAGCTTTTTATTTTTTAGAAGTCAAGAGTTTTTTTTGTAAATTTGAAAAAAACTTGATTTTTTGTTATTAATTAAAATTAAACTATAATACCGCAATAGGATATAAATATTTTAAGGATTATTATGAGAAGTGATGAAGTAAAAAAAGGGCATTCCCGTGCTCCGCATAGATCGTTATTTAGAGCTACTGGGCTTAAAGATGAAGATTTTGATAAACCGTTTATCGGTGTGGCAAATTCATTTATTGAAGTGATTCCCGGGCATTTTTTCTTAGATAAAGTAAGTGATATAATCAAAGATGAGATAAGAAAATCAGGGTGTGTACCGTTTGAGTTTAATACAATAGGGGTAGATGACGGTATCGCTATGGGGCATGACGGTATGCTTTTCTCTTTGCCTTCACGTGAGATTATAGCAAACTCTATCGAAACCATGATGAATGCACATAAACTTGATGCGATGATAGCTATTCCAAACTGCGATAAGATAGTTCCGGGGATGATTATGGGAAGTTTAAGGGTAAATGTTCCTACCGTATTTGTAAGCGGCGGTCCTATGGCAAAAGGGTATAAAAAAGACGGTACCCCTATCGATCTTGCCACTGCTTTTGAAGCCGTTGGAAAATATGAAGCAGGGGAGATCAGTGAAGATGAACTGCACGATATAGAGTGCAATGCCTGTCCAAGCGGTGGAAGTTGTTCGGGGATGTTTACGGCAAACTCTATGAATACTTTGATGGAAGCTATGGGGATTGCACTTCCGGGGAACGGTACAATCTTGGCTTTAACAAAAGAGCGTGAAGAGCTTTATAGAAAAGCGGCACGTAGAGTTTGCGAGATAGCTTTGATGGAGGATACACAAAGAGAACAATTTAATATACGAAATATATTGAATGAAAATGCCGTACGCAATGCTTTTGCTGTTGATATGGCTATGGGTGGAAGCTCCAATACGGTTTTACATATGTTGGCAATCGCCAAAGAAGCAGGAGCAAATTTTGAACTCAAAGATATCAATACAATTAGTAAAAAAGTAAGTCATATTGCAAAAATATCGCCGTCACTTTCAACCGTTCATATGCAAGATATCGATAAAGCGGGTGGAGTAAATGCAGTAATGCACGAGATGAATAAAAGAGGCGATGATATCTTAATAGATAATCTCACTATTACGGGAGAGTCTTTAAAAGAGAGATTTGTAAATGCAGAGATTTCAGATACAAATATTATCCATACCGTAGATAATCCATACTCGGAAGTTGGGGGTTTGGCTATCCTTTACGGTAACTTGGCAGAGCAGGGTGCGGTTATTAAAACTGCAGGTATTACGGGAGATAGAGTATTTACCGGTAAGGCTGTGTGTTTTGACGGACAACCTGAAGCAATTGATGGAATCGTTGGCGGTAAAGTAAAAGCGGGAGATGTTGTGGTTATACGATATGAAGGTCCAAAGGGAGGTCCTGGGATGCAAGAGATGTTAGCCCCAACTAGTCTTATCATGGGTATGGGGCTTGGAGATAAAGTTGCACTTATAACCGACGGTAGATTTAGCGGTGCTACAAGAGGTGCATCTATCGGTCACGTATCGCCTGAGGCGGCTGAGGGTGGTATGATAGGATTACTACAAGACGGCGATGAGATACATATAGATGTGGATCAGTATATTTTATCGGTTAATTTAAGCGATGATGAGATAGCAAAAAGAAAAGCAGAGTTTGTACCAAAGAAAAAAGAGATAAGCTCTTCATGGTTAAAACAATATAGAGCACTGGTTACCAATGCTTCAAGCGGAGCGGTCTTAAGAACAGACTTATTTTAAAAGAGGAGATTCGGGCACATTAAAGTTCAATTGAATTTGATAAAGTAATGTGTCGATCTTCTCAAGCATCTCTTCATCTTCAATATCTTTAGCTCTTTTATTGTATAGAAAAATCTCGTCTAACTTGTTCAATGATCGTATGAAGATTATCCAAATCAGTTTTATCCGTTACTCCTTTAAGAAGTTTTGGAAGGTTTTTTAACATAGGATTAAATTTTTTTACTGCTTGAGGGGCTATTTTTTTATCTCCATGGATGTTGGATCCATGCTTGATAAAATGTAAAACCAGCTTTTGATTTCCTAAAAGGGCAGCGTAAGTTATAGGAAGAATTCCATATTTATCTATTTGGTTAATGGTACTAGGAGCAATATTTTCAATAATCTCTATCACATAAGGTTTATTCCCCCAAACAGCATTATGGATTACACTTCTACCTAAATTGTCTTTAATGGTATAATCAAATAAAACTACTTTTGTCAAAATCCTAAAAAGCCTTTCATCACATGGAGTGGTAAGTATTTTATGGGGGACTGTCCATCCCAGAGCATCTTGAAAGTTTTTATTAGCTTTGTGGCTGATGATTGTGCTCAGGTGGGATTCAAAATTGTCCAAAGCTTTAGAAGATGTGTCGTTTTTTTCAAAGATACTGAGAGCATATTCATAAAAGATATTGTGTCCCGATTGATTGAGTAGATTTATATCAATATAGTTAATATAAAGTTTAAACAAAGCAAAGCAATCATACAAAAGAGGATTGAAAAATAAAGGGTTACCGCTTGAGTCTAAATAATCAAGATCACTTTCCTCTTGCTCTAACAGCTCTTTTAGTAGAATAAAATAATCACTCTTAAGATTCAGTTTTGATAAAAATGTCCTATCGTTGATTTTTTTTGCTCCATGTTGATGGATGATAATATCGTTGAGAACTTCATAAACTGTTTTCCCGTCTTGGTTTATAAGGTTTGGATTTGCTTTATAAGCAAGAAGTAAAAGGATCAAATCACGACTTTTTGAACCATCTAAGATAATATCAAAAAGTGGAGTTTCTCCGTATTCGTTTTGGATATTTGGATCAATCCCGTTAGAGAGTAAAAATGCAATTATTGCATAATCACGAACTCTTACTGCATCAAAAAGGATAGTTTCACTCCCTTTGTTGGTTAGATTAAGATTTCCACCATGATCAAGCATAAGCTGTGCAATTTCAAGATAATATTTTTTTGTCTCCTCTTTTTTTTCAGGAAGATTAAGGACCAATTCAATAAGCTCCATCATTAGAGTATTGCCGTTTTTGGTAAGAGCATTTGCATTGGCACCATGTTGTAAAGCAGTTTGTATAATCTCTTTTGCCTCTTCTTCACGTAAAATCACATTGTACAAATAAGATTCTCCGGTTGCCGTGAGGATTGTCGGATCTGCTCCTGCTTTAAGTAAATCAATGGCAAGTAAGTCGTTTTTTTGAATTTCACGGTGTTGAAAAAGGGTATTACCATTTTCATCTAAATTGTTAAGATCAATATCCTCAAATGCAAGAAAATAGTTAAAAAACCCTCTATCCCCATAAGAAAGAGCATCGTACAATACATTTCTATTATGATGGTCCGTGTTATTTATATCTGCACCTTTACGTATAAGCAGTTTTGCCATCTTAACATTTCCCCATACAACAACATTTTGCAGTAAACTTCTCCCGTCGATATCCCTTTGATTAACATCTATTTTACCAAGTTCCAAAAGTCCTTTTACAACGGGTAGGGAATTTTTTTCTATAGCGAGATTAATCGCAGATTTTCCTGCTTTGTTTTTGGTATGTACCTCTGCACCGTGTTTGATAAGCCACTCAACCGATTTGTATCTTGATTTTTTAAGGCATCTGAGTAAAATAGTATTTCCCTCTGCATCTTGATGGTTAATATCTATAAACTCTGATTTTAAAGCTTCTTCGAGCCATTGCTCGTCAAAATGTTTTTTAGTAAGTTCTAAATAAAAGTTTTCGTTGTTGTGTTCTTTTGTAAATAGACCCATTATCCAATACTCCAATGTAATACTTTACCGGCATACATTGGAATAACTTTTTGTGTATCGTTTTGATAGATACTCGGAACTTTACAATCTTGTTTAAATAGAGTTACTGTTTTATTAAATGAGGGTTGTAGATTATAAATAGTACAAGCATTATCGCTAACAAATTTTTGTAAGTTTTCCAATTTACCATGAGACTCAAAAATCTCTGCAAGAACTTGTAAGGCAATCGGTGCGGTAAATACACCTGCAGCACATCCACAAGCCTCTTTGGCATGTTGCGGATGCGGTGCACTGTCGCTTCCAAACATCACTTTTGGATGACCGCCAAGGGCTACTTTTACAAGTGCATCTCTATCTTCATATCTTTTTGCAATCGGTTTACAAAATAGATGGGGCTGCAACATCCCTCCTGCTAGGTCATCAAGTGTGATAAGCAGATGATGTAAGGTAATAGTAGCATATAGATTTTCATGCCGATCCAACATAGCTACGGCATCTTTTGTGGTTATATGTTCCATAATAATAGTAAGCTTGGGAAAGGCAGATGCCAAAGCATCATATACATTCATAAACTCTTTTTCTCTATCCATTACAAAACCGTTTGACTCTCCATGTACACAAAGGGGAATCCCAAGTTCACTCATTGCATTGAGTGTTGGGGCAAGAGCTTCGGTGTCTATCGTCTCAACACCGCCCTCAGAGTTTGTCGTAATCCCTGCGGGATAAAGTTTGATAGCTTTAATCTCATCTTTAATCTCTTCTAAAAATTCTTTTGTATAAGGTTTAAAAAAAAGTGTCATAAACGGTTCAAAGGTATCGTCGCCGATTGCATCTAAAATTCTTTTTTTATAAGCGAGAACCGCTTCTTTCGTATCAACCGGAGGAACAAGGTTGGGCATAATAATTGCCCCTGCAAAAGTTTTAGAACTCAGCGGTGCAACGAGTTCCAACATATCATTATCCCGTAAGTGTAAGTGCATATCAAAAGGGTTTGATATCTGTAATTGTTTCATAATCTATTAATCCTAGCCAATAATCGTGTTTTAGTATATCTAATTTCGTTTAATTAGTAAATAAAGTTTTAACTAGCTTCAAGTATATCTTTGGCGTTTGTTACAATAATCTGTTTATTATCGATATCTACACTTTGTACATATTGTTCATTATATGGAAGTAAAAATTGTTTTGTAAAGTTTTGTTTTTGAAGTTCTTGAGAGGTTTCAATCACAAAATAATCATCTAACGGAAGCCTTTGAATATCTACAATCGTCCCCAAAATCTCATTATTTTCAATAAGTGTACACTCTATAAGGTCAAACCAAAAATATTGATTTTTTTCAAGTTTACAGTTTTGTTTTGTATTCTCAGAGTTTGTGTATAAAAGCTTATTGGTAAGTTTTTTAGCATCATCAATAGTATTTATGCCCACAAATTTGATGGTTTCACTTTTTGGACTAAAGCTTTCTATTGTAAGTGTTTGGTTTTTTTGTGTAGTAAATCGGGTATCTTTTTTAAATTGCTCCGGAAAGTCCGAGTCTATATAGATTTTTAAATCGCCGTGAAGACCCACGGCACGTCCTAATTTTGCTACGTATATTTTATCCATAGATATCCTATGTAAGAAAAATAAATCGTATCAAAGTAAAATTACTTTGATACAACTTGTACTTTATAAGAAACACCGTCTTTTGCTTTACAACCGTTAAGAATTGTTTTAATAGCATTGATCATATTTCCGTTTTTACCGATAAGTTTCCCCACATCATTAGTATGTGCCGTAATTGTAATCTCGTAAAAAGATTCATCAACCTGCTGTGAATCTACCTCTATCTCTTCAGGATAGCTTACGATCATTTTAGCATAAGTGGAAACAAATTCGTTAATCATAGGTTATCGTTTAATTAGTTTTTTGCAGTTAATTTCTTAACTTTTTCACTTGGTTGTGCACCAACGCTTAACCAATAGTTCAATCTCTCTTCATCGATTTTTAAAACTTTTGGCTCAACAACAGGGTTGTAGTATCCGATTGATTCAATCCATCCTGAATCTCTTCTTTTTCTTGAATCTGTTACAACGATTCTGTAAAATGGTTTTTTGTTTCTTCCCATTCTTGTAAGTCTAATAGTAGTCATTTTTTTTCCTTTGTTTTTTTATTTTACTTGAATAAAGTTAATGAGTTCATAAGTTCTTGCAACCTATCAACTCATTAACTGTATCACTTTTATCTTGGCAAGTTTGCCATACCGCCTTGTCCACCCATTTGGGAAAGCATCTTTTGCATATCTTTCCCACCTTTTCCTGAAAGTTTTTTTGCCATTTTAGAAGCGTTTTTAAATTGCTTTAAAATTTTATTCACTTGTATTTCAGAAAGTCCTGCACCACCGGCGAGTCTTTTTTTCCTAGAGTTATTTAAGATACTTGGAGTTTCCCTCTCTTTTGGCGTCATAGAACCTATAAGCGCTTTGATTCTTACAATCTCCCCGGAGCTTTCCAAATCCATATCTTTAAGCTGGTTTGCCATCTGTCCCATCCCCGGAATCATCCCAAGAAGCGATTTCATACTTCCAAGCTTTTTCATCATATCAAGCTGTTCTAAAAAGTCGTTAAAGTTAAATTCCCCTTTTTTGATCTTTTTAGTAACCTCTTTGGCTTTTTTCTCGTCAATTACCGCAGCTGTTTTTTCAGCCAATCCCTCAACATCTCCTGCACCCATAAGACGCGATACGATTCTCTCAGGGATAAAAGGCTCGATATCGGGCATCTTTTCCCCAATACCGATAAATCTAAGAGGAACTTCCACTTGATGGGCAATGGAGATGGCAACTCCACCTTTTGTATCTCCGTCAAATTTTGAAAGGATAACTCCGTCAATTCCTATTTTTTCTTTAAAAGTTGTTGCCGTTTTTGTTGCATCGTGTCCGGTTAAAGAATCAGCCACATAAAAAATTTCATCTGGACTTACTGCATCTTTTACACTTTTAAGCTCATCCATTAAAGCATCATCGATTGCAAGACGACCGGCGGTGTCTATAAAAAGCACGTCGTAAAGCTCAGATTCCGCTTTAGCTTTTGCATTTTTAGCAATAGTTACAGGATCGTTTTGTTCATCTTCAAAGTATACGTCTACTTCAATTTGTGCCCCAATTTGCTTTAACTGCTCAACTGCCGCTAATCTTTGAAGATCGGCTGCTGCAACCAAAACTTTTTTATTTCTTAGTTTTAAATAGTTTGCAAGTTTTCCGGTGGTAGTTGTTTTACCGCTCCCTTGAAGACCCGTCATTAAAATAGTAGTAAGTGGAGATTTGTTGCTGTAGACAAATCCTTGGTTACCGTTTGTTGTTAAAATATTTGTTAAAGCATTTTGTAATGCTTTTAAGAATGATTCTTGACCGATACCGTTCTTTTTCGTTTCAAGCTCAACTTGTGTAAGAAGCTCTTTTGTGGTTTTATGGTGTACATCGTATTTTAACAATGATTTTTTAAGTTCGGTTGTAGCTCTTTTTAATGCAGCAGCATCGTCTTTGTATCGGATTTTCCCCACAACACTTTTAAAAGAATCTGTTAAACTTGCAAACACACATAACCCCTTATATTTTTAAAGAGTGAGATTGTAGGGCAAATATACTTATATAAAGCTTAAATAAGAAATACAAAAATCCCTAAAATAAAAGGTTCTAAAAGACTTATGTATGTAAAAATTAAGTTTAATTTAATTTAATTCGAAAAGGTTCTTTTTTTTCAAAATAGACGGCTTCACTATATCCGATATTTTTTGCCAACGCCAATACTTGATCATACTCAAATCCTATATGATCGAGATGATGGGCGTCACTAGCGGTTGTAATTGGAATATCAAGTTCAAAGCCAAGTTCCAAAAGTGGACGTGATGGATATTGTTCCCCGATAGGTTTTCTAAATCCCGAGCTATTGATTTCGATTACCATATTTGCTTTTTTTATCTCTTTGAGTGCTTCATAAGCCAAAGATTTGATATCTTTTTTGGGTAAAAATTTAAATACTTTCATCAAATCAAGATGACCGACAATATGAAAAAGTCCTGTTTTTGCCATCTGCCTAACAGCTTCAAAATATTCTTCCCAAATAGTATCTATATTTTTATTCTGATAAACACTGATGAACTCGGGATTATCAAAACTCCAATCTCCCAAATAATGTACGGAACCTATCAAATAATCAACATCGGAGTTTATGATACTATCAAGGATATAATCTCCTTGTATATAATCCACTTCATATCCAAGAAGTATTTTAATTTGATCTTGATATCTCTTTTTGAGTTTTTTTACTTCATCTTCATAAAACTCTTTTTTATTTGGTACAAGTCGATAACCATCTTCAAAATTTTTCATAGGAGCATGTTCGCTAAACCCGTATATATCGATACCAAGTTCAATTGCTTTTTGGATATATTGCTCCATTGACCCCTCGGCATGGTTACAAAGGGTTGTATGATTATGAATATCTATACGCATTTTACTACTCTCTTATCCAATTTTGGATATTATATCCACTTAAAATAAGGACGGACTTGATTAGGTATGATATTTGCAAAAATTGATTTTATAAACCTTTTGCCTTTTACGGTATTTTTGAAAAAAAACATTGGCTCATCCCAGCTTCAACAAGTTGTCAATTATCATAAATCATATCCTTCAAATATCAATAAACGGTTTAAAAAACGGAAAATAGATGCTGCTTTTATCTCCTCGATAAAATCAAAAAATGAAAAATGCACCGATCTTGGAATTATTGCAGATGGAGAGGTTCTTTCTGTTTTGGCGTTGCAAGGAAAATATGAAGAAGATTATCAATCCGATACTTCAAATATATTGGCAAAAGTATTACATATAGACGGTAAAGTACTTATCGGCGATAAGGCACTGCTTCATTATCACAATGATTCTTCAAAAGAATTTGTAGACTTGGCACAAGCGTGGAAAGAAAAATATAATCTCCCTTTTGTATTTGCAAGACTTTGTTATAACGGAAATCAAAAAAAATTATGTAAATTGGCAAAAAGATTTTCAAATAAAAAGATTTTTATCCCGCAATATATTTTAAAAAAATATCTTCAAAGAAGCGGTTTATCGGCATCGCAAATAAAAGAGTATCTTACAAAGATAAAATATAATATGGGATACAAAGAAAAACGTGCACTAAAACTTTTTTTTAAATTAGCAAAAAAACAAGGATTATAGTTTGGGTATATTTGAATCGATTATTTTAGGTATTATTGAGGGGTTTACGGAATTTTTACCCATAAGTTCAACGGGGCACTTAATAGTTGCCAGTGAAGCTTTGGGGATAGATCAAAGTCATGTAACAAAAGCGTATGAAGTGATTATCCAATTTGCCGCAATTTTAGCCGTAGTATTTAACTATAGCGATAAATTTACGATAAAAAAAATGGAGCTTTGGAAAAAGTTGGTATTGGCATTTATACCGATCGGTGCCGTTGGATTTGTATTTGCCGATTTGATTAAATCGCTTTTTGACGTGCGGATTGTAGCTTGGATGTTTATAATCGGAGGGATCGTATTTTTAATTGTAGAGAAGTTTTACAAAGAAAAAGAGCATTATATTGACGATGTTGAAAAAGTAAGTTATAAACAGGCTTTATGGATTGGGATAGCACAAATTTTTGCATTGATCCCGGGAACCAGCCGGGCGGGAAGTACTATCATAGGAGCGATGCTTGTGGGGCTGAATAGAAAGGCTTCGGCGGAGTTTAGTTTTCTTTTGGCACTGCCTGTGATGTGCGCAACTACGGGTTATGATATATTAAAACATTATGAAGATTTTAACGGGACCAGTTTACTTGTTTTGGCAGTTGGATTTATAGTAGCATTTATAGTGGCGTACTTGACGATAAAATTATTTTTGGTTTTTTTACAGCGGTTCACTTTTACGGCTTTTGGAGTATATAGGATAATTTTTGGTACAATATTGCTGATTTGGTTTGTATAAAAGGGAAAAAATGGGTGTAGTAAGATATATGGTACTTTGGAGTCTTTTTTTAAGCGGTATTGTTTATGGGGCAGAAGATGAAAAAAAGCCTGAAAATAAAGAGTTAAAAAAAGTTGAATACAGCTATATAAATATAGATGCCAATGTGTCAAATACACCGATTTTTATTAATAATGAAGAGATAGGAAAAACTCCTATTAAAGCTTATAAAATTGAAGCGGGAAAACCTTTGGAGATAAAAGCGATTGTCGATAAAAAATATTATAAAAAAGATCTTGTAAAAAAACTTACCTTGATAAAAAACACCCAAAAAGATATCTTTTTCAAATTTGAAAAAGGGCAATCAAAACTACTTTTTATCGGAGATAAAGCACAGCTGTTTATCGATAATAAGTTTATTAGAGAATTAAATGAAAATAATAGAGTGGTCAAAGTAGATGCGGGGAAAAACGTGGAGATACATTTTGAAGACGGGTACAAAACAAGAACTCTTTTTAAAGATATCAAAGTAAATCAATTCTATGAAGTACCGTATACGTTAATCTATATTCCAAAAGATATCCGTCTTTATACCAGTGTTGTGGAAAATTTGATGTGGGAAGATACGCGACATGCGGCGGATATAAAAATTGATTGGAATCATGCAAAAGAGTATTGTGAAGATTTGAAATTAGCGGGATTTACCGACTGGGAACTTCCCTCAATCGAACAGCTGACACGGTTGGAGCAAAAATATAAAGATAAAATCTATTACGGGTATGGAAAAACATTTTACTGGTCCTCAAAGATTACACTCAGTGCAAATGAGATATGGGAATATTCGGACTCAAGGGATTTTGAAAAAAGTAAAACAAGAAAACCGATTACCGAGATCCCTGCGGGGTATGTAAGATGTGTCCGTAAATTGGACGATGCGGGTTATAAAGAGGATAAAAAAACTGCTCAAGAAAACAAAGAAGAGATTATAGATGAAAAGATTTTGCGACAAAGAAGGATAGAAAAATTTGGGTATGACCCTGAGATGACAAAAGATTTAAAAAAGTTTATGTTGAAATAAAAGGTATAAAAAGTTAATGAAGAAAATTGAGTTATTAAGCCCTGCTGGAAATTTGGAAAAACTAAAAATAGCACTTGCATATGGAGCAGATGCGGTGTATGGCGGAGTGAGCCATTTTAGTTTAAGAATTAGAAGCGGGAAAGAGTTTACTTTTGAGAGTTTTAAAGAGGGGATTGATTATGCACACTCAATGGGAAAAAAAGTTTATGCTACCATAAACGGTTTTCCTTTTAATTCCCAAATTGAGCTTTTAAAAAAACACATTGTAAATATTGCAGCACTAAAACCTGATGCAATTATAGTAGCAACTCCCGGAGTGGTAGCCCTTTGCAATGAACTGGCACCAAATATCCCTATCCATCTCTCAACCCAAGCAAACGTGATGAACTATTTGGATGCAAAAGTGTATTACGATATGGGAGTAAGACGTATCATTGCCGCTCGGGAGATAAGTCTAAAAGATGTGCAGGAGATAAAAAAAAGACTACCCGATTTGGAGATTGAGATATTTGTACACGGTTCTATGTGTTTTGCTTATAGTGGACGGTGTCTTATCAGTGCAGTACAGATGGGACGGGTTCCCAACCGTGGAAGTTGTGCCAACGACTGTAGATTTGAATACACTTTATATGCAGCCAATGAAGACCATAGTACCCTATTTAGATTAGAAGAGGAACCGGGAGTGGGAACTTATATCTTTAATGCAAAAGATATGAATCTTGCAAGTCATGTTAAAGAGATAGTCGATAGCGGAGCAGTAGACAGTATAAAAATAGAGGGGCGTACAAAATCGCCGTATTATGCGGCGGTAACTGCGTATGCTTATAGGATGGCACTTGAAGATTGCTACAGAGATAAATTTGAAGCAGAGAAATATCAAGAGGAACTTAATACCACAAAAAACAGAGGTTTTACCGATGCCTATCTTATCCATAAACCTTTTGAAAAAGAAAATACCCAAAATCATGAATATGCTTTAAGTGCAGGAAGTTATGAAGTAAGCGGTTTGGTTATAGAAGACGAACAACATTTTATGTGTAAATATAAAACCTATCCAAATGACGAGATAGAGATATTTGCTCCACTCAATAGTACAATTGAAGAGTGTGACAATGAGATAGGAACTATCTATAAAAAAGAGGATGGAAAATATTACGTGAAGTTTAAAAAGATACTGACAATTGATGGGAAAGAGTTGGAGTCGGTTCATAGCGGAAATATAAATCCAATAAAATTACCGGGTAAATTACCTTATATGACAATGCTTCGGGTAAAGTCAGATATAACATTACAATAAAGGAGAAAAATGTTAAAAAATATATTTTTAGTTGCGGCTGTAGTATTTTTGTTTTTTGGATGTGCATCAACAAATCAGCAGTCTATGCAAGGTTCAAAAAGTGATAATCAAATGGTGCACAATAGTGTAATCCCAAAAAATGATCTAAAGTATATTAATTTACAGATTAAGCGTTCAGAGTATATACCTCACTCTGATACATACGAGATGGTAGCAAGTGAATTACGAAAAGAGGTTATTGGATTACTTCAAAAAAATTATCCTGGTGCCGAGATTGATATAGATACTATAGAGCAAGACAAACATGATGGTGTTAAGGTAGATTTAGAGATAGTTCATTTTGCATATGTTTCGGGAGCAAAAAGATTTTTAGTAGGTGCTTTTGCAGGTAATGCAAGTTTAAATGTTAATATTAAGTTTGAAAATATAACAAGCAATAGTGTATTACTTGAAGATAATTTTGCAACAAGTTCTAGTAAGTGGGGTGGTATTTTTGCGGCTACTACAAGTAAACAAATCAAACAAGCAGCAGAATATATTGTAAATCAAATAAGTGCAACTGAAATTTAATGACTTTATAATCTACTAAAACTTAGGAAAGATTGCAATGGATTACGGCTTATTAAAAAAATATACAAGAGATTTAAGTGTACTCTTTGTTGAAGATGACAAGGATTTTAGGCTAGAGTTTACCGAATTGCTTCAAGATATTTTTCCAAAAGTTACGAGTGCCGTCGATGGATTGGATGCTTTGAATAAGTATAAAGAGTATCATCAAAAGAGGAATCGATATTATGATTTGGTTATCTCAGATATCAAAATGCCAAATTGTGACGGGGTGGAGTTGGTTGATGCTTTGTATAAAATCAAAAAAGATCAGCTGGTTATAATTTTATCTGCAAGAAGCGAGTTTGATTATCTATTGCCTTTGATCAATTTGGGGATATACCAGTTCTTTCCAAAACCTATTGAGTATAACACTTTTTTGGAAGATATGTTGAAATTGTGCAAACAAATTTACCATAATAGCTCCAATGACGATAGCGATATTGTAAAAATAAACGAATCTCTTATTTGGGATAAAAAGAAAAAAAAGCTTCTCCGTGATGATATACCGATAGAATTAACCAAAAATGAGATACGTTTTGTAGAAACTATATTTAATAATGATGGAAAAATATGTACGGTTGATAGGCTTATAGATACAATTTGGTTTGAGGAGTTTGATCTTGACCCCGATATCACACATCTTAAAAGTCTTATTTACCGTCTCAGAAAAAAAGTACCCGATTTACATATAAAAAATATTTACGGTATGGGATATACCCACGATAGCGAGTAAAGAGATAAAAAGAGGAAAACCTCTTTTTATATTTAGAGTGACGGAGATTTTATAACCATCATTTTTTGATTTTGCATCTCTCTCATAGAATCAGCGATTCCACCAAGTCCAAGCCCTGAAGTTTTTGCCCCGCCAAAAGGCATCCAATCAACTCTAAATGCAGTGTGGTCATTTACCATCACGGCAGTTGCATTTAATCTTTTTACCGATTTTAAAGCTGTATCGATATTTTTTGTAAATACTGCTGCTTGAAACGATACGTCAAGTTGGTTTGCCCTACTAATTGCTTCATCCAATGTTTTATATGAATACACACAGATAACGGGTCCAAATACTTCTTGTTGGGACACAAGAGCATCATCTCCGGCATTTAAAATTACGGTCGGTTCATAGCAAGATTCAGAGATTCTTTTTCCACCGATTAAAATTTTTCCACCTTTCTCTTTTGCTTCGTTTACCCACTCTTCAACTCTATCTACTTCGGCATGGCTGATAAGCGGTCCAACTTCTGTTTTAGGATCCAACTGATCCCCGACAACTAACTTAGAAGCATACTCAGCCAATCTATTTGCAATATCATCGGCAATCGATTCATGTACAAAAATCCTTTGAACAGAGACACAAACTTGACCCGCATGGTAAAAACCACCTTTTCCCAAATCTGGAATCATAGCATCAATATCAGCGTCCGGTTCAACAATAACAGGGGCAACACCTCCGTGTTCCAACGCACTTCTAGTTCCCGGACTTGCTTTTGAGTTGAGGTACCAACCAACAGGTCCCGAACCGATAAATGTAAAAAATGCAGTTTTTGGAGATGTTACAAGCAACTCTCCCCCTTTTCTATCACAAACTACGGCTTGTGCCCAACCATCAGGCAGTCCCGCTTCTTGTAAAATCTCAACCAATTTAATTGCCGACATCGGCGTTTGCGTTGCGGGTCTAATAATAACGGGACAACCGACGGCAACCGCAGGAATCACTTGATGAACTGCCAAGTTAAACGGATGGTTAAACGCACTGATTGCAGCAACCACTCCTATTGGTTCTTTCATAGTATATGCCATTCTATTTGCACTTGATACGGTGTGACCCATAGCGATCTCATGCCCCTCTTGTACGGAGATTTGCTCAATTGCAATCTTGATACCGTTGATAGCTCTTTGTACTTCAACTTTGGAATCCATATAAGGTTTTCCACCCTCACTTGCACAAAGAATAGTCAATTCTTCCACTTGTGAAGACATAATCTCCATCACTTTTTCTAAAATCTCAACTCTTTTATACTTTGGAATCCAGTTATCCACATCCAAAAATTTTTCATAGGCAACATCAATTGCTTTTTCCACATCTTCTATGCTTGTAAAAGGGACTTCCCCTACTACTTTGCCGTCAAACGGTGATGTTACTTCGATTGTACTCATTATTTTCCTTTTTTGTTAAATTGTATATAGTATTTTATTTATAATCACTTAATCTAATCACAAATACAGAACACTCGGCATGTCGTATTACACGCTCAGAGGTGCTGCTGATAAAATAGCTTCCAAGTCCCGGTTTTGTAGCCATCATAACAATTGCATCGGCTTTGATTCTTCTTGCTTCTTCAAGGATTTCTCTGTGGGCTGAGCCGTCTCTTATATTAAAAGATATATTTTCCTCAGGCAAAGAGTGTTTTTTTGCAATATTTTTTAACTCGATAAAAGCATTGTGATTGTAGTGTTTTTCATTTTCTTCATCCAAAATAGGATAAACAGAGCCGTGTGCTCTGTTTTCATTGACATAAAGTAAAGAGAGTTTTCCTTCTTTTTTATCAAGTACCTCCAAAGCACCTGCAAAAAGCTTTTCATGGTTTTCTGTATAATCTAAATGTAACGGTACTAAAATATTTTTAAACATCTGTTATCTCCTTTAACCCATCACTTTGTTAGGCAGCCATAAAACTATATCGGGGAAAAGCATACAAGTAATAAGGACTACCAAGTTTACCAAAACAAACGGCGTAACCGATTTATAAATCTCGCCCATTCCAACCTCTGGAGGTGCGATACCTTTTAAATAAAATAGTGCAAAACCATACGGCGGTGTTTGCACCGCAATTAAGATATTTAAGATCATCAATACACCAAACCAAATAGGGTCATACCCCAATGAAACGGCAATAGGGGTAAATAACGGCGCACACATCAGTACGATAATAAACTCATCGATAATAAATCCCAAAAATATCATTATCAATTGAAACATAATAATAATCATAATTGGAGGAAGATCAAGTCCATGGGTAAAATCTGCAATCATACCTTGGATCCCCATAAGCAAGTGAAAATTACTAAATACCGAAGCACCAAGGATAATCCACATCGCAACACTTACTAAGATACTGGTTTGCAATCCCACGCTTCGCATCATATCTAGTTTAAACCGCTTAAAGAAAATGGCAAGTAATATAGCTCCTGCAACACCTAAAGCTCCCGATTCGGTTGGAGTTGCAATACCGCTGATAATACTTCCAAGTACAACAAAAATCAACCCGATTGAGAGAAATCCATCTCTAAAAATTTTAAGTTTCTCTTTCCCTTTGAGTTCAGGCATACCTGGGTTTGTCTCTGTTAAAAGCGGAGCATTTTCAGGTTTGAGCCTAGAGCTGATAACAATATATGTAATAAGTAATATAATGGTAAACAAAGCAGGAACCATCGCCCCTAAAAACATTCTTCCAACAGAGTTTTGCGTAGACGCCGCAAACATAATCATAGGGATACTAGGAGGGATTAAAATACCTAGTGCACCACCTGCCATAATAGTTCCAAGAGCCAGTCTTTTATTGTATCCTGCATCAAGCATCGGTTTAAGTGCAATACTCCCAGAACTCATAATCCCGGCACCGATAATACCGACCATCGCTCCAATCATCGAGCAGATAAATACAACGCTGATAGCCAACGAACCTCTAATTTTACCGATAACCATTTGACTCGCTTTAAACATCGAATCCCCGATACCAGAATGGGTCAAAAGCTGTCCCATATAGATATAAAGGGGGATTGCAAGTAAAATAAAGCTAAAAAAAGTTGCTTCGACGGTTGTTGGGATAACATTGAAAATCCCATCTCCCCAAGTGAAGTATCCAACCATCATAGCGATACCTCCAAGTGCCAAACCAACTGGTGCACCAAGGGCAAAGAAAATCAATATACAAAATAATAAAACACCGGTTAATATTTCAACACTCATAAGCAACCTCCTCTTTAATCTCCTCTTTTTCTATCAACGGGGAACCTGTAATAAGATGGTAAGTTTCCATTATGATATCTTTGATTAACTGCATGGTAAACAAGCTGCTTGCAATACATAACATCAACCAAAAATGCCACATAGGAGGTGCCCACTCACTTTGTCTTCTATATCCAAACTCTAAGGCTTCATTAAATTTTGTAACACCCATATAAAATATGATTATTAGAAAAAATACACCAAGAGAGAAAGATATAATATTGAAAATATTTTTAACTTTAGGAGAAACTGATAAGTACAAAATATCTACATTGATATGAGATTTTTTTTGTTGCGCATAAGCTCCTCCTAAAGCTGCAATATAACCAAACAGGAATAAAGAGAGATCATAAGCCCAAATTGTAGGAGCATCAAAAATATAACGTGCTACTACTTCATAGACAACTATAAAAGCAAGAAGGGGCATCAAATATGACGCCCCTTTGCCAAACCACATAATAATTTTATCAATTACTATACAAATTACTTGTAAGCTTCTTGTGATCATGGTTTAGCCTTTAAATAATTATTTTGCTTTTCTTAATACATCGATTAATTGTTTACTAAATTTATCTTTTGATGCATATTCATCCCAAAGACCCGCACCAGCTTCTGCCCAAGCTTTTTTATCAGCTGCTGATGGCTCCGGAGACCATTTTAATCCTTTTGCAGTCATCTGTTCAACTGCTTCTTTTTCCCATTTCTTCGACATTGTCAATTGTGCTTTTGCGTGAGCTACAGTTGCGTCATGTACACCTTTTTTTTGCGCATCGCTTAGTTTGTTCCAAGCCGATCTATTTACAAGGATAGGTAAAACTTGTGCTCCGGCTAACGGTAATTTGTACATATATTTAGCAACTTCTACGTGGTTACCGTCTCTATGGTCAATCATGTTTGAACCGATTGAACCGTCGATAACACCTGTAGCTAAACTGGTATAAATCTCACTCCATGCCAATGAAACGGGAGAAGCACCTAGATTTCTTAAAAATTTACCATATGCACCCGGTGCTCTTATTTTAAGACCTTTAAAATCTGCTACCGATTTAATTGGTTTTTTAGTGATAATATAAACAGGAGGTTGAATATAAGGCTCTTGCCAAACTAAACCTTGCGAACCGTACGCAGCCGTTAAGATTTTGTCCCAACCTTTTTTATGAAAAAGATCATATAACTCATCTGTATCTGCCGTACCGCCAGGAAGTCCAATCTCTACAACACCCGCAGGTAATTCACCGGCATGCATAGATTGAAACGGTGCAATCATAGTCACAAGACCTGATTTTGCAGCTCCAAGCAACCCTGAAGTTCCAACACCTTCACCTGAGAAAAGTACTTGAACTTTAATCTCTCCGTTTGTATTTTTTTCAATATCTTTTGCCAATTGTTGGTAAAGTTCTCCAAATGCAGTACCTCTACCGTATAAATTTGCAAATCTCCAGTTATGCTGAGCTGCCGATGCAGTATCAACCATAAACATAATGCCCAATAATGCAACAATTGAAGTTGCCATTAAATTTCTTCTTATACCAGAAAATATTTTTAACATAAATTTGTCTCCTTTTTTAGTGTTTTTAGTAAAAATAGATGAGATCTTAAAGATCTCTTTTGGTTTGTTTTTATAAAGCACCTCCTCCTTTTGAAGTTAAATTTATTTTGCCAAACTTGTAAAAAGCTCTTCAAATTTATCAAGACCCTCATTGACAAGTTCGTAACTGATAGTTAATGCAGGTAAAAATCGAATCACATTGGCATTAAACCCGCAAGAGAGTAAAATCAACCCGTATTGTGAAGCTTTTGCGATAATATTTTTTGTCAGCTCAACGTTTGGATTTTGAACATCGCCGTCATTCATCAGCTCCAATGCTATCATTGCACCTTTATTTCTAACCTCTGCGATTAGATCGGGAAATTTACTTTTCAAATCATTTAATCTTTTATTAAAAATATCTCCAATCTGATTTGCTCTATTGATTAAATCTTCCTCTTCCATAATTTCAAGTACCGCTAAAGCTGCCGCACAACCAACAGGAGATCCACCGTAAGTTCCCCCAAGACCTCCTGGAATCGGCGAATCCATAATCTCGGCTTTCCCTACAACTGCCGCTAAAGGGTAACCACCTGCAATCCCTTTTGCCATAGTGATTAAATCAGGTTCAATATCTGCATATTCGCTGTTAAACATTTTCCCTGTTCTTCCAAATCCTGTTTGAATCTCATCTAAAATAAGTACAATTCCATGTTCATCGCAAATTGCCCGTAACTCTTGTAGAAGCTCTTTTGGAGTTTGGTAAAACCCACCCTCTCCTTGAATCGGCTCAATAATAATTGCCGCTACGTCGCTTGGTAAAATAGCAACTTTAAAAAGATTTTTCAGTGCTTTTAAAGTGTCCTGTGTGGTTGTTCCGTTTAAATTTGTGGGATACGGTAAGTGGTAGATGTCTCCTGGAAACGGTCCAAATCCTGTTTTATACGGAGCAATTTTCCCTGTAAGTCCCATAGTTAAATTTGTTCTTCCGTGGAAACCTCCGTTAAATGCAATCACACCTCTTCTTTTGGTATGTGCTTTGGCAATTTTTACGCAGTTTTCTACCGCTTCTGCACCTGTTGTTACAAAAATAGCTTTTTTTGGAGTATCTCCCGGAGCGATTGCAGTTAGTTTTTCAGCCAGTTCAACGGCACTTTCATATGGATTTACCATTACGCATGTGTGGCTAAAGTTTTCCACTTGATTTTTAACCGCTTCTACAATTTTTGGATGGCTGTGTCCCGTATTGCATACGGCTATTCCCGTACCAAAATCGATAAATCTATTCCCCTCAACATCCCACAGCTCGGCATTTTTTGCTTTTTGTACATAGATAGGATAGGCATTTCCCTGTCCCCTTGCAAATACTGTTTCTTTTCTTTTTTGAAGCTCTTGATTACTCATCGTTTTACCTTATATGAAATAAATATTTTGAATAGTTACATTATTACTGAAAATAGTAGTGAAAAAGTAACGAGGAGATCCAATTTTTATTTTTTAACTATAAAAAAATGGTAGAGTCTATATAATATTATTCTTTGAACATTATTTGACTACTATTTGGTGGTATACTGTTAAAAAACAAAAAGAGACACGATGAGCGAGAATCAAATTTTAAAAGATATAACTGTTTTATATGTTGAAGATGAAGAGGTAATACAAGAGGGGATAAAAGAGACATTGAACCTTTTTGGGATAGATGTGTTTTGTGCAGCAAACGGGCAGGAGGGGTTGGAGCTTTTTAAATCTTTGAATAAAAAAATAGACCTTATTTTAACAGATATCAAAATGCCCAAACTTGACGGTCTTGGGATGATTGAACAGATTAAACAGATTGATAAAGATATCCCGGTAGTTGTAACAACAGCCCATCAAGAGACAAATTTTTTACTACGTTCGATTGAATTAAATGTAGATGCGTATATATTAAAACCTATCGATATTTATAAACTAGAAGAGACCCTTATAAAGGCAATTGAATCAAAAATATTAAAAAAAGAATTAATTGAAAAAAATATCAAACTTGAAAAAGAGATTGAAAAAAATGAAGAGAAACAAAAAATTATGGAAATCCAATCAAGATTTGCTGCTATGGGGGAGATGATAAGTATGATTGCCCACCAATGGAGACAGCCTTTGGCATCCATCGGGACGGCAACTTTTAATTTAAAACATAAAATACTTTCTAAAAAATTTGCTTTGACAACCAAAGAGGGTAGAGAGGAACAATCTCAATTTTTTATGAAAAAACTTGATGATATAGAGTTGTATGTTCAAAATCTTACTACTACCATAGATGATTTTAGAAATTTTTATAAAACAGATAAAATACTTACTTCTACAACTATTGAAAAGCCGATTCAAAGTGCTTTGAAGATTATCAAAAAAGATTTAAAAGATAATGATATTGCAGTTGAATTTGATTTAAAAAGTAAAAATTCAATCAATATATATGAAAATGAGATTGTACATGTACTTCTTAATATTTTAAAAAATGCAGAGGATAAGTTTTTAGAAACAAAGACTCAAGATGCAAAAATAAAAATCAGTACCCAAGATATAAAAAACGATCTAAAAATAGATATTTACGATAACGGCGGGGCAATTGAAAAAGAGAATTTAGATGTTATATTTGAACCTTATTTTTCAACAAAAAAAGAGAAAAACGGTACAGGGATAGGTCTTTATATGTCCAAAATCATTATTGAAAATAACCATCAAGGGAAACTGTCCGTTGCAAATACCAAAGAGGGTGTTTGTTTTTCCATAATTTTAGATAGTATGTTATAATTGTAAAAAAACAGTTTGGAGATACTTTTTGAGATTTATTTTTTTTATTTTTTTAAGCATCCTTGCGGCTCACTCATTGGAGGTAATTCCACAAAAAAATGAACTTAAAAAAGGGGCAGCAAATCTACCTATAATCTTTACAAAAAAGGAGCTTGATTATTTACAAAAAAAATCAAGTATAAATCTATGTGTAGATCCCGATTGGATGCCTTATGAAAAAATAGAAAACCATAAACATATGGGGATAGTTGCAGATTATATGGAGGATTTTAAAAAGAAAATCGGTATCCCGATAAAACTGGTCGAGACAAAAAACTGGACAGAGTCTTTAGAATATATGCAAAATAGACAATGTGACGTCCTTTCGCTTGTGATGAATATACAATCAAGACGACATTATATGAGTTTTACACAACCTTATATCGATGCCCCTTTGGTTTTGGTTACCAAGAGAAATGTAAGTTTTATCAGTGATTTAAAGACTTTGAGAAATAAAAAAATAGGTATCCAAAAAAACTTTGCGTACAATGAGATTATTAGACGGGATTATCCAAATTTTGAAGTTGTAGATGTAGATCATTTACGGGTTGGTTTGAAAAAAGTTGAAAGGGGAGAGCTTTTTGGACAAGTAACAACCCATCTTAATGTTGCGTATGCTTTTCAAGAGGAGTTTTACGGAAGTTTACAGATCTCCGGTAAGTTTGATAAGCAGTGGCACCTTTCGGTTGGTGTGAGAAACGACGATCCGATACTTTTAAATATTTTTGAAAAAATAGTTGCATCAATCAGTGATGAGACAAGACAAAAAATCAATAATAAATGGGTATCGATTGAATATAAAAAAAGTATCGATTATACCCTTTTTTGGAGTATTGTAGCTTTTTTGGTTTTTATTTTATTAATTATCTTATATACCTATATTTTACAACGTAGATATATTAGAAAATTGACAAAAGTGAAAGATGAGATTGAGGAGTTAAACAGCAACTTAGAGAGAAAAGTACAACAAAGAACGGGGGAGCTGGAACTTTCAAACAAAGAGTTAAAACTCAAAACCCAAGAACTGGAACATCTCAATAATACGCTGGATATTAAAATAAAACAAGAGATTGATAATAGAAAAAAACAAGAACAGCTTTTAATCCAACAATCAAAATTAGCAGAGATGGGGGATATGATAAGTATGATAGCCCATCAGTGGAGACAACCTCTAAGTGCGCTTAGTACCGTTATTCAAAATATACACTTGCGGCACTCTTTAGGAAAACTAGATAAAGAGTATTTGGAAAAACAAAGGCTTCTCAGCAATGCTTTAACGGAGAAAATGTCAAAAACCATTGAAGACTTTAGAAACTTTTTTAAGCCCAATAAAGAGAAGCAGTATTTTACGATAAAAGATGCTATCCATCAAACAATTTTTTTAATTGACGACAGCTTTAAAAGCCATAGTATTCAAATTGAAAATCAAATCTCGGATGATGTGACACTTTATGGTTTTGAGAGTGAACTTTCACAAGTTTTACTCAATGTTCTTACCAATTCAAAAGATGCCTTTTTGGAAAAAAATATTGAAAATCCGTGTATTACTATTAAAACAAAACAGATTCAAACACATATGAAAATACTTATCTCAGATAATGCAGGTGGGGTAAATGAATCGATTATCAATAAAATATTTGAGCCTTATTTTACAACGAAAGAAAATTATAACGGTACGGGTTTAGGTTTATATATGAGTAAGATAATCGTTGAGCAGAATATGCAAGGGGAACTAAGTGTGAAAAATATAAAACAGGGGGTACAGTTTACAATTTATATACCGATTAATAGCGATAAATAGAACTATTATGAAAATAGTTCCGTGCTTAGGTATCGTTCCCCCGTATCACAAAGAATAGTAACTATTTTTTTATTTGGATATTTTTGAGCTATAAAGTTACTTGCCCAAACATTAGCTCCCGCACTAATCCCCACTAGTATTCCCTCTTGTTTTGCCAATTCTTTTGCCGTATTGATTGCATCTTCATTGGATACTTGGACTATTTCATTATAGATAGAGGTATTTAAAGTATCGGGGATAAATCCGGCTCCAATACCTTGGATTTTATGGGGAGCTGGGGGATTGCCGCTTAAAACTGCACTGGCGCTTGGCTCAACTGCGACAATTTTTATATTTGGAAGTTTTTGCTTTAAGATTTTTCCCGTACCGCTTATGGTTCCCCCAGTTCCAACGGCAGCTACAAAAATATCAATATCCTCTTGCATATCTTCTAAAATTTCCAGTGCCGTGGTATGTTCGTGAATTTGTGGATTGTATGGGTTTTGAAACTGTTGTAGAATGATTCCATTTGGGTCGTTTTTGGCTAATTCTTGTGCTTTTTCAATGGAACCTTTCATTCCTAAATTTGCAGGGGTAAGTTCAATATTTGCCCCAAATATCCCCATAAGTTTACGTCTTTCGATACTCATAGATTCAGGCATGGTAAGTGTTAGTTTTATCCCAAGGGCTGCACATTGTGAAGCTAGGGCAACACCGGTGTTGCCGCTTGTAGGTTCTATGATATGGCTTTGTTTTGTGATAGTTCCCTCTTGCAGGGACTTTTGTATCATATTCATGCCGATTCTATCTTTAACCGAGCTTGTCGGGTTCATAAATTCACATTTGCCGTAGATCTTAGAGTTGAAGTTGTTTAATTGAATAATTGGTGTATTTCCTACCAAATCTGAAATATTTTTTGCTATTTTACCCATCTGTTTGCTCCTTTATGAGTTTGAGTAGTTGAATTAGTTTTTTATTTGGAATATCAAGTTTTAAAATCAGCCTTAAAATTGCTTGTGTGACAGTAGGCTGTCTAATAGCACCTACGATATATCCCTTATCTAATAAATATTTTTGAATCTGCAAAACTTTTTTATTGTCATTGATGATAATAGGGACAATTAAAGATTGGGGTGTGATGCCAAGATACTCACGAATCAATTGTTGCTTTTCTTCTATGTTTTTAGATATCCTTTTTTTATTTTTTTGAATATATTTTAGATTTTCATGGGCTTGGATTATATCAAACAGTGAAAGTGCCGTTGAATAGATAATAGGTTTTGCTCTATTTTCAAAATAGGTAATGATATGCTTTGAGCTTAAAATATAAGCACCGTAACTTCCATATGCTTTGCCTAAAGTTCCCATTTTTATATGGTTTGGTTTAATTGGAAAATTAAAATAATCAAACCATCCTAAAAGTTTTTCTCCAAGCACTCCTGAACTATGTGCTTCGTCCACGATCAAAATAGCATTATGGCTATTTGCAATATGATAAAACTCCTTTTTCGCAATATCTCCACCCATGGAATAAACACCCTCTATCGCAATAAGGATTCTTTTTTTATTTTTCCCGTATTGTTTGATTTTTTCTTTTAAATCATCCGTATCGTTATGTTTAAAAACAATCACTTCGCCTTGAGGTAAGTTACTAGCCAAAATACCACTGGCATGATACTCTTCATCAATAAATAAAATATCTTTTTTTCTAACCATACTTTCAATAATCGAGATATTTGCCAAAAAACCGCTCCCCACTGTTATACCAGATTCAAAGCCGTTAAGCTTGGAAAGTTTTTTTTCAAATTTTTGATGAATCTCGCTATAACCATTTACCAAAACAGAAGCCTTTGGGGAAAAACTTGTAAGTTTTTCAAATTGGTTTACCGCTTTTTTTGCAAGTTTTTTATTTGAAGCAAGGCCTAAATAATCATTTGAAGCCAAATCAAGCAGATTGTTTTTAAAAACTTTTCTTTTTCTTATTCTATTGGCACGGGATAATACTTGAAGTTCATCCTCATAGTAGTTATACATATGTTTTATCTCTAAGTTTTTTCTCAAGTTTTGTAATAGTTGATTGGAGTTCTATAATTTTGGATTGAAGTTTTTGAATCTCTTTGTGGCTCTCATTTTTTATTGCAGCATCATCGCTTTTTTTATGCTTATTTTCCTCTTGAAGTCTTTGTTTTTCTTTTTCCATAAGGCGAAATTGCTCTTCATAATGGGTAATTTGATTAAAAAGTTTTGCTGTTTTTGCTTTTTCTTTTTGGAGCTTTTCTACAATCATTTTTGTTTCATTGTCTCCAAAATTTTCCCTTTGGAGTTGTTTGATTTTTTGTTCTAAACTTTCTATATTTTTTTGCAGTTTATTCTCTCTTGAGCGTTGCTCCGAGATATTTTTTCTTACCCTTTGCATGGTTTGTTGTTTTTCCATCTCATCTATGGTTTGATCAAAGCCTATAAGGATATAATTTATCAAGCTATCTGTACTATCATTGTATTGAGCCAGTATGGTAGTATTGAGATAAAAAGGTTCGCCGTTTTTTGATACAAATTTGATTTTCCCTTTATAAGAGTCTTCATCTCCAATTGTTTTAATAAGCTCATTATAATTTTTAAGTGTTGAATTTTGATGAAACAAATCAGCAATATTCATTTTTAAAAGTTCCTCTTTAGAGTACCCCGAGATAGTTTGCAAAAGGGTGTTTACGTGTACAATATTCCCTTGAGTATCTATTTTGACAATCGAAGCAAGATCATCCATAATACTTACATAATGTGTAATTTCGGCAGATTTTTTAATAAGCAGTTTTTTATTATGCTCTATGGAACAAAGTTCGCCAATCTGTTTTAAAAGTTCGTTTATATCGATAGGCTTAAGAGCATAATGGGCTACTTTTAATTTAATCGCTTCCATTAAATAGTTGGATTCCCCGTGGGCAGTAGTAAAAAGCACCGGTACTTCACTATCAATTTCACGGATAGATTTAACCATATCTATACCGTTCATTCGGGGCATGTTAATATCACTTACAATCGCATCGATAGTTTTATTTTCTTTAATATAATTTTTAAATTGTGCCAATCCTTCATCGCCGTCACTACAGATAATCACATCTCCAAATACTTTTGATAATATAGCACCTAGGGAGTTTTTAATAGAGGTATCGTCTTCAACATACAAAATGGTAAGAGTTTTAAGAAATTCTTTATCCAGCATGGGATATTATATTTGAATATTACTGAATATTAAATTTTATAAAATGTGAAAATTAAAACTTACAAAAACCTTATTTTAAGCTTTATTTAAGTAAAACTTCTCTATTATTCCGAACTCAATTTTAAAAAAAGGTACAGTTCAAAATGAAAATGACAAAAAGTTTAACTAGTGCTGAAGTAAAAAAAGACTGGATCGTTATCGATGCTGAAGGTAAAATCTTCGGTAGAGTTATCACAGAAGTTGCTTCAAAACTAAGAGGAAAGCATA
>JBNKLC010000055.1:0-1661 GCA_050292155.1 Arcobacteraceae bacterium
AACATTCGGATTTACAAATTCAATTAATAAATTTTATTATTAATAGAATTTATTAATAAAGGGATTTGTATGTTTAAAACTTCTCCCTTTTGATATTGACGAGCTTCTTAAAGAACTATTGGTATCTTTTAAAAAAAAGAAGATAGTTATCGAGGAATCTGACTTAAGAAATATTCTTATTAGATTATCCGGTCATCCAAGTAATACTATGTGATCTGTCTACAATAATTCATACAAAGAATATTTAAAAATTCTAAGTTAAAATTATAACATGAGAGAGACAAAAAGAATGAGAAATAGTCAATACACAAAAGAGTTTCGAGATGAGACTGTGGAGCTAATTTTTAATAGTGAAAAATCAGCAGTGCAAATCGCTAGAGATTTAGGTATAAATGAAAAAACAGTATACAACTGGATAAAAGTATATAAAAAAGAGCATAATATCATCACTCCTATCAATGAAGTAAAAAATGCTAACCCTACATCCCAAGAGGAGATGGCAAAAGAACTTAAAAAACTTAGAGCAGAAAATAAGCTTTTAAAGCAAGAGAGGGATATTCTAAAAAAGGCAACCGCATACTTTGCGAAAGAAACTCTGTAAAGTATGCATGGATCAAAGAGCATAAAATGAGTTTCAGTATTACACTTATGTGCAAAGTTTTTAAAGTTGATAAAAGTAGCTACTATCATTGGATAAAAAATGGTTGTATTGTTCAAAAAGTTGATGATAAATTAAATGAGCTTGTTGAGATCATATTTCTTCAATCAAGACAAACATATGGCACAAGACGTATCAAAGATGCTTTAGCTGATAGGTATGGTGTTATAGTTTCAAGAAGACGCATTAGAAATATTTTAAAATACTTGGGATTATCCGTCAGGATGAAACGAAGATTTAAAGTGATGACTACTGATTCAAACCATGATTTACCAATAGCTCCTAATATTTTAAATAGAGATTTTTATGCCTCATCAATTGATGAAAAATATGTTGGAGATATAACTTATATACCAACTTCTGAAGGATGGTTGTATCTAGCTACAGTAATTGATCTGTATTCAAGAAAAATAGTTGGCTGGTCAATGGATGATACAATGAAAGTGTCTCTGGTCAATGATGCTTTAAAAATGGCTTTAATCAATAGAAATCCATCTCAAGGATTATTGTGGCATACTGATAGAGGAAGCCAATACTGCTCTTATGAGCATAAGAATTTACTTAAGCAGTACGGCATTGTTCAAAGCATGAGCAGAAAAGGAAATTGTTTAGATAATGCAGTAGCTGAGAGTTTTTTCCATACACTTAAAACTGAATTGATACATCATGAAATATACCATACAAAACAACAAGCAAAAAGATCTATATTTGAATATATTGAAGTGTTTTACAACAGAGAAAGGATGCATAGTGCAAATAACAATTTATCACCAGTAGAATTTGAAAGAAGAGAAAAAATGTTACAAGAGGAAACGGCAGCTTAGAAATTATAGTTTCGTAGTATGATATAGGGTTGACAGATCATAAGTGCAACTATTAACGGTATAACTACACAAGCCACATACGATCAAGAAGATGGTATAGACACTTACGGAGATAATACCTACACTTACGACACAGATGGACAACTAAACCAAAAGATAACATCTGAGGGTATAACTAC
>JBNKLC010000056.1:0-18782 GCA_050292155.1 Arcobacteraceae bacterium
AACACCCACTTATGCAAAAGATTTGGCAAAAACTATTTTAGATATTTTACCTCAAATACAAAATGAAAGTGTGGAGATTTATCACTACTCCAATGAAGGTGTTTTAAGTTGGTATGATTTTTCTAAAGAGATTATGAAGATGGCAAAACTTAACTGTACTATTAATCCAATCGAGACAAAAGAGTATCCAACACCCGCGAGTAGACCACATTTTTCACTCTTAAATAAAAAGAAAATAAAATCAACTTTTCATATAGAAGTTCCTTATTGGAAAGATAGCTTAGATGATTGTTTAAAAAGACTTGGGGAGAGAAAATAGTATGCAAACAATATTAGTCACAGGATGTGCAGGATTTATAGGAAGTAACTTTGTTCCATATTTTTTAGACAAATACAGCGAATATAATATTGTCAATCTTGACCTTTTAACGTATGCAGGGGATTTGGTAAATTTAAAAGAGTGTGAGAATCATCCAAGATATAAGTTTATCAAAGGAGATATTTGCGATAGAGAACTGGTAGAGTCTTTATTTAAAGAGTTTGATATAAAGGGTGTGATTCACTTTGCAGCAGAGTCCCATGTAGATAATTCTATTAAAAACCCGGGAGTATTTGTAGAGACCAATGTAAAAGGAACCTATACTTTAGTGGATGTGGCACAAAAATATTGGATGGAGAAACCTTTTGTGTACAAAAAAGAGTATCAAGATAGTAGGTTTACTAAAGAAACTCCCGTTGGTCGTTTTCATCATATCTCTACAGATGAAGTGTATGGAACACTTGGAGAGACGGGACTATTTAGCGAAACTACCCCTTATGCCCCAAACTCTCCATACTCTGCAAGTAAAGCAGGAAGTGATATGATTGTAAGAAGCTATGTGGAGACCTTTGGATTAAACTGTGTGATTACCAACTGTTCTAATAATTATGGACCAAAACAACATGATGAAAAACTTATCCCTACAATTATAAGAAATGCTTTGCAGGGAAATCCTATACCAATTTACGGAGATGGCAAAAATATCCGAGATTGGTTGTATGTGTTAGATCATTGTAAAGGGATTGACCTTGTTTATCATACGGGCAAAAAAGGGGAAACTTACAATATCGGTGGAAGAAACGAGCGGACAAATCTTCAAATAGTAGATACAATATGTTCAATTCTTGATAAAAAAGTACCGACAGAGAAGTCCTATAAAGAACTAATTACATTTGTTGAAGATAGAGCAGGACACGATCGAAGATATGCTATAGATGCAACGAAAATTGAAACCGAGTTGGGCTGGATGGCTGATGAAAACTTTGATACGGGGATTGTGAAAACTATTGAGTGGTATTTAAATAAATATAAGAAGTAATTTAAAAAGGTATAAATATGGGTATAGATACTATTAAAGACGATGCACACCTTGATCTTGAAGAGTTGGCAGAGCGGAGAGCCGAAGTTTATTTAAGTGAGCAGTTTAAAAAGCTTATTAGTGCAGCTGAATCTCATATCGAGGCTGTTGAACCCGATGAAGTTGATCTTGAAGACTTCAATACCTTAATCCTTGATGTAAGGGAACCTGAAGAATTTGCAAGCGGTTACCTTAGAAAAGAGAAACACCTTACGATCCCTAGAGGAAAGTTAGAATTTGTTGCTATTCAAAAAATACATAAGCAATATGGTCACGATATTCCTATTATTACCTATTGTTTTAAAGGTCCACGTGGACTTTTAGCAGCAGAACAACTTAAAAAGATGGGATTTGAAAATGTCAAATATTTAAATGGCGGACTTGTAAACTGGCTTGATAGCGGTAGAACGTTACGAAGTTATTTTGGACAGATAGGATTAGTAGAAAAAAAATCTATTTTATAGTTAAAAGAGTGTACCTTAGAGGTCACACTCTTGAAGTTGTGGATCATCATGATCGATGTATGCCATTGTTCTTAAGTGGCACTGGTATTCTTTTAGGTTAAAATCTTTCATTTGTGATACGCCGTCCTCAATCGCAGCCTGTGCTACTGCACTTGCAACCCAGATAAGCACTTCTTTGTTAAATGGCGTTGGGATAATATGCTCTTTTCCATATTCTAAATCAGGATTATTGTAAGCTGCTTTTACATAATACGGAATAGGCTCTTTTGCCAGTTTCGCAAGAGCTTTTGCAGCTGCCATTTTCATATTTTCGGTAATTTTTTTTGCATGAACGTCTAGTGCACCTCTAAAAATAAAAGGAAATCCAAGTACATTGTTTACTTGATTTGGATAATCACTTCTTCCTGTTCCGATAATAGCATCGTCTCTTACCTCTTTTATCTCTTCAGGCATAATCTCCGGAGTTGGATTGGCAAGTACAAAAATAATAGGATTTGGAGCCATAGATGCCACCATCTCTTTAGAAACGGTACCCGCTTTACTAAGTCCTAAAAGTACATCGGCATCTTTGATAGCTTCTTGGATTGTTTTTGCATCCGTTTCACAGATAAATTCTTGTTTATAAACATTAAGGTCATCTCTTGTGTGATTGATAACCCCTTTAGAGTCACACATTATGATATGTTTAGCTCCAAGATCACGGTACATTTTTGCACAACTCAAAGATGCTCCACCAGCACCGCTGATAACGATTTTTAAATCTTCAATTTTTTTATCAACCAATTCTGCTGCGTTCATTAGTGCAGCGGTTGTAATAATAGCAGTACCGTGCTGGTCATCGTGCATAACAGGGATATTGACCCGTTTTTGGAGCTCTTTTTCTATCTCAAAACATTTTGGAGCACCGATATCTTCAAGGTTTATCCCACCGACACTTGGAGCGATAGCGGCACATACATCTATGATGCTTTTTGGATCATGAACGTCTAGTTCAAGGTCAATCCCATCGACATTGGCAAACTTTTTAAAAAGTACAACTTTCCCCTCCATAACGGGTTTAGCCCCAAGAGGACCGATATCTCCAAGTCCCAAAACGGCACTACCGTCACTTATCACTGCTACGGTATTTCCTTTTGCCGTATATTTATATGCTAAAGAGGGATCTTTTTCAATTTCAAGACAAGGTACTGCAACACCGGGAGAATAAGCGATTGAAAGATCTTTTTGTGTTTCACACTCTTTTTTTAAATGTGTACCGATTTTTCCGCTTAGATGGTAGTCTAGTATCTCTTTATTTGTAAGTTCCATATATACATTCCTAAATTTTTTTGATACTATAACATCTATTTATGTATAAATTATGTATTAAATCTAAAATGCATAATATCTCCATCTTGGACGATATAATCTTTCCCCTCTAACTTTAATTTTCCCGCTTCTTTACATTTTGCTTCGCCGCCAAGTGCTATAAAATCTTCGTAAGCTATAACTTCAGCTTTGATAAAACCTTTTTCAAAATCATTGTGAATAACGGCAGCAGCCTGTGGCGCTTTTGTCCCTTGTCTAATTGTCCAAGCTCTTACTTCAACTTTCCCTGCAGTAAAGTAACTTTGAAGACCAAGTTTATCAAAAGCTGTATGGATGATTTTCTCCAATCCCGATTCCTCAACGCCTAGATCATTTAAAAGCTCTTTCGCTTCATCATCTTCCATCCCTACAAGTTCCTCTTCAATCTTTGCACAAAGCATAATAAGCTCCGCTCCAACCGAATCGGCATGTTCTTTTAGAGTAGTTACATAATCATTTCCATCAACCAAAGAATCCTCATCTACATTTGCACCGTAAATAACCTCTTTATTTGAAAGGAATCGCAACTCTTTATCCATCTGAATAAAAGCTTCATCTTCTTGCTCTTCAAAGGTTTTTACAGGTTGTAAGTTATCAAGATGCTCAGCTAACTTATTTGCAATCTCAAGTGCAGCTGCCGCTTTTTTATCTGCTTTTGCTTGTTTTTTAAGTTTGTCAATCTTTTTTTCAAGTTGCGTTATATCCGCGTAAATAAGTTCAGTTTCAATAATCTCAATATCTCTTAGTGGATCAACATCCCCCTCAACATGGGTCACATTCCCATCATCAAAACATCGTACCATATGTAAAATCACTTCCACTTCTCTAATATTTGAGAGAAATTGATTCCCAAGACCTTCCCCTTTACTAGCACCTCTTACAAGCCCTGCAATATCGACAAAATCTATAGTTGAATGTTGAATCTTATCTGGGTTTACAATCTTTGCCAACTCGTCTAATCTTTTATCCGGTACCGGTACAATCGCTTTATTTGGCTCAATCGTACAAAACGGATAGTTTTGCGCCTCTGCATTTTGTGCTTTTGTCAAAGCATTAAAAGTTGTACTTTTCCCTACATTTGGAAGTCCTACGATTCCTACACCTAATCCCATAATATTCCTTTTGAAAAATTTAATAATAAATCTATTTTTTATGAGCGAATTATAAACGAAAAAGGCAAAGATATAGATAAAATGGTTTTAGTGTATATTTTTTATACACTTTACTTATTTACAGGCTTGATCTTTTCATATATACTTGTCTTAATGAAACCATATAAGAGGCAATTAGCCTCGAAATTGTTAAAACTACAAAGGCAGCTAGGGTTCCGATCTTTTTCAAGATGACTGGTCCAAGAGCAGCCGGCTCTTAAATAGAGTTACACGGAGGGATAAAAGCCCGGGAGGTTAAATACCTCTTATGTGTTTCAATTCTATTTAGGAGATAAAAGATGAAAACATCTACTTTCACAAAACTATTCAAAACATCAGTACTTTCTGTTTTAGTCCTAGGACTTTCAATCAGTTCATTACATGCCGATACGAAAAAAGATTTTAAAGTTGCTTGGAGCATTTACGTAGGGTGGATGCCTTGGGATGTTATGGAATCCCAAAAGATTATGGATAAATGGGCAAAAAAATACGGTATCAATGTAGAGATTGTTCAGATTAACGACTATATTGAATCAATTAATCAATTTAGTGCCGGAGAGTTTGACGGTTGTACTATGGCAAACACCGATGCTCTTGGTATTCCTGCAGCGGGCGGGGTTGATTCTACTTCGCTTATTATCGGCGACTTTTCAAACGGTAACGATGTGGTTATCTCTAAAAATGCCAAATCGATCAAAGAATTAAAAGGTCAAAAGATCAATCTTGTGGAGCTTTCTATTTCACACTATTTATTGGCAAGAGGGTTAGAGCTAAACGGTATGGCTGAAAAAGATATTACGGTTGTAAATACTTCCGATGCCGATATTGTATCTGCTTATACTACTCCGCAAGTTACAAATGTCGTAACATGGAAACCGCAAGTAAGTGAGATACTTGCTATGCCAAAAGCGAACAATATTTTTAACAGCTCAAATATCCCGGGCGAGATTATCGATCTTATGGTTGTAAATACCCAAACGCTTAAAGACAATCCTGCATTTGGTAAAGCACTGGTTGGTGCATGGTATGAGATGATGTCTTTAATGAATGCCGATACAAAAGAAGCAAAAGAGGCTAAAACTATTATGGCAAAAGCTTCGGGAACCGACTTGGCAGGATTTGAAGATCAGTTAAAAACAACAAATATGTTCTATAAGGCTTCCGATGCGGTTACATTCAACAACTCTGATGATATCGTTAAAACTATGGAATTTGTTGCAAAATTTTCGTTTGATCATGGACTTTACGGGGATGGAGCAAGTGATTATGGATTTGTAGGGATAGAATTTCCAAAGGGTAAAGTAGTAGGGAATAAAGGAAATATCAAACTGAGATTTGACGATACATATATGAAAATGGCTGCTGAGGGTAAGCTGTAATTTAGGATTATTTATGAAAAGGCTGATTAACCAAGTTCCATCCAAGTCAAACCATCTCTTTTTGGGGATATTACCTTTTTTACTTATAGCGATAGTTTATATAAGCAGCTCAAATGCAAGACTGGCAGCAAACCCAAACGATAAGCTGCTCCCTTCGGTTGAGAAGTGTATCGATACTATGGGTAAAATGGCATTTGAGAAAAGTAAAAGAAGCGGCGAGTACATTTTACTTAACGACACACTATCAAGTTTGAAAAGGCTTGGGTTAGGTGTGGCTATAAGTGCCGTATTTGCACTAGTTGTGGGTATTGGTATAGGTATTATACCTTATATGACATCATTGGTTTCCCCGATGATATGGTTTATTTCACTGATACCTACCATGGCTATTTTGCCTATTTTATTCATTGTTTTTGGATTGGGCGAAGTTTCCAAAGTGGTACTTATTATTTTAGGGATAGCTCCTATTATGACAAGAGAGATATATCAAAGGGTAAAAGAGATACCAAGTGAACAGATTATTAAAGTGCAAACTTTAGGTGCAAATACTTGGCAGATAATCACACGGGTCATTACGCCGCAGATTTTTCCAAGACTTATAGATGCTATAAGGATTACCCTTGGAACTGCGTGGATATTTCTTATCTCTGCCGAAGCGATTGCTGCAACGGAAGGATTGGGATACAGGATATTTTTGGTACGAAGATATTTGGCTATGGATGTGATACTTCCTTATGTTCTATGGATTACGTTATTGGCATTTTTGATAGATTATCTATTAAGGGTGTTAAATTATAGATTGTTCCCGTGGTTTGGCAAGGAATAACGATGAACTTGGTTGAGGCTAAAAATATATGGAAAGAGTATGGAGAAAGTATAATCTTGGAAAAGGTTAATTTCTCTATGCAAAGCGGTGAATTTTGTACACTTGTCGGACCTTCGGGTTGTGGGAAAACAACTTTTTTAAGGATGCTATTAGGTATTGAAGAACCCACAAGAGGATGTTTGAGCTTTGAAAACAAAGAGTATCCCAAAGAACCAAGTGATGAAAGAGGCATAGTATTTCAAAGATATTCGACCTTAAATCACTTAAATGTTATAGATAATGTGGTAATAGGGTTGGAGTTTGAAAAGTCTAAATTCTTTGGAAAGCTGTTTGGGCAAAAGAAAAAAGAAGCATATGCAAAAGCTATGGAGATTTTAAAAGCTGTAGGTTTGGCAGATTCAAGCAAAAAATATCCTCACGAACTAAGCGGGGGGATGAAACAAAGGCTTTCGATCGCACAGTCTTTGGTAAAAGAACCAAAGCTATTACTTCTTGACGAGCCTTTTGGAGCATTGGATCCTGGGATCAGCCAAGATATACACGAGCTACTTTTAGATATACATTCAAAGCTTCATTTTGGAGTTGTAATGGTTACGCATGATATAAGTGAAGCTTTTAAATTAGGAACCAGGGTTTTAGTATTTGACAAAATAAAAGTAGATAAGGAAAATCCTGATAGATACGGTTCTACAATTGTACAAGATATAGATGCAAATAGAGCAAGAGGTACTCGTACCTCTCTTTAGGATTTGCTACTTTAACTGTGATTTACTCACAGTGTTAAAAGTAGTCATAAACTCAGGTCCCTTACAAAATGGGACATTTTGAAAGGATTAAATAAGATGACAAAAAGTGAAAATATAGTATTAAATGAAATTTTACCTTCAAGCGTAAAATGGTCAAAAATCATTAAAAGAGGGCAGAGTATCCGGTTAAAAGCTCTGGGAGATAATGCAAGTTTAAGTGCAATGTTTTACAACGCTTCAAATGTAAGCGAAAGATTCAACAGTGCCGATACGGTTAAAATTCAATGGAATGCTTTTTTAGGGAAAGAAAAAGTTCTATTTTCAGAGATGGGAAGAGTTTTATTTGCTATAACCGAAGATACAACCGATGGTTTGTTGGATACTCTTGGTGGTATCAGTAACGATAGAATTATCAAAGAGAATTTTACGGGAGAGGCTACATATGAGAGCTGTAGAAACGGTTATTTTAAATCTGACAGGGAAAATTTCCTGATCGAACTTGGAAAATACGGTATGGGGAAAAAAGATATGATTCCTGCGTTGAATCTATTTAGAAAAGTAGATGTTCAAGAGGGTTCAAAACTGGTTTTAAATGAAAGATGTGCCAAAGAGGGGGATTATATAGAATTAACTGCCCATATGGATATATTGCTTATCCTTTCAAATACGCCGCATGCGATGGATAAAGGGGAGTATAATCCAAGTGATGTAGAGATCACTCTTTTTGATGCGGTAGATTTTAAAGATGAAGATTATAAAAATTATTCACAAGAAGCCAAAAGAGGCTTCCAAAATACAAACAGATACTTTGTGTAAGGGGTAAAAGATGTCAAAAAATATAGAAAATGCAATTTATAATGAAAAGATCCCCTCAGGATTACCTTGGTCGGGTGTGGTAAAAAAAGGACAAACTTTTAGAATAGTCGATCTTGAAGGATGCCAGGCTGTTGATACGCTGTTTTACAACAATGATGATTATTCTGAGCGATACAGTGCAAACGACACGATAAGGGAGCAGGGAAACATCTTTATTACAACCGGGACAAAACTAATTTCAACCGATGATAATGTATTGATGGAAGTTGTTGCAGATACCTGCGGTAATCATGATACTTTGGGAGGTCACTGTAGTGCGGAGAGCAACTCGGTTCGATTTGGGCTTGATAAAAAATATATGCACTCTTGCAGGGACAACTACCTTACTCTAGTAGGCGAGTTGGAGATGAGTCCTAAAGATATAACAAACAATATAAACTTTTTTATGAATGTTCCGGTTGAAGAGGACGGACATTTGGCTATCGTGGACGGTATATCAAAACCTGGAGACTATGTAGAGATGACGGCAATTATGGATACTTTGGTTTTGATATCAAACTGTCCGCAGTTAAATAATCCTTGTAACGGATACAATCCAACGCCTATTCAGTTGATAATTTGGGATAAATAAGGAAAGAGATAGTGTTTAAAAGAGTTTTAATAGCAAACCGTGCGGAGATTGCAAATAGAATTATAAGAACTTTAAAAAAAATGGATATAGAATCGGTTGCAATTTACAGTGAAGCCGATAAACATGCTTCTTTTGTGATAAATGCGGATATTGCCGTTCCACTTCACGGAATCTCTTTGGATGAAACATATCTTGATTATGAAAAGATCATAGATATTTGTAAAGAGCATAAGGTGGATGCGATACATCCCGGATACGGATTTTTAAGCGAGAATCTCAATCTTGTAAAAGCTTGTGAAGAAAACGGCATAGTATTTATAGGACCAAACTCGGAACATATAAGTGATTTCGGTCTTAAACATACGGCACGTCAAATTGCAAAAGAGAATAAGGTACTGCTGTTAGAAGGGAGTGAGCTTTTAAATACTTTGGATGAAGCAAAAGCTACGGCTCTTAAGATAGGATACCCCGTGATGCTAAAAAGTACCGCAGGGGGCGGCGGTATCGGTATGAAATTATGTTTCTATGAAGGGGAACTCATTGAAGCGTACGACAGCGTTATTAAACTTGCAGGTTCAAATTTTAGCAACAGCGGCGTATTTTTGGAAAAATATATCCAAAAAGCAAGACATATCGAAGTACAGATATTCGGCGATGGACTTGGAAACGTAAAAACCTTGGGGGAGAGGGATTGTTCGATTCAAAGAAGAAACCAAAAGGTTATAGAAGAAACACCGGCTCCAAATATCAGCGATAAGCTAAGAAAAGAACTTTTTGAAGCTTCTTATAAACTGGCAGCTGCCGTAAAATATAAAAGTGCAGGAACCGTTGAATATATCTATGATACCGATACGGATAAATTCTATTTTCTTGAAGTAAATACAAGACTTCAAGTTGAGCACGGTATTACAGAGGAAGTTTGCGGTATCGATTTAGTCGAGTGGATGATAAAAATTGCTTATGGGGACAATACTCCGCTTTTGGAGTATAAGCATAACCCTAAAGGACATGCTATTGAAGTCAGGGTGTATGCAGAAGATGCAAGTAAAAATTTTCAGCCAAGCACGGGACTTATAACAAAAGTTGAATTACCGGATGTAGTTCGATGCGATACATGGATAGAGGATGGATGTGAAGTAAGTCCTTTTTACGACCCGTTGTTGGCTAAGATAATTACTTTAAGCGATACAAGGGAAGAGAATATCCAAAAACTTCAAAATGTATTGGAACAAAGTAAGATTTACGGGATAGAATCAAACCTTTCATACCTTGAAGCGATTATTAAAGAGGATTTCTTTAAAGAATCGACTTTTTATACAAAAGTATTGGATAGTTTTGAATACAACCCTTGCAAAGTCGATGTACTTAAATCGGGAACATTGACAACTATCCAGGATTATCCTGCAAGACAAGGTTACTGGGCTGTAGGAATTCCACCCTCAGGTGCGATGGACAGCTTAACTCCAAGACTTTTAAATAAAATTTTGGATAATTATAACGATGCCCCTTTTATAGAGATGACCTTTATAGGAGCCGCTTTTAAATTTAGGCAGGATACTGTTATATCCATAGGTGGGGCTGATATGCAGGCTTCAATAGACGGAAAAGCCATAGAGATGTTTAAAGCCGTGAAAGTAAAACGTGGAGATACGCTGGAATTTAAAAAAGTTGTAGGGGATGGGAATAGAACATATTTTGCAATCGATGGCGGTTTTGATGCACCTAAATACCTTGGAAGTGCTTCGACATTTACCCTTGGGGAATTCGGCGGTCACGGCGGACGAGCATTGAAAGCAGGGGATCTGTTAAGCTTTAAAGAAACAAAAGAAAAAGAGTTTAGGGAACCTGTAGAGATTCCTACATTGTCAAAAGAGTGGGAAATAGGTGTGGTTTACGGACCCCATGGTGCACCTGATTTTTTTACGCCCACAGATATCAAGGAGTTCTTTAACGCTTCTTGGGAAGTACACTTTAACTCAAGCAGAACAGGTGTAAGACTTATAGGACCTACACCTTCATGGGCAAGGGAAGACGGAGGCGATGCGGGTCTGCACCCTTCCAATATCCATGATAACGCCTATGCTTTCGGTACTATCGATTTTACGGGGGATATGCCCGTGATCTTGGGACCTGACGGACCAAGCCTCGGGGGATTTGTGTGTCCTGTAACTATAATCTCATGTGAGCTTTATAAAGTAGGTCAGCTAAAAGCAGGGGACAAGATCAAATTCAAGCCAGTAAGTTTACAAAATGCCGATAAAATGGCAAAAGCTTACGAAGATGCTATCGAGACAAACAAGGTATTGCCTAAACTTGACGATTATACAATTGATTTTCAAGAAAACAATTCTTGTTTTGATGTGGAAAGTGCAACTCCAATAATAAGTACTTTAAAACATGACGAACTTGGCATTGATATCGCCGTAAGAACTGCAGGAAATGAATTTGTGCTTGTAGAAGCGGGAGAGCTGCAACTTGATATTGAGCTTCGATTTTTTATCCATGCCTTGATGGAATCTATAAAAGATTTGGATTTGGACGGTATTATCGATATGACTCCTGGGATTAGAAGTCTGCAGATACATTTTGATACTAGAATCGTAAGCCGTGAAAAGATATTGAAAACTATCAATAAAGCCGTAAACTCTTTAAAAGATATAGAAAACCTTGAAGTTGATTCAAGAATAGTATGGCTTCCTTTATCTTGGAACGACCCTTCTATCCAATTGGCAATCGATAAATATCAGCAAGGAGTTAGACCAAATGCACCTTGGTGCCCTTCAAATATCGAGTTTATTAGAAGAATAAACGGTGTAGAAGATACGGGGGGTGTAAAAGATATCATCTTTAATGCAGATTATCTTGTAATGGGACTTGGAGATGTTTATCTTGGCGCTCCCGTGGCAACACCCCTTGACCCATCCCATAGGCTTGTAACAACCAAATACAACCCTGCTAGAACATGGACGGCTCAAAACTCCGTAGGTATCGGCGGGGCTTATATGTGTGTATACGGTATGGAAGGTCCCGGAGGGTACCAGCTGTTTGGAAGAACTTTGCAAATGTGGAATACATATAGGCAGACAAAAGAGTTTACAAAACCTTGGCTTCTAAGATTTTTTGACCAGATTAAGTTTTATCCCGTATCAAATGAAGAGCTTCATGAGATAAGAGAGAAGTTTTTATATGGGAAATATCCTTTAAAAATAGAAGAGAAAACTTTCAAATTAAAAGAGTATAAAAAGTTTTTAAAAGAGAATGAAAAAGAATATACAGCTTTTCAAACTAAAAGACAAAAAGCTTTCCAAGAAGAAAGAATGATGTGGAAAGAAAAAGGTCTTGATAAGTTTACTTCACACGTTGAGACAATAGAGGTAAAAGAGGAGATTATCCTTGAAGAGGGAGAGGAAGCAGTTGAGTCTATTATGTCGGGAAATATTTGGAAAATAGAAGTAACGGTAGGCGATACAGTTGAAAAGGGAGACGTGTTAGTGATCCTGGAATCTATGAAAATGGAAGTTGATATAGAAGCCGGGATTAACGGAGTAGTAACCCAAATATTACATAAAGAGGGCGATAATATCCAAAGCGGCGACGTGCTTGTAGTGGTAAAGGAAGAGAAATGAATTTAGGTATAAAAAATTTAAAAGAAAAATATATAAAAAACGAGATAACGCCAAAAGAGCTTATATCATTGGTAAAAAAAAGAATCAAAGAGTATGAAGATCATAATATCTGGATCTATGTATTAAATGATGAAGAGCTGGAACCGTATCTTAAAAACCTTGAAAATAAAGACCCAAAAGAGCTTCCTTTATACGGCATCCCTTTTGCAATAAAAGACAATATTGATTTGGAACATATCCCTACAACAGCAGGGTGCAAAGAATATGAATATATCCCTTCTAAAAGTTCTTTTGTAGTTGAAAAGCTGATAGAAGCCGGAGCAATACCTGTAGGAAAAACAAACCTTGACCAGTTTGCAACAGGACTTGTGGGTACCAGAAGCCCTTACGGAGAGTGTAAAAATTCAATCAATCCTGAATATATCTCGGGAGGTTCAAGCTCGGGAAGTGCCGTAAGCGTGGCACTGGATATGGCAAGTTTCTCTCTAGGAACCGATACGGCAGGTTCAGGAAGGGTACCTGCAGCTTTTAACAATCTCATAGGACTAAAAGCATCAAAGGGCGTGGTTAGTACAAGCGGCGTGGTTCCTGCGTGCAGAAGCCTTGACTGCGTAACCGTTTTTGCCAAAGAGCTTTTGGCAATCGAAACCGTATTTGAAATAGTAAATAAATATGATGAAGAGGATATCTACAGTAGGGAATATATAGCAACAAAAGAGAAAGCAAAAAGCAGTTTTACCTTTGCAATTCCAAAGAAAGAGCACTTAAAATTCTTCGGCGATGAACAGGCAAAGAAGCTGTTTCAAGAAGCAGTTAAAAAGTTTGAATCCCTTGGGGGAAAAGTAGTAGAGATCGACTATACACCCTTTGATGAAAGTGCAAATCTTCTTTACAGCGGTCCTTGGGTAACTGAGAGATATATAGCTATAAAAGAAACTATTACAAAAACTCCCGAAGTTGTCAATGAAACGGTTAGAACTATTATATCAAGCGGCGATAAAATAGATGCAATCAATTATTTCGAGTCCGAATATACCTTGAAGAAAAATAGAAAAATCATGGATAAAATATTTAAAGAGTATGAATTTATCCTAACCCCTACAACGGGAACAATTTATACGATAGAAGAGGTAAACGCCGACCCGATACAGTTAAATACCAACCTTGGATACTATACAAATTTTATGAACCTTCTTGATCTTTGTGCCGTTGCAGTTCCTGCAGGATTTAGAGAGAATGGACTTCCCTTTGGGGTAACGATAGTCGCAGATAAGTTTGAAGAAAACAAAATCCTTGATTACTCTTCAAAATATTTAAAGGCTTAATATGAAAGAAAATGAAATATTGGTAGGAGTCTGCGGTGCCCATATGGAAGGACTGCCTTTAAATTGGCAATTAATCGATCTTGATGCCAAACTGGTGCAAAAAACAAAGACAAAAAAAGGATACAAGCTATTTGTATTGGAAAATAAAGACCCTATTAGACCAGGAATGATATATGATAGCACAAGCGATACCCAAATAGAGCTTGAAGTATGGTCTATGCCTATTGAAAATTTCGGGAAATTTATGAAGCAAATAGCATCTCCTCTTGGAATCGGTACCTTGTATTTGGAAGATGATAGTGAAGTATACGGCTTTCTCTGTGAAGCAGATTATACAAAAGATGCAAAAGAGATAAGTGAACTTAAAAACTGGAGAAACTATATATGTCTGTAACCGCATTAGCCTGGGTCTATCTCGTAATTGCAGGACTGCTTGAAGCATTGTGGGCTATGGGACTAAAATTTAGCGAAGGTTTTACAAAACCTCTGCCCACTATCATAACCCTTATCTTAGTTCTATGCAGTTTCCTGCTTCTTTCCAAAGCGATGAAAGTATTACCTGTAAGTATCGCCTATGCCGTATGGTGTGCCATAGGAATCACTGCTTTGGTAATCATCGAATATCTTTATTTGGGAATTGAATTTAACTATCAAAAAGTGATATCTATTGTATTGATTTTGATAGGGATTGTTGGGTTGAAATTAACTTAAAAAATAACTTTGTATTTAGGTTTTTCTCAAATAAAGTTTAAACACTTTACAAGTGAAATTTTAATATAATACCTCCTTTAAATATAAAGGTAAGGTACTATTTAACTAATGGATAAAATTTGTATTATAGGTTTAGGCTATGTGGGGCTTCCTTTGGCTCATGCGTTTAGTGAAAAGTATGAGGTTGTAGGGTTTGATATTGCACAGTGGAGAATAGATGAATTACGTTCGGGATATGACCGAACTTTAGAATTATCTGAAACACAAGTAAAAGAAGCTCTTGAAAATGGTATGCAGTTTTCAATGGATATTGATGATATAAAAGATTGCAATATTTATATCGTAACTGTACCGACTCCAATCGATAAAAATAATAGACCAAATCTTACCCCACTAATCAAAGCAAGTGAAACTATAGGAAAAGTTCTTAAAAAAGATGACATAGTAATTTATGAGTCTACTGTATATCCAGGTGCTACGGAGGAAGATTGTGTACCTGTGTTAGAAAAAGTTTCAGGGTTTACATTTAATAAAGATTTTTATTGTGGGTATTCGCCTGAACGAATTAATCCAGGGGATAAAGAACATACTGTGACAAAAATTTTAAAAGTGACGTCTGGTTCAACCCCTGAAATTGGGAAACAAGTAGATGCCCTTTATGCTAGTATTATAACAGCAGGTACACACTTAGCACCAACAATTAAAGTAGCAGAAGCTGCAAAAGTGATAGAAAATTCCCAAAGAGATATTAATATTGCATTTGTCAATGAACTTGCAATGATTTTTAATAAGCTTAATATAGATACAAATGCAGTTCTTGAAGCCGCGGGTACAAAATGGAATTTTTTACCTTTTAGACCGGGACTTGTGGGAGGTCACTGTATTGGTGTTGATCCATACTATCTTACACACAAAGCTCAAGAGGTGGGGTACAATCCTGAGATTATCTTAGCCGGACGAAGACTTAATGATAATATGGGAATATATGTAGCTAATCAAGTGATAAAATTGATGATTAAAAAAGGGCATAAGATAGAGGGTGCAAAAGTTTTGGTACTAGGACTTACTTTTAAAGAAAATTGTCCCGATATAAGGAATACAAAAGTTATAGACGTCATACATGAACTGCAAGAGTTTGGATGTGATGTGGATGTAAGCGATTATTGGGCAGATAAAGATGAAGTAGTTTATGAGTATAAATTGGAACTTACAGAGAAGCCAATTTTAGATAATTATGACGCAATAGTTTTATCTGTGGCCCATGAAAAGTATAAAGAGTTACAAATTAGCAACCACAATCAAGTAATATTTGATTTAAAGTCAATACTGAAAAAATCAGATGGGAGTTTATAAAATATGGTTAATCTTATTTTATGCGGAGGTAGCGGTACAAGACTATGGCCAATTAGTCGTTCTTTGATGCCAAAACAATTTGTCAAGCTTTTTCATGATAAATCACTTTTTCAGCTAACTGTTGAAAGAAATAGTAAACTATGTCGTAATCAATTTATTATTTCAAATACAGAGCAGTATTTTTTAGCAACTGATCAGTTGGAAGAGTTAGGTAAAACAAATAATAAATATCTTTTAGAACCGGTAGGTAGGAACACTGCACCTGCCATTGCTTTAGCATGTTTAGCATTAGATAAAGATGAGGTTGTATTAGTAACACCAAGTGATCATTTAATTAAAAATGAAGAAGAATATAATAATGTTATAAATAAAGCAAAAAAGTTAGCAAAAGAAGATAACTTGGTAACATTTGGAATAAAACCATCCTTTGCCGAAACAGGATACGGTTATATTGAATCAGAAAGTCAAGAGAGTTTTAATGTTCAAGCATTTCATGAAAAACCTAATTTAGAAACGGCTATGAAATATTTGCAAGAGGGTAATTATTATTGGAATTCAGGGATGTTCTGCTTTAAAGCAGGAGTATTTTTAGACGAGTTAAAAAAGTTTTCGCCAGAGCTTTATGAGAATTCTTTAGTAGCTTTTAATAATTCTAAAAAAAATAATCATATACGAATTCTTCATGAGGATATGATAGCAATTCCTGAAGACAGTATAGATTATGCAGTTATGGAAAAAAGTAACAAGGTAAAGGTTATTCCTTCTGATATAAATTGGTCAGATGTTGGTAGCTTTGATGCTCTTTATGAAGAGTTGCCAAAAGATAATAACGGTAATACAAAAAATGAAAACCATATCTCTATTGATTCCTCAAATAATCTTGTATTTGGAAATGAAAGAAAAATTGCCACAGTGGATATAGAAGATAGTATTATTGTTGATACCGGAGATGCTCTTTTAGTTTCTAAAAAAGGAAGTTCTCAAAAAATTAAGAATGTTGTTAAAGAATTAAAAAAGACTGAAAACAAATTGCACAATATCCATTTAACAGCACATAAACCATGGGGAACATATACGATACTGGAAGATTTTCAAGGCTATAAAATAAAAAGAATAGAAGTAAAACCGGGGAAAAGACTTTCTTTACAAAAACATTTTCATAGAAATGAACATTGGATAGTTTTAAGTGGATGTGCAACAGTAACAATTGAAGATAAAAAATTTACTTTGAATCCTAATGAGTCTACATATATACAAGCGGGATATCTTCATAGATTAGAAAATGAAGGGAGATTACCTTTATATTTGATAGAAGTTCAAGTTGGGGAATATACAGGAGAGGATGATATAGTAAGGGTTGATGATGATTTTCAAAGGCTTGAGAATGTCTAAAAATATTTTTAGAGAGTATGATATACGTGGAATTTTCGAGGAAGAATTAAATGAACAAAGTGTTAAAAAAATAGGATATTTTTTTGCGCAGGCAGTTATTTCTAAAACTGATAATTCAAAATATATTTCTGTAGGATATGATGCTAGAATTCACTCTGCACAACTCAAAAAATGGTTAACTTCTGGAATCAAAAAAGCAGGACTAGAAGTACTTGATATGGGATTAGTCGCCACTCCAGTGAATTATTTTTCTAATTATATTGAAAATGATGGTAAAACAGTAAATGCTTCTATCATGATTACAGGTTCTCATAATCCACCTGAATATAATGGTTTTAAAATTACACTAAATAAAAAGCCTTTTTTTGGTGATGATATTTATACATTAAGCGATAAAGTTATTAATAGTGATATCGAAATAAGAGATAATGAAAGTACAATTTCCATTGATACTAAAAAAGAATATGTAAATTATCTAATTAAAGAATTTTCCCATTTAAAACTTAATGACAAAAAGTTTGTTTTTGATTGTGGTAACGGTGCAGTAGGGACAGTTTTAAGAGAAATACTTGATGGAATAAATTTGAATTATAAAATTATGTATGAAGAACCAGATGGTACATTTCCAAATCATCACCCAGATCCTAGTGAAGTTGAAACACTAAAAGATATTAAAAATGAGTTAGATAGTGGGAAATATAAACTTGGTTTTGCTTATGATGGAGATGCCGACAGAATTGCTGTAGTATCAAAAAAATATAACTTTAAAGGTGATATCTTAGCGTTGTTTTTCTCTAAATTTGTAAATAATCCAGTAGTAGTAGTAGGTGAAGTTAAGTGCTCACAAATAATGTATGATACTATAAATACTTACGGTAAAGCAATTATGTACAAAACGGGGCATAGCAATTTAAAAGTAAAGATTAAAGAGACAAATGCAAGTTTTGCAGCAGAGGTTTCAGGGCATATATTTTTTAACGATAGATATTTTGGATATGATGATGCAATATACTCAACACTTAGAGCTTTAGAATTAGTTCACAATGATTTTGATTTTGATAAAGAATACGAAAAGCTTCCTAAAGTTTACTCTACCGATGAAATAAATATAGATACTACAGAAGAGAAAAAATTTCAAATTATAGATGAATTAAAAAATAAGCTTTTAAATCTATCAACAACTTTTCCACGAATTATCGATATAATAACTGTTGATGGTGTAAGAGTTGTATTTGAAAATGGCTGGGGATTAATAAGAGCTAGTAATACCACTCCTAAGCTTGTAACTAGATTTGAAGCTAAAGATAGAGATACGGCTTTATATTATCAAGACAAACTATTAAGTTTAATTGAGGAAGATATTTAGTATGATAGATAAAAAAGTAGCATTAATTACAGGAATTACAGGACAAGATGGTTCATACCTTGCAGAGTTTTTATTAAAAAAAGGTTATATCGTTCATGGAATTAAGCGAAGAAGCTCATTATTTAATACAGATAGGATAGATCATTTATATCAAGATCCTCATGTAGAAAATAGAAATTTAATATTGCACTATGGCGATATGACTGATAGTATGAATTTAACAAGGATTATACAGGAGACTAGGCCAGATGA
>JBNKLC010000057.1:0-71051 GCA_050292155.1 Arcobacteraceae bacterium
GAAATATTGAAGTATATTCCTTATAAAAAGAATTTTGATTTTGCAAAAGATCTTTTTCCTAAACTGATGCAAATGGATATACCGTTATGGGGATATTCCATAAAAGGATACTGGAGAGATGTGGGTAATCCCGGAAGCTATAGAGATGTTTATAAAGATATTTTCAAAGGCTTGATAAATTTACCGTTTCAAGGGGAAGCAACACAAATCGATAACGGTACCGTTTATATGGAAAAGAATATTGATTTAAATAAAAAAATCAAGCTAGAAGGAACGGTTGTCCTTGGTAAAAACGTTAAAATTGCAGAGGGTGTCACTTTAAAAAACTGCTCTATTGGGGATAATACGGTAATTAAACAACATTCCGAGATTATAGACAGTGTACTTTGGGATAATGTCCAAGTGGGCAAAAAAGTTCAATTAAACAATTCCGTATTTTGTAACGACACGATAATCAAAGATGAAGTAAAAGCTCCTTTTGGAGTCATTGTGGCAGAAAACTGTTTGATTAATAGAAAAGTATCTTTTGAAAAAGATATTATTATGTGGCCCGATAAAGTAATTGAAGCTTCTTCCGTTGTAAGTACAAACGTTATATGGGGTACAAAATATAAATCATCTATTTTTGAAGAAGGAGCAGTTATCGGAAGAACCAATATAGAACTCTCTTGTGAAATGTGTACCAAACTTGCCGAATCGTTTGGGACGATTCTTCCTATCGGAAGTACAATTTATCTTTCAAGAGACTATCATAAAAGTTCAAGAATGTTAAAACGTGCTTTTTTAAGCGGTATCCTCTCAACGGGTATAAATGCCATAGATCTTTTTAATATCCCTTCAAACGTTATGAGACACTGCTTGAGTAAAAACGACAAGATTGCAGCAGGTATCCATTTTAGGCAATCTGTTTACGATCCTGCAAACACCGAAATTTCATTTTATACAAGTGAAGGGTTGGAGATAGACGGCAAAGTTGAACAATCGATAGAGAGGATCTTTTTTAGGGAAAAATTCAGAAGGGTAAGTTATGAAGAGATTGGGGAGATATATGAAGACAACGAAGTAAAACAAAAATATTTTAACAGGGTCAGAGATAATTTTGATACAAACTATTTTAGTAAAAGCGATATGAAAATAGCTGCAGATATGATGAATGGATCTACGGCGGATACCTACCCCGTTATTGTGAATGGGCTAGGAATTGAGAATATAATATTAAATGCTTATAAAGACGATAGATTTGTATCTGTAAATGTTAAGAAATCTCAGGAAGATATGCAAAATATAGTAAAATTTATGAACTTGGATTGTGGACTTTTAATCTATCCAAACGCTCATAAGCTTCAAGTAATAGACGATAGGGGAAACTTTATTTACGATTATATACTTCTTTTAGCAGTACTGCATCTTTTAAATAATACGAGTGAGAAAACGCTCAAAGTATTCCTCCCTGCGTGGGCTCCTGATTTTATTGAATACGAAAATTTAGAAATTACCAGGGCAAAGCTTGGGAATTTTAAAGGAATCCAGTTACAAGAATATGATCTTATAGCCGATAGCGACGGACATTTTGCATTTGGTGAATTTGGTTTAAATAAAGATGCCGTGTATGCAAGTTTAAAAATTCTTGAACTCATTAAAAAATCAAATCAACCACTTTCAAAAACAATAAAACAGCTTCCTTATTTTTCATACAAAGGGGAAAATATTCCTTGTCCAAGTGAAAAAAAAGGGAAAATGATGCGAAAATTCCTCGAAGATGCCAAAGGGAAAAAAACATCATCGGTCGATGGAGTAAAAATTTGGACAAGTGAAGATGAATGGATATTAATGGTTCCTGATCAACATAAGGAATTTTTAAATATTTACATACAAGCGGAAGATAAAAGAAATGCAGGAAAAATCTTTTACCAATATCAAGACAAAATAGAAAAGTGGATCAATGAATAAAAAACTATACCTCTCATTTTTGTGGCATATGCATCAACCTTATTATAAGGATGACATAAATAAAATTACCCTTATGCCGTGGGCATTTCTTCATGCTATAAAAGATTATTACGATATCCCTTGGTATTTAAGCAAATATCCAAAAATAAAAGGAACTTTTAACCTTGTTCCTTCTTTGCTTGTACAAATACAAGACTATAGAAACGATTCGCCAAACGACTTGCTGCTCAATATATTGCAAAAAGATATTTCAGCACTGAATGATTCTGAAATAACCATGATGGAAGATTATCTTTTTCTTGCAAATATCGAGCATATGATAAAACCGCTAAGACGTTACTACGAGTTGTATCTTAAATTTGAAGGGGGAGATAACAGCTTCAAAAATTTTACCTCTAATGACATCTTAGATACACAGGTTCTATTTTTATTGAGTTGGTGCGGTAATTATCTAAGGGAAAATACACCTCTGATACAAGAGCTGATTGCCCAAGAAAAGCACTATTCCTCTGCTCAAAAAACAGAGCTTTTAAATACTTTGTTTCAATTTATCAATCAAATTCTACCTTTTTATAAAGAGCTTATGCAAAAGGGGCAGATTGCAATATCTACTACACCTTTTTACCATCCTATTTTACCTCTTTTAATAACGAGGGAAAATGCAAAAAAAGCAAACTATAATGTTATCTTGCCCAAAACAAATGCTTCTTATAGTGAATTTGCTTCCGTACAGGTTGATTTAGCCAAAAAGTATTATAAAGAGATATTCGGTAAAGAACCCAGCGGATTTTGGCCATCGGAAGGGAGTGTCAGTTACGATACTGCCGAGCTTTTAAGTAATTATGATATTAAATGGTTTTGTAGTGATGAAGAAATACTTTTTAAAACGGTTACGGGTTTAAAAAAAGAACAACTCTATCTCCCTTACCGTATAAAAACATCCAATAAAAAAAAGATAACCGTTTTTTTTAGAGATAAATATCTCAGTGATCTTATCGGTTTTGAATATTCAAAAAAAGACCCAAAAGAAGCAGCAAAAGAATTTGTTTCCCATCTAAAAAATATATACCTCAGCAGCGGCAACTCACAAATAGTTTCAGTTATCCTTGACGGGGAAAATGCATGGGAGTATTACCCAAATAATGCTCTTGAGTTTTTTAACGAACTTTACACTTTACTTGGAGAACAAGAGTGGTGTGAGAGTATACTTTTTGACGATATTGACTCAATTGAAACTTTGGAAACAAAAGAACTCGACACCCTTGCAAGTGGAAGTTGGATAAACGGAAATTTTGATATTTGGATAGGTTCAACTCAAAAAAACAGGGCTTGGGAATTGTTAGACGATGCAAAGAATACTTATGATACTATTAAAAACTCTTTAGATGAAAATAGGAAAGTTGCTATTGATAAAGAGTTTTTAATAGCTTTGGGAAGCGACTAGTTTTGGTGGTGCAGAGACGATCATTATACCTCTTTGAGTGTTCAGTTTGATAACGAGTTTAGAGGCCATATAAAAAATATTTATAATCTTATGGATATCGATGTTCCTTTAGATGTGCTGATCCCGATTGTCCAAAAAAAGAATATAGACTCATACCACATAAAACCAAACGAAACTATATCTCCAAATGTTGAAGGTAAAATTAGTAGTTTTTTTGAATGGTACGGAGGGGGACATATCGACCTTAAAAAAGAACTTGGTACTATGAACACCTCTTCTATATATCTTGAAGAGATTTTTTACGGTAAAGATGAAGATAAAACTTTATACTTTTATATAAAAGGAAGTAAACTTTTAAAATTATCCGAAAATAAAACCTTACATATTACCCTTGATGGAGAGATATTTGATTTTACGTTGGAAAAAGGTCTTACTAACTTATTTCAAAAAGGGAGAAATATAAAAGTGGGTATTTACAACGGTATTGAAATCGCTATTGAAAATATGAAAAGCAATACGATAAGTTTCAATCTGGAACTTTTTGAAAGTAAAAACAAAATTCAACAATTTCCACTGTATTATGATCTTACGCTGGATTTTACAAATTTGAATTTAAAAAAATGGTATATATAAAAAGGAGTTGTGTTGTCTGAGTTTAGATATTGTAAATTAACAAAAGAGTGGACACTTTTTGCACCTGAGAGACTAAAAAGACCGAATTATATCTCTACGAATAAACAGTCATCTTTGCAACAAAATGACCTATTATGTCCGTTTGATGCAAATAATGAACAATATACCCCTAACGAAATTGCAAGAATTTCCCAAAATGAACAGTGGCAGTGCCGTGTGGTACCAAATCTTTACAATGCTCTTTCGATCGATTGCAAACCCGAATCACTTAAAGAGAGCTTTTTTGAAAAACACAGCGGTTTTGGTGCCCATGAAGTATTAATTGAAACCCCTAAACATAACAAGCAAATTTGGAACTACGATTATAACGATTATTTTAACTATCTAAGCCTTTTGCAAAAACGGCTACTCAATTTAAAACAAGACTCAAGACTAGCCCATCTATCAATTTTTAAAAACCATGGGAAAGATGCCGGTGCATCGATGGAACACGCACACACCCAACTTATCGGTCTACCGTTTATACCAAAACAGTTATCAGAGGAGATTAGCCTCAAACAAACATATTACAAAAAACATAAAAGAGCCTTGCTTGATGATATGGTATACGAAGAGCAAACCTATGAAAAAGGGATAATATGTGAAAATACGGAGTTTATTGCATATTGCCCCTATGCTTCAAAGTTTCCTTTTGAAGCAAAAATTGTTGCAAAGAAAGCACTAAGCTCTCTGCAAGAATGCACCGCAAACGATATCTCTGCACTCAGTGATATTTTAAAAGAATTTTATTCAAAATTTTACAATGCATTAGGGGATGTCCCTTTTAATATGTTATTTAAAAATACCCCTTATTTAAATTATAATCATGATACGAAAGATTATTATAGATTCCATATCAATATCATACCGAGAATTTACAATATAGCCGGTTTTGAGCTTGATTCTGATATCTTTGTAAATGTTGTGATGCCCGAAACCGCGGCAAAATCATATAAGGAATTATAATGGGAATATTATTTGCGGCGAGTGAGATGTTTCCTTATGCAAAAAGCGGCGGCTTAGCCGACGTTGCCCACTCTTTACCGGAAGCCTTAAGAGAATATAAAAAAGTATATACAATCCTCCCTTTATACGACTTCATCGATCGTGAAAAGTTTAATATTGTTTACGCCGGATTGACGTTTGGTTATCAATTATGGGGCATTAGACACCAATTTGATATATTTTACAAAGAAAATTGCAAAGAGGAGCTTTTTGTTTACAATCCTATACTATGCGGCAGAACGGGACTCTATAGCGATGCATACGGCGATTTTGGAGATAATGGACTGCGGTTTGGACTGTTTTGTTATGCTATTTTAGAAACTATGGTAAGAATGAAACTCTCAATCAGCACTATCCATCTTAACGATTGGCAGACTGCACTGGTTTCAATTCTTGCAAAAACAAAATACAACCTTGATCAAAAGATCATACTCACTATTCACAATCTGGCTTATCAAGGGATATTTAACAAATCTCTTATGGATGAGTTGGAGATAGACTGGGAGAGATGTTTTAAATTTGAAGGTGTTGAACATTTTGATAAAGTAAACCTTTTAAAAGGTGGGATTTTTTTCAGTGATCAAATTACCGCCGTAAGCCACAGCTATGCTGAAGAGATTCAAACCCCTTTGTACGGACATGGATTAGAAGATACCTTAAAAAGAAACAACTATAAACTTGTCGGCATATTAAACGGTATCAGCAATGAAATTTTCAATCCTAAAACCGATCAAAATATCTATCAAAATTTTGATTTAAAAACATATAAAAACAAAACCTTGAATAAAACAAAACTATTAAAAGAGTTTAACCTTGAGGGGGAAACTAAACCTCTATTTATATTTATTGGAAGATTTACCAAACAAAAAGGTGTCGATTTGATATTGGATGCACTAAATCTTTTTAAAGACCTTGAAGCAAATTTTATAATCCTTGGGAATGGAGAAAATTCTTATAACTATAGGTTTTCAAAAGCTGCAAAATTTTATGATAATATACGAATATATGTAGGTTATGATGAACCACTTGCTAGAAAGCTTTATGCCGGTGCAGACTTTTTACTGATGCCCTCGATATTTGAGCCGTGTGGATTAAATCAGATGATCGCCATGCGTTACGGAACCCTTCCAATCGTATCTAAAATAGGAGGTTTACAAGATACCGTTACCGATTTTACCAATATTGAAAAACTAGAAACAGTTGCCGGTGTGGGGATTTCATTTCAAGAACATAATCTTTTTTGGTTTCTCCACTCCGTAAGCAAAGCTCTCTCTTTGTATACAAACAAAGAAAAACTTGAAATGATCTCAAAACATAATATGGCAGTCGATAATTCGTGGAAACATTCCGCAACCGTGTATATTAATCTTTATAAATAAAAAGGATAAACAATGAACCTTTATATCGATATGGGAGGAACAAACTTCCGATATCAACTTGACCACAAGAAGATAGAATCACACAAAACACGGGAAACGGATATTCTTAGTTTTATCGATGAAATGCTTCAATATCATCCAATCAAAAAAATTGCTATCTCTTTTGCGGGTCAAGTTAATGATGGGAAAATACTCTCCTCCCCAAACACGGCTCTAAAAAATATTGATATAAAAAAAATAGTTGAAGAGAAATACCCTGTGGAATTAAAAATTGAAAATGATCTTCATTGTGCGGCATTATATGAAAGCAAAATATATGAAGAATATAAAACTGCCGTCGTTTTTTATATAGGAACAGGATTTGGCGGAGCCATTATCCATGAAGGAAAACTTCTTCACGGGAAAAATAACCTTGCAGGAGAAATAGGGCATATCCCGTTTCGCACCACCCCTTTTAAGTGTGGTTGCGGCAGAGATGATTGCTTGGAGCTTACCACAAGCGGAAATGCCTTAAAAAGGTGGAGTGAATATTTGAATCTTAATACAAAAGATATTACTTTAACAGCACTAAGAACAACAAAAGATATTAATATTTACGATAATTTTTTGGATGGTTTATTTCATGCAATCTTTACCCTTACAACTCTTTTCGATCCCGATCTTTTTATTTTTGGAGGTAGTGTAATGAAAAATAATCCCGATCTTTTAACTACTCTTAAAAAGGAATTTACCAAAATTCCTTTTAATGAAATCAGAAAAACACCGAAAATGGTATTAAGTGAAAACAAAAACGGCTCTTTAGAGGGAGCCAAACTTTTATTTGGAGACTAAAATGAATCAACTACACACATACCCGATAGATGAAAAGTATTCTACAAGCGTTGCTTATTTTTCAATGGAGTTTGCAATTCATCAAGCATTGAAAATTTATTCGGGAGGTCTTGGATTTCTTGCCGGTTCCCACATGAGAAGTGCTTATGATTTGAAACAAAATATAATCGGCGTAGGTATATTATGGGGCTACGGTTATTATGATCAAGGCAGGGATGAAGATAGAAATTTAAAAGTGGTATTTAGAAAAAAAAGATACTATTTTTTAGAAGACCTTCATGTTACGGTATCGGTACAGATAAACTCCAAACAGGTACAAGTAAAAGCCTATTTGGTACCAAGTGAACTCTTCGGTACGGCTCCTCTTATCCTTCTAAGTACAGATATTGATGGAAATGATTATCTATCAAGAACCATTACCCATAAATTATATGATACAAATAATGAAACAAGAATAGCCCAAGAGATTGTTTTGGGTATCGGCGGTGCTAAAGTACTTGAGGCTTTACAGCGTGATGTTGATATTTACCATATGAATGAAGGGCACTCCCTCCCTTTGGCTTTTGAACTTTTATCAAAATACAAAGATTTATCGATTGTAAGGCAAAAAGTTGTATTTACTACCCATACTCCCGAAAAAGCGGGAAATGAAGAGCATAATATCCATAAACTTTATAAAATGGGCTTTTTTAACGGTATTTCAGTTCAAGATATTAAAACAATGCTAGGGATTGAAAATGATATGTTCAATCTTACTATAGGAGCTTTAAAAATTTCAAAAATTGCCAATGCAGTTTCAAAAATGCACGGCGAAGTTGCAAATAGGATGTGGAAAGATATTGAAGGGACATGTGATATTACCTCTATTACAAATGCCCAAAATAGAAAATATTGGGCAGATAAAGCACTCCTTAAAGCACTGGATGAACATGAAGATTTTGAAATTGAAGCAAGAAAAAAACATCTTAAAAGAATGCTCTTTCTTGAGGTTTCAAATCAAACCGGAAAAATGTTTGATCCTGAAGCTCTTACTATAGTATGGGCACGGCGATTTGCAGAATATAAAAGACCCGGTCTGCTCAAATACGATTTTGAAAGATTCAAAAAGATGATTACCGATACGGAATATCCGGTTCAAATAATATGGGCAGGGAAACCCTATCCCTTTGACAGTGGCGCAATTAATATTTTTAATGAACTCAATTTTATCAGTAAAGATTATAAAAATATTGCGGTTTTGGTAGGTTATGAATTAAGTCTCTCTATGCTCCTAAAGCAAGGTGCCGATATTTGGCTCAATACCCCAAGGATAACAAGAGAAGCGAGTGGTACAAGCGGTATGAGTGCTGCGATGAATGGTGCTATTAACGTATCTATGCCCGATGGTTGGCATCCCGAATTTTGTATAGAAGATGTAAATGGTTTTACGATTCCTGCCGTGGCTAGGGGATTATCTATTGAAGAACAAGATGAGATAGATAATAAAAATCTTATGGATATACTAGAACATAAGATTATACCTCTTTACTATGAAAATGACAAAAAATGGGTTGAGATGATGAAACAATCTATTACCAATATTATTCCCGCATTTGATTCGGGAAGAATGGCGCATGAATATTATTATAAAATGTATAAAAATGAAAAAGAGTAGGAGAACCAAATGCTTTCAAATATTGAAATTATGCAAAAAGTCAATAATCTTAAAAATATAGATGTTGAAAATAAAAGAGTTCTTATCAGGGTTGATTTTAACGTTCCTATGGATTCACACCAAAATATTACCGATGATAGTAGAATCAAAGCCTCGTTGGCAACCATCAACCATTGCATTGACCACGGTGCAAAAAAAATCATATTGGTCACACACCTTGGGCGTCCTAAAGGGGAGAAAAATGAACAATACTCCTTGAAACCTGTAGTAAAAAGGTTAAAAAGACTTTTGGAAAAAGAAGTTGAACTGATCGACGACTTCCATGAAAAAATCGACTATATCAATTCAGACCAAACGCAAAATATAGTTATGTTGGAAAACATAAGATTTTATAAAGAAGAAACAGCTAACGACGAAAATCTTTCCAAAAATTTAGCCAAGTTGTGTGATATCTATGTAAACGATGCCTTTGGTACAAGCCATAGAAAACATTGTTCCACTTATGGAGTTGCCCAGTTTACAAAAACCAGTGTAGCGGGATTTCTTTTAAAAAATGAGATTGAAGCTTTTGCAAAAGCACTTTTTAATCCTATCAAACCAATTATGCTCGTTCTAGGTGGAGCAAAAGTCTCTTCTAAAATACAACTAATTCAAAATATTATCCCAAAAGTAGACAAAATCATTATCGGCGGAGCGATGAGTAATACTTTTTTAAAAGCTTTGGGATACGATATGCAAAATTCGTTGGTTGAAACCGACTATATAGAGGAAGCTCTTAATATTTTAGATAAAGCAAAACAAAACGGCGTACATATCTATCTCCCTGTAGATGTAGTAATAACAGATAGTATAGAACATCCTGTCGATACAAAAATAGTACCTGTTCAAGATCTTCTTGAGAGCTTTAAATCAGTTGATATCGGACCTGCGACGGTAAAACTGTTTGAAGAGGCTATCGGTTTATCAAATACCATCATTTGGAACGGTCCAATGGGGATATTTGAGATTGATATGTTCTCAAAAGGTACCTTTAGAATAGCCCATGCGATAGCCGATACTTATGCTTTTAGCATCGTAGGGGGTGGAGATACCGCAAATGCGGCCGATAAGGCAGGAGAGAAAGAAAATTTCTCTTTTATCTCAACAGGCGGCGGAGCAAGTTTAGAACTACTAGAGGGGAAAATACTTCCAGGAATTGAAAAACTAGATCAAAATTAGACAATTGAATAAATCTAAAAATTATTAATTTCGATCATAACTACTCTTAATATTAACTTAATTTTTTAAATTAAAATAGCTATTTTGTTCTTGCCTTACTTATCAAATTGTTCTCAATACATCTATTTATATTTATGCTTCAAGAAGACAAAACAATTTTAAAACTATATTTTTTACTCCAAATATGTATCATAAAGTAACAATTACTAAAAATAATAAGCTTTTTTGAAAATTTGTCTTGATATTTTGAAGCAGTAGGCATTGTATTTGATACTATATTGATACTACATTGTGACTATGACGTTACCTCGTTGTTACTATATTGTAATTTTTTATTGCAATGGTTGTGTTTTAGATAAAGAGGAGAGAAATAGATGCTTCAAGAAGAACAAACCATATCATTAAAGAGTATTGAAATTGAAAATGATTTTTCAAGTACTTCACACACTATAGATACAATGGCGTGTGAGACTACAAAAGAAAAAAGCAATGTAACGATACCGGATAGCTACAATAAAAATTATTTAAGGCTTCTTCCTGTCAATACCTCTACATATTATATATATTGGGAAATTTCCGATAGTTTACTTCATAATCACAACCTTAACCTCCAAAAAGAAAGCCTTCTATTTATAGTAGAAGATTTAAAACAAAACTCCCTTTATCAATTTACGTCTAATTTTGGATTAGGTGAATTTTTTATGAATCACTTATTTGAAGACAATGATATATATATAAAAATGGGCTTTATAAGAGACAATAAATTTATAGAACTTCTTAGATCTAATGTGATTCATACATTTTCCACACAACTTCATTACCCTGCACTACATAATGAAGTTTGGATTAAAAAAGAAAAAGGATGGACTGAGATAATACGCTCCACTATGCAGCACTTTACCCTCGGTGTTTCTTCCGCAAAATATGTTGAAGAGACACAAAGGTTAAAACAATTTAGTAAAATCGATGAAGAACGATTAAGTTCTTCTATTTTTCATAAGGAGAATACAAATGGTTAAAGGCTACTGGATCCCGATACTTCATTCACACCTTCCTTTTGTGAAACATCCTGAATATGATAATTTTTTAGAAGAACACTGGCTGTTTGAAGCGATAACTGAATGCTATATTCCACTACTTAAAAAACTCAAACAGCTTGAAGAGGAAAATGTAAATTTTAAACTTACTATATCTATTACCCCTCCTCTTGCAGAAATGCTTGACGATAAACATCTTATGGATAAATATCAAAAATATCTTGAAAGACAAATTGAACTGGGAGAAAAAGAGGTTCAAAGAACACTTGAATGTAACGAATTTTGTGATATAGCTTTTTTTTACAGAAAGCTTTTTATTGAAATAGAAAGCTTTTTTAATGAATTTTTACAATCAAACGTATTAAACGGGTACCGCTATTTTTACGATAAAGGAAATATTGAAATTATAACTTGCGGTGCAACCCATGGTTTTCTCCCACTTCTAAGCGTCAATGAAAAAGCTGTAGAAGTACAGATAGAAGTAGCCGTTCAATCCCATAAAAAACACTTTAACAGACAGCCGAGGGGTATTTGGCTGCCGGAGTGTGCATACTATGACGGGCTTGATGAGATATTAAAAAATAACGGTATTGAATTTTTTATTGTCGATTCTCATGCTTTGGTTTACGGCAAACCTACGGCACTAAACGGTGTTTATACTCCTATTTATACTCCACATTCGATTGCTGCTTTTGGAAGAGATAGCGAGTCTTCCAAACAAGTTTGGAGTTCTAAAGAGGGGTACCCCGGAGATTTTAACTATAGAGATTTTTATAGAGATATAGGTTATGATTTGGATTTTGAATATATAAGACCCTATATAAATCCAGATGGTGCAAGAGTTTTTACAGGTTTTAAATACTATAAAATAACAGGTAAAACTAATTATAAAGAGGTTTATAATCCCCAAACCGCAAAAGAAAAAACAATCGAACATGCAAAAGATTTTCACTATAATAGAGAAAAACAAGTAGAATATCTCTCTTCGTTGATGGAGAGAACACCAATGGTAGTCTCCCCGTACGATGCAGAATTATTCGGGCATTGGTGGTTTGAAGGATCGGAGTTTTTATATAATCTTTTCAAGCAAATAGATGAACATGGTGTACTTAAAGCGATCACACCTATTGATTATCTTCATATGTATCCTCAAAACCAAATGGTTAATCCAAACCCTTCATCATGGGGAGACAAAGGCTACTACGACGTATGGCTCAACGGTGGGAATGCTTGGATATATAGACATCTGCATCAAATGGCAGATACGATGTGTTCTTTTGCAAAAAATTACGAAAATACGACAGAATTTAATACAATTAGAACTCTGAACCAAATGTCCAGGGAGCTTCTTTTGGCACAAAGCAGCGACTGGGCATTTTTAATGACTACGGCAACTGCAACCGAATATAGTGTTAATAGAACAAAAGAACATATCTCTAATTTTAATAATTTAGTCCAAATGTTAGAGAATAATACTATTGATCTTAGTGAATTGGAGTACTTTGAATATAAAAATTCCATATTTAACTTTATAGATTATAAAATCTTTGTATAAAAAACATTTTAGAACTTTTCAATAAACTCTCTTGAGTTGATTTTAATATGTTATAATAAGCCTTCAAAAGATTGTTTTATCTAATTTCAACGATTTAATCTTATCTTTTACAATATACAAATACTGCAAATAAGGACAATGAATTGAGTAAAAAGGTACTTGTTTTACATGGCTGGGGAGGAAGTAATTATCCCCACTGGCAAGCATGGGTTGCCGGTGAACTTATAAAAAAAAACTATACCATCTCTTTTCCGGAAATTCACGATAAAAATTTTCCAAATTTAGACGAATGGCTTGAATTTTTAAAAAAAGAGTTTGAACACTTTCATCCAGATATCGTCATCTGCCACTCCTTGGCTAATATACTATGGTTTCATTTTGTAGAAAAATATAATATTTTACCCGTTGAAAAACTAATGCTTGTAGCTCCTGTAAGCAAAAATTGCGAGATTAAAGAACTTGAAACATTTTTTCCATATCCAGTGCCAAAAGATTTAAAAGCAAAAGAGATTATTATGGTAAGCAGTACCAATGATCCTTATATAAGCGTAGAAGAAGCTATTGAACTTGGAAGTGAACTTAATATTGGTCTTAAAATACTTGAAGATGCAGGACATATAAACGCTGATAGTGGCTATGGAGAGTTGTCTTGTGCAGTCGATTGGCTCACAAAAGAGAGTAAACAATGATACTGAGCATTGAATCAAGCTGTGATGATAGTTCAATTGCTATCACGGAGATAAAAAGCAATAAACTTATTTTTCATAAAAAAATATCTCAAGAATTAGAGCATAGTGAATACGGTGGTGTAGTACCCGAACTGGCAGCAAGACTCCATGCTAAAGCACTGCCTCAAATTTTAGAGCAGTGTGAACCGTACTTTGGAGATTTAAAAGCAATAGCAGTTACCAATGCTCCCGGACTTAGCGTTACACTCACAGAAGGTGTAACTATGGCAAAAGCTTTGGCAATATCTTTAAAGCTTCCGCTCATTGCAGTCAATCATTTAAAAGGACATATCTATTCGCTTTTTATTGAAAAAGAGGAGCAATTACCCTGTACCATACTTTTAGTCTCAGGCGGTCATACACAGCTTTTAGAAGCAAAAAGTTTAAATGAGATTCAAATCATAGGACAAAGTATAGATGACAGTTTTGGAGAAAGTTTTGATAAAGTTGCCAAAATGTTAGGGCTTGGGTATCCCGGTGGTCCTATTGTTGAAAAGTATGCAAAAGATGGAGATGATACGGCTTATAATTTTCCGATTCCTCTAAGACAAAGTCCAGATATAGCTTTTAGCTACAGTGGATTAAAAAATTCCGTTCGCCTCGCTATCGAAAAAGAAACCCCTACAACCTATAATCTACAACCTACAACCATTAATAATATCTGTGCCTCTTTTCAAAAAACAGCCGCAGAACATATTATGATGAAATTAAAAAAATATTTTAAGACCCATCCCCCTAAAAAATTTGCCATAGTCGGAGGTGCAAGTGCAAACTTACTTTTACGGAAAAATCTAACTGCACTTTGCAAAAAGTATGATGCACCTTTATTATTAAGTGAACTTCAATATTGTAGCGACAATGCTGCTATGATAGGACGTGTAGCAATAGAACAATACAAAAATAAAGATTTTACACCTTATGATAAAATAGATATCCAAACAAGAATAAAAAAAGATATTTTTTAAAATTGTTTGGAGAAACATACCTCATCTGGTATTTTATCTATACAAGTGCTCCCAACTGCTCCCCTGCTAATAGATGAAAATGGATATGCCCAACCTCTTGACCACCGTTTTGCCCAATATTCGTAATCAACCTATATCCGTCACTTTTAACTCCAAGCGTTAAAGCAACTTCTTGAATAAATGTCGTCATATCTGCCATAATATTGGGTGTCATTTCATTAAATGATTGGAGATGAACTTTTGGAATAATAAGTACATGGATTTTTGCTTGTGGATTTATATCTTCAAAAGCCAAAAAATTTTCATTTTCCAACACTGTTTTATTTGGAATATCTCCTTCAATTATCTTACAAAAAATACACATATTTGCTCCTAATAAATTTATATAATTTTATGTTATTTTACAAGTATAACCAAACTATAATAAATCTTTAAGTATAATCCCCAACTTATCAAGAATCATAAAATAAAAAATGATTCAGATTTAGGAGTAACATTTGCAAGAATGGATAGAAAAAATCAATAACAGTGTCTCTTTGGAAGAACTTGAAAATTTACGGGTAGATATACTTGGTAAAAAAGGTATTTTAACACTTGAATTTGCTAAAATGAAAAGTATCCCAAATGAAGAGAAAAAAGCATTTGCTGCAAATTTAAACAAGCAAAAAGCTGAAATTTCAGAGGCTTTAGAGAATCAAAAAACAATTTTGATGGTCAGGGAGTTACAAAAACAACTTGAAAATGAAAAAATAGACGTCACTCAATTTAGCCCGAATGAAAACACAGGTGCACACCATCCCGTTGCATATACCATGGATAGAATCACTACATACTTTCAAAATTTAAATTTTAGTGTAGAAGAAGGTCCTTTGGTTGAAGATGATTTCCACAATTTTGAAGCATTGAATCTCCCTAAATACCACCCCGCACGTGATATGCAAGACACCTTTTACTGTCACGATGGAGCAGTTCTTAGAACCCATACTTCTCCCGTGCAAATTAGAACTATGATGACACAAAAACCACCGATTAGAATGATAGCTCCGGGAGCTGTTTTTAGAAAAGATTTTGACCTTACACACACTCCTATGTTCCACCAAATAGAAGGACTTGTCGTCGAGGATGAAGGTGTAGTTTCATTTGCAAATTTAAAATTTGTGATGGAGGAGTTTTTACACCATATGTTTGGAGATGTAGAAGTGCGGTTTAGACCTTCATTTTTCCCATTTACCGAACCAAGTGCAGAGGTTGATATCAGCTGTATTTTTTGTAAAGATGAACATACTGGGAAAAACCATGGATGTAGAGTTTGCTCACGTACAGGTTGGCTGGAAGTTTTAGGGTGTGGAATAGTCGATCAAAATGTATTTGCAGCAGTAGGTTATGAAAATGTAAGCGGTTATGCCTTTGGTTTAGGAATTGAGCGGTTTGCAATGCTTATTCATAAAATTGGAGATTTGCGGTCTTTATTTGAAAGTGATATTAGATTATTAGGACAATTTAAATGATAGTTACAAGAAAATGGATACAAGAATATATCGATATATCAAAACTTAGCACTCCTACAATATGTGCGGCATTAAACTCGGTTGGTCTTGAAGTTGATAGTACCCACAGATTTTTAATCCCTAACGGTGTTGTTATCGGTCATGTTGAATCTTGCGAAAAACATCCCGATGCAGATAAGCTGAATGTCTGTCAAGTAAATATCGGCGATAAAATAGAACAGATCGTATGCGGTGCAAAAAATGTAAAAGAGGGACAATATGTTCCTGTAGCAACTGTTGGAGCAATTTTAGGGGAAGATTTTAAAATCAAAAAAGCGAAACTAAGAGGGGTACAATCAAACGGTATGATTTGTAGCTCTACAGAGATTGGCTTACCGAAAATCAATGACGGTATCTTAGAACTTGACCAATCTATAGGGGAACTTATTGTCGGGAAAGAGCTTAATGAATACAGCCTTATCAATGATGAAACGATAGAGATTGAACTAACCGCTAATAGAGGAGATTGTTTAAGTATTTATGGAGTTGCCAGAGAACTTGCAACATACTTTAATCTTTCAATGAAAAATATCGATCCTGAGACAAACTCAAATAATATGGGAATTGGTCAAGTTTTTGACGTCGTTTATGATACCTCTTGCGAATCTCATTTAATCTATAAAGCGGTGAATATTGAAAACCTCCAATTACCTCTTTTATATCAATTAAGAACTGCAACGGTAGAACAACTTAAAGTTAATGATATACAATCTATTATCGCTTATGCAACCCATGCAACCGGTGTTTTACTCAACGCTTATAGTAAAAACTCTGCTACGCAACACAATGAAGATATAGTTTCCCTTACAATTAAGCCCGATAAAAACGGTTTTGATACGGTAACGGGAGAGGTACTTTTAAGTACTATTGGAGTTGATGCGGGTACTTTTACGCAAACAAGTGATGAAGTTATCATTGAAGCAAGTTATACAAACCCTGAAAAATTGGCACAAAAAGTTTTCGATAATGATAAAAAAACGGCTGAAGTTTACTACAGAGCCTCAAGGGGAAGTGAACCAAACTTAGAATTTGGTATCGATACTGCCATGACTCTATTTTCCCAAAATGGAGCAACAACTTTTAACGGAAGTAAAAAATTTATCAATGATATTGAACCAAATACCATAACCGTTAGTCTTGAACAAATTAATAAAATTATTGGTCAAGAAATTGAGATTACAAAAATTATTCAGATTTTAACTTCACTTGGTTTTTTTGTAAAACAAAATTCACAAGAATCTATGAATATAACCGTTCCTACTTTTAGACATGATATTTGTAATGTAGCAGATATTACTGAAGAGATTGTAAGAATCATCGGTATTGACAAAATAGAATCTAAACCTTTATTGATCGGGGAGTTTAATAATTCAAATACAACTTCCAATGCTATTACTTTAAAAAATACCCTTAGAATAAAAGCTGTTTCGGAAGGTTTTTTTGAAACTATCACTTATCTTTTTACAAATAAAGAATTATTGGAAAAATACAACTTTCCAACCGTATTTAAAAAATACGATATTTTAAATCCAATTGTCAATGAACTCAATACATTTAGAACAACTTTAGCGCTTAATCTTATCCAAGCAGTAGAACATAACGTGAAACTTGGATTTAAAAAAATTGCCCTTTTTGAGAGCGGTGTTGTTTTTGATAAAAGTCGAAATGAATCAAAAAGAATAGGATTTGTTTTTAGTGGAGAAAGTGAAAATCCTACTGTAAGCAACGGTGCAAAACCCGACAATATCGACTTTTTTACTTTTGCAGAAAAAATTTCAAATATTGTAGGGAGTTTTGAACTTGAACCGATGAAAAAAATAGCCCATAATTTTATCCATCCTTACCAAAATGCAACTATAATTTTAAAAGGCAAAGAGATCGGTTGTATCTATAAACTCCATCCAACGGCAGCAAATGATTTTGATATTTCAACCGATACTTTTATCTGTGAAATATCCGAAGAGTGTTTAAAAAATGAGATTATCTTTGCTTCGTCAATCTCTAAATTTCAAAGTTCACGTAGAGATTTAAGTGTAGTTGCACCTCAATCGATGGAATATAAAGAGATAAAAAAAGCTATCGCTTCATTAAATATCAATGAAATCAAACAGTTTCACTTGGTTGATATTTATAACGATGAATCTCTTGGAGACAATGAAAGTCTTACAATTAGTTTTATTTTACAATCGGATGAAAAAACATTTACAGAAGATGAGATCAATGAAATTATGGATAAAATTTTAACAAAACTTACAACCAATTTAGGACTGGAATTAAGATAATGGAAAATTTAACCGTATCACCGCTTCAAAAAAATTTTGATATTGTTATAGATACTATTAGCAGTGATAAATCAATATCACATAGATGTGCAATGTTTTCTCTTTTGAGTGATAAACCTTCAACTATCAAAAACTTCCTTCGTGGAGAAGATACGATGGACTCACTCAAAATTGCAGAAAAATTGGGGGCAAAAATTAACGATGACGGGGAAACTATCATTATCACTCCGCCGGATAAACTTACCGAACCAGATGATATACTTGATTGTGGAAATGCAGGAACCGGTATGCGGCTTTATGCAGGGCTTTTAAGTGGAATAGAGGGAAGTTTTGTCCTAACAGGAGATAAATATTTACGCAATCGTCCTATGAAAAGAGTGGCAAATCCCTTAAGAGAAATTGGGGCAAAAATAGATGGACGTGAAGATGGAAATAAAGCTCCGCTTCATATACGAGGAACAAAGCTTAAATCTTTTAAATACCACAGTCCTATAGATTCTGCACAAGTAAAATCTGCACTGATTTTAGCAGGGATTCAAAGTGATACAATCTCCTATTATAAAGAGGATTTACTTAGCCGTGACCATACTGAGCGAATGTTAAATGGTATGGGTGCACATATTCAAACCAATGAAGATGGGTGGATAGAGATTCATCCTCTAACAAAACCGTTAAAACCATTAAATTTAACGGTTCCTACAGATCCTTCAAGTGCTTTTTTCTTTGCGGTAGCTGCTGCAATGATCCCAAATGCAAAAGTAACACTAAAAAATCTTACGCTTAATCCAACACGAATAGAAGCATATAAAATTTTACAACAAATGGGTGCAAAAGTTGAATTTATTGAAACTGAAAATATCTATGAACCGATTGGAGATATTATTGTTGAGCATAATAAACTGCACGGTGTTGTTATTGAAAAAAATATTGCTTGGCTGATTGATGAGCTTCCTGCTCTTTCAATTGCAATGGCAATTGCAAATGGGAAAAGTATTGTAAAAAATGCAAAAGAGCTACGGGTAAAAGAGAGTGATAGGATTGCAAGTGTTGTTAATAATCTCAAACTTTGCGGTGTAGAATACAAAGAATTTGAAGACGGTTACGAGATAAAAGGTAATGCAACATTGCAAAAAGCAGCCATTGATTCTTGCGGGGATCATAGAATCGCCATGAGTTTTGCAATTGCAGGATTAGTTTGCGGTATGGAGATCGAGGATACACAGTGTATAGAAACTTCATTTCCTAACTTTGTTGAAATACTAAAATCCCTTAGAGACTAAATGAAAGTAAAACTAGCATCATCGTATGGTTTTTGCTTTGGGGTAAAAAGAGCAATCGATATTGCCCAAAAATATACAAACTCCGCTACTATGGGTCCACTTATCCATAATCAAAAAGAGATTAATAGATTAAAAAAAGATTACAACGTAGGCTTGTATGCAAAGATGGATGACGTGAAACAAAACGATACGGTTATTATAAGAACCCACGGTATTCCAAAAAATCACCTCAGTGAACTGAAACAAAAGGATGCAAAAGTTATCAATGCAACCTGCCCGTTTGTTACTACTCCTCAACAAATTGTTAAAAATATGTCAAAAGAGGGATACAGTATCTTGATTTTTGGAGATGTAAATCATCCCGAGGTTAAAGGTGTAAAAAGTTATGCCGAAGATGACGTTCACGTAATCCTTGAACCGGGTGAACTTGATGGAATAACTTTCAAATACGATAAAATTGCAACCGTAGCACAAACAACAAGAAAAAAAGAAAAATATTTAGAAATTGTTAATGCACTTATCCCTTACAACAAAGAGGTTCGTGTTTTTAATACAATCTGCGATGCAACTTTTGAAAATCAAGATGCAGCAAGGGAACTTTCAAAAGAGGTAGATATTATGATCGTAATCGGCGGGAAAAACTCTTCCAATACAAAACAACTTCTTTATATCTCTAAAGAAAACTGTAATGACAGCTATTTAATCGAAGATGTTGAAGAGATTGACTTAAAATGGTTCAAAAACAAAAAACTTTGCGGTGTAACTGCAGGTGCTTCAACTCCTGATTGGATTATCAACTTAGTTGTCGATAAAATTCAAAATATATAACTTAATTACAACTTCTTCCTTATCTTTGTTTATTCAGCATACTATGTTAAGCTAACCTTAGGTATAATATCCACCATTTAAAATAAAAGGGTAGGCAATCAGATGAAATTTGAAGATTTTGAAATTGAAGGTGAAGACTTCGCAACATTATTAGAGCAAAGCGAACGAAACACGGAAAAAAACACCATTGTAGACGGTGTTATTGTTGAAGAGGGGGATGATCATTTTTTAGTTGACGTCGGTCAAAAAAGTGAAGGTAAACTTTACAAATCGGAAGTTAGCGGTGAAGATACCACTTACAGCGTAGGCGATACAATCAAAGTGATGATCACTTCAAGTAGAGGAGAACGTCCTGGTATCTCACATAAAAAAGTTATTCTACAAGAAAAATTTGAAAAGTTTGTAGAAGAACATGGGGAAGAGCCTGAAAATTTAATCGTAGAAGGTACGGTAATTTCAGTAAAACCAAAAGCTGGTTTTGTGGTACAAGACAGTGAAGGTATGGAATACTTTATGCCGATGGCTCAAGGGTATTTAAAAGCTCACGGTGCAGTTGGAAAGAAAGTAAAAGCTGTTGTTTTAAAAGCGAAAAAAGATACCGGAAGCGTTGTGATCTCAAGAAAAAAACTTATCGAAGAGTCACAAAAGAACAAAGAATCAAAAATAACCGAACTTATGGAAAACAATGAACCTAAAGAGGGTACCGTTAAAAAAATCACAAGTTACGGTATGTTTGTAGATATGGGTGGAATTGATGGTTTAGTTAATTATAACGAAATCAGCTATAAAGGTCCAGTAAATCCTTCAAGCTATTACAAAGAAGGGGATACGGTTCAAGTTGTAATCAAATCTTATGATAAAGAAAAAGGGCATCTTTCACTTTCTATTAAAGATGCTCTTCCAAATCCATGGGATGAGATGAGAGATGCTTTAGAGGTTGGAGATACAATTACGGTAACAGTATCTAACTTTGAGTCTTATGGAGCATTTGTTGATCTTGGAAATGATATTGAGGGATTATTACATATCTCTGAAATCTCTTGGGATAAAAACGTTAAAAATCCAAAAGACTACCTTGAACTTGGTCAAGAGATCAATGTTGAAGTTATTGACCTTGATTGTGATAAAAGAAGATTAAGAGTATCTCTTAAAGCATTGCAACCAAAACCTTTCCAATCTTTTGTAAAAGAGCATAAAGTGGGCGATGTATTAACAGGAACTGTTGCTACATTAACAGATTTTGGTGCATTTATCAATCTTGGAACAGTAGATGGATTACTACATAATGAAGAAGCTTCATGGGATAACGGTTCAAAATGTAAAGATATCTATAAAAAAGGTGATGAAGTTGAAGTAAAAATCATCAAAATAGATACTGCAAAAGAAAATATCTCTTTAAGTGTAAAATCTTTACAAGACTCTCCTGCACAAAAATTTGACAAAGAGCATAAAAACGGCGATATTATCAAATCTACCGTAAAAGATATTAAAGATTTTGGTATTTTTGTAAAACTTGACGATAATCTTGACGGACTTATTAGAAAGGAAGACCTTTTAAAACCAGAAGAGGGTCAAGAAGAGATTCAAGTTGGAGACGAGATTGAAGCTGTTGTGGTAAACATAGACAAACAAAAAAATAGAGTAAGATTATCGGTTAAAAGACTTGCTTCACAAAAAGAAAGAGCAATGCTTGATTCTGTAAATGACGACACATCTATGACTTTAGGCGATGCCTTAGCAGGGCAATTAAAATAAACATATTAGATGGAGAATAAGATGAGTAAACCTACAGTAGTAGTGTGTGACCATATCCATGAAAGTGGACTTGAAATACTAAAAAACTGTACAGAGATAAATTATATATACGCTGCAGATATAGATAAAACTGCCCTTTTAGATCAAATAACGGATGCAGATGTATGTATAACAAGAAGTTCAACAGATGTGGATGAAAAATTTTTAAATGCTGCAAAAAACCTAAAAGCGGTTGTAAGAGCAGGAGTCGGTTACGACAACGTAGATATGGACGGTTGTTCTAAACGTGGTGTTATTGCTATGAATGTTCCAACTGCCAATACTATTGCCGCAACTGAACTTACTATGACTCATATGCTTAGCTGTATGAGAAAGATGCCTTATGCCCATGGACAATTAAAAGATCAACGGATCTGGAAAAGAGAAGATTGGTACGGACAAGAGCTTTATGGAAAAAAGCTTGGAGTGATAGGTTTTGGAAATATCGGTCATAGGGTTGCACTAAGAGCAAAATCTTTTGAGATGGATGTGGTAACGTACGACCCATACATTCCGGCTTCAAAGGCAACTGACCTCGGTATTGAATATACCGAAAACTTTGAAGATATTTTAGCTTGCGATATTATCACTATCCATACACCTAAAAATAGTGAAACTATTGATATGATAGGGGAAAATGAGATTGCAAAGATGAAAGACGGTGTTATCTTAATCAACTGTGCAAGAGGTGGACTATATAACGAAGAAGCTCTCTATCACAACCTTAAATCAGGGAAAATTGCTATGGCAGGGATTGATGTATTTAACAAAGAACCTGCAACCGATCACCCTTTATTAGACCTTGACAATGTAACAGTTACGGCACATCTTGGAGCAAATACGGTTGAATCACAATATAAAATTGCTACCCAAGCTGCAAACAATGCGATTAAATCTGCAAAAGGAATTAGTTATCCTCATGCACTCAACCTTCCTATTGATGAGACGAAAATACCTTCATTTGTAAAACCGTATTTAGAGCTTACCCAAAAGATGGGTTATTTACTGGCACAAATGGATAAATCGGTAATTGAGTCGATTAAAGTTGAAGCGGAAGGGGAGATAGCAGAATACCTTGAAAGTTTATCTACTTTTGCAGTTGTGGGAGCTTTAACCCATTCGTTAAGCAATGAAAAAATCAACTACGTTAATGCCTCTTTTGTAGCAAAAGAAAGAGGTATCAAGGTTGAAACAAGTGAGCATTCAAATACAAGTGCTTTTAAAAACCAAGTAAGTGTTAAAGTTACTACAAATCACGGTGTAAATATGACAAGCGGGACAATTTTTGATGAGGAAGTTCAAAGAATTATCAAAATAAACGATTATTTGATGGATATTGAACCAAGCGGTAAAATGATTCTTTTTACAAACTCTGATGTTCCGGGAGTCGTTGGAAATGTTGGAAAAGTTTTAGGCGATGATGGGATCAATATAGCCGATTTTAGACTAGGAAGAAGTAAAAACGGTGCATTGGCAGTTATCCTCGTGGATGAAAATGTTTCCAATGAAACATTAAAAAAACTAGAAAATTTAGAAGCAGCACGGTCTGTTGCTTATGCACAAATTTAATTTTGGAGAGATAGATGGCAATTGGAATGAGCGAACTTAAAAAAGGTCTAAAAATTGAACTTGATGGAATCCCTTATAGAATTACCGAATACCAACATGTAAAACCCGGGAAAGGTGCTGCATTTGTAAGATGTAAAATAAGAAACTTTTTAAACGGTAAAACTATTGAGAAAACTTTTCACGCCGGAGATAAGTGTGAAGTACCTGATCTTCAGCAAAAAACAATGCAATTTTTATATGATGATGGTGAGATGCTTCAATTTATGGATGTAGATACCTATGATCAAATTGGTCTTACGCCAGATCAAGTTGGTGAAACCGAAAAATGGATTATCGACGGGATGAACGTTGATATGATGTTTTATAAAGGGGAAGCTATTACGGTTGAACCTCCTATGGTAGTTGAGATGAAAGTGGTTGAAACACCGCCTAACTTTAAAGGGGATTCTCAAGGTGGGAAAAAACCTGCTACTATTGAGTCCGGTGCAGTTGTACAAATCCCTTTTCATATTGTTGAAGGCGATGTGATCAAATGCGATACCAGAACCGGTGAATACCTAGAAAAAGTAAAATAGTGAAGCTTTTCGCAGATAACACTGCGATAAAGCCCTATTTTCATCAGTCATTTACTAATCGTAAGCTCCTTCTTCAAATAGAACTTTCTCTTGGTTCTCCACAAAAAGCTTCACTATTTTCAGGATTATAATTTATGGGAAAAAAAGAACTTATTATCTTTGATATGGATGGTACACTTATTAATAGTGGTAATGTTATAACCAATACTATTAATTTTGTACGCTCTAACCTTGGATTAGAACCTATTGAGAAACATATCATGTTGGAACAAATTAACAATCCAGATATTAACTCTTCTGAATTTTTTTATGGTACAACTGAATTTACTGATGAACAAACTGCACTATTTAGCGAGTATTATGACAAGCATTGCATTAGTGATATTGTTTTGTATGAGGGGATTGAGGATATGCTAAAATCACTATCACAATATTTTATACTCTCAGTTGCAACAAATGCTTCAAGAGATTTTGCACTCAAAATGATAGAACATTTAGGGATTGATTGTCATTTTGATCTTATAGTGGGAGCCACTTGTGTGGAGCGATCAAAACCACATCCAGATATGCTTCTCCATACACTTGAACACTTTAATATAGATAACTCAAAAGCAATTTTAATAGGAGATAGTCACAAAGACAAAAGAGCTGCAAAAGCAGCTGCTATCGATAATATTTTAGTAAATTGGGGATTTACTTTTCACAGTGAGAAAAGTGTTGTAACAAATACATCCGATCTCCATCAGATACTGTTACAACTACGATAATAAATTTATTAGTTTCTTAACTCTTTTTTATGGACAACTGTTTCAACATCCATAATTACCAACATTTGATTGTTTTCAAGTCTTACAAAACCCTTTAAATATTTGGGTGGAATCCCTGAACCCATGTCCGAAACTGGATACAGAGAAGCAGAATCCAATCTTTGAACATCATCAACTTTGTCTACAACAAGTCCCAACATTCGATTATCATCGGTAATTACGGCAATCACTGCCGTATTTTCATCATATTTTGCTTCACCGGTATTAAATTTAATTCTTATATCCAAAATAGGCACAACTTCACCTCTTAAATTAATAAGTCCCTTTACCCACTCGGAAGTATTAGGCAATGTAGTGATTAGATCAGGATATGTTAATATCTCTCTAATCTTTGGTAATTCAACGGCATACTTCATCTCTCCAAGTATAAAAGTCATATATTCATCAGAACTTATATTTCCATATTGCTTAATATCTTTTTCCATCGGTTTCCCCTATCTTTTATTAACTATATGATATACAAATAACTATTAAATATTAATTATTCCATAACTTTAAGAGCAATTTTACCACTTATATGAGACTATTTGTCAATTTTCTTTGCTTTTCCACTCTTTGTATAAAGCTTCATACTCTTCAATCTCTTCACGACTTGGTTTTCTTCTACAACTTAAATAACCTTTTGAACCGTCACACGATTTAAATGGATATACGGTAGCAAATACCCAGTAATAGCCACCAGATTTGGTTGCATTTTTTACGTAACCTGTCCATACATTACCCGCTTGTACCGTATCCCACAACGATTTAAATGCCACTTTTGGCATATCACTGTGTCTTACTATATTATGGGGATGCCCCATCAATTCATCAAGCTCATACCCCGCTATTTTACAAAAGTCATCATTAGCAAATCTAATAATACCTTTTTCATCGGTCTCACTTACCAAAAAAGCATTATCGCTTAGTACTGTTTCTTCTCCTGCTGACATATCAAGCTCCTTTACTTAAAACTTTTTAGACTCTGCGTCTGCAACTAAACTATTCGCCAAAGTAGATACTTCACTTGCAATCCCTGCAACCGAATTTGCCTCAGCTGCATTTTCTTGTGTTACTTTATCCAATGTAGACACTGCATCGTTGATTTGCTCAATTCCCGTCATCTGCTCCTTGGATGCTTCACTTACATTTTGAATTAATTGGATTGTTTCATTAAAATTTTTATTTAACGATTCATATCCACCTATCATCTCATCAGATACGTTTTTCCCTTCATTTGCCTTATCTCTTGCAGTTTCTACTATTGCTTTAATCTCATTTGCCGCTTCTGCACTTCTTGCAGCTAGATTTCTAACCTCTTGTGCAACTACTGCAAATCCTTTTCCTGCTTCCCCTGCGGTTGCTGCTTCAACTGCTGCATTTAGAGATAAAATATTTGTCTGAAACGCGATTTGATCAATAACCATAATTGCTTCGCTAATTGCACCTACTTGTTCATTTATCTCGTCCATAGCATTTGACGTTTTATTTGCCATGTTCATACCATTGGTTACTTCTGATTTAACTTGATTTCCAAGTTCAGACATTTTTACCGCATTATTTGCATTATTCCTTGTAATAGAGGTAATCTCTTCAACAGCAGCTGCCGTCTCTTCCAAAGAAGCTGCTTGTTGGTTTGCTTTATTTGCCAAGTTTGTTACACTTTCTGTCATTGTCGCTGCATTTGCTTCTAGGTGTTGTCCGTTACTAAGATTTTGTTTTGCACTTTTTGAGAGAGATTCTCCTAGTTGATTCACACGCTCCATAACTTTTAACATATCTTCTTTAATGGTGCTTGGAACTGTAATTGACTGAGTAAAATCATCACTTGTATAAGCTTTTAGTACAGATCTTAATTCATTCATATCTCTATCAATTGCATCGATCATTTTATTAATAGTAGTTGAAAGTGTTTGAATCATCGGATTTTTGGTTGTTGAATGGATTCTACATTGATAAATTCCTTGCTCAACTTTATCTGTTGTAATAGTAATTTCTCCAAGTACTTTCATATCATCTTGCAACTGATGAGCAACTTCTATCGCTGTTTCATTCAATGATTCAATCATTTGAGATATCTCATCACTGCCGGTTACCTCTAACGGTATATATCTATTCGTCCTAAAATTTGCAAAATCCAAAAACTTTTTAAATTGTTGATCAAATTTATTTATTCCACTTGTTACGATAGATCGCACAACAAAATTGGTTACAATAACCAGTGCAATAATCATAATAATAATTACTGTAATAAACAGCTTAACAATATTACTTGAATGATTTATAATTTCATTGATAACTTCAATATCTTCTCCAATAAGATAAATACCTATTTCTTTACCGTTAAGATCTTTTATAGGTACATAAGAGTAAAAATATTGCTCATCCAAATAAGTTCCTTCAGATTTTAACTTTTTAAAATCCAAATTTTCCACAGCTTTTTTAAATTTTTTGTCTATCACTTTTTGAGATATTAAATAGTTTTGTACTTTTTTTTCATTAGTCAGGGCATTCCCTCTTTTAAATTTCTCATCCATCAAAACTAAAAGTGGTTTTCCCCTTTTCGCAAAACTTTTTACAATAGAATTATATCCCATAATAAACTCTAAAGATCCAAGATACTCGCCGTTACTTATAATAGGAGACAAACCTCTAAGAACAAGTCCTGCTCTTCCCACTTCAACTGCCGAAAGTGTTTGTTTTGTCTCTTTTACTTTATTGATTGTAGCTCTAAATGAAGTTAAGTCATCTCCAAATTTACTTAATTTCCAACTTCGCACAAAAGAGTGAACATCTTTATCGTGAACATGTACTTTGATGTTTTTAAAAGGCGTTCCTTTTTTCATCGCAGATGATATATGTTCTAACGCTTTAATTGCTAATTCCCTGTCGTTGAGTTGCAAAGCTTTGATGATAGAGGAGTTTTGAGAAATCGATACTGCATTTGTAATCCCTGCCGTTTGTTTGGCAGTAACTTTTTCCCGCACAAGATGTTGAATATTTTCTTTTTCACTTGCATATACTTCAGATTCGATATCATTCATGATAACCGCTGAAATAATGATAGCAATAATCAAAAAAAACACCGCAACAACAAATACACGGATACCTATAGCTCCTGTTAATGTTTGACTTTTCATCTTCTATGCCTTTTTATAAAATATACCTGATTTTATTATTTTTTTTCTTAATTGTTAATAAGCTTTTTTGATAAAACTTTACAGCTTACTAAACAATAAGAACTTTGCAATGTGATCAAATCCTCCTCTTGCAAATCTTTTATAGAAACTATTTTATTATTTTTTGTAAGTTGTACGAAACCCTTTTTATCCTTTTTTGAAGGATTATTGGCTTGAAAATTTTGAAGAAGAAAATTTAATTTTTTTTCATTGTTATTTAATAACTGCATAAAAAGGGTATTGAATTGCTTTTTTAGGTGTAAAATATCACTATCGACCATTGATAATTTTTTTTGAAAAGAATGTTGTTCAAAACTTTTAAAAACACTATTGAGTACCTGTTCTTTTTGAAATAGTATTGTTTTAAATTTTGATGTAAAATCGTTAAATAAACTATCAAGATAAATTTGAAGCTCATTGATATCCGGAGTTGCTATCTCTATTGCATTTGAAGGGGTACTGGCTCTTATATCAGCTACAAAATCACTTATCACAAAATCACTCTCATGCCCGACCGCACTTATAATTGGTGTTTGCGCCTCAAAAATAACATCTGCTACCATCTCTTCGTTAAAAGCCCAAAGGTCTTCTATACTTCCTCCTCCACGTCCTACAATAATAATAGAATCATCGTAATCTTTTGCATAAGCATCTGCAATTTTTATAGCTTTTACAATCGATTCTTTTGCCCCTTCTCCTTGAACCAATGCAGGTATTAAAAACATTGTAGCAAGAGGGTATCTATGAGCTAAAACTTTTTTCATATCTTCAATAGCAGCACCCGTATTTGAAGTGACCACAAATATATTTTTTACAAATTTTGGAAGCGGTTTTTTAATATTTTTATCAAAATAGCCTTTGATTTGAAGTTTGGTTTTAAGCTGGTCATAGGCTAAAGCTAAAGCTCCCACCCCGCTTGGCTCAATCTTTGAACAAAGCAATTGGTAATTTCCCCTTGGAGTATAAACAGTTATGCTCCCGCTTATAACTATTTTTTGTCCAACTTCCAAACGAAACTTTAATTTTGAAGCATTACCTCGAAACATTACACAAGAGATTGTGGATTTATCATCTTTTATAGAAAAATAGATATGCCCTGAATTATGATAGGTTAAATTTGATACTTCTCCCTCTACATAAACACTGACAAATGTTGTTTCCAATAAACCTTTTATTTGTTCATTTAATACACTAACCGAAATTGGCGAATTCATTAGATCTTTCTAGCAATAAATGTTGTACTCATATCCAATGAGTATCCCTTTACAAAAATAGGCTCCAATCCAACTTCACGCAATTCTTCACACATCTGCTCAGTCGTAATAAAATTTTCAATTGATTCTGGCAGATATGTATATGCATCTTTATTTTTAGATATCATTCCACCGATATGGGGCATAAGGTTATTCATATAAAATTTTGTAATTTTGGCTGGAATATCATCTTTGTCGTTTTTGGTAAACTCTAAAATAATACAAAGTCCCCCACTTTTGAGCACCCTTGCAAACTCTTTTAACCCCTCTTTTCTTTTTACCACGTTTCTAATTCCATAAGAGATTGAGATAAAGTCCGCACTCTCATTTTCTAGGGGCATATCCTCGGCTCCCGCTTCGATAAAATTTCTATGGGGTATTTTTGTTTTTCCTACTTCCATCATCCCCACACTTGGATCAACTCCAACAATATCATCTACCTCTATGCCGTTTGATTTAGCTATATTTTCCCAATCGATCATCAAATCGCCTGTTCCACATGCCACATCTACTATTCTGCTTAAATGATTTTTTCCATACAAGGTATATGCAAAATTACAAGCTGCTCTTCTCCAAGTTTTATCTACACCCATACTTAAAATTCTGTTTGCTAAATCATACGTTTTAGCAATCTCGTTAAACATTTTTACGATATCTTCTTGATTATCCCTGTGTTCTTCTGCCAATTGTTATCCTACATTATAAATTTTGCTACTATTAGTCCTAAAACAAATCCTATATTCACGCCGACAATTACTTTCATAATCACAATTTTATTATCCATTTCCGGCTGGTGTTTTAAAATCTTTTCTTGTTGTACCAAACTTTGTTCAAAGCTTTGTGTCGCTTTGTCAAATTTTTTAATTGTTTGTGATAAAGTAAGTTCAGCTAGTTCAAACTGTTCCGTTAGCTCTTTTGCTTGTTTAAAACTCATATCACTCATAATAAACTACTTTTTACTTTTAATCGTAATCCACTTGTCAAGTGTACAAAATATACCGTTAAGCGAACCGAGCACATAATCTTTTGCTTCAGTTTGCAGTCTTCTAAAAAAAAGATACTTCAAAGCAGCTTCTCTGTCCCCTTTTTCTTTTGCTTCAACTGCTTTTGCCGCAAAATCGGTGTTATTGTGTGCCATCTCCCAAACGGTACTTCCAAGATACCTGCTCATAGTAATAATCTTATCGTTTTTTACGGCAAAATATTTTGGATCTTCTACAAAATCGGTAATTGTAGAATCACTTCCAAGATATTTATGCCCAAAAAAGTTGATAAACTGCTCTTCAAGATAATCTTGTTCGGCAGAGATGGCACGATTTAATGCAAAGAAGAGATTGTCCGTCGAATTTCGCTCGATTTTACGAAGCTTTTTCATCGTAGCAATTGCATTTTTACCGTCAAGCTCTCCGTCCCCCATAGGGACAATCCATTTAACATTGCTAAAAGAACCCACTTTTGCAATCTCATCCAATACCAATGTAGAAGTCTTATTTCCCCCTACATCGACAATCACTTCATGATTGTCATCCATTAATATCATCTCGTCAAGCTGGGTAATATTGTTGGTGTTTAACATCTTTTTGTTTACAATTTGTGTTCTGGTAAAACTTCTTGAATCGTTGTTCTCGTCATCTATCTCTATATACGTAACAGGTTTTCCGTGTTTTTTGTAAAGATACGGTGCAATAACCTGCATAGCAACGGTAGATTTACCCACTCCACCTTTTGTTTGGGGAATAATTATCATAAAACGTTCCTTGATAGTTTAATAAAGTTCCATTCTATCTAATTTTTAATTGTATCTAGTTTATAACAGCTTGAGTTGTTATCGGTTCGCGATCATCGTATAGTTTTATTTTATATCCATCTACCGCTTTGCCATTATCATCAATATCTACCACTACCATCTGCATAATTGACTTACAGCTATTTGGAACGTCAAAATGTCCCCCAATTCCCGTCAATGCTTTTTGAATAGGAATTTTACTATCCATCCCTATAACATTGTCCCTACATCCCGTTAAGCCTACATCTGTTATGTAAAAAGTACCCTGTTCTATCTCAAGGTCATCGGTTCCTACATGGGTGTGGGTTCCGCATATTGCACTTACTTTTCCTTTAAGCAATTGCATCAAAACCCTTTTTTCCGAAGTTACTTCTGCATGAAAATCTACAAAGATATGCTTTATATCATCTTTTTGAAGTTTTTCAATAAGTTCCAAAATATGGGTAAAAGGATTAAGCACTTGAGGCATAGTATATATTCCCATAAGGTTGATAATTGCCAGTTTTTCATCGCCTATTACTTGTATTTTAACTCCGCTTCCAGGAACCTCTTTTGGATAATTATCGGGTCTTAATACGGGTTTAGTCTCAAGCAATGTTAAAATATCTTTTTTCTTATCCCAGATATGATTGCCGCCTGTTATTAAATCAATACCACAATTAAAAAGTTCACTGGCATTTTTAATAGTAAGTCCAAAACCGTGACTTGCATTTTCCCCATTTGCAATAACAAAATCAATCTGCTCTTTAAGCTTAAGAGCAGATAGTTTTGATTTTACGATTTTACGACCGGGTCTTCCTACAATATCCCCTATAAATCCTATTTTCAAATATAACCCTTATGAGATAAAATTATCTTTACCACTATGAGAAAGAGGTAATATCACTTCAAAAATTGCACCCTCGTCGTCATTATATGCTAAAATCTCGCCATCTTGATCTTCAATTATTTTTTTAGCCACATTCAAGCCTATTCCAATACCGCCGCTTTGCTTTGTACTAATCAACGGTTCAAATATTTTCGGTAAAATTTCAAGATCAATTCCCCCCGCATTATCTTTAAATTTCACGATAATATTTTGTTCATTTGACGAAATAAAAATTTCAAGTTTTCTATTCTCATAATCATCCATTTTAATCAATTCATCTAAAGCATTATTGATAATTACAATCCAAACCTGCTCTATCCTTTGTTTTTGCACTTCACTTAAATATTCAAATTCTTCTCTATCAAGTTGGGAATTAAATTGTTTTCCGTTGATATAGATATTACTTATCTGCTTTGCCGTATTATGCAATACGGTTAAAGAGGTTATTAAAGTCTCATAAATATTTTCTACCTGTTTTACTTCACTTGATATCTCGGAAAATTCTCTCATAGATTTGATAATATTTTCGATCCTGATAATCCCCTCGTCAATATTTTTCAAATCTTCTTGAATATCTCTTTTTAAAGGACCAGGTGGAAGTTCTTCTATATCAAAAGTAAACATCTCCAAGTTCCCTTTTATATATGTTAAAGGGGTATTTATCTCATGAATAATCCCTGCTGCCATCAATCCTATCGAATTAAGCTTTGCGTGTTTTAATTGCTCGTTTTGAATCACTTCAAGTTGTAGCATATTTTTCTCTACCTCTTGTTCAACCTGCTTTGCCAAAGAGGTATTGATCTGTTCAAGCTTTCTTTTGTCCTCTAAAGAGTTTACTACAATTACAAAACTTTTATTATCGGGGAGCTTATTTAAAGAGATATCCACATGAATTTCATTCCCGTACTTATCGACGCATATTTTTTCAAAATGGGAAACTATACCTAATTCTTGAGCTTGGAGTAATATTTCTTTTACCTTCTCTTGCTCCTGTGGAGCTGTCATATCCAAACAGTTTTTCTTTTTAAACTCCTCTTTTGTATAACCGAATAACTTTGTATAGCCACTATTAACCGTAAGAAAATTACCCTCAAAATCAATGGTACCGATCGCACTATTTGCAAAATTGATGATTGCTTTATTTTTTCTCATTTGAGATTCAAGTAAAATTTCACTGGTAATATTATGTCTAATTGCCATATAGCCTTGGATATTTCCATCTATATCAAAATCCGGTTCAATATAGGCATTTACCCAATAGCTATCGCCGCTTTTTGTTTTATTTTGTATGATGCCATGCCATGTTTTTCCGGACTTTATCACATCCCACATAATTTGAAATGTTTTACTTTCCATATCGGGATGTCTTACAATTGAGTGCGGTTTGCCGATAAGCTCCTCTTTCGTATAACCTGAAATATCACAAAATGCTTCACTCGCCTCAGTAATAATGCCCTTTGTATCTGTTTTGGAACGTATGATATATTTATCGATAAGTTTTAAAGATTTATCAAGTTGATCTGTTTTTTGTTTGATTTCTTGGTGCAATGTAATATTTTTACTTTTTAAACTCTCGGAAAGTGTAATAATCCGTTTTGAGAAAAACGTGGCCAATACTCCCGATATCAATACGACAAGTAAAAATACTATAATATAAAAATGTAAAGTCCCCTTGGAACTTTGTTCGATATGTAAGTTAAAATAAGTTGTACAAGAAGCAATACAAACAGCAAAAAAAAGATACGATAAAAATAAACGATATTTTAGTGCCATCTACGCTAAGTTACTTAGTTCTCTAAAACTTCAAAAATCTTTTTTTCTACAGAATCCAGGGAATCAAACGGTTTCATCAAATAATGTGTTGCCCCTTGTTTATACGACTTTAAAACCTTATCCAACGTTGAATATGCCGTCATCATAATCACTTTTTGATCAGGGTTTTTCTCAACTAGTTTCTCCAACGCATCGATACCGTTCATTTGCGGCATCATAATATCAAGTAGTACAACATCAACATCTTTATCAATATAACGCACTGCTTCTACAGGGTTTGCGTAGGTCGTAACATTTAACTTTGGATTTCTGCTCAAAAACCTTTGAAGCATACTTAAAATTTCATTCTCATCATCCACTACAGCAATATTATAAATATCTTTTTCCATCTTTTCTTCCTTATTTATCAAATAAATCTTTAGCCGCTACTTTCATCACTTGAGCATTTTTTTCTTCTAACATTTTATCCAAGACGTCAAAAACATGCTCACTCGCTTCTTCAATATTATTAATTTTATCTTCAATGGTTTTTTTAGAACATACTACTGAACTTCCTGCACATTCATGGGCTAAGGCATTTGCTTCTCTATGAACCGTAGCATGTGGAGCATCTAGTGCACCGTATGATTTTGTTGTACTAAACTCCTCTTTACCTAAGCCTTCTTTATACCATTTTCCCAATCTACACATAGTATGTTCAGTCGGTTTAAAGTTGTTACTTTCCCCAAAAAGTAGTTGATAAAGGTTATTTTTATAAATCACATGGTCTAGTTTTGCTAAATTTACAAATATTTTATTGCTGATAGATGCCACTTCATATACGTTTCGTCCCGCATTTTTTTGGAATTGTGTCATCAATTTTATAAGAACCTCTACCCGCTCTTTCGTTTGGGTAACAACACTTGCAACAACGTCAGAGCTTTTTTTCATACGTGCCGTTTCCTCTTGGATTGAGACAACAACATCTTTAATCTCTTTTGCTGCATCTGCCGATCGTGACGCAAGATTTCTTACCTCTTGTGCAACAACGGCAAATCCTTTTCCTGCTTCACCTGCCGTTGCTGCTTCAACTGCTGCATTAAGAGATAAAATATTGGTCTGAAATGCTATTTGATCAATAACTACAATTGCCCCTGCTATATCATCACTTTTTTGTACCAATGAATTTACAATTTCATTCTCGGTTACAATTTGTTTATTAAGATTTTGCGTATCGTTTACAATGTTTTGTGTTAAATTTAACCCTTCGATTGAACCTGATGCCGTATCTTTTGATTCTTTTTCCATAGAATCAAGTTCTGATAAAAGCTCTTGATATACATTTTGTGTATTTGTTAATGAATAATTAATATTTTCATTATGTTTATGAAGCAGTCCATCATCCGAATTATCATGTACCGAAGTTTTTACTAGAGAAGCAACAGTAAAATCATCGTGTTCTTGATATTGTAATCGTGCTTCACAATCCTCTATAATGATAGTCTCTGCTTTATTTTGTATTGCATTGGCAAGTGCCGATTTATTTTCTACGTTTTGTTGTATTCGATCATTACTAAAAATTATGTTACCCATGTGATCAATTGCAGCTATCCCCTCATTTGTACTAAATAAAGCAATTTTTTCCAAACGGTCATTTTCTTTTTCAAGTGCAGTGATTTTGGTTTGCATCTCCTGAGTTAAGTTGCTTACTTGTTGCTTAGACTGTTCTTCAGAATCCTCTATCTGTTTTTCAAGTTCCTGAATTTTTTGTTTTAAAACTTCACACTCTTTTTGTGCCGCATTGTTTGAAAAAAACATATCACTACCCTTTGATTTAATTACTTAAAAGTTCTAAATTATTTTATCTGAAATATTTATAATAATAACTTAAGTTATTGAACAATAGCCGCTGCTAAATGCCCACTGAAAATTATATCCTCCAAGCTCCCCCGTCACATCTAAAACTTCACCGATAAAATAAAGATTTTTTTGCGATTTACTTTGGAACTTTTCATCAAGTTCTTCAAGGGCAATTCCACCTTTTGTAACTTCAGCTTTTGTATATCCAAAGTTTCCTGCAGGTGCAAAAGAATAGTTTTGTAAATCTATATTCTTTTCTTTTGCAATTTGTCTCAATCTTTTTGGTAAATAAGAATCTTTTTGAGGTAAAAAATCAATATTTATCAATCCTTTTTTCCAATAAAGTGACGCACTTAAAATAGCAGGACCACTGCATCCTTTATGGGTAAAAAGCATTTTCCCTTCAACCTTTTTTTCGTTTATTTTTATCTTTGCATCTACCGATAATCCGCTAAGCTCCTTGAACCAAAACTGCTCTTTTTGTACAGTAAATCCTACCAAAGCAGGATCAAGATTACTGATAGTATGTCCAAATTTTTTTGCAATCTTATAGCCAATATCACTTGCACCCAAAGATGGATAAGAAAGTCCACCTGAAGCTACAATCAGTTTTTTTGATTTTATGATACTTTTATCTGTTTTTATCTCAAAAATATTGTTGCTATACTCCACGTCATAAACTTTATGCTCCAAATAAAATTTACTTTTTTGCGTGAGCTTTTTAAACATATTTATCACATCGGATGAGCTTTTACAAAAATATGTTCCTTTGACGATTTTTTCATTTAGTTTGGGGAAAACTCCATTTTTATTTAAAAATTCTAAAAGTGCTTGATTATCAAATTTTTTAAAAGTCTTTTCAACCTTTTGAGTATTTCCAAGATATTTTGAAAAATGAAGATATTTATTGGTTATATTACATTTAGAGCCACCGCTGATTTTAATTTTGGCACCAATTTGGTTATTACTTTCAATTACACAAACTTTTTTATCTTGTAAAAAACTTGCAGCCATCAAACCGCTGGCACCTGCTCCTATTATTGCAACATCGTATATCATAATACTCTATTTAAAAGTACGCTCTTATCACAAAACCTCTTTTGTCATTGTTGTATAAATTATAATTCACGGGATTGATTATCGCATATTTAGGAAGATACTGTTTTGCTAACCATGTAGTTTCGATTACCCGTTGTCTTGAAAGACCTATTTGAACATATTTTTTTATCTCTTTTACTTCTGCTGTAGGACCGTATACATCTTCTACTTTTTGAATTAATTTAAACTCCGATCTATCAACCATACCGATGATTTCAAATTTTTTTGCTTTATGTTTATACGTATCTAAAAACTTATACAAACTTTTTTCACAAGAACGCGGCACGGCGATAGAACCTTTTTGAAAACTTTTACAAGTATATGTTTTAAATTGTAAATGATCGGTTACTGCATTACTGTGTATTGTATTATCTATAATATCTTCTAAATCTTTTTCCAATAACTCTTTTTCTTTTTTTATTTTATGAAGCTCTTGTATGTGGGTTGATTTTAAGATATAGTTTTCTTGTATATCGGATGGTAGATTATTATCAACGCTACTTGTCTCAGTTGTTGGAATAGAGGGAGCAATGCTGTTTTTAGGAACAATTTTTTTTGTTTTGTAAATATACCCTACTCCACCTAATAAAATAACTATCATCATTGTAAGCCCTATGATTATTAAGCCTTTAAAATCCTCTTTTCCCTCGGTTATATTATGCATACTTCCCTCCTTTAAGTTGTAAGGTATTTCATTGTTGTGTTAATCAGGTCATCATCGTCTCTACTTGGAGCTTTTAATACTTTTTTACTCTCATCATTATACACTATCGTGATATTCATATCATAATTGCTTATTGTTTTTACATTTTTACCAAGAGCGTTTAACTTTATAATGATAAGGTCTATAAACTGAGAAGTAGCTGTATCGAGTTTTCCAAACCTGTCTTCCATCTCATCTTGTATCTCAAAAACTTCTTGTTTGGACTCACATCTACTAAGACGTCTATAAAGTTCTAATCGTACCCTATCTTCACTTATATACTCACTTGAGATAAATGCACTGATACTAAGCTTAATATCTACCTCTTGCGTTTCCTCTTTAATCTCTCCGCTAAGAGTTGCTATGGCATCTTCCAACATCTTTAGATACAATCCGTATCCTATTTGTTTGATATGTCCGCTTTGTGCTTCTCCGATAATATTTCCACCGCCTCTAATCTCTAAATCTTGATGAGCCAATGCGGTTCCGCTTCCAAGATATGAGTTAGACTCAAGTGCCAAAAGTCTTCTAATAGCATCTTTGGTGATTGTTTTTTTATCTTCAACCAAAAAGTAGCAAAATCCCTCTTTGCTTCCCCGCCCCACACGACCTCTAAGTTGATGTAGATCAGCAATTCCAAATCTATCTGCACCGTCAATGATAATCGAGTTTGCATTTGGAAGATGGAGACCCGATTCTACAATAGATGTTGCAAGAAGTACATCAATTTCTCCATTTGCAAAAGCCTCAATAGCATCTTCACTTTGTTTAGGGGTAATTTTTGAGTGCATCACTGCAATTTTTAAATTGGGCATAATCTCTAGCAAATCATCTTTTTTCGCTTCAATAGTAGCAATATTATTATAGATATAAAAAAGCTGACCACCACGACGCTTCTCCCTTAGTACCACCTCTTTTATAAGCTTCTCATCATACTCTTTTACAAAGCTTCGCACCCCTAGTCTCTCACTTGGAGGAGTAAGTAAGGCACTCATCCCTTTTACCTTAGATAATGCAAGATTTAAAGTTCTTGGAATCGGTGTAGCACTCATAGAAAAAATATGAACATCGCTTCTTAAGTCTTTGAGTTTCTCTTTTTGTTTTACACCAAATTTATGCTCCTCATCAATAATCACAAGAGCCAAATCTTTACATTTTACACCTAAAAGTGCATGGGTTCCAACCACAAGGTCAATCTGTCCATTTTCCAAAGATTTTTTAATAGCAGTTTTATCTTTAGCCGAAGTTCGCCCGTCAAGTTTTGCAACCTTTATATTAAAAGGCTGAAGCCTTTTTTTAATCCCCTCAAAATGTTGTGAAGCTAGAAGCGTTGTAGGACATACAAAAAGAGACTGAAAACCACCCAGTGACGTTGCTAAAATACCGTTCATAGCAACCTCTGTTTTTCCAAATCCAACATCTCCGCTTAGAAGTCTATCCATCACTAAACCGCCAGAGAGATCACTAAATAGCTCTTTTACACTTCTAGTTTGGTCTTTTGTATATTCAAATCCCGCCTGATTGGCAAAAAGTTTCAGCTCCTCTTTTGAAGTATCTATATAAATACCCTTTGTAAGTTCCCTTTTGGCAGCAAGTCCTATAATATCGTTTGCTATAGCAAAAAGTTTCTCTTTTACTTTAGATTTTAATTTTGCAAAACTTCCCTTACCAAGCTTATCAACAACGGCAACCGAACCGCTATCCGCTAAATATCTATCTATAATCCCTATATTTTCAACAGGGATTAAAAGCCTGTCTTCCCCTGCATATTGTACGATAACAAAATCTCTTTTTGCCCCCATCACGGTTACAGGTTCAATCCCTTTAAACTGCCCGATACCGTGAATTTCATGTACCACAAAATCATCTTTTTGAAGTTCATCAAGTACAATTTTTGGTTTCTTTTTTCTTTTTCTTTTTATCTGTTTATTTAGTGAAAGGATAACTTCATCGTCACTCACAAGGTTTATAATTTGATGATCTAATTTATAGTTAATTTTTGAATCGTTTAAATCAAGTTCGTGTGATCTTATTTTAGCTTCGGATGAACTTATGATAGTTATTTTCTTTTCTTGATGAAACTCCAAAAATTCTTTGATATTTGCAATATCAACTTGCTTGTAAGTATTATCCTCAAGTATCGGCGTAGTAGATAAAAGCTCCTCTTTTTTTATCCTTTTTTCTTCAAAAATATACACCTCTTCTATCTCGTCAAGTGCCTCTTTTGTAATGGCACCTTGAAGCTCTTTTGAGTAGTATGAAGCCATATCATCCAAAAACCAAAACCCTAAAGAGTGAATGTCCTTTTCAAATACCTCGATATTTGACTCTTCTATCTTTTCATTGATACGTGCAAGTTTCTCTTCACTAAGAGCTAAAAATGAAGCAGATAATGAAAAACTCTCAAGCTCCTCTTTATCGGATTTTTGCGTCTCTATATCAAACTTTCTAATACTTTCAACCTCATCGTCAAAAAGCGAAACCCTATATCCAAACTCCTCATGGGGCGGACAAATATCTACAATATCCCCTCTTATGGAAACTTCCCCTTGCTCACTTACAATATCGACAAAATAGTATCCCCAATTATAAAGCTTCTCTTTTAGCTCTTCAAGGTTTAAAGTATCCCCAAACTCGATACTCAACGAATCAAAGCAATCCCCGTTAGGCAATGGATACGAAATAGTCCTAATAGGAGAGATAAGTATCTTATCTTGTTTTTTATAGTTGTGATAATCTTCTAACGTAGAAGTAAGCTCTTTAATCTCCTCGCTAAATGAAAGTAAATCATCCCCAAAATTTGCCCGTAAATCACTAAGCATAAAAGGAGTTTTGCCTAAATAGCTTACACAGTCTCTAGCACACAGAGCCTGTTTTTCATCGGCTACTATTAGGAGTTGTAAATTCTTATTATTTTTTATATAATTAAATATTTTATTCATATAAGCTTACCTTTTGTACTATCTCATCGTTAAAAAAATTTTCACAACAGTCATTTACTATTTGTAAACTCCTATCACTCAAATTTTTTTGCCTTGACCTATCACAAAATCTAAACTTATACATTTTTACTTTCACTTTTTAATCATTTATTTTTATTTACTATAACTTTCTTGTTTATTACATCATATTCATAATTTATAATAGTTTCATTCAAAATCAACTCTATAGCTTCTTCAATTACTTCAAAAGGAACTACAAACCATTCCCTTGGTGTGATTCTTTGTCCCTTATCATCAAATAAATCAACATTTAAACAAGCTTCACCAAAAAACCTATGAAGTAAACTTTCTAATTTGTCTGCATTTCGATTATATACTTGATAAGTTGCTATTTTTTTAACATCTGCAAATAAGTAAGTAGCTTCATTTTTTGCATTTTTTATTCTCTCATCAACAGATGTACTTGAAAATCCTATTTTATATAAATCTTTGATGTTAGATATTTCAGGGTTATCAGATTTTGATTTTAGCACATAAATCCATCCTGTTTCTCTATCTTCTTCTTTTACAGAATCAGCATAAGCAAATAAGTTGTGATCAATTTTGTCATCCACATTTGTTATTAGTTTCCCATTCTTTTGTATCTCTTTACCTAAAGAACGAAATAACATATTACTATACTTTCCATTTTCAAATATTGTTCTAGTTCTTCCTTCAATTCTTACTCTATTACCAGATTTTTGAACCCATTCTTCTTGTTTTAAGTCTGCTGATTCCAAATATAAGAGAACACCGTTTATCATATAGAAATTACCAATGATAAGGTTCTTTTCAAAGTTATCAAATTTTTTAAATTTTCTTTTTCCATCTTTTAATTCCTGATGAACTTGATGAAACATCTTTTCATACTTTTCAAACTCTTTATCACTCATAGATTTTCTTTTAGCTACAAAATCTGTTTTTGCTCTATCTTCATCTTTAGGGATATGTTTATATTTAAAAATATCCAGTTCATTATCAGTTTCAAGCAGTCCTAAATCATCATCATTTAAAATATCATCTATTGTAGTATCTTCAATCTCCACATAACCCAATAAATCATGTCTATCAAATGGTTTTAAAACTTTTTTATTTGCTTCATTTTCTCTAAAGTTTTTAAGCTTTGCATATAATCCATATTCAGACATGCTTGATGTACTTGGCTCTCTAGCATTTTTATCTACAAAGAGATTTATCTCCTCAAAAGCATCTATAAGTCTATCATCTTCAGTTTTTACATTTGATATTTTTGGCTTTACATCTAATAAACCAAATTTATCATCACTAAAAATATCATCTAAAGTTGTTTTATTCATTGTTTAATGCTCTTTGCCTTTTTTGTTCTCTTAAAAATACTAAAGCTTCAGCCATTCTTTTCTCTTTTTGGTCAAAAGCTTGTAAACTAGGTTCTTCTCCACCAGTTCTTTGAACCCACTCTTTTATTTTTGGCCATAAGATTATGGCTTCTTCTTCTGTCATCTCTATTTTTGTAGATTGAATATGTTCATCAATCAATTTTAAAACCTGTGTAGTTACAGACTTAGATAATATCTCAAAAGCCTTTTGAAACGGATTTACTTGGTCTATTAAATCTATATGAATATCATCAATATTTACAAAACTTCCCGCCATTCTTATAAACTTTTTATCTCCTTGCTCTTCAATAGTACCATTTTTAATAACACTATCCACTACTACATATTGCCGTACTGCTTCTACATCTTCATCTTCTAAGTCAGGATAAACCTCTCTTATAATCTTTGGTATAAGTACAGTATTGATAGTTTCAGGTTCTAAGTTCCCAGGCATCGCTTTAAGCATTTGGTCATCTTGTAAGATTCTTGCTTTTAAATCATTTAAATCGGATTCAATAATATCTTTTGCTCTTTGTGAAGTAGGTAATTTAAATCCATTTATTCGTATTGTAGTTTTATCTTCACTTTCCTCATTTTTGTCATCATTGCCTAAATCTTTTGGTTTAAAGTTAAAGTTTGGTGCTAAAACTTGCTCCATAAGTAAAGATGCGGTAATAGCTTTTAACATGTTATTAACAGCTACTTTTACATCATCATCACCTGCATCAGGTGCAGCTATTAGATTTGTAAATTGTGCATGTGTTTTATTATCACTATCTCTTGTTGCTCTTCCAATAATTTGTATAATTTCAGTTAGTGAACCTCTATAACCTATCGTTAAAGCATGTTCACAATAAGGCCAATCAAATCCCTCTTTTGCCATCCCAAGAGCAATAATAATATCAATATCATCTGCTGATTTTATATCTCTTAAATAGCTTGATATTTTATCTCTAGCTTTTGTATTATCATTTACTAAATCTGCAACTTTTAAAATTTTACCTGATTTTGCACTTTTTACATATAATACACCAGTTTTCTCATCTTGGTATTCAAGCTCACCAAGTACATCAATTACATGACCAACCTCTTCATATTTTTCTTTTGATGATTCAGCAGAGTTTACACTAGGTATATGAACAATCGTTTTTTTATTTTCATCTAAAACCTCTGCCAGTGCTGACATCTCTTTATCAGGTTGTTTTTTAAAATACCTACCTGAATAAAAATGATACCCTATACCTAAAGATTTTAAATATTCATACCCATTTAATTGTCGATAATAATTATAAGTTATCTTAGTAAATTTTGCTTCATCTTCAGGAAGTAATACAGGGATACTATCCCCTCGAAAGTATGAGCCCGTCATAGCTACAATATGAGCGTCATTTGCCTTAGCCATTATATTTCTTAAAACTTCTCCAAGTCTATTATCCCCATCAGCCGAGACATGATGAAACTCATCTATTGCTACAAGTGTATTATTTAGCTTTTTTTCATCCATTCCATCAAAAGCAAAACGAAAAGTCGCATGGGTACAAATAAGTATCTTTTCATCATTTTCTAAAAACTCTAAAAATGCAGATACTTTACTTTTTTCTTCCCCTGGAGTACACAGGTTATATTTAGGATTAGGTGTCCAATCAGAAAAGAAACCATATTTTTTTAGTTCTGTTGTCCCAAAAGATGCGCCAATTGATTTTTCAGGAACTGCAACGATAACTTTATTTAAACCTTGATTTTCTAGTTTATCTAATGCAATAAACATTAGTGCTCTTGATTTTCCAGATGCAGGGGGTGCTTTTAAAAGTAAATATTGAGCTGTTTTTCCTGTGTATGCCTCTTCTTGCATTTCACGCATACCTAATTCATTGGTCTTTTTACTTTTTCCAGTTTGTCCATATTTTACATGTATTACATCAGGCATCTTTTTTATTCCTTACTATTTTATAGTTTTTTTAATATTTTTTTTGTATAATTATCTTGCTCAGTTACCGTTGGTATACAAGAGGTGGCGACGTCTGGCCTTACAAGGCGACCCAACCCAAAATCAAAACCATTCACAATCATTTAACCTAGAATCACATTTAGCAATATAATCATCATACTTTTTTTGTGTTTTATCTCTTTTTCTATCATTATCAATATAAAAACTACTTACAATATATGATTCTGTATTTCCTAATTTTTGTAATATAATTAAAAAGTCATGATTATATACCCATAAATAAAGTCTTATTTTGCGATTGTTTTCATAGAAATAAAATAATTTAATATCTCCATGGGTATGGTTCTCTATTGCTTTTTTTATCCACTCAATCCTACTAGCTCTATTATCATCAAACTCTCTTAATCTTGTAGTTGGATTTTTTCTAGTAACTACATGCCAAAATATCTCTTCTTTACCATTTATTGGTGTACCAAAATTTGGATTTATATATATACTACTTGCTAGATGAGTATCATTATCTATAAAGTCTCTTTTAAATAAACTATATAGCAAATCATATATTTCATCCAAAGTACTGACAGTAGTTAAATCAAGTTTATCACTAAACATTAAAATTCCTAGGACTATATCTAAAAATATTAAATTTACTCTCCCAAGGTGGTGTACCAATATCTAGTTGATGCCCAATATGTTTTTCGATTACTTCTACAATATAATTTTTAATCTCACTTTCATGGCTAATATCCTCTCTATTTTTATACCCAATCGCACCTATAAATAAATCACACAATTGTAATATTTGAGATTCATGTGAATGTATAATAGTAAATTGTGGTTCAATATGACCGTAATGTTGATTTGAAAAAACTTCTTGCAGTTTTTTTGCTCTTTGTCCACCTAAACAATCTTTATAATCTAAATAGATTTTATAATTATTTTGTGGAATAAGAAAATCTCTTAAAGTATAATAATACATCTTATAATAAAACTCATCATGAGTTGAATCAAATCTATCATGTTGCAGTAGGTTTTTATTTAATACCAAAGTTCCTTTAAATCTTAAAGCTAAACTACTAAAGAAAAAACTTAAAAGCTCATCATAAAACTCTTTTTGATTAAGTGAAAGTTTTGTCCATTTTAGTTCTCTATTATAGTTATATTTATGTTTTAAGTACTTTATAGTTTTATTTACTTTTATTACTTCCGCTTGTGGGCACTGTATACTACCTAGTACCATTAAATCTGAACTATCTTTTTGTAAATGATTGCTCTCATCACAAAATATTTTATATGTACCCATTTTATGATTCCTTACTACTTTTTCGTTTTTTAGTTTTTTTCTCTTTTTGAAATAATGTATCTTTTTTTATCATCTCCTCATAAAGTTTAAATAGATACTCTAATCTTTCCGTATCATTTTTAAATGGTTGTAAGCGATAGCATTTTTCTATTGCAATATCAAGTTCATAATGAGCTTTTTTTAATCCAGTTGGCATAGTATTAGGATTATATAGCCATTCCATTGTTTTGCTAGGATATTTAGCTCTTATTTCCAATATTGAAAAAGCATAAAGATTTAAATTTTCTTTTTGTTTTATATCTATTTCAGGAAAAGGGAAAGTGTTATAACAAAGGGTATTTGAATACCTATAATCTGTTTTCATTTTACCACCAATTGCTTTTACCCAAACATTATGCATTCTAGAATGTATAATACCAAACTCTAAAGCTGTCGCATTAGGTAATATAAATGAAGAATAGTTTGCAATAACTTCTTTATTTAAAAATCCAATGGGAATATAATCTCTATTTTCTGATGAAACTACAGGTATCATTAAGTAGTCACTATTTGGTTGTCTATCTTCCATAAAAAGATTTGGTTTTTCTGCATATTTTCTAGTTTGCGCTTTAGGGCTTTTTTCACGAAAAGCTTTAACTTTATTTACTCTTTCAAATATTTCAGGATTATTATTTATATCACTTAGTTTAGCATCTTTTAACCATAAGCAATATCTTTTATTACTTTTAATAAGTTCTGATGAACCAATAAACTCTCTAACTAAATAAGATTGTTCAGGATATTTTATTTTAAAACTATTTGCCTCTTCATCTGACGAAAAAAGAAAATTACCATCATCAATTGCTGCATTTCCTTTCATCATAGGCTGTAAACATGAAATAGGTTTAGATAAACTTTTTATATAATTATTTTGAGCATCTAAAAGATAGGCATTAATATTTTTTGATATTTTTTTAAAATTATCAATAAATAAATATTTAGGCTTTGTACTTAAATTTCTTAATCCAACAATAATAACAGTTACCCCTGCATTACCTTTTGCATTATTATTCCACTTAAAAGATTGATATGCAAAATCTATCTCAATTTTTTCTGATAAAACTCTATTCCAAGTTAGTGCAACTAATAGACCTTGACAAATAGAATTTGTCGATACAAAAGCACATTTTGCATTAATTCCATTTATATAATTAGCTCCTTTATAAAACCAAGCAGCAACATAGTCTAAACTTTTATAGTCTGTCTGAAAAACTAATTGTAGATCATTTTTTTGTTCTTCTCTTTGATTTCTAGCCCCTAAATAAGGTGGGTTACCAATAATATAGATTTCATCATCTTTTATGATAGGACAAACTTCTTTCCACTCTCGTCTTGTAGCATTTCCTTGTATGATACTCCCCGATTTTTTTAATGGAATAATTGATTTATGATCTGTATATCCCTCTAACTGTTCTTCAAAATATTGATTCATTTGGTGTTCTGCTAACCAAAGAGAGAGTATAGCTATCTCATGTGCAAAATCATCTATCTCTATACCATAAAACTGTTCTAAAGAAATAACACTATCAATCAATAAATGTGATTGTTCTAACTCAATAATTTGTTTTAATATTTCTATCTCTAAAGCTCTAATCTCTTTATATGTAATAATTAAAAAATTTCCACTACCACAAGCAGGATCAAAAAATTTGATTTTTGATATTCTAATTATCAAGTTTTGTAGTTTTTTTACACTATTTTTTGATTTCTCAAACTCTTCATATAATTCATCTAAAAAAAGTGGCTTAATAAGTTTCTTTATATTTGGTACAGATGTATAATGCATACCTAAATCACTTCTATACTCATCTTGCACTACAGCTTGTATCATTGAACCAAAAATATCAGGATTAATCTCTTTCCAATCAAGTTCACCAAGTTCAATCAATACTTTTCTAGCTTTTAGAGTAAATACAGGTATATCAATAGTATCTTTAAATAAATCACCATTTACATATTCAAATTTTCTTAAATACTCAGGAAATCCATTTACATCTAAAGTATTTAACCTTTCAAATAGTTGAGTTAAAAACTCATGGGTATCTCTACCATCATCCTGTGTATGTTGCACTAATGTATTTGTAAAAATACTCTCTTCTTTAAAAATTTGCGTATCTTCTGCAAAATAACAAAATAGTAACCTTGATAAAAATATATTAAGATTGTGAATCTGTTCTTGACAATTATAAATTTCAGGATTTTCTTCTCTTAATAAATCATACAGTATAGCCATTTTATAAGCAGCATCTCTATCTGCTTTATTATCATTGCTAGCTTTATAAACCTCACTGCCTGCTAAAGGTAAAAAGAAATCAAAATATTTAGGTAAATCCTCTATTTCAATATCTAAGTTTTTACCCAGTTTTAAATCTTTTGCTACAAGATGTTTATAGTCTGTAGCAATCATAAACCTAGGTTGTTGTTTTAAAATAGATTCATCTTTAGATAAAGTATCAACAGTATCTAAAAGCTTATCACTATCCTCAACTTTAAAAAATATCTTCTTTTTATAAAGGATCTCATTTTCATTCTTAGATAGATTGAAATCACCTTTTTTTAATCTTGTTATAGAAGTCTTAGATATACCGTATGCTAAAAGTAAATCGTAAATAAACTCTTCTTCATTAAAATTGTTGATAATATTTTGTAGGTTATATTCTATATCTTTTGTATTCATCTTTGTCTTTTTTAGTATCGCATATTTTAAAGTATATATTTTATCTAAGTATTGATTATGGCATAGTTATAAAAAATAAAAACAAATGTCCTTATCCCCTTATCTCAACATCCGCAAGTGCTAAATTTTTATAATATAATTTGCGTAGCCCTCAAATAGCTGTTTGAATGTAAAGAAAAGATACTAAATGTACCTTTTTAATGAGTTCTATTTGAAAGTAAATTATATTATAAAAATTTAGGTAGCCAAGCCACTGAGGCAGTTGATGGCTTTACAGGAAACTTCACAAGCTTGTTTTCTTGTTTCTTCTTTTCCACAAAAGAAGAAAAGTATATTTATCCCTCAATCGGTCTAAACCCTATCAAATTTTTATTTGTCTCTTTCGTATCTTTTAAAATTTCATGCAATAACGCGAATGCATTGCGATACTCAACCTGACATTAGTCAGCTTTGCGTTTCTCTTCTATTTTATCAGTATTATAATTTAACTGTTGCTGATCTATTTTTACTGTTTTTTCAAGGTTTTCCAATCTATCTATAATATCTCCATAACTTACTGCAAATTCTCTTAGTTTTGTAAATGTTCTCATAATTTCAATATTAACCTCTATAGATATTTTACTTTTTAATATTGATGATAACATTGCTATACCATTTTGAGTAAAAACATATGGCATTTTTCTTAATCCCATTTTATCAGAATTGGAAGTCACAATTTGTGACTTCCAATTTTCAAATTCTTCTTTTGATAATTGAAACATAAAATCACTGGGAAGTCTTTGAATATTCCTTTTTACTGATTGATTTAAAACTTTTGTTTCTACTTGGTAAAGTTTTGCTAAATCTCTATCAAGCATAACTTGCTGACCTCTTATGGTGTATATTTTATCTTGTAAATTTTGTTTATCTCTAGCAGTTATTGCATTCATTTTAAACCTTTAAAACTAAGTTTTTAAATTTTAGCAAAAAAATTTAATTTGATTTAAAAAGATTGCACTTTGCAATATTATTCTTTTATTTACCCCAAAACCACCGAACCAATAAACCCGATAAATCCACCAAAAACAGCGCCCCAAATCACAAGCCATCCAAGATGTTCTTTTATCATATTTTGAACAATTTGTTTTACCATTTTTGGATTGAGTTCATTTAATCTTTCAATTACGATTTTATCAATTTTTTGTGTCAAATCTTCGCTTATATCACTGTTTGTAAAGCTTTGTTGTAGTGTAGTTTGAAAGGTATTAGTGTGAACTATTTCATTGATTGATTTTTTCATCTTCTCTTCAAAAGGCTCTTTCATCCCATCAAGTGCACTCTCGCCTCCAAACATAGCAACGGCTCCGCCGAATTTTGATTCCATTACGGTAGCTTTTAAACTCTCAAATGCAATAGAAAAATCTGTTGAATTGATAAGGTTTGTAAAGTCAAAATGTTTATCATCCTTGCTAAACTCATTTTGGAAAAATTTTTCAAGATTTTCTTTGGTAAAAAACTGCTCCATTATTAAATTATGAATGGAAGTTTTAAACTCCTCAAATCTATTTTCAACTACACCGCTTCCATAAAGCATCGGCACTTTTTCAAAAAGCATATGGATAGCAATCCAGTTTGTAATAGAACCGCTTAGTGCAAAAAGTCCAATAGTAAAAATAATATTATTTTCACTTATGAAACCAACTAATGTAATTAAAAATGCTATTAAATTTGATAGCATACTTTTAGTCATCAAAGGGTACCTCTATATTGATTTGTTTTAAACGACTATACAGTCTTTTCCGCTATTTTTAGCTTCATATAGTTTTTTATCTGCTTCTATAAACATTGTTTCAAGATTTTTTGTGTGTTCACTTGCAGTATATATACCAAAACTGCAAGTTACAAAACCTACTTTATCAAACTTGTGTTCATTGATTTTTTCTCTTAGTTTTTCTATTGTTTTAAGTGCTTGTTGTGATGATGTATGGGGCATAATAATAACAAATTCTTCTCCTCCCCATCTTCCTATAATATCTGTTGTACGTGTATTATTAGTAAATATTTCAGCCATCTGAATCAAAACTTCATCACCGACTGCATGTCCAAAAACATCATTTACCAATTTAAAGTTATCAATATCTAACATGCATAAAGAGAGTTCCGTCTTATATCTTTTAAAATTATTATATTCTATTTGTATCATCTCATCTATCTTTCTTCGATTACATAAAAATGTCAAAGCATCCGTTATAGAAAGTATATGAAGGTTTGTTTGTACTCTATTTAAAGAGTATTCTGTTAAAAAAATTAAAAAAACCAGTACTATAGAAGCAACTACAAATCTTAAAAAAGACGTAATATCCCAATTATCACTCTCCCAATAAAATAAACCGTAAAACAATATAGAAAAAAGGATAACATAAAAAACTAATGAGATAAAAAAACCTTTTTTATGCCCAAACATCGATATAGCAAAAATGGGAACAAAAATAGTCCAAATCAATCCAAAACTTTGATTATGATCCACAATAGCAAATGCAAACATAAATAAAGCAAGAATACCAACTCCATAGCTAGCTGCCTTGTCTATATCTTTTGTTTTTCGTAAAGTAAAAAAAGCAACTAAAAATATAATAAATACAATAAGGTCAAGAACAGATACAAAATAATTATCTAAAACAAAAAAATTAATAAACCCAAATATTAAAAATGCAGCCATTCCCACTAAAAAAAAGACATTAATGAGGATCAACTTTCGGATAACTAAAGGATCTTCAGAGTGAAGTTCAGAAGTAAAAATACTATATAAACGGTTAATCTTTTACTCCTTTAATATTTAGCTGCTACGTAAAATATTATATAATAATTTCATTTAAAATTACACTTTGACAAAATCAATTATCTCTTTGTGGAGATAAACTATATACCCATTAGTCTCTTTATTTTGCGTGATTTGTTTGATACCGTTTTTATATAGTTCAACTTGTGCTATATGCTGTTTTATCTGCTCCGTTGTTGTTTTATAATCGATAATAATGTATTGATCCTCTTTTTGTATCAAAAGATCGATTATCTTATGTTCCCCGTTAAATACAATTGATTTTTCTTTATAAAGTTTTGCATCCGTAATCAAAGATTGAAAATACTCATTTTCTATAAGCCGTGTAATACGTTTTTTTATATCTTCAAACTCGGTTGCTTCTAAAAATGTTTGAAATTTATTTTGTGTAAGGAGCAAACTGTTTTCTAAGAATTTCAAACTAAACTCTCCCATAAGTTCAAGACAATAGTGGGTTGCAAGTCCAAAATATTTTGCTTTTAGATTACTGTTGTCATCTTGTTCACTTTGCTTATCTTGATATCCTAAATGTAACGGTTGGTAAGATATTTCACGAAGATTTTTTTCAGAGTAGCTGTTATTTTGATCGATATACAGCTCCCCTTTTGTTTGGTCTTGTATTTTCGGTAGCAGATCAAAACTGCTGTTTTTCTCTTTTTTAAGAACTATCATATTATGTTTTGCCCTTGTTAAGGCTACATATAAGATATTTAGTTCATCTGCCGTTACAAGTTTTTTTTCTTTGTCTATTGCTTCTTTATAGTATGGATCGATATTTTCCCTTTTTGATTTTTTGTAATATATTTTTTGTATATCTATCCCGTTATAATCAAAAAGTAAAGGTAATCTATCGGGATTTTTTCTTGTGATTCTATCACATACTATAACACTTTCATATTCCAAACCTTTTGATTTAAAAATAGTAAGTATCGTAACCCCTTGAATAGTGTTTGATGCAATAACCGTATCATCTTTATCAATATCGTAAATAAAATCAACTATTGATGAATATTGTTGTACAACTTCGATAAATCTTAAAACATTATCATCCATTATTTTATAAAAATACGCCATCTCTTTTACAATAGCTACAGGTGTTTGATTTAATAGATCGGTATGAAATTCAAACTTTTGAGAATAGTTTACTCCTCTTAGTGCATTAAAATTGACTCTATAGATATCTTCTTCAAAATAGAGATATTTTACCCCGTTAATCAATGCTTCGACATTTGGTTGGTTGATTAATTTGGAGGTCATCTCCGTTACAAGGGAAAGTGAAGGGAGTTTTTGTTTGAGATATTCATATATCTCAAGAACGTCTTTATTGGTATAGGTCAAGATTGCTATTTGATTTTCATGCACGCCGCTATTTAATAAAAACTCCACTTTTTGGTATATACTTTCATAGATATTTTCTTTTTCGTTAGATACGGTTGTAACTTCTACATAACCTGTTATATCCGATTTAACTTTTTGATGTTCATATTCAAAATTTGGGATATTTGCAAAAGTGCTATTGACAAACTCTACTACACCCCCTGAACTTCGATAATTGGTATCGAGATAATGCACTTCCAATGTAGGAGAAAAAAGCTTTGCAACATAGTCAAAAAGCTCTTTTTGACCTCCACGAAATCTATAAATTGACTGTTTGATATCCCCTACGTAAAAAAATGTTTTATAATTTTCAGGGTCTCCTGAAATGATCTCTTCAATAAGATGGTAAAGGATTTTAAACTGTATAGTCGAAGTATCTTGAAACTCGTCTATTAAGATATGATTGTATTTGGTATCCAGTCTAAAGTAGATAAAATCTCTTTGAATATGTTTATCCATAAGTTCATATACTATAGCTGTGATATCGTCAAATTCCAAGGCATTTCTTTTTTTATTGTAGTTGTCTCTAAAATTTTTAAAGCTCTCAAAAATATCCAAAAGATTAAAAAGCGTAAAACTCTCTGAAATTTGATAATAAAGTAAAATGTTCTTTTTAAGATTTTTAAACTTTTCTTCAAGTTCAACGGGGATAGTTGCTTTTTTAAAATAGCTAAATTCCCCCAATTTATCTTTAGAAAGCCACGTTTTTCCACGATCCAATAAGCTGTCGATATCGTCAAATTCAACTGCCTTATCGGCTGATTGTGAAAGGTCACTGTCTATAATAAATCTTTTAATCTCCAAAGCATCTTCTAAAATTGTCGTCTTTACCGCACTATAGCTTTCATAGCTGTACTCTTTTTGGATAAGATCGCTCAGCTTCCCTTGTATCTCGTTTTTGGAATTTAGATTTTTTAAAAGCTCCACGATAGAATTAAGCTTTTTACTCTCACTATACGCAAAAGAGATTAGAGTATCAAACTGTTCTTTTTCAAGTGAACTTAAAAACTTATAGATTAAAAGTTCCTCATCGTCAAACTTAATCTCAAAATCATCGTTTATCCCCACATAACCGCTAAATTCTCTTAATATTTTATTGATAAATTTATCTATGGTATAAATAGCAAGTTCACTGGATACAAACTGTTCAATAAGTGTTTGCTTTTTTTCTACGATATCCTCTTTTGGGATAAAAGTTTCATTGGATATCGCTTCAAGTACCGCTTCATCACTGCCAAGTTCGCTGAGTGTATCATAAATCCTTTGATTCATCTGAGCCGCTGCTTTATTGGTAAATGTAAGAGTTAGTATCTGTGAAGGCTTTGCATTTAAAAGCATCAAAGAGATATATCTTATAGTTAAAGCAAATGTTTTACCGCTCCCTGCACTTGCTTTTAATGCTAAATATTGTTCCATTATGATCTTAGTTTTTCAATTTCTCTATCAATACACTTATTGTTTTTGAGACAGAATCGCCCATCGCTTCACTTAATATATCTTCAAAACCACCTGCATCCAAGATAATAGGTTTGAACCTTGTCTGATTCATATTAATTGTAGAGGTTACAGTCTGCGTCCCTTTTTTTATTACCAACTCCAAAGAGATTTTAACTTTTAAGTTTTTTTTATCCATGCTAAGCTTATTTTGTTTTGCTTGTAGTGTTTTGATATTTACCATTACATCTACAAAAGAGCTATGTGATATATCATACATATCACTGTTTTGAAGTTCCCGTATCAATGCTTCTTGATACCAAATTTGTAGATTATTACTCAACGGATACTCTTCAATAATTTTATCATCCTCATACACGGTAGATATTATATCCGTACCTCTTTGATCCGATACTCCCAGAAAATTGACTTTTATATTTTGCTGTGTATTTTGATTCAAAGTCGTATAAGCAGGAATCTCCACTTCAACTTTTTTAGCACACCCTAAAAACACTATACTTACTAATACAATATATATAAATTTTTTCATATCTACTCCTTTTTGTGATAAATTATAACTAAATTCTGCCACAAATTATTTTATACGGACAAAATTGACAACTATTGATATCTTCCGTACAACTAAAATCAACTTGAACCGTATATAAACGACTCAGATGTTTATTTAAAAGCTCTAACTTTTTGCTTAGCATCGTCTCATTTTTAATTTTAAGCTCAAACAAATCATAGTAGGATACAGCACCTATATTTTCATCTTTTTTCGCTAAATAGTAAAATTCCAGTTGAAAATCTGTACTATTTTCATAAGTTTTTGGAGTATCTATTTTTAAAGCCGAAGATGTTTTATAATCAAGTATCTCTATTGAACCGTCACCGAGCTTATCTATTCTATCAATAGTACCTGTCAATGTAATACCGTTATATTCACACTCAAAAGACTCTTCAACACTTTGTGTACTTATCCCGTTTTCTCTTCGCAGATTTTCAAGCATAAGAAATGTATTTAATTTTCTTTTCCAAATCTCAAGTTCCAAAGTTAAATAAGGATTATTTTTTTGATACTTTGCAAAGAAATTACTTAAAAAAGTTTCATTTAAACTCTCCTCTTTTATCGCTGCTTCCAATGCTTTATGGATAATATCTCCCACTTCAAAAGATTTTGGTTTTAAAGATAAAGTATGCTCTTTGATACCCGCTATATAGTTAAAATAATATTTTCTTTTACAAGTGAGATAAGTTTTGAGTCTCGTTGCAGACCATTTTTGCTTGGAAAGATCCATCTCTAAAACGATATCTTCACGGGCACTTTGCAGTTTTGTGGGGGTATAAAGGATAGATTTGTAGTTTTTTTGTACTTTTTTTTCTTTATAATCTGGGAATAACTGCACAATAAATCTACTCATAACCGACGATTCATCTTCAACATAGCAAAGAGATACGCTCCTTGCTTTATCAAAAAGCATCTTGTAATAATATCTTTGTAGATTCTCTCTATCTTGTAACGTAGGCAAATTTACAAGCTGTTTTATTTTTGTAGATAAAAATTTATCTTTGACACTTTTTTTAGGAATTTTTTCATCGTTAAAATCACATACGATAACACCTTCAAACTCTATGGAACGTGTCTCAAGGATCCCTAAAACAGTGATTTTCCCTCCATTTACGTCATCTATAGTTATTTGTAAAAGTTGATTGTAAAGGATTTTCATAAACTCTTTAACTGTTACAAACACTTTTGCATTTGTACTAAACAGTAAAATATCCAAAGAGATTTGAAGTTGTTCAAGTTTTTGTAGTATCTCACTGTTGGTTTCAAAACTAAAAAGATATTCTATAATTGAATCAAACACCTCTTTATCTATGTTTTTATTCCAATTAGTTTTAAAAAGTGATACAAACTTTTCCTCATCCAAACCAAAATATTGAAATTTGACAAAATCTTTTGGCTCCGGATCTACGGAGAGTTTATTGATAAGCTGTACCACTTTGACTATATTGCTTGTTCGTATCGAACGTCCCATTGCAAAGTTAAAATAGTGTTCATTGTCAAACAGTTCCAGCATCTCCACAATCTTCTCATCGGGAACCACTAAAGCTATTTTTTCAGGTTCTATTCCACCATTACACATCGATACAATCTGCTCTTTGATAAAACCTATCTGCTCCAAGGAAGATGTAACACTTGAGAGGGTTATATTTTGATCTCTCCTATGAAATTGTTCTTTATCTATAATTTTTAAATTTGTAAGATCGATATTATATCTATACCCAATCTCCAACTCCTCTTCCAAATCCTCAAACAATGTTTTATTTTTACCATTAAATTGGTTCATCGTGATATTGATATGCAAAGGTAAAAGTTTGGAGGCATCTTGTAAAACGTTAAATTCAAATCGGCTGGGATATCCTTCAAGCTCAATTGTAATAGAACTAAACTCTTTGAGGTACTCTTCATTGATTTGATAGTTACTTGGAAGTAAAATCTTATCGCTAAAACCGTTTTTATCTAAAATCTCAACATATCGTAAATAAACAGATTTTAAAATCTCCAAATGATCGCTGTAAAGGGTATAAGTATCAGCTGCTAAAAGTGAATCAAACTCCACATATTCATTGGCAAGTTCATTAAAAAATCTAAAAATATATTCACTTTGTTTTAAAAACGTACTGAGTTCACTGCTAAAACCTAAAGCTTTGAGTTCATTATCGATAATTGCTTGTTTTAAAAAAATTACCCTCAAATTTTGATCACAAAATTTTTTGTAATCTTTAGGGAGAATTACCCGTGAGAAAAAATCCCCTATGGTTATTGTTTTATCTAAAAATTGATTAGTTGATTTATGGGAGCTTACATACTCCCTGATCGCTCTTGTGGTTGGAAGGACTAACAGTCTTTCATCAAATTTGTTTTTTTGCATTGGTTTTTATATAAAAAAAGCCTTTATTACCGTCTATTTCTACCACTCCGGTAATATTCCAATAACCAATTGAACCGATATCAAATGTTTTTGTATTTTCATTTTTAAATTCAAGATTTACATCTTCTGCATGAGTAGTATTTTTTGTAACCAACAGCTTTACATTTTTATTGTCTACTGCATTACCCTGCTTATCTTGAACCTCAATCGTAAAAATATTTTTTCCCACATTAATTATATCTTTTCTTATATCTCTTGCTTGAATCGCACGTTGCGCTAAAAATACATCATCGATACTAAGTCCTATAATTTCATTACCGTTAAAACTAAACCGTATATTATATTTTGATTCAAATTTTTGATTAAAAGCAACCATACTGTTAAAGTTGTCATCGATATTATGGTAACTGTTTAAAAATGCTTGGTCTGCGTCTTTTCCTACATCTGAACTTAAAGTTGTAGCTATGGTCCAATAGATTAAATAAACTCCAAGTAAAAATTTTAAGATAAAAAGAGTATATACAACCTCTTTTCTCATCAATTTCTTATCTTCTTTAAGCGTCATTGTTTTGTGCCTTCTTTTTATATTTTCTCTCTCTTAATACAATTATTGCATAAAGGATAATACCTGCAAATACAACTGTGTACATAAACATTTTCCAGATAGTACTAAATGTTTTATTTCCACTTCCCATACTTGATTCAAGTTTAATTCCTTTGTTCTTAGCTATAGAATCAGCCATTTGTGCATATCCATTTAATATAGCTGCACTTGTTTTTGTAAAAAGTGTATTTTTATCTTTTGAAGCTAAAATTGGTGTTACATAATCATCTATAACATCTCTTTTATCAATAATCTGTTTGAGATCATCACTCATCACAATAGTTGCGTGTGTTTGATCAATCACAATCATTAAAAGAGCATAACTCCCTTTAAGATTTTTAGATACAAGTTTCTCGTACTCATGCATCATATTTTTTCTTTGTGCAAAAGGAAGCTTCAGATCAATCCCATTGTTTTCTTTAATAAACGCATATAACTTTACACCTAGTTTTGATTGTACCTCTGAACCTATTTGAAAGATTTTATCTTGCGCCCTTTGATCAATAAGCCCATCGTGGAGTAAAATATATGGATTTTGTTGATTAGCATAAAGCGAAGTAAGAAAAAAAATTGACAAAAAGAATGAAATTATAAACTTCAAAATAACGTCCTTTGTATAGTATAATAAGGCTGTATACTACTTATTTTTCACTTAATAAGTGATAAAATCACTCTCTTCACTTATTGGAGATACAAGCCTCATTTTTATCCCTTATGATCTGTATGTTCATGATGATGGTTTGATCTATTTTTATGCATTTTCCCTTGTTCTACATAATCAGCCATATTAGATCCATCTACTTTTACTAGACTATTCTCTTTAAATTTTTTAATAACATCATGTAAAAGTATTCTCTCCCCACCATCATGAAAACACTCTATGCTATTTTTTTGTAAAAGCATAAAAGGATTTCCGCCCATATGATGAAAAATAAGGCTATTAACACCTTTTTTTTTCATATATTCTACAACATCTCTACCACTTTGAGTATCATTTGCTTCTATTGAAATCTTCTCACCATCTATAAATGCAAACCATTTTGATTTTCCAAATAGTGTACTTACTGCTGGATTTTCTTTATTCGTTTTTACTGGAATTGCTATCATTTTAATTTCTCCTCAAATATTGATACATTTTTTACACTCATTTTCCAACCTAAATATATAATTATAGGCCATAAACTAAACCACGCTATTTCATATAAATATTCCATAATATTTCTCCTAATAATTATGAGCATCAGGTGCTTCTATCTCATCTTTTGTAATTTTTACTTTATCCATTGAGTACCAAGCATATGCAATATAAGCTAATACAAAAGGAACCATTAACGATGCATAACTCATCGCGGTTAATGTGTAGTGGCTTCCTGAACTATTCATAATAGTTAAAGAGCTTTGTAAATCAATTGTTGATGGATAATAAGCAGTATTATTAAATCCCACATTTAATAAAATTGCCATCACGGTTAATACAATTCCTACACCTCCTGTTTTGATACAACAAGTCTTTTTATAAACAATAGCACTAAATACTGCAAAGATTACCATGATAACGCCGATTAGAAATAATATAGCTACAATTGGCATCTGGATAAAATTAATAAAATATTTATTTGTTTGGACAAATACTATACCATTTGGATCAATTGCATAACCATCTTTTAAAAGGATCCAAAGCATAAAAGCTACAAAAAAGAGCAAAAATAAAATCATATTATATTTGATTGATTCAAATGCTTTTTTTTGAATCGGTTTATGGTCAATACTACTTAAAAAATACAAAGCACCACTTATTCTGCTTAAAAATACTAATGCAAAACCTAAAAGATAGTTCAATGGATTTTGTAGTGCTTCTAAACCTCTTAAACTATTTTGCCATTCAACGAAGTTATTAGAATCAAGTATAAATTCTGCTCCACTAAAAAATGTACTTATTGCAACCCCTAATAAAAATACACCTATACTACCGTTTATTTTTAAAAAAGACTCATACACTTTTTGCCCTAAAAAGTTATTGGGTTTTGTTCTATATTCATAACTTACAGATTGAATAATAAAACAAAAAAGAATCGCCAACCATACCCAATATGCTCCTCCAAAACTGGTAGCATAAAAAAGAGGAAAAGCAGCAAATAAAGCTCCGCCAAAAAGTACAAGAGTTGTAAATCCAAGCTCCCACTTTCTACCTATAGAGTTTATTAGCATAGTTTTTTCTGTCTCATTTTCACTGAGTTGATCTATTAAAGTTTGTCCCCCTTGAACAAACATAATAAATACAAATAGTCCTCCAAGTAATGAAATTATGATCCACCAATATTGTTGTAATGTTAAAAGTTCTAAACTACCAAATCCCATGTTAGTGTCCTCCATTTGGACCAATTTTTATCTGTTTGGTCATAATTTTAATTTCAGCTATTAAAAGAAGTGTAAAAAGAAAAGCAAACATCCAAAAACTTATTTGTACATTTGTAGTTGCAATTTTTGTTGCAGCAACTCCAACTGGCATAAGATCTTGTATTGCCCAAGGTTGTCGTCCAACTTCTGCCACAATCCATCCTGCTTCTGCAGCAATATATCCAAGAGGAATTGACCATAAAGCAGCTGTGAGTAATACTCTATAATCACTAATATCTTTTTTTGTTACAAGATAAAGCACTATTGCAAATAAAAAGATAAACCAACCTCCAAGTAATACCATCACATGAAAAGCATAAAAAGTTATTGTAACAGGTGGCACTACATCTTCTGGGGTTTTAATATGCCCATATCCAAAATATTGCATATTTTCATCTAATACTTTTTTAGCCTCTTCTGCTTTGATCATATTATTAACTTTTTTTGCCTCTTTATAATCTTCTAAAGCTTGAACCGCAAGTTTTCCTTGCTCTATTTTTTGAGTTGTACTGATAATCCCTCTTTGTGTATTTCCATATACTAAATCTTTTAGTCCAGGAACATAAGCATCTAAACTATGGTATCCTAATAATGAAAGTGCGTAGGGAACTTCTAATTCAAAATGGTAGGTTTTGAGATCATTTGTTAAAGTTTTTTTACTATTTAAAACTCCTAAAGCTACAATTCCAGCTCCTGCTTTCCCTTCATAGAGTCCTTCCATAGCAGCTAATTTTATAGGTTGTTTTAAAGCCACTTGATGTGCTGATTCATCTCCACTTAAAGTTAAAAATAGTGAAGTGATCAAACCAAAAGTAGCTCCTATGGTCATTGATCTTTTTGCAAATAGTACATCTCTCCCTTTTAATAGATACCAAGCAGAAATTCCTACTACAAATAACGAAGCAATAACATATCCACTTCCAATAGTATGTAAAAATTTACTAATAGCAACAGGAGAAAATAATACTTCCCAAAAGTTCACCATCTCATTTCTAACACTATCTGGGTTAAATTCCATCCCTACAGGATATTGCATCCATCCATTTGCTACAAGTATCCAAAGTGCACTTAGATTTGATCCAATAGCAACTAGCCAAGTTGAAAGAAGATGAAATCCTTTGCCAACTTTATTCCAACCAAAAAACATTACTGCAAAAAATGTAGATTCCATAAAAAATGCCAAGATCCCCTCAACTGCCAGTGGTGCACCAAAAATATCTCCCACAAACCAAGAATAGTTTGCCCAATTGGTTCCAAACTCAAATTCCATAATAAGACCTGTAGCTACACCTATTGCAAAATTAATTGCAAATAATGTCATCCAAAATTTTGTCATCTTTTTATATTCATCACTTTCTGTCTTTACATAGATGGTTTCCATAATAGCAACGATAAATCCAAGACCAAGAGTAAGTGGTACAAATAAAAAGTGATAAATAGCAGTTAATGCAAACTGTGCTCTGCTCCAATCAACTAAATGTTCTTCCATTATTTTTCCCTTATTAAGTTTTCATATACAAAATTAATTTTTGCATCGTTAGTTTTATATTCACTTTTAAATGATCTATCATGGATAAAATAGTTTAAAAATATAAATATCACTACCAATTTTATAAAGATTAATTTCCAAAGAGTTTTACCCACTTTCATATTTTTAAAACCATCTAAATAAAATTTATACATATCACTTATAATAAACATAATCTATCCTTTATGAACATATGTTCAAATAATATCACTATTTTGAACATATGTCAAGAATATCTAAATTAAATTTTGGTAAAATTTATAAATTAAAAGGAAGTATATGGCAAGAAGTAAGAATATAAGGAATTTAAGTTTTAAACCTATAGTGCAGTCACTTATACCTGAAAACATAGAAGTTCAAGGTACAACTTTATTACTCCATGAAGAGATAGAAGCTATATATTTAATGGATGTTTTAGGCTTATACCAAGAAGATGCGGCCAAAAGTATGGAAATATCTCGACCAACATTTACAAGAATATTAAAAAATGCAAGACAAAAAGTTGCAAAAGCTTTAGTAAGTGGATATAAAATTCAAATTGAAGATACTAAAATAGAAAAAACAATTATTGCTTTTTGTTGTGATAATCAACTACAACCAAAGCAACTTGATCCACTACAACAATATATTTTGATCTATGAACTCAATAATAATGACATAAATTTAGTTAAAGCTATAGATAACCCTTTACTTTTAAAAAAATTAAAACCAGCAAGTGCTCTTCCAAAAATACTTATAGATAACCATGTGAATATATTTTTAAGCTCTAAAATTGGTGAGGGATTAAAACATAGTTTAATTTCTAAAGGGATACAGGTTAGGTTAATAGATACTATTCAAGTTAATAAATTAAAAGATATTATACAATAAAAAAGGGAGGTAATACTACCTCCCTTCTCTTTTTAAAAGCTATTGAACTTTTTTTAATTAACCAACAAACACTCTTGTTGAATCTAAGTAAGTTAACATGATAGTTGCAACAGCAGTGATTACTAATAATAAACCAATTACTTTATCCATCATATTCTCCTTATTTATTAATCCACTGTTTGTGGTTCTCTGGACTGTTCATTTTTAACGCATGAAGATCTTGATTAATCTCATAATAATTCTCAGCATTGTTTTGTTGTGCTGCAATTCCGAAAATTGTTAATACTGCTAAAATACTTAATAATAATACTGTAGCAATTAACATTCCAGTAACACCATGTATTAAACTAAATACTCCTCTTTCACTATCAGTCATTTGTGTATTTCCAGCCATCTTAGTTACCTCCACTTAAAGTTTTAACATATATTGAAGCCGCCTTAAGCTGAGTATCCGATAGTCTTCCTTCAAATGCAGGCATTTGACCGATAGCACCTTTTTTACCAGATCTAATTGAATACTCTAATGCTTCTGCAGGGAATGCAGTATACATTGCATCAGTTAAATCTTGTGCTTTACCGTTAATACCTTCACCATCCACTCCGTGACAAGGTGCACAATTAACTAAAAATACAGATTGCCCCATACCTTCTAGTTCATCTTGAGTAATATTAGCCCATTTTGACTCAAATTTTGCTTGATACTCTAAAGTTTCTTCATTCCATTGACCAATTTGTGAAAATTGGTTTGTTGGATAACCAACAAAGAAATACCATAATTGCCAAATCAATAGAGCAATAAACACTACTCCCCAACCTGTAGGAATTGGATTTTTATACTCTCCGATTCCATCCCAGTTTTCTTCAGCCAACTCACCAGTTGCTTTGTCATTCTTAATCTGATTAACATACTTCAATGCAACAAATATAGTAATCGTAATTACTGCAAGTCCACCAAGCATTGTAAGGTCATTGATGTAGTCATCTCCTAGCTTAAATGAATCTCCAGCTACAAAAAATGTTGCTGCCATTAAAGCTACGATAAGAATAATCCCACCTATTACCATAGATTTCATACTCACTATCTCCTTTTTTTATTTCTAATCAAAGAACTATGATACTTTATCATTGCTCTTTATATTTTCGTCATTATCTTTTTCTCTTTTTTCCAAAGGTTTAGACTCTATACCGTCGTCTAAAACAAGATCAGAGTACTTCTCAAAGTCTCGCTCACCTGTTTTTTGCCGTTTATATATAGAGTATGCATAACTATAAAATACGAGAAACACAAATGCAATCAAAGCAAATTTTGCGTAACCTTGAAGTTCCATTAGAGTTTCGTATTCCATTTTAAACCTTTTTATTTAAGAGAATTCAAATATGCAATTAATGCAACAATCTCTGGGATTTTCCCGCTAGCTACCATATCTTTAACATTTTGGTTTTTCATATCGGCAGCAATAACTTTTGCTTCTTCTAAAGCAGTAGCTTGTGCTTCACTCCATGAACCAAGTTTAGGATTATCTCCTTTGTCATAAGGCGCACCAAATACAGCTTTTTGTGTATTTGCATTTGCATAAGCAGTAGCAACATCAGCCACATTTGTAAACATATGTGGATAAGCAGGCATAACTGTTCCAGGAACTACCGACGCAGGATCCATCATATGATTCTCATGCCAGTCTGTTGTTCTGTAGTTTCCAACTCTCCATAAATCCGGACCTGTTCTTTTAGAACCCCAAAGAAAAGGTCTATCATAAGCATATTCTCCAGATAACGAGTACATTCCGTATCTATCAGTTTCTGATTTAAACGGTCTGATTAACTGTGAGTGACAAGCATTACAGCTGTCTTTGATATACACTTGTCTACCTGCAAGCTCTAACACAGAGTAAGGTTTAGTACCTACAGTTGGTTGTGATGCTTTTCCAAAATCAGGAATAACTTCCACAAACCCTGCAAAAGCGATCGTTATAAATAAAAATACCGTAAAGAAAAACGGTCTTTGTTCTAACCAATGAAACATTCTAACCCCCTTCTCTTAAGCGCCCATAGGCGAAGCATTCGCCGGCTCTTTATCAAGTACTCTACCTGCAGTTGCAGTTTTGTACATATTGTATGCAAACATAAAGAATCCAAGTAAGTATAATAATCCACCTACTGCTCTAATTGTATAATATGGATGTAATACCGTTACTGTATCGATAAATGAATAAAGAAGTGAACCGTACTCATCGTAAGCTCTCCACATCATACCTTGAGTGATACCTGCAATCCACATTGACGTAAAGTACAATACGATCGCCGTAGTTTGTAACCAGAATTGAGTCTCCATAAGTTTCTTAGAGTAGATCTCTCTTCCATACATTCTTGGTGCCATATGAAATAATGCAGCCATAACCATAAATACAACCCATCCAAGTACACCATCGTGAACGTGTCCAGGAATCCAGTCTGTAAAGTGTGCAATCGCATTAACCGATTTAATAGCTTGGATTGGACCTTCGATTGTTGATAACATATAGAAAGTAGAAGCCATAACTAAGAATTTAATTAATGGTGATGATTGTAATTGTCCCCACTCACCTTTCATAGTAAGAAGCATATTAATAGCTGATCCCCATGATGGTAAAATAAGTACAACCGACATAACAGTACCCATTGTTTGCATCCAATCTGGAACAGTAGAGTACGCTAAGTGATGTCCTCCAGCCCAAAGGTAAACAAACATCAATCCCCAGAATGCAAGGATAGAAAGTTTATAAGAATAAACATTTTGTCCAGATTCTTTTGGTAAGAAATAGTAAATCATCGCAATAATAGCAGAAGTAAATACGAATGCAACCGCATTGTGTCCAAACCACCATTGTACCAATGCATCATTTGTCCCTGAATACATTGAAATAGAATGAATCCAGCTAGACGGTGCACCGTTTGCAAATAACATTGTAGGAACTTCCATGTTATTAAATAGGTATAACATAGCAACTGCTACAAATGAAGCAATATAGTACCATAAAGAGATATATAAAGTTCTCTCTCTTCTAATACCGATTAGTCCAAATATAGAGATACCCCATAGTACCCACCAAACAACAACTAGTAAATCCAAAGGCCACTCTAACTCAGCGTACTCTTTTGAAGTTGTAATACCTGAAATAAGTGTAACAACTGCTAAAAGAATAGTGATGAAATAAAGTGCAAAATGTAATTTTGCAATACCCATTAAAAAAGGTGATTCTTTTAAAGAAACCTTCAATACTCTTTGTCCAACATAATACCAAGTAGCAAAAATACCACTTAGTGTAAAACCAAACGCTACACCATTTGTGTGTAGAGGTCTTAGTCTACTGAAAGTACCATACTCTCCAGCTAAGTTACTTAAGCTTGGGAATGCTAGTTGAAATGCTAATATAACACCAACAAGCATACCAATGATACCAAACAAAATTGTTGCAAAAGTAAAAGCTTTTGATATAGAGTAGTCATACTCAATTGGTTGTGCATTGTCTTGCATCAATCTCCTCCTAAAGTTTAAAATAAAGCCACGAAGTTCGCCACTTATCCTGAGATTTTAACCTAATAAATTTTAAACGAATCTGAAAAAGTTAATTATTTGTTAATTTTATTCTACTAAGTGTTTATTTTAATTTTTATTTAAGATTATATTTAATCTAGTTTTAAGAAATGTTGATATATAGTTTCATTATAAAATAATTGTAAAGGGCAAAACATGGCTAAAAACCTACTAAAAAAAGCTTCTTTGGTTTCATTATTTTTTCTTCTGTCAAATTCAAGCTACGCTTTAACACAAAGTGAAGCAGAACTGCAAAAAGTTCATCAGATGATACAAGAGAATATGGAACAACAGCTCAAGTTAGAACAAGAAAGTAAAATGCTTCAAGCAAAGATAGAACAACAAAAACGTATAGTAGAAGCAAAACTAGAACGACAAAAAAAGATTTTAGAAGCACAAAAAGAGGTAGCTATGCACCAAAGGGTCTATAGCATACCTACTGCTCAAAACTACAACAAGATAGATAAAGCTATACAAGATTTAGCCAATAGACTTTTTTCAAGCAGCAGAATAAAAAAAGAAAAAATAGCAAGTATTGCTCTAACCTCTTTTGTCAATCTTCACAATTTTGACAACACTTCACATTTTGGACGAACACTCTCGGAAGCATTTTTTGATGAACTTTATATAAGAGGTTTTAATGTAAATGATTTTAGAGGCCAAGAAACTGTTACAATTAATGAAAAAGGAGAATATCTTTTAACGAGAGATATTCAAAAGCTTGATAAAGAACTGCAAAGCGGTCATGCACTTGTAGGAACTTATACTTTATTTGAGAAAAAAGCACTTATCAACGTAAGGGTTATCGATATTACATCAGGAAAGGTTGTCGCTTCTGCACGGGCAAATTATATTACCAATGATTGTAAAGTGTTAGAGACTTGTCCTAAACAAAGAAAGATATTTATAGTCTCGGATAAATTTAATAAGCAAGATATTAAAAAAGCAAAAGCTATGCATCAAATGAATCAAGCACACAACGATATCGTGATGCAAAGACAAAAACAATTTTACATCAGAAAAAACCATCAACCAAAAAATACGGCTGTACAAGATGAAGTTGTACAAACCAAAACTAAATATCCTTTAGTAAATCTAATCAAATAAAAGGGAGAAAAGATGTTACAAAAACTACTTAAAACAACCGTACTTGGGGCGACAATTTTGTGTTCTACCACACTTTTGGCAGATAAAGTTACGATGTCAAATGACGGGACCGGAGATTTTTTAATTGCACCGCTTTATATTGCCAAAGGGGATATTTGTAGTGAGGTAAAAGTATTTAATACAAATGAAACCAGCTCAATCTTGGCTAAAGTGGTATTTAGAGAAAGTATTGCATCCCATGAAGTTGATCTCCCTATTTTTCTCTCTCCCGGAGACGTATGGTCGGGAAAAGTATGCCAACAAGGTAAAAAAATAGTTTTAACAAGTGACGATGATTCAAATCATCCTGCAGCTAGAGATACCCTTTGTGAAGGGAAAGATTTAGTGGATCATAGTAAAAACTCTGAAGATAGAGCTACCCACATAGCAAAAAGTTATGTAGAGATTGATGGAAAACCTTTTGAGATAAAAGAATATGAAAAAGAGAACATAGATTTTTCAAAAGGATATGTAGAGGTTTATCCTATTGCACAGTATTATGAGGGAAGTAGACAAAAAGTTCATAAGTCACTTCTTGTTGAGAGATGGGATCGATTGATTGACGGGAAAACACATCCAAGACTTAGCAAAATTGGAATTGACAGCTATAGTTTAAGCGGTGTCGTATCTTTTCAAACCCATAATCAAGAGACATCATCAATCGCTATGACTGCTTTTAAAGGGGCGCACGACAAACTTGTAAAAGGGGAAGCGATCAACTACAGTTCACCGGCAAATCCCGATATTCTCTTAGGTAAATGGAAAATCAAAGATATTTTAAAACTTTTACAATATGAAAGATTTTCTTTTGTATACGATAATGCAGGAAAAGATCAATTTGTAAATATTCTTTTCCCTTTTTCACATAAAGAGAAACAATCAAGAAAATTTAAATTTACTATTAGAGATATGAATGAAAATAAATACACTATGATATTTTCTCCTAGATCGACTATTAAAAACGAACTTGGTCATATCTCCGTTGAAGAGCTTATTAAACTTACACGGGATACCAAAAAATTTGAAAGAGGAATGATCCAAATTACGGATATTACGAATAATGACGAAATTCAACTCGGTAAAAATAAAACTGCATCTATTATCCCTACACTTTCCCGTATAAGACCGATAGGTGGACAAGATATAATGATCAATTCCGTGTATCTACCAACCAAAAAATAACTTTAATTAAAGTTTAATTAAATAAAAAAACTATATAATCTTCTCAATTTAAATTGAGAGGTTTATATGAAATATTACGTAATATCACTTGTAACGCTGCTACTCTTTTCAGGTTGTTCAACACTGGAAAATCTAACTAAAAACGAACCGAAAACTTATAAAGAAAAAGTAATCGACAAAGTAAGATCGGCTGATTATACCCAACCTTATGCCAAGACGAGTAACGTATATCAAAACCTTAACGGTGCTATCGTAGCGATTGCAGATCAACTATTTACTTCAAATACTTTTGACAACGATACGAGTATTATCTTAACTTCGTTTGTAGACCTTAATAAATTTGCCAAAACAACTACTTTTGGTAGAATGCTTAGCGAGAGTATGTTTAACGAGCTTCATATTAGAGATTTTAAAGTGACCGACTTTAGAGGGCAAAATGCAGTTTCGGTAAATGCAGATGGAGAATTTCATATCACAAGAGATGTTGATAAACTCAAAGACCATATCAGTGCTACCGAGTTTATCGTTGTAGGAACTTATGTAAAATTTGAAAGAGACAGTGTATTACTCAATGCAAGAATTTTAGACTCTGAATCAGGTGCAATTATCTCAACTGCCAGAGTTGTATACCAGCCTGAAGATTGTAGACTTTTTAATATTTGTCCAAAAAATGACGAAGAGCCAAAACCTGCCGATTTTGGGATAGATATTATTAGAAATACTACGGTTGTAAAAGAATCTGATCCTGCTTGTAAAGATGCACTATGCGACAAAGAATAGTTTTAGCAGTTTTACCACTGCTTTTTCTACTTAGTGGATGTAGTATTATAAAAGAGGGTGAAGACTCTTTTAAATTCAAATATTTGCAGCTGACAACTACTACAAACTTTGAATGGACCACTGCAAATCTTTTAAGTCCTTTGTGTGAAGAGATTCAAAAAAAGACAAAAGGGGTACTCCCTATTTACGTGGTTGATTTTGTCAATCTCGATACTTTGGAAAACCAATCCGAACTTGGATTTATCCTCTCTAACAATATTAAATCCCAAGTAACCCAAAAATGTCAAACACCTATATATTCGTTAGAGTATGCAAAATATTTAAAAATGGGAAGAACGGGAAGTAAACTGCTTTCTCGGGATATTGATGATTTAGCGGCAACAAAGATGAATAAAAACACTTATGCCTTAGTGGGAAGTTATGTGATTACGCAAAGACAGCTTATTACCCATCTTAAATTTATCGATTTAAAAAGTGGACTGATTTTAAAATCTTCTACCGATAGAACCACTTTAACCGATGAGATAATAAGATTAGAGGCTAGTCCAAGAACTCAGTCTGCACAAGAAAAAGCGGTACGAAGACCTCTTACACTGTAAAAAATTTATTTCTCAATTAAATTTTTTACAGCTTCTACAAACGTATTATTATCATTGACACAACTACACACACGATAATCGATGATACCAAGTTCTTTTGCCAATTCTCTATATTCGATATCTAATTCAAACACGGTTTCGCTGTTGTCTATTATAAAAGCAATTGGATAGATAAGCACTTTTTTCCCTTTAAAGTGTTCCAACATCTCATCAAGACTAGGCTCCAGCCATTTCATAGGTCCTACTTTTGATTGGTACGCTAAATTAATTGATTGAAAATTTACCGCATAGTGGGTAAGCTTCTCTTTTAAAATCTCAACATGCTCTTCAACCTGCTTTTGATATGGATCCCCACGATCCACAATTTTTTGAGGAAGTCCGTGCGCTGAAAAGATAAGATGAAAGTCATTATATTTTCCTTGTACCTTTACAATCTCGTCACACACTGCTTTATTAAAAATTTCATTTTTATAAAAAGGTTCAATCACTTCTATATTGAATTGATCTTCTGCTTTTTGTTTAAAATCCTCAACACTTGATTTGACCGTGGTTGTTGAATACTGAGGATACAAAGGTAGAAGTATTACCTCTTTTATCCCCTCTTTTTTAATTCTTGCAATTGCAGTTTGTGCAAATGCAGGGGTATAACGCATAGCAGTTGTAATAAAATATTCAGATAATTCTTTATTTAACTTCTCGACAAGTTTATCGGTAAGTTCGTGAATCGGCGACTTACCGTCAATTTGTTCATAGTTTTTCCATGCATTATTCAGCCGCATCATTACTATAAACGATGCAACCATAGATCTTATCGTTTCATTCCCTATATTTAAAATATTCTTATCATTAAACATATTTCGCAAAAAAACTTCAAGTTCATCTTTACTTCTAGCTCCACCCATATTGAGTAAAACTAATGCTTTTTTTTCCATATTTATCCTAAATTATATTTGCTTGTCGATATTTATTACGGTATCACTGCACCAAGATGCCAAACTACCGTCGTGCGTAATTAGAAGAATACCACATTTATCTAAAAAAGATATTAACATTTTCATAGTTTCAAGTGCAATAATATTATCCAGTGCACTTGTAGGCTCATCGGCTAGTATAAGCTCAGGCTTTATCAAAACCGCTCTTAATATACTACACCGTTGCAGTTGTCCACCGCTTAACTCATGAGGTTTTTTTTCAATTAAATTATATTCTAATTTTAAAAGATCCAGCAACTCTTCTAATTCACTTTGCTCATAAAATTCAACAACATCGTTAATCTGCTCAATAATTGGATACGTTGGATGAAAAGAGCTGTAAGGATCTTGATAGATACAAGCTATTTTTTTTGTGTCAATTGAACCGTTAAAAGGTTTTAGATTGTTTGTGATTAGCTCAAAAAGTGTCGATTTTCCACTTCCACTTGCTCCAACTATTGCACAAATTTCCCCTTTTTTTAAAGTAAGAGAAAAATTATCATATATAAGTTTTTCTTTTCTATATCCAAATGTTACATTTTGTATATTTAGTACCCTGTTATTTTCCATCAATAGTATTTTATCCTAATTTTTCTAAGACAATTTAAAGTAAATTATCTGTATTATGTACCCAATTAAATTTTAGGAGAAAAATATGAAAAAAATCGTATTAGGTACACTTGTATGTGGTGTTGCTGCATTTGCTGCAGTTAATCTTGGTGCATGTAAAGGTTGCCATGGAGCAAACTTTGAGAAAGCTGCTTTAGGGAAATCTAAAATTGTTAAAGATATGACAAAAGCTGAAGTTTCAGATGCACTTGTAGGATACAAAAACGGTACATACGGTGGAGCTATGAAAGGTGTTATGGCAGGTCAGGTTGCTAGATACAGCGAAGCTGACTTAAAAGCAA
>JBNKLC010000058.1:0-3406 GCA_050292155.1 Arcobacteraceae bacterium
TATCTAAAAGTACGTTATTGACGCTCATACTTATTGCTGCAAGCGGCTGTCTCCATTGATGGGCTATCATACCTATCATCTCTCCCATCGCTGCTTGTCTTGATTGGGCGATCATAATCTCATCTTTTTGTTTGAGTTCTTCCGTTCTCTCTTTTACTAAATCTTCAAGATGCTCACGATATTTTGTCAATTCCTCTTCTGTTTCTTTACGTTCTGTAATATCTTTTGCCAATGCTATATTAAAATCTTGCCCATCAAAATGGAAAAAGTTAGCGCTTATCTCTACAGGGAATAGTGTGCCGTCTTTTTTTCTATGATAGCTTTCTAAGATAGAAGATCTCTCTCTTTTCATCTTTTGCATATGCTCATCCCAATTGTCCATTGGAAAGAAAGGATCAATATCACCGACACCCATAGTAAGCAGTTCCTCTTTTGTATACTCTAATGCTTTACATGCACCATCATTTACAAAAGAGAACTGCGATGTTTCATCTAAGACATACATAGCATCTTTTATATTGTTTAATGCAAAATTTACAAGCATAAGTTCTTTTTGTGCCTCTTTACGCTCTGTGATATCACGTACTAGAGCTAAGTTAAAATCACGATCTCCAAAATGGAAAAAATTGGCACTTACCTCCACTGGAAAAATCATTCCATTTTTCTTTTTATGATGTCCCGTAAAGAGTAAAGATTGTTTTTCCTTAAGCTCTTGCCAATGATCCAACCACATTTCCATCGGAAAATCAGCATCTACATCGGCAACTCCAAGATGAAGAAGTTCACTTTTTGTATATCCAAGTACCTTACAGGCTCCCTCATTTACAAAGAAAAAATTCGACTCATCATCAATAACAAATACAGCCTCTTTTACATTATTTAAAGCAAAATTTACAAGCATCAATTCTTTTTGTGCCTGTTTTCTTTCAGTTATCTCTTTTTCAAGTGTTACCATATGTGTTTTAAGCTTGAGTGTCATATCGTTAAACACCTTGGATACTTCCCCTATTTCATCATCAGAGCGTATATCAAGTGTATAATCAAGATTACCTTTTGCTACTTCGTTACTTCCTCTGACTAAATTATCAAGATCTTTTAAAATCCCTTTTTGTACCAAAAACCTGATAATAAAAAAAGAAGTAATCAAACCGACAAAATTTAGAATTAATATCAAATAGATATATTCAAAAATCTTTTGCTTAATATGTTTATTTGAAAATTTCACATGAAAAACACCTACCGTATACTCTTTATAAACAATAGGATATATATAAGCAAAAGTATCGTCTTTTTTTAAAAATCTAATTCTATTTTCTTTAAAAGCTTTTTCTACCAAATCTTTATCTAGCGAAGTATGTGTAGCTAAAGGATCGGTAGAATACGGTGTTGAATAATCAAGTCTAATAAACTCCGAAATAATAATATTTTCATCTAAGAAAGCTTCCAATTTTTCCTTTTGAGAAATACTTTCAAGACTTAGAGCATCTGATTCTAAAAGGGTTGCATAGCTATTCAGTTTTGTTAGTATCAATTTTTCTTCGGTACGAATTTGTTTTTGAACAGTTACAACACTTATAATCATACCCACTATGGCAAAAGGAATCATAGTAAAAAGAAAAATCTTTTTATTAAGAGTAAATTTAAAAGCTTTTGTCTTCATTTTTAATATTCCAAATGTTATTGTACTTTTTTCATTATCCGCTCATATGACTCTTGTGCCGTTGTTTTTCCATCAAGTAATTCTAAAATTTCCTTTTTTAGGATATCCAATAAAAGAGCATTTTCCCCTTCTTCTCCAAAGATATATGCCGTACTTGGTATATAATAAATATCTCCACCATATTTTTTTGTAATTTTTTCCTGCCAAACGGCAAAAGGATGTTTCCCTTCGGTTCCGGTAGTAAGCTCTCCTTTAATACCTGTAGGAGCCATTGTATATTTTACCCATTTTTCTGCTACTTGCGGTCTTGACCAAAATTTCATAAGCTCAATTGCCTCTTTTTTATGGGGTGCATCCTTCCAAACTGCCCAAACTGGAATATATCCGCCTTGGTAAAAATCAACATTTTGAAATACCGGCATCTCGGCAGGATACATCTTCTCGGCTTTTTTTTCATCTATACTCATCCATTGACTATACATCCATACCCCGTTTACATAAAAGAGTGTCTCATCTTTTAACGGGATATCTCTTGTATCGTACCAAAGGTTTTCCGTGTGTTTTTTATGTAAAGGTTTATATTTGCCTAATTGTTCAAAAGCTTCAAGTGTCTTTTTAAATGCAGCATTTTTTGCACTTGAGCCTTTATGTTCCAAGCTTTTGTCAAAATCTCCAATTGCCGATTTTAACAATCTTTGAAAAAGTATCTCTTGACAGGTCCAATCACTTGATTCATAAAATGCTGCAATATTACTACCGGTTTTATGGTTATAATCATAAACTGCATTGACATATCCTAAAAGATCATCAAAAGTCATTCCCATATCTTTTATTTTTATTCCAATTTTATCTGCTACCTCTTTATTGTAAAATATAGCATGATAATATCCCTCTAACATAGGACCGACAATGATACCGCCCGTTTGCGCTGCCCAAATTGGATTATCAAAAATAAAATCTTTTTGTGTTTGCCTATAACCGGGAATTCTACCAAAATCAACCAGATATTTTGCACCCCAGTTTTGATCTTGTAATTCATCTGCAACATATTGGTAACTTTGATCATCCAACCAAATTATATCCCAATCATATTTACCGGTTTTAATCATATTTGCATAAAGTTTTGCAATATCTCTTTTACTTCTAAATCCCCTAATCTCTTGAGAAAATTTTAGATTGAGATCAATCTCGGGATATTTGATAGCAAATTCTTTTGCAACTTCTCTTACCAAAGTTTCCCTATCATGGTTATCCAACCAATGTCCAACCCAATTTAGTTGGATTTTTGGTTTCTCTTCTTCCATTGTTACCGATTGTTTTTCAAAAACTTCCGTTTCTTCACTTCCACAACCCGATAAAACAACAATTGCAATAGCCGTTAAAAATAATCTACTTACCCTTTTCATTTTCATCTCGTACACCTTTTGAAAAATCACCATAGTTAAACTGCTATCTTGATATAACAATCACTTTTATACTTACCAATAGATCCTCACATCTATCATTCTATATAATGTGAACTTAAAATGAAACGCTACCTTGCAAGATAAAAAAAATTTTTACAAAAAACTCTAAAAGTGTTACTTTTTTGATACTTTAAATTGGAAACCTAATTTCAAAACACACTCCTTTATCGGTATTCTCTACAGACAATCTCCCTCCTAGGTGTTTCTCTACGATTGTTTTACTCATATACAATCCCAATCCACTGCTCCCTTTTGTATTTTTTGTCGTAAAGTACGGTTC
>JBNKLC010000059.1:0-4718 GCA_050292155.1 Arcobacteraceae bacterium
CCATACCATTTTTAGATACGATTTTATCTTCCTCTTTGAGTGCACCGCGGCTCATTTTGTGTGTTGCAAGGTTTATCACTACTTCAAATCCATTTTGTGCTATGGTTTTAAACTGTTTTGCCGTCGGTTGCCCTGCCGTTGCCAAAGTCTCATCAATTTTGATATAGTTTAAAATATCTTCTAGCATTATTCTTTTTCATCCAAAGGGAGCTGGATAATGAACTTGGCACCTGTATCGGTATTTTCTACATTCAGAGTTCCGTTTAAACTTTCCGTTACTATCTTGTAGCTCATATAAAGTCCCAGTCCCGTACCTTGAGCTTTATGTTTAGTGGTAAAGTAAGGCTCAAAAATTTTAGGTAATATCTCTTTTGGGATACCTCCTGCATTATCTTCAATACAGATGATAGCATTATTATCGACTTTTTTCATAGATATTTTTATATAACTGTTTTGAATCTTGTTTTCCAAGATAGCATCTTTAGCATTATTGATGATATTGATAAGTACTTGGGTCAGTTCTCCTACTACTAAACTTACTTTAATCGGTTCACTTTCAATCTCTTTTATAAGTTGAATATAGTTATCCGTTATAGAGGCTTCGGTAATATCTAAAGCGACTTTTAGACGATTTTGAAGGACAACATCTTTAATCTCTTTTTTCTCTTTAATAAAGTTTCTAAACGTATCAATAGTATCTGAGAGATATTGTGATCTTTCAACGATTAGTTCCATATCTTTTTGAAGATTTTCAATTTTCAGTTGATCAAGTGCTATTTTTAGATTGACTCCGCTTGCAATGGTACTAATGGCACTTAAAGGCTGTCTCCATTGGTGTGCAATATTTCCTATCATCTCCCCTAAAGATATTTGTTTGGATTGTTCTATTAGTTGGGCATTTGCTTTTTCAAGTTCACTTATATTTGTAAGAGTTATTACATAGTAAAGATCATTATAGGTGTTGTTTTGTTGATAGGTATTTAATACGATATTAAAAGTATTAATCTGTTGATGGATATTTTTAATTTTTACTTTGCATGTAGATTTATCGTGTCGGATGAGTTTTTCTATCCACGATACACCGTTTTCCTCTTTTTGTAATAATCCTTTCCCTTTTTCAAAACTGTCACAGATACAATTGTAGTATTTTTTAAATTCAAATAATGAATTATAACCGTAAAAATCAAGCAAGGCACGATTGCAATCTATAATATTTTTTCCATCGGAGAGAACGATCAAAGCACTTTGTGCATCCAATATACTTCTTGTACGTTTTTCAAGAATTAAAAAATGTTTGTAAAAAAGGGAAAACAACCAACCTATCAACAACACAATTAAAATAGTTGCTATAATCGGTTTTGCCAGTGATGAGTAGAAAAATATTTGATTTTGTGCAACATCTTCGGTAATATCGACTATACTAAAATAATTTCCGATAGTTGAGTTATTATAATCTAGCAATTTAATTTTTGTCAGCTTTAGATAGTATATTTTTTTGTTTAGTTCTACCGTTTGATCTTGAGTTGTGCTTTTTGCAAGTTGTATGATGGTATCTATTTTTGGATCACTTTGATAAAAATGTCCATTAATTTTTTTATTAAAATTAGTTATTCTATCAAAGTTTGGCGTATCGTTTTTGATAATTACTATAATTTGCATATCTCTATTAAAGTTTTCTTTAACAAGCGTTTTTATTTTTTGGATTATATCCCTTGTATCTACCCCAATTTCGACAACACCTAAAAATTCTTTTTCATCAAAAATTGGAAATACCATTCTATAAGTAAGTTGTTCACCGTCATATTTGCCGTGTTCATAACCGCTTGTTATTGCTTGTGTTGTGATAGCTTTTGTGACAATAGGTCTTATATTTTTTAGATTTTCTCCATATTTCTGTTTTTTATGGACACGTAAAAATGAGATATTTTCTTTTGTATGAAAATGGATCCTGCTTTCATTTGTAAATGTTGCATTAAGTGAGTCTAAAAAAGGTTTAGAAAGCTTATATAAATTCTCTTTATCACTGTTTTTAAGAAGTTGTATAACCTCTTTTGAATGGGAGAGTATATTACCGTTAATTTGAAGAACATCTTTTATATTGTTTAACTCTTTGGTATATTCATGTAAAATCTCTTTTTGAAGAAGATCTTCATTTTGTTTCAAGATTTGTTCATTTCTTTGGAGATCATCGTAAGTTCTTAACCCACCGATTACCGCTATTATAATGATAATAAGTAATATAGTACGGTTTCTTGTTTTTTTTATCTCTATTTTATCCATCTACTAGCTTTACTTTTTATACACTTATTATACTAAAGTTTTAATATAATTTGTCTTGTAAAGTTATTTTTTTGATACAATTTTATTATATGAAGTGCGTTATATTATAAATAACTTCATAAAAAACTCTATACATAAGCATTCTAACAATAATTTCATCGTATAATAATTTAAATTAGTTTAATGTCTGGTTGTTTAAGATCGTAATGGGTATTGAGTTACAATAGGGAATAAGATGAAAAAGATGCGGATTATTGTTTTACTGTTTATAAGTTTTGTGACGATCAATACCAATGTTTTTGCATTAGAATCATTAACTAAGTCTCTCTCTTTGGATGAGATGAAGCAAATAGTTGAAAATGCCTCTAAACGTGTTTCTAAATGGGATGGACCCGTATCTGGACCGGTTGGAAAAAAAGGGATGCAAATTGCAGTTGTTTGTGAAGATCTGCGTAATGGAGGAGTCCTTGGAGTTGCCGAAGGTATCGGCGAAGCTGCAAAAATTTTAGGGTGGAAGCTTAAGATATTTGATGCAAAAGGTACACAAAACGGAAGGATTGAAAAACTTTCCATAGCTCTGGAGATGGATCCTGACGGGGTCATTTTAGTAGGAAGTGATGCAAATAGTCTTAAAAAACAACTACTGCAATTTAAAAAACGAAATATTCCGATAGTAGGATGGCACATAGGAGCTGTTGCCGGTAAATTATCCACAGGGAGTGTTTCGGTAAATGTATCTACCGATCCTCTTGAAGTAGCACGAATAACTGCTATGGCAGCAATAATTGAAAGCAAAGCAAAAGCAGGTGTCGTGATACTTACAGATAGTAATTTTGAGATAGCGATGAAAAAAGCAAATGCTATGGCTGAAATTGTTAAAAAATGTACAAGTTGTACCCTTTTGGAATTAAGAGATCTTCCTATCTCAAGTAGTAACGAACTTATGCCAAACGCAACAAAAGAGATGCTTAAAAAGTATGGCGATAAATGGACTCATGCATTGGCAATTAATGATATCTATTTTGATTATGCTTCTTCTGAATTAACAAAACAAGGACGCAATATCCGTATGTTTTCTGCAGGGGATGGAAGTTCTGCTGCATTTTTACGTATACGGGTAGGTGCGTTTCAATACGGTACAGTAGCAGAACCGCTTAATTTGCAAGGTTGGCAGCTTGTGGATGAGATGAATCGTCTTTTATCAAATCAAGAGGTAAGCGGGTACATTATCCCGGTACATTTGGTAACTCCGCAAAATATTATGTATGACGGTGGAGAACGTATGCAGTTTGATCCCGATAACGGTTATAGAGAGATTTATCGTAAAATTTGGAATCGTTAAAAGGGGATTATCGTGGCAGGTTTCTTTTTATCATTTTTCCCCCGTACGTTAAAATGGCAATTTATTTTTACCATTATCGTTTTAAGTATGCTTATTTTAGCAGGAGGATTAACTGCAGTTTATACACTTCGTTCTTCATCGACAACGATTCAGCAGTTAGTTAAAGAGCGTTTTACCCGTATGCAAGATGCACAACATTTGGGGCAGCAAACACTTTTGATTGAGCGTAATGTACATGAATTGATAGAAGCAAACTCCAAGCAAAGTATGAAAGAAAATTATGACAAAGTTTTATCTCGTCTTACTAGATTTGATAATTTTGTCGATAAAATTGCTACGGATTCTAATGGATCCGAACTATTGAAATTACATCATTCAAGTCAGATTTTTAGAAATATTATACATGTTACGGCTCAAATGTTAGAAAAAAAGTTGCATAATGCACCACTTGGGGATTTGCCTGTACAATGTGCCCCACAAGCAACACAACTCTATTTGGATCAATTGTATAAACAAGCAGATCTCTTAATAGAAGCAACCCATTTTCAATCATTGTATTTTTCAAAACAATATCGTGAAGCGGTGGATAAGCTTGATAAATCGACACATGAAAATGAAAAATGGATAACACTGTTACTGGTAGGAAGTTTACTACTCAGTTTTTGGATTGCAAAAAGTTTCTTAGGAAAGCAGGTACTTGGTCGATTACAAAAATTGAGTTTGGCTCTTCGTTTAAGAGGCAGTGAAAAACTTATGAATGAGTATTATGATGAAGAAAAATCAGACTCTTTATTCAACGATGAGATAGATAAAATGATTTATGCCGTTAAGTTATATCAAAAAGACCATAAAGCATTGAAAGAAAAAACAAAAGAACTTTATGAAAGTAACAAGAAACTTGAAGAGATCATTGAAAAAAGAACACAAGAGTTAATTGAGCAAAAAAATATGCAAAAAGAACTCAAACAAAAAGATGAGATTATGATCGCCCAATCAAGACAAGCAGCGATGGGAGAGATGATAGGTATGATAGCCCATCAATGGAGACAGCCGCTTGCAGCAATAAGTATGAGCGTCAATAACGTACTTTTAGATA
>JBNKLC010000060.1:0-36873 GCA_050292155.1 Arcobacteraceae bacterium
AGCTTTAGCCATAATTCTTGCAGTACTTGTTTTCCCGCTTCCTCTAAGACCGCTAAAGAGATACGCATGGGAGAGTCTATTGGTATCAAGTGCAAGTGCAAGGGTTGTTGATATTGTATCTTGTCCAATTAAATCATCAAATCGTTTTGGTCTGTATTTTAATGCTAAAACTTGTCTTTGTTCCATCTCTTCTCTTTACTCTCTTATCTTATTGTAATTTTACCGCAATCAATCCAATGCTCTAAAATCGTATCGACTAATTTTTTATTTAAAGTATTTCCTGTTGAATATATAAATGTTTCTGTTTTTTCAAACGGTTCAAACTTTTGTTCCCCTGCCAAAACTTCTAATCTACCGGCGATAGCATTACCCGTTTCGATTAATTGTATTTCATGACCCATGATTTTTTTAATAGTTTCACTTACCATAGGATAATGGGTACATCCCAAAACAATAGTATCTACTCCATTTTGTTTCATAGGATTCAGCCAATTTTGAAGCATTTGCAATGTCTCAATTGTATCTAAATTTCCTTGTTCTATCTCTTCAACGAGTCCGGGACAAGCTTGTTCATATAAAGTAACACTATTATTAGATGCCAATTGATTAACCAAAGTGCCGTATTTTTCCCCTTGTAGCGTAGCAACCGTAGCTAAAACACCGATATTGTTGGTTTTTGTAGAGGCAATAGCAGGTTTGATGCCAGGTTCGGTTCCAACTATAATAATATTTGAAAATGTTTCTCGTAGTACTGCAATTGCCGCCGATGTGGCAGTATTACAAGCTACCACTAAAGCATCTATATTATGATGGGAAAGAAGATAATTTGTCACTTGTAAACTATGTTCTAAAATTTCATCTTTAGATTTATGCCCATAAGGTGCAACTTCCGTATCCGCTACATAAAAAATTTGCACATTTTCAAACTTTTTTAATATTGCATTTACTATGGTTAAGCCACCAAGTCCCGAATCAAAAACACCAATTTTCAAATACTATCCTACTATTATCTGTGATATATTACGAATTTGAATTTTACCATAAATTTTTATATAATCTCATTATATTTTTTACTCTATAATTGAATAGTTTAGATAGAAGGTAAAAAATTTATAGCTTTATGTTATCGAAGTTGTAAATTTTAACCGTTCATAGAGATAAGAAATTCTGCGTTTGATTTCGTCTCTTTCATCTTTTTATAAAGAAATTTAAGAGATTCCACTTCATCCATCTCTGCCATAGCATTTCTAAGGATCCATATTTTTTGAAGCTCTTCAGGGTGTAATAGAAGTTCCTCTTTTCTAGTACCTGATTTTACGACATCAACGGCAGGATAGACTCTTCTATCGGCTGCTTTTCTACTTAGAACAACCTCAGAGTTCCCTGTTCCTTTAAACTCTTCAAAAATTACTTCATCCATCTTTGAACCAGTTTCTACAAGAGTTGTAGCAATAATAGTTAAACTTCCACCCTCTTCAATATTTCTAGCAGCTCCAAAGAACCTTTTTGGTTTATGTAGTGCATTTGCATCCACTCCACCAGAGAGTACTTTTCCAGAACTTGGTGTTACGGTGTTATAAGCACGAGCTAGTCTAGTAATAGAATCAAGTAAGATAACTACGTCTTTTCCCATCTCTACTTCTCTTTTTGCTTTATTGATAACCATCTCTGCTACTTTGATATGATTTTGTGCAGGCAAATCAAAAGTTGAACTGTATACTTCCCCTTTAACGCTCCTTTGCATATCGGTAACCTCTTCGGGTCTCTCATCGATAAGCAAAACCATTAAAGTGGTATCGGGATGGTTTGCCGTGATACCGTGAGCCAACTCTTTTAAAAGTTCCGTTTTCCCCGACTTTGGCTGTGCAACGATAAGTCCCCTTTGCCCTTTTCCCATCGGTGCAAACATATCCATAACACGCCCAGTTAATTTTTCAGGGTTATATTCAAATTGAAATTTTTCGGTTGAATAAAGAGGTGTTAAGTTATCAAAAAGTGGTCTATTTTTACTTTCATTTACAGGAAGATAGTTGATCGCTTCTATTTTTAAAAGTGCGTAATATTTTTCGCTCTCTTTTGCAGGTGGTCTAACTTGACCGCTTACTATATCTCCACTTCTAAGGGCAAATCTTTTGATTTGGGTTGCACTTACGTAAGAATCGCTGTAACTATCGCTAAATTTTCCATCCAACGGTCGTAAAAATCCAAAACCTTGCTCTTTTATATCTAAAATACCGGTAAAGAGGATATATCCTCCTGCTGTCGTTTGTGATTCTAAAATTGCAAAAATCAAGTCTTGTCGTTGGTATTCTTGCGGATTTTCAATCTCAAGTTGGGTTGCAGTTTTAATAAGTTCTGCCATCGGCTTTTCACGAAGCTGCTCTATGGTTAGTCCTTGAACAGGTGTGTGTGTTCTTGATTTCTTATTGTTAGAGTTGTTTTTTCGTGCAGGTTTTTTCTTGGTTTCTTTTTGCTGTTCTTGTTCTGTTTGTGTTGAATTTTCCATAAGTGGGGGTGTTGCCTTTTGATTTTTTTTGCAGTTGTAGTTCGTTTCTTAAAGTGTATTATATTTAAATAAATCTTAAATTATCTTCTAAAAAGTTGGAGGAGCTAGTCGGACTCGAACCAACGCATACCGGATTTGCAATCCGGGGCATTACCAACTTTGCTATAGCTCCATAAAAAAGTATGGAATTATAGTCAAACAAAGCTTAATATTTTTTTAGGTATTATCTCTTTTTAACTAAACCAATATTTCATAAGGTATACAATGACTGAGAATCAATTTTTAAACGATATACAAAAACTTTACAACTTTATAACGGAACAAAAAAACGAAATAAATCAACTCTACACTTATTTAGAAAAGAAACAATATGAAAAACTGGAACTCATTAAAGAGTTTGAAAATAATTTAGGGCTTAAGAGTTCAGATGAACTTAAACTTGCTCTTATCACACGGCTTATCAATCTTCGAGACGATTCACTTGTTCAAATTTTAAAAAAACTTGGCATGGATGAAGCCGAGATAATAAAACTGCAAGAAAAGGGATATCAATTTAGCAAAGATTATTGGCTGGAGCTTTTGAATAAAAGAATTGAATATATTAAATCAAATAATCTTCTAACCCCTTTTTATCTAGCAATCTTTGAGGGTGTTTATAATGTTGGTGTAAATATCAGCAAATGGCAAAGTTCTTGGACTGCACAAATTATAAACGGTGTCAATAAAGAGTTATTGGAAAAGTTTGACAGGGATGAGAAAAAAGTATTTGAATATCTTGAAAAAGAGAACCTATTTGACAAAGGTCACGATGGGCTTATAGCGGATAGATCATACTCAATGCTTGTGAAACAAAATGGAACTTATCAAAGTAAAGCATATATCGATGCGTTTAAAAAGGAAGTTACCGATGTTATCGATGCACTTGAAGAGTTTGTAGATCATTTAATAGAATTGGAAGATGAAGTATATAATCAAAAATGGGAATATATCCACTATCTCCAAGCACTTATCGCTGCATTTGGAGAGCATAGATGTGATAATCTTGTGACAATGTGGTCAAAAGTGGATGAGGCGTGGATGAAAATAACAACACCGATTCAAATCGGTCATCCACTAGAATACTACGAAGATCATTTTAGAAAAGCAGTTGCCCTGGAGTGGGATATACGTCTTAGCAATCCTAGTTTTGAGAAAAACAACCAAAGGGCTGCAAAGCTGAAAAATATGTTTAGCTCACTTTATAGTGCTATCGATGATGAAAAAGAGTATAAAGATATTTACGATTTTTCATATAAATCTCTTGATAAAGTGCAACTCTATCTTGGACGACCTGCTTTGTTTTTTGGAGCAGAGTTTAATGGATTGTTTTCAGCACAAGTTGTACCAAATGATGAAATTATCTCAGCAAAAGAGGGAAAGAAAATCTTTGCTTTTAGCGATGAGATTTTACAAGGACAACGTGCCAAACCGTTTTTAAAACTAAGCAAGGAGATTTTTGGACAAGAGTTTTTAACAAAAGAGAGGACGTTTTTATTTACGCAAGATAAAAAATGGCACCAAGTGTATGATATCACGACAATAGGACATGAATACGGTCATATCCTTTGGTGTGACGATGAGACCGAGAGTATTATGAATAAAAGCGGTAACTTTAAAAACATTGAGGAGTTTAAAGCCACAACGGGTGGACTTGTATCCTTTTTTATGGATAGCACCGGGGATGAGAGCGAACTTGAAGAGTTTGTTATAAACGATACTATTAAAAGAGCCGTTGGTCTTATAGGATGGATGGAAGTTGATGAAGTATTGCCTTACTATTGTGAGGGGCTTATCCACTTATATGGACTTTTTGTAGCAGGGGTGCTTTCATGGGACAAAGAAAATAAAAAACTGACTATCAATACCTGCCCAACTTCTATTCAAGCTTTAAAACAATGGTATATCAAAACATATAAACAATTAGCCCTTACCTATCTTTATAAGAATGATGCTACAAGTTTTCTTTACCAGTATACGATTAAAAACGGCAAATATTTTACCTCAAGCGATCCTACGATTGATGATTTTGTACAATATTATTTTGAGAGATATAAAGCTATCGGTCAAGAGATTGATTCAACTGATTCAAAAGAGAACTATATCAAGTGAGAGTAAAAGCTTTTTCGGTTATAGAGATAATATTTGTAATTGCCGTTATCTCTATAATTTTAATTGTTGCATTGCCAAAAGTAAATGCTATTTTTGAAAAAGCACATACGACACAGATAAAAAGTACCGTCACACTTGTACGAGAGGGGATTGTAAAAGAGAAGAATAAACTCTTACTTGCAAACTCTTTGGATAGTTTATCAACTTTGGATGAGGGGGACGGGTATCTTTTTAAAAAAGTATTATCATCGGCTGTTATTGAAACTCAAACTCCAAAAGCAAATAGCTGGGTTAAAGTTTCAAACAATAGTTATAAAGTATATATAGATGATACGGCATCTGTAACATTTACTTACGATCCAAACAGTTATACTTTTGATTGTGATTTTGACGAGCCTTTGTGTCGGGAGCTAAGTGAATAATGTACTACTATGAAATAGCACTTTTAAAATCTCCTCTTGAAGCTCTAACCTATAGAAGTGAACACAAAATAGATAATGGTTCAAAAGTAGAAGTGTCTTTACAAAAAAGGGCAAAACTTCAAGAAGGGGTAATCTTGAAAGAGGTTGAAAAACCATCTTTTAAATGTATTGATATTGCAAATATTACCGAATACTATTATGATTCACTGATGCTAAAAACCGCCAAATTTATTTCACAATATTATGTATGCTCTTTAGGGGAAGCTCTTGGTATTTATACACCTTTTTATAAAACAGGTAAGATTAAGCCTTTTAAAGTTGAGCCCTCCTTTATTAAACTTTCGCCAAAACAAAATGAAGCATATCAATTTATACAAAAAAATAAAACTTCCCTTTTATTTGCAAACACCGGAAGCGGTAAAACAGAGATATATATCAAAGCTATCGAAAATATATTAGCCCACGGAAAACAAGCAGTGTTATTACTTCCCGAGATATCACTCTCTCCACAAATGGAACAAAGATTAAAAAAGGTATTTAAAGATTCTATTGCTATATGGCACTCTAAAATTACCAAAAAAACAAAACAAAAGATAGTTCAAGGGCTATTAGAGGGTTCGATTAAAATAATAGCAGGAGCTAGATCGGCACTTTTTTTACCTTATGAAAATTTGGGGCTTATTATCGTCGATGAAGAGCATGACGAGTCGTATAAATCAGATCAAAAGCCACGTCTTAATACCAAAGATCTTTCAATATATATGGGGAGTAAATTTGATATTCAAGTGGTGCTTGGAAGTGCAACTCCAAGTCTTGGGAGCTTTTATAAGATCCCCTATTATCGATTAAAAGAGACCTATTTTGATTCAAAAAAAGAGATCGCTTTTATCAACGATAATCTTGGTTTAAATCAAACCATATTGGATAAGATAAACTCAACCGTTCAAAACAATAACCAAGTGATAATATTTTTACCGACACGAGCCAATTTTAAATACCAAATTTGTTCATCGTGTGGATATTCTATAGAGTGTCCTTTTTGCTCTGTGAGTCTTAGCCTTCATAAAAATCACAACGCTTTGAAATGTCACTATTGCAACTATACCCAAGCTATCTCAAAATCATGCCCGAAATGTGGTGGAGCAATAGATAACTTTCGACTGGGAACGGCAGAGGTTGTAGATGAACTTCATAAGCTGTTTCCCAAGCTTTCAATCGGTAAATTTGATAGGGATTCTATTAAAACAGAACGGGAGCTCAAAAAAACAATTAAAGAGTTTAACGATGAGAAAATAGATATTTTGGTGGGAACACAAATGCTCTCTAAAGGGCATGATTACCATAATGTAAAACTTGCAGTTGTACTTGGGATAGATTCAATTTTAAATATTAACAGTTACAAAGTAAGGGAACGTGCCCTTTCATTACTTATCCAAATAGCAGGACGTAGCGGAAGAAAAGGTTTTGGGGAGGTAATGGTACAAACAAAAAATGGAGATTTTTTTAGCACCTACTTGCTTCAAAACGATTATGAAGATTTTTTAAGAGATGAACTAGACCTTAGAAAAGAGCTTTATCCCCCTTTTGTAAGACTTGCCAGAGTTACGTTTAGTCATAAAAATGCCAACATCGCCAAAGCAACGATGGACAAAGCAGTGACCAAATCAATGAACCGTCAAGATGTGGAACTGATAGGTTTTGGAGAAAGTAATATATTTAAAATAGCAAATAAATATCGCTATGAACTTCTATTGCGTTCCAAAGAGACAGGGAAACTTTTAACTCTTTTACATAGTTTAAAAACTGCAGATGTCTCAATCGATATGGATACACTTTACTAATAATAGGAATTTCTAAGAATTTATTAAATAACATGAGAACTATTAAGGAACTTTAATGTAGCATAATAGAAATATTTACGAGGAGCTACTATGAAAAAGCTTTCATCAATTAGTAACCAAATCCAAAACAACACCTTCTCTTACACGGGAAAAGGTTCCTTTGAAGCAATTGTAAATCGTCACAAAGAACTTGTAATGGAGTGGCTTGAAGAGCTTATCCCTTTACAAAAACAGATTGAGATGTTAAAAGATCTTGAGGGGCTTGATTTTCAAAAAAGAAACTATACACGTATACTTAGTAAATTGATGCCTGAGGAGTATACGGAGTTTGTAAGTTTAAATATTCTTGTAAGAGATTCAAGCATCATAGCACAATATTATGACGAAGAGTATAATGTAACTATCCTTTATGATAATCTTCTTAGAGATAAATATCTTAAATACCCGGGCAAATATGAAAAATACGTAAGCTATAACATTTTTCAAAAATTTCTTATGATGTATAAAGACGATCTTTTGAAAAGTTTAGAAAATCAAGATGAACCTATCCAAAGAAAAGCTCCTCAACCTCAACAAGAAGTGCCGCAAGAGGAAAACACAAAACAAAGTGATGAACAGATAGAAATATCGGAAGAGGAACTTGAAGATATTCCACAAGAGAAAGAGACAAACTGGACAAACCTTCTTTTGGGGAAAAAATAGGTGGATAAATTTACAATATTCGGCAATCCTGTAAAACACTCAAAATCACCAAATATGCAAAACAGCGGTTTACACTCTATAGGTTATGATGGGGAGTATGATAAAACCCTTTTAGAAGACGGCAGCAAAATAAAAGAGTTGTTTTTAGAAAAAAAACTCAAAGGTGCAAATATAACAGTACCCCATAAAGAGAATGCTTTTAAAAATGCCGATGAAGTAAGAGGGTTAGCAAAAAAAATCGGTGCAGTCAATACTTACATAAATGAAAATGGTACAGTAATAGCTTATAATACCGATGCTCCTGGGTTTATGAAAGCAATAGAAGAGTTTCAGCCGATTAAAAAAGCTATTATCTTAGGAGCCGGTGGTACAGCTAAAGCGATTGCCGTAGCTTTTAAAGATGCAGGTATTGAAACAACCGTATTAAATAGAAGTGAAAATAGACTGGATTTTTTTAAAGAGCTTGGCTGTAAAACATACACATGGGAAACGTACAACCTACAACCTACAACCTACAACCTTGTAGTAAACTCCACAAGTGCAGGATTAAACGATGAAAGCTACCCTGCTCCCATTGAACTTCTTACGCAAATATTACAAAACTCCAACAATGCAATTGATTGTATCTACGGAAAAGAAACACCCTTTTTAAAAGAGGTTAAAAAATACAATCTTCCATCTAAAGACGGAGAAGATATGCTGCTTTATCAAGGTGTCTTGGCATTTGAACTATTTACTAAAACCAAAGCCGATAGTAAGCTGATTGAAGCAATGCGAAGAGGATTAAAAAAAAGCTAGACTTTTATAGAACTCATAAAAAACATTTTATTTTTCAATTAAAGTAAGATTAAAGAATAAGATAAGTACTATATTCACAATAGATTAATAGGAGAAATCATTATGTTTAATTTTGGTAAAACAGAGGAAGAATCTGGACGATTGGCTGCTATGGACGTAAACTATGCAATTATATCGTTTAAACCAGACGGTACAATATTACATGCAAACGATAACTTTTTAAATGCTTTGGGTTATACACTTAATGAAGTGGTTGGAAATCATCATAGAATGTTTTGTGATAAAACATATATCACTACGCCGGATTATAGTAATTTTTGGAAAGAGTTGGCTAACGGAGTCTCTCAGGTAGATGAATTTGAAAGAATTAAAAAAGACGGTAGTTCTATCTGGATTCAAGCTTCATATACTCCTGTAAAAAATCAAAATGGAAATGTAACCCGTGTGGTTAAATTTGCCCAAGATATTACCGATGCAAAAGGTGTAATTACTGCCGTTAAAAATGCCGTTGATGTTGCAAAAACAGGTATTATGGATCAGACAATTACAGAATCAACGAAAAATGACGGTATAGAAGATCTTAAAAACGGTATCAACGAACTGTTTCAAGTAGTATCTTCTAAAGTAGACGGGAATTTAAATAAAATATCGGATGCTTTGGCATCTTTTCAGAAACTGAACTTTACACATAGAATTTCAGGAAATAATTTAGGAGAAGTGGCTGTAGGATTAAATAATCTTGCCGATGTGATAAACAATATGTTGGTTGAAAATAAATCAAATGGATTAACGCTTGATGAAAGTTCTAATATACTTCTTGAGAATGTTAATACCCTTAATCAAAACTCAAATGAGGCAGCAGCATCGTTAGAAGAAACAGCAGCAGCCTTAGAAGAAATCACGAGTAATATATCTTCAAATACCGAAAATATTATTAAAATGTCTGAACTTGCAAACCAAGTTACAAAATCGGCAAATGAAGGGAAAATATTAGCAGAGCAAACAACAACTGCTATGAATGAGATTGACAGCGAAGTAAATGCGATCAATGAAGCAATTACGGTAATCGATCAAATTGCATTTCAAACAAATATCCTCTCGCTAAATGCGGCGGTTGAAGCTGCCACAGCAGGGGAAGCAGGAAAAGGTTTTGCAGTTGTTGCACAAGAGGTAAGAAATCTTGCATCGAGATCGGCAGAAGCTGCCAATGAAATTAAAGCTCTTGTAACAAATGCAACCGATAAAGCAAATAGCGGTAAAACAATCTCAGATAAAATGATAAACGGGTATAGTGGACTTAACGATAATATATCCCAAACCATTGATCTAATCTCTAATGTAGAAGCAGCATCAAAAGAGCAGCAATCCGGTATAGTACAAATAAATGATGCAATAAATAGTCTTGATCAGCAAACGCAACAAAATGCCTCAATAGCTAATCAAACTCATACCATAGCAAGTCAAACCGATACGATAGCAAAACTCATCGTATCGGATGCAAATGAGAAAGAGTTTATAGGAAAAGAGAGTGTAAAAGCAAAAGATATGGGAGATACAAAAACTAAAACTGCACAACCTCAATCTCCTAAAGCACAACCCCAATCAACACCAAAAGTAGATAAAAAAGACAACCATAATATTGAACCTGTAGCTTCAGATACTTCAGATGACGAATGGGCAAGTTTCTAAAACTTGTCTATCTCAAATAAAACCTAATTTTTTATACAATTCCATTTTCAAAACAAAATAACTCCGTAATATTCTTTTCACTTTTCATATAAAAAAATAATATATAAATCAATTTATTATTTAATATTTATATAATTAGATGTATAATAATTAAACAGCAATTATTATCATTAATGTACAATAGGTAAAATTAATAAGGATAAGCTATGTATAAAGCACAATTAAAACTGCTTGGCTATATGAAAAATGTTACTGAATTTCAAAATGAACTAGGCGATATCAGTAAAACATGGGATCAACTGATTTTGCTCAGCCAACTTGGTTCAACAGGTATAGATATGAGCCAAACAAAGACAAACTTTAATGACCTTACCGAAGAGCTTATCTCTTATTTAGGCGATGCTACTTTAAATAAAGTGATTAATGAAATCTCTTCTAAAGCTCAAGTTGCAGTTGATATAGTCATAAGAAATCTTTTTGAAAGAACTGCGGATATTGGATTTTTGGCTACAGATGACGATATTAGAAAATTTATTTTAGAAATTGGTCAAAATATAAAACAAATCGATGAATATAAGCATGATATAGACGATACCAATTTCCGTATTGCAAGAAAAACTTATAATGATAAAATATCAAAAATCATAGAAAGATTTCAAGAGTATGTAGCAAAATATAGTGTTTATTACGATATAGTGCTTTTTGATACAAATGGCAAAATTTTGGCAAAACTTGACACAAGTAATATGATAGAAAAAACAGAAGATGATATTATTACTATAGCAAGTACAACTTCCGAAGATTATGTTGAGACCTTTAAATACCACGACTTTTTACCTCAACATGATAAATCACTTGTATATACCTATAAAGTTACCACCTCCAATGAAAGTGATGAAATTATCGGTTATCTCTCTTTGTGTTTTAAATTTATAGATGAGATGGAGGGGATATTTTCAAGGCTAATTGACAAATCAAATAAAGAGACAATACTTCTTTTGGATAAAGATGCCATCTCTATAGCTTCAAGTGATCCATACCATATTCCTGTGGGTGCGAAACTTGATATTGAACTGAAAAAACCTTTTAATATTACCTCTTTTGCAGGGAAGGATTATTTGATAAAAACCTGTGAAACAAATGGTTATGAGGGATTTTACGGATTGGGATGGCTTGGTCATATTATGGTTCCACTTGATAGTGCTTTTATTGAAAATAATAAACCAATTGAGCTTGAATCAAAAATCCTCCAAGCTATTATGAAAAATGAAGCGATATTTAAAAAAGAGTTACTTAATGTTCCAATCAAAGCAACTACTATCCAAGAAGAGCTTGACCGTGCCGTTTGGAACGGTAATGTTTCACAAAGCGATCAAGACGGCTCTCTTGGTGGAGCTGATTTTGCAAGGTCTATCTTAAGGGAGATAAGAAATACCGGGGAAAAAACTAAAAAATCATTTAATACTTCTATCGAAAAACTAAACCAAACTATTATCTCTTCGCTGTTGGAAACGGCAACTTTTTTAGCTTCACTCTCAATCGATATTATGGATAGAAATCTTTATGAAAGAGCCAATGACTGTAGATGGTGGGCTTTAACAAGTACATTTAAAGAGCTTTTATCAAGTGACCAACCCCTTACAGACGAAGATAAACTACAAATAACAAATATTTTAAAATATATCAATGATCTGTATACTGTTTATACAAATCTTTTTATTTACGATAAAAACGGTACCGTTCTTGCCGTTTCTAACAATAGCCAAAAAAACTTTATAGGGCAACAGCTGGATAATGGATGGGTAGAAAAAACTTTAAAGCTTGAGGATACTTCAAGATATTCGGTTTCCCCTTTTGAATCAATCCCTTTGTATAACAATAGTTTTAGTTATATTTACGGAGCATGTATAAGTGACCCAGATACAAACAACGCTGTTGGAGGTATAGGAATAGTGTTTGACAGTACCCCTCAATTTCAAAGTATGCTTCAAGAATCATTGCCTAAAAATGATGATACTATGTTTTCGTTTTTTGTGGAAAAAGATACGAAAAAAATAGTAAGTTGTTCAAATAATAACTTTACTATCGGCGATTTGCTTGAACTTGATAATGATTTTTTTGATATAAAACACGGGGAGGCAAAATCAAAAATTATCCTTTTTAAAGATAAGTATTATATCGTGGGTACTTGTTGTTCATCTGGCTATCGTGAGTATAAAAGTGAAAAAGACAATTATCTAAACGATATCATCGCTTTTGTATTTATAGAAGCGGGAGAATTATCTCATGAAGATATAACATCAAAAATACACGAAAATCATTTTTACAACTACCAAATCCAAGCAGATGAGCCTGTTCAAGAGATTGCAACTTTCTATATAGGGGAAAAATGGGTTGGTGTACCGCAGGTTCAGGTTATTGAAGCGGTGGGATTAGAACATCTTGAAACTCCAATTAGCACAGAATGTGAAAATCATTTTAAAGGAACTATCGCACATAAAGAGTATATAGTAAGTATTTTAGATATCAGTGCATTTATTAAAAATCCTTCTAAAAATGATAAACACGATATTGTGATAGTAAATTACGAAGGTTCCGATGGAAAGCATACGGTAGGTATTTTAGTAGATAGACTTGGGGAGATTATGAAAGTCCCTGTTAAAAATATAAAACAGTTTGAGAGCCATCTAATTAGTGGCGGGATGATCGGGGAGAGCATCGTACAACCTCCGCAAAATGCAAAATCTGAACAACTTTTAACACTATTAAATATTGTTAAATTAAAAGAGATGGCAAAATAACCTAAATCAATCTTTATCCACAATTACATTTTAAGGATTGATTTAACTGGTTAAATACCTCTATCGTATCGTCTTCTATTTGTAGTGCTTTATTTTCTAACTGACTTTGCGGTACGTGTTTTGCATTTTCATCTATATACTCTTGGATATCTTGGTGCACTTTTTCATGTACTTTTTTAAGCTTACTCCATGCAGATGATTTTGTAAGAGTTGTACCTTGTTGTTCTTGTTCATTTATCCATTTACCCATTTTACAGTTGTTATGATCTGTTATCGCAATTGAATTAAACTGATTGAGTTGTTTAAAATATTCACTTTTAAACTCAATATGGGTCCGTTTATATTTTGAAGTAATATATGCCAACTCCGTATTACACACCATCTGTTTGTATTCTTTATTAAAATGTGCTTGGGAAATAGTTAGCTCAATCTCTTGAGAAAGTTTCTCAACTTCACTTGAAATTTCATTAAGTCCACTTGCACTTGATGCATTTTCTTGGGTCATATGGTCTATTTGTGCAATCGCTTCATTGATCTGTATTATTCTGCTTCTTTGATTTTCCGAAGCACCTGCAACCTCTTCTATTATCGATTTGGTTTGGTCAATTTTTACATTAAGTTCATTGTACCCATCTATCATCTTAGATGATATTGTTTCCCCCTCTTTTGCTTTTATGGTTGCTTCTTCTACCAAACTTTTAATCTCATTGGCAGCATCTGCCGATCTTGATGCAAGATTTCTTACCTCCCCGGCAACAACTGCAAATCCTTTTCCTGCTTCTCCTGCCGTTGCAGCTTCAACTGCCGCATTTAATGAGAGGATATTTGTTTGAAATGCAATTTGATCGATAATGGTAATTGCTTCGGTAATTTGATCGATTTTCTCATTAATATCATTCATTGCCGTTGAAGTATCGGTTGCCAAAGAGTTTCCAACTTTTGCACTTGCATGAAGCTCTTCGGAGATACTTCCCATATGTTTTATATTATCTGCATTTGATTGTATCGTTGCAGTAATTTCATCAATGGATGCCGCTGTCTCTTCCAAAGAAGAAGCTTGTTTAGTAGATGAATCGGAAAGGGAAGAGGACGTACTGAGCAATAGATTTGTATTACCGTTAAGTTTATCGATTACATTACTAAATGTTGCCATAAACAAAGAGATATCATCTCCCAATGCAAGAAGTGATGTACTAAGTGTACCGATATCCCCAGCCATACCTTTTCTTTGTTCCTCACTCAATCTAAAATCATACCTATATTCGCCGTATGCATCTAAAATGATATTTAAGGTATCAAGTTTATGTTTGGTAGTATTAATCATGTTGTTTACATTATTTTTTAAAAGTGTAACACCGTCACTTCCCGCAACAGACTTTATATTATAAGAGAAAAATCCATTTTCAACTCTAGTAATAGTCTCATCTATCTCTTTTAAGACAATATTATCTTTATACGCTATCTCTTTTGTTTTTGTTACCTCTTGGTTAATTGTTTTTATAAGGAGGGCAAATTCATCGCTTCCATCAACATCTTTAACCTCCATATCATCTGTTTTTTTCGCAATAAAATCAAAAAAGTTTAGAAGATTTGTTTTGAGCTGTTTCATATCAGAATCTATTCGTTTGTAAATTAAAAGCCCTAAAAACAGTGTAAGAACTAAAATAATTATCCCTAAAATTACATTATCGATAAATTTGATTTGAGCATCCTCTTTTAAACTATCTATCGTATGTTGCAATTTATGGGAAACTTGTTCTTGAACCTTTTGCATTAGAGTTACTTTTGTAGTAGCCAATTTAAAAAAATACTCCCCTTCCCCTTGATATAATTCCAAATCTTCATCGTTGGCTAAAGATCTTATAAATTCGTTATACTCGTTTAGTTGTGTTTTTTTTGTAATATTATTATAAAAATTTATTATCTCCTCATCTGCTACTTTTAAAAATACCGTTAATTTTAACTCTTGTGAAGAGAGAATCGATTTGAGTTTTACTTGATTGTAAAGGATATCTTTTGCATTGTCAAAATCATCGGTAATCTTATCAAGTTCATTAATAGTATTAAGCCCGTACGATCGGATCAATTCCGTATCATCTTTGGTAGCAAGAATATTATAATAAGCAATAATTTCAGAGGTTATTGCTGCATTTTCACTATAGTGGGTAATAAGTAAAAGCACCTCTATGAGGGTATTATTTAAAGATGTATAAAAATTAAGTGCATTGGTTGCCTTCGTTGTTTCAAGGGTCTCTTTTGATATCTGCTTTCTTACATTTTGCAATCTTTTCATTATCTCATTTTTTTGTTTTAGAAGAGATGCTTGTATATTTGGATCTTCTATATGTGCAACATATTTTGTAGTTGCTTCATATAATTTTGACACCTTTTTCCTTTGGGCAAATAACTCTTTTTCAAACTTTTCCCCTCCACTGCTTATAAATCCTGCAGTATAACTTCGCTCAATTTGTTGTTCCCCTACAAGTTGTGCTATTCCGTTTGCTATTTTTACAAGGGGAGAGAGTTGTGTCATTACCTGTTTTTGATGGTATGAGTACAACACTGTCGTAGCGATAAAGTAAAACAATCCTGCCATAGGGATAAAAGTAAGTATTTGAAGTTTTGTTTTTAAAGATAAATTTCCAAGAATTTTTTGCATATAGCAGCCCTTTATATTTATTATATTCTGTTGTTATAATATAAGTTTTATTAATAATTATACTATTTTACAACTTTATTTTAACATACCCGAATACAAGCTGTTGAAAATATGCAAAAAACTGCTACTTAAAGCCTGTAAATAGGCTTTAAGTATCTTGTTAAACGTATTAAAAAGAAGAGATATGGGATGCCAAGGCTTCAAGCTGAGCGTTGTCAAAATCTTTTAGCTGACCTACCATTACACCTTTCATAGCACCACCGTAAGTACCTGCTTTATATCCTTTCAGTGCCGTAAAAATTTTCTCTTTACTCCACCCTTTGACCACTTGTGAACTATTCAGTGCTTTTTTCTCCGCACTTTGACCGTGACACGATGCACATCTTACATATAATGCTTTTGTATCGACACTTGGAGCCGTTGCATCATGTATCTTTTTTTGCACCGTTTCTTTCATATCAACCGCTTTTTTTGTAACCTCTACTGCAACCTCTTTTGATGTCTCTACGGCTTCTTTTGACTTTTCTACCACCTCATCTACGATAGGTGTCGTCTCTTTTTTAACATCTTGTATCACTTCCTTTGCTTTTTGCGTAACGCTGCTTGTAGCCTCTGCGACTTTATCTATCGTAGTATTTGTCGCTTTTTTTACCTCATCTTTACTCTCATTGCTACATCCTAAAAACAGCACACACGCCGCAAAGATAGCCAATAAAAATCTCTTATCCATAGTTTTACTCCTTTTGAATTTCAATACTATATGCTTATTTTGTGAAATATTTGTGGAACTATTATAGCTTATTTGAGTAGTTAGATTTATTAAATCCAAAAATCAGACAATAATAAAATAAAATTCTATAGAAGTGACTGTTCTGTGACTATTATTTTGTTATTATTCAAATATGAGTACAAATAATGAAACTAAACTATTAAAAACTATAACCTTGGTTCCTCTTTCCATCTTTATTATATTTTCGTTAATAAGCATGTGGCTTATGTATGAATACCATAAGCAAGAGCTGAAATACGAAATAAAAAACTTAAGAGAAGATCTTACCAATAGATATAAACAGATGATTAAAAAAGAGATCTATAAAGTACACAACTTAATAGAATATGAATATCAATCCCATAAAAAGAAACATAAAATACCACAACAAGCTATCAAAGAACATATCTTGGAACTTATTGAATCTATGCACTATGATAAAAATACTTACATTTTTATTTTAGATTATAATTGTAACAATGTACTACATCCCCATAAAAAAACTCTTATCACAAAAAAAGCAAAACTAAAAACACAGTGTTTACAATCTGGAACTGACATAATTCATATTGCAAAAAATGGAGAAGGATATCTCTCTTATCTATTTATGCAAAAAAATAAACTATCTTATATTAAAAGTTTTGAACCGTTTCAGTGGGCCATCGGGTATGGATTTTATCCTGACGAGATAGAAAAAATGATTAATCAAAATATAGAAAAATTAAAAACAGTACATCTTAAACATCTATTTACTGTACTTATTTTAACGCTTTTAATAACTTTTATGTTATCTTTTATCCTTTTTAAACTGGCAAAAAAAATCAATGAAATTTTTGCAGCATACAAAAAAAGAATTTGTCTCAGTGAAAAAGAAAATAAAGAAAAAGAAGATATTATAAATCATCAATCAAAACTTGCCCTCATAGGCAAAATGATGAATATAATCTCCCACCAATGGAGACAACCTCTATCAAAGATCAACTCCACTATTGTAGATATCTATTTAAATTATCACAATAATTCACTGAATGACCTAAGTCTAAAAAAGAATATTCATAATGTAGAAACTATTACCGAGTACCTATCCCAAACCATAGATGATTTTAGCAATTTTTTCGCCCCCCACAAAGAACAACAACTCTTCCTTGTCAATCATGCTATCAAACAATGTTTTAACATTATCAAACCTTCAAAACATATAGAAGTTGCAACGATATATCGCAGTAACAACAAAATTCAAGGATATATGACACTTTTTCAACAAGTAATCTTAACCGTAATAATCAACGCGATAGATATATTTAAAGAAAATTGTGTCGATAACCCGCTTCTTGTCATAGATACCTACGATGAAGGTCCATTTACATTTATAGAGATCTCCGATAACGGAGGAGGGATAAGTGAGAAAAATTTATCACATATTTTTGATCTTTACTTTTCCACTAAAAGTAACAAAAAAAATAAAGGACTTGGACTCTATATCGCCAAAAAAATTATAAAACAACGTTTTGCCGGAGATATAACAGTAACAAACAATGAAAATGGAGCATTATTTCAAATAAAGGTAACATCAAATGTCTATAAATAATTTATCAATTTTATACGCTGAAGACGACAAACAACTACGTACACAATACAGCAAACTTTTAAAGCAATATATACCGATAATTTATGAAGCAGATGACGGAAAAACAGCACTTGAAATTTATAAAAAATACAAACCCCCAATAGCTATTTTAGACATAAATATGCCCCGTTTCGATGGACTGGAAGTAGCTAAACAGATACGGTATGAAAATAAAGATGCTATTTTGATAATGCTTACGGGATATTCGGAAAAAGAGATGCTTCTTGAAGCTCTTGATCTGCACGTAAACAAATATTTAATCAAACCGATTAAAATTTTTGATTTGGAAAGTGTTATGAAAAAATCTATACAAGAGATAAAAAAAGATAGCAATATTTTATTATTAAGCGGTGGATTCAAATGGCATTTACAGGAAAACGAACTTTACGATAAAGATGATAAAAAAATAAAATTGACAAAAAAAGAGCTAATGCTTCTCCAACTTTTTTGTACAAATAAAAACAATCTATTCAGCAACAATGATATTATAAATTATATTTGGGATAATAATGATGAAAATAACAATTATAATAAATTAAGAATTTTATTTTCAAAACTCAAAACAAAGCTCTCCCATAATCTTTTTCAATCTATTTACAGTTCAGGTTATAAATTAGATTTATAATTTAGAAATATTGTAAGGATATATCGGTTTCAACGAAAATATATCTAAAACAATCTATATTTTATAAATTAAATTTATAATAATTAAAATAATAAATTATAATTGATACTTATAATTTAGAAATATTTGCGAAATATTGTTATGTTATCATAAATTACAATAGTTTAAGGAGAGTTATATGTTAAAAAACGTATCAATAAAAATAAAGTTATTGATGATACCTGCGATAATCGTAGTATCGTTAATTGTACTATATAGTATAGTCGTAAGCGGGATGTCCGATTTGGACGACAAGGCGGATAAAGCAAGTAAAGCCAATAGAATGGTTAAAAATATGTTTGAGTGTAGAATATCCGAAAAAAATTATATACGAAGAAAAGATCAAAAGTATGTAGATGAACTCAATAAGTTAGTAGCTGAAAATATAGATATAGCAAAAAAACTTCTACCTCAGTTTTCACAAGAATCAAATCAAGAGCAGATGAAAAAAATAGAAGCAGCAGTAAAAGAATACCATCGTGCTTTTATAGATTATGTAACTGTTAGAGACAAATCTATAAAAGAAGAAAACGAGATGGTAAAAGCTGCTAGAGAAGTGGAAGTACTTGCAAATAAAGCAAGAAATGAGCAAAAGAAACAAAGACAAGCTTTGATCAACTCCAATGCACCTTTAAATAAGATAGTCGATAAGATGGAAAAAGCTTCTTTAACCAATAGAATCGTAAAAGACCTTAAAGAGATAAGAATCGCTGAGAAAAACTATATCAGAAGAAAAGATCCGAAATTTGTCGATGAGATTAATAAAAGAATGAACAATATCAATAAAGTAACGGCAGAGTTAAAATCGGATTTTAGAAATTCACGGAATAAAAAGATGATGGATGATATTAAACGTAATCTTGAAGACTATAACAAAGCTTTTGATAATTATAATGAATTTAGAGAGCAGTCTTTTAAACTTTCAGATCAAATGAAAAAAGAGGCAAGAGAAGCAGTTGAACTTGCTATGGCAATGAGAAGCGATCAAAAAACAGAAAGAGAAGCGATCAAAAGCAGTCTTTCTACGACGCTTATTGTTTCATTTATATTAGTTGCAGTTGTTATTGGACTTATCAGTATATTAATCTCAAACAGCGTAGCAAAATCGATAGCTGTTTTCCAAGATGGATTGGTAGGCTTCTTTAGGTATCTTAACAGAGAAGCAGAGGATGCAAGACCTATAGATATAGATTCAAATGATGAAATAGGAACAATGGCACAAGTTGTAAATCAAAATATAGAAAAATCAAAAGAAAATATTGAAGAAGATAGAAACGTTATAGACGGTACTATCGCAGTATTAAGTGAATTTGAACAAGGGGATCTAAGTCAAAGAGTGACAATAAAAACATCCAATCCCGCACTACAAGAGCTTACTAACCTGCTTAATAAAATGAGTGATAATGTTGAAGGTAATATCGACAGCGTATTAGATATATTAGAAAAATACTCAAACTACAATTATCTCGATAGAGTTGATACGAACGGTTTAAAAGAACATCTTCTAAAACTGGCAAACGGGGTCAATAGTTTGGGAGAAGCTATCACGGGGATGCTTATAGACAATAAACAAAACGGTCTAACCCTTGATAAAAGTTCAGATATATTACTAGAAAACGTAAACATTCTTAACCAAAATGCAAATGAAGCTGCATCTTCATTAGAAGAAACTGCAGCAGCACTCGAAGAGATGACAAGTACCATTTCAAATAACACCGAAAATGTAGTAAAAATGGCACAATATGCTTCAGAGGTAACAAACTCTGCCAATGAGGGTCAAAAACTGGCAAACGATACTACCAATGCTATGGATGAGATAGATAAAGAGGTTTCGGATATCAATGAAGCGATTAAGATAATAGATCAAATCGCATTCCAAACAAACATACTTTCACTCAACGCAGCAGTTGAAGCTGCAACGGCAGGGGAAGCAGGAAAAGGATTTGCAGTTGTTGCACAAGAGGTAAGAAACTTAGCAGCAAGAAGTGCAGAAGCTGCAAATGATATTAAAAGCTTGGTTGAAAATGCAACAATAAAAGCAAATAACGGTAAAACAATAGCAACAAAAATGATAGAGGGATATAACAGCCTCAATGAAAATATCTCCAAAACAAGTGAACTTATTAAAGATGTTGAAGCTGCAAGTAAAGAACAACAAAGCGGAATCGAACAAATTAATGATGCAGTAAGCGAACTTGACCAACAAACCCAACAAAATGCAACAGTAGCAAACCAAACAAAAGATGTAGCTATACAAACCGATGAAATAGCTAAAGTGATTGTTTCTGATGCAGATGAAAAAGAGTTTGTAGGGAAAGATGCCGTACAAGCAAGATCAAATAATACAAATACAATCAAAGAAACTCCTGTAAAAAATACTCAAAAAGAGACAAAGAAAAAAACAACCGGTAAAAAGAAACAAAAAACCGAAGTAGTTGAAACACAACCGACTAACGAAGATGATTGGGAGAGTTTTTAAGACTCTTCTCTTTTAGATTTTAAAAAACATAAGGAGACAAAATGATGAAAGATAAAGTTAATGCTATAGATGTAGTTAGTGTAAATATAGAATATAATCAAAAACATCTTCAAGAACTTTTTACTAAATTGGAACGTTCAACTTTAAATAATTCATTATATGAAGATCAATTTAATCAATTAAAACAAAGCATTCAACTTTTTGAGGATAACTCCAATACACTTCAATCGTTTGTAAAAACGAATAATGTAGAGGAGCTAACGGTATTTTATTATAATACTTATCTTAAAGATTATCAAACGCTTATTAATGCACTTCTTGCTTTACAAAAAGAAGCTGTAAGGGACAAATTGAAAAGATAATGTCTATTTATTTAAATTGTCCCAACAGAATAAAACCCAGACTATTAAGGGAGCAAAAAACAGAGGCTTTATTGGTATTTATAAGGACCACTTTAGAGCAATCTTTTGAGCAGATACAAGAGGGGGAAGTTCAATTTGATATAGGTTCTAAAGAAGATACGGAGTATGTTTATTCAACTTTAAAAAAACTGCTTGAAAATCTCCAAGAGTGTGTCGTAAACTCCTCTTATTTACGTAGTCTAATAACCAATGCACCAAAACAACGTTCATTGATGATGTTAGCTAAAAAAGAGGAACCAATGATGTTTTATTACGATACCATCGTCAAAGCCATTGAACTAAAATTAAAAAACGGTACCCCTTGGATCCCTGAACTTATGGTAATAGCACTCTTAAGTGAATGGATACTCGAGGAGGAAAAATCGGTATATCTCTATCCATTTTTAGCAGATATAAACTATATTGAGCTTATAGAGCGGTATGATAATGTCAGAATAAATTCCAAAAAAGAAAAAAAAGAGATTATTATGAATATGTACCATATCTCTTCATACCTTATCCAAAGACTAAAAAACGTTAAATATAAAACAAATACAATAAGAAAAAAGAAGAAAAAAAGATAATTTGGTGGAGCCGTGGAGAATTGAACTCCAGTCTTAAAACAGATCCTAAGAACCTCTACATGTTTAGAAAGGTTGAAAGTTTTCACTTTAAAAGCTGCTCAACCTGCAAGGCTACTTCTAAAGCTAAGATTAAAATGTCCCTTGTAAACTATCACATCCAAAAGGTAATCTATCTGGTGTGAACCCTCAAAATCCGCATAGATAGAATCTGCGGTGAGAGCCTCCGTGGACTCAAGCCGTTAGGCGAATCCTATAAGTTTATAACTTACGCAGCTTTTGCGTAAGCTGGAGCGTAATCTGTATTGTTTGCGTCTAAATAAAAGTGAGCAGATTTTCGATATGCTCAAACCGACATGCAGTTAATATTCACGGCTCTAATCGATACCAAGTCGACCCCGTATTTTTGGAATTATAGCAAATTTTTAGTACAATTGCAAGATGACAATACTTGAACTTGATAATAAGCACACTTGGCACCCTTATAACTCCCTCCCTTCCAAAAGTACAATTTTAGCTGTTCAAAAAACTTACGCGCAAACAATAGTACTAGAAGACGGCAGGGAACTTACCGATGCTATGAGTTCATGGTGGAGTGCAATTCACGGATATAACCACCCTGCACTTCTAAAGGCTTTAAAAGAGCAAAGCGATATTATGCCTCACGTGATGTTTGGGGGATTGACTCATGAACCTGCCGTAAAACTTTGTGAAAAATTAGCAAATCTTAGTAAACTTCCCAGTGTATTTTTATGTGATAGCGGGAGTGTAAGTGTTGAAGTGGCTTTAAAAACGGCAATACTTTATCAAAAAGCCCGTGGAAAAAATGTGAATAAATTTATCGCTTTAAACAATGCCTATCACGGCGATACTTTAGGGTGTATGAGAGTTTGTGACCCCGTAAATTCGATGCACTCACTCTACGGAGATTATCTAAATCAAAATATTTTTTGCGATGTGGATAAGCTTGAAGCTACCATTGAAAAATATCAAGATAAGATTGCAGGGGTTATAGTAGAACCTATTGTTCAAGGTGCAGGAGGGATGAAGATACACGAACCAACGTACCTAAAAACCGCACGGGAACTTTGTACAAAATACAACCTTGTACTGATAGCCGATGAGATTGCTACTGGATTTGGACATACAGGAGAGATGTGGGGATGTGACCATGCAAATATTACCCCAGATATTATGACCGTGGGAAAAGGTCTTACAGGTGGGATGATGAGTATGGCAGCGATGATGACTACAAAACATATAAGCGATACCATTTCAAATAGTGAAATCGGTGTTATTATGCACGGTCCTACATTTATGGGAAATCCACTAGCTTGTAGCGTGGCAAATGCAAGTATTGATCTACTTTTATCAACTCCATGGAAAGAGCGGGTAAAAAATATAGAAAATATTTTTTCACAAGAACTTCAAGAACTTCAAAATCATCCTCTTGTAGCAGATGTAAGAAATATAGGAGCTATAGGAGTTGTAGAACTTACAAGCGATAAATACACCCAAACTATACAAGATATCTGTGTAGAAAACGGAGTATGGATACGACCTTTTGGGAAACTTGTATACTCTATCGTTGCTTATACTATAACAGATAAAGAACTTTATAAAATTATTAATGCTATAAAAACAGCAATTAATCAAATAAACTAGGCTCTTGTATATTTAAATCCTCAAGCTGTTTTATCTTAAAACTTTTACGGTGTATTGTACTAAGTCCATGATTTTTTATCGCTTCAATATGGGCTTTTGTACCGTATCCTTTGTGTTTTTCAAATAGATATTCGGGATACTGTGAAGCTATTTCACACATATATCTATCACGGCTTACTTTTGCCAAGATTGATGCGGCACTTACCTCGGCTATTAAACCATCCGCTTTTATAAGATAGTTAAGATTGCCAATTCCAAAAGCAGTATTACCATCCATTAAATATTGTTTTGCATTTAATTTTTCCATAATCTCTTTAATAGAGTCGCTTAAACATTTGCTTATCCCAAAATCATCAATATCATTGTTTGATTTAAACACAATGTGGTACTCGCTATGCTCTTTTATAAGTTCAAAAAGCTGTTCCCTCTTTTTCTCACTCAATTTTTTAGAATCATCGAGTTCTTTTATCGGATTTTTTAAAACTGCCCCTGCAACGACCAAAGGTCCTGCAAAAGGTCCGCGTCCCGCTTCATCTATCCCGCAAAGGTTTTTATGGTAGTTATTTCTCATAATGTTAATACCCAGTTATAAAACGGCATTACCATCGCTTCAAGATCTTCGATAAAGATAGTCTGGTCGGTACTTACGGTTACTATTGTGACGGTTTTTAGATTATACTCTTCGATATAAGGTAAAACTTTGGAGATGATTGCACTTGATACAAGACTGTTAAAAAACGGTATTGCCAATACTATTTGATTTTCTTTTGGGAGATAAAAATCGATATTATCCAAATAATATATAGCCTCATATCTACGATTAAGTTCCAAAAAAACCATATTTTTAAAAAGGTTGTTAAAATTTTTTTTATAAGAGACGATATCTAAAAGTGCATGGTTAAAAATATAGATTTTTTTTAATGCTTTTGGTTGGTTGTATTTTGCACACAGGTGTATTAAACCATTTCTCTCAAACTCTTCATATGCTTTATAAAACTTATCTTTTGATATTTTCATATTTTTTTTCAATGTATTAAAAAGCTGAAAAACCGACTTCTTTTCCCCTGCAAATTTTATCAAAATAAAAAGTATCTCAAAATATGTTTTATCTTCACAGTACAGCTTACAGATTTCAAAATTTCTTGTATGTTTTTTTAAATCACTAAACTCAAAAATTTCAGGAGAAGAACCGTATTTTAAAAAGCTGTTAAAACTATTTGAAAGACTGTTGTGTTTGGTATCAAACAAAAGATACTCTTCAAAATCCAAAGGGGGTACATATAGAATCTCAAATTTTAAATAAGAAGGTACTTTCCCCTTTGTCGTGATTATCGTATTTGTTACTTTTGGTAAAGGGATATCAAAAGAAAAATTTTCCAATACTAATACTTCAATTTGATTTTGAATAATAAAACTATCCAGCTCTTTTTGAATCTCTTTTTTGTCATTTCTATAATCATCAAAATCTATATACAAATATTTATGTGGTTCAATATTGGATAGATAATCGTATATAAGGTAACTTTTACCGCTTTTTGGCGGACCTAGAAGAATTGTATTTGGATTTTGGATAGAAATTTTTCGCTCAAGAAAATTAAGTTTTGTAAAATTTATTTCATAAATTTGTTCTAAAATATTCATAGATTATTATAATATAGTTCCCCTTTATCTAAAAATTAAAAAAAACAGTTAAGTCTATATTAACAAAATTTCTCTATCATAACAAGATTAATTTAAGTGTAGGAAAGTGATAGTATGATTAAAATAGATATGGAATCAGTAGAATTTCAAGAGGAGCTGCGACGTACAAAGGAATTTACCGATCAAGTATGTGCAAGTAGAGAATTGGTATATAATCCTATAGAAGATGTCAATGAGGGTGTCTTAATGGGACTCGCACGTAATAAAATCATCTACAATAAAAGATATTGTCCTTGTTTTATGGTAATAGGAGAGACAAAAGAGGAGCAAAAAGCTGCCGATAACAGAATCTGTCCATGTAAACCTGCTTTGCAAAATGAGATACCAAACGAAGGGAAATGTCACTGTGGAATCTTTTGTACCCTGGAATATGCAAAAGAAAATGCTATAGATGAAGAAGCCGAAATAGTAGCACATACACATTCACGTGGACTTAGCAAAGAAGAATGTGAAGCCCTTTTAAAACACGAACAGCTGGATTCGGACGAGATTATCTCGCTATTGGAAGCAAGAGATCTTGGAATGGTTGATTTTAACTTAGTTGATGTAAGAGAATGGATGGAGTGGCATAGTGAAAGAATAAAAGGGACAGATTATCTTATCCCTACAACATCATTTTATAACCAACTCGACCAAATAGAAAATCAAAAAGAAAAACCGACTATCCTTTACTGTTTAACAGGAAGTAGAAGTGCTTATTGTCAAAGGGTGCTTAAAGATATGGGTTGGAAACAAGTTTCTAACTACACCCACGGTATCGTTACTTACCATGGAGAAAAAATATCGGGAGAGTAATATTAGTTTTCTAGGAGATTCTGAGGTATCTTTATACCTTGTTCTTCATAAAATTGTACAGCCCCTGGATGTAAAGGCATCGGCAAACCCTCAATCGCTTTTTGCAATGACATTGATCTTGTAGCTTGATGTACCTGATGTAAATAATCCAAATTTTCGTAAATTGTTTTTGTAAGGAGATACACCACCTCTTTTGGTGTATCCTTTGTCGCAACCAATAGATTTGGTTGGGCAATTGTATGGATATCTTTTTCTTGTCCTGGATAAGTACCTGCTTTTATAATAAAAGGACTCCAAACGGGATAGTGCGTATTTATTATTTTTAAATCATTACTACTAAATTCCAATATTTTTATACTCTTTGAACCAAGTGTACTAACCGCATGGGATAATGCCACTGTCGGTACTCCTGCAGGTAGATTTATCCCGTCTACATAACCATGTTGCAAAGCATTGGAGCTTGAAGCATATCCTAAATATTGTAAATCCATTTTACCATAGGTTATCCCCAAAGAATCCAAAATAATTTCGGCAGATACCCTAGAACCGGAACTTCTTCCTCCGATAGAAAATTTTTTACCGTAAAGATTTTTTAGATCTTGTATTTTCCCTGTTTTTGCATATTGTGACAAAACGGCAAATTGTTCTGCATTTTGCCATAGCATTGAGATTGATCGAAGGTTTTTTTTAGCTTTGCCCTTATGTTTCCCTTTACCCTGCCATGCCATAGAACCGCAAAGTCCTTGTAAGATAGCAAAATTTATCTCCCCTTTTTGCATCAGGTCTATATTTTCACATGAACCGGGACTTGTAATAGCCGAAAAAATAAGACCTTCACTTTTGGAGAGTTTTAAACTTGCTATTGTTGAGACACCGACTCCTACTGGATAAAATGTCCCTCCTGCAGTTGCCGTTGCGATAATATATTTTTGTTTTGTTTGTTTGGCATCTACATTTAAAGAAAATAAAAACCATATTATAAAAAAAGTTAAATAGCTTTTGGTCATTTGAAATATCACTCGTATAAGTTTACTCTATAATATACCCTCGCCCTTTTTTCGAGATTACAAAATCATCTTTTATCACTTTGTCTTTTACCCTTTTAAAAAGTGTTCTAAGCGTTGCATCAGCAGTGTTAATATCGTCCCACACAGCTTTTTTCAAAGAGTCGTTTGTCATAATCTCACCTCTATGTTCAAGTAAAAAATCTACCAAAAGAGTCTCTTTTCTTGAAAGATAAATAATAGCTTCTCCATCGTACAAAAGCTGTTTATTTATATCATACGAATAGGTATCGTTTATCTGTATCTTCGCAGATTGTTGGTTGATTTTTAGACTATCAACTATTTTTCTCAATAAATTCATCAAATCTTCAATAACCAAAGGTTTGACAAAATAGCTTATTACATTGAGATTGATCGATCTAAACAAATACTCTTCATCTTTATGGGCTGAAACGATAATAAATTTTTGATCCTCTTTTATCTTTGTCATATCTTCAAGCATACTCAATCCATCTTTACCGGGCATTTTAATGTCCGTGATAACCAAATCATAAAATAGACCTTTTTCAACATTCTCTTTAAATAAAGACAATCCCTCCTCTCCGTTACTCGCAACATCAACAACTTCAAAAAGATTACTCAAATAATGGGATATTACCTCTCTTGCATCCTCTTCATCCTCAACCAACAAAATTCTTTTTTCTACATTTTTCATCATTTTATTCCTTTATCTAATGGTAACATAATTTTAAAACTTACGCCATTCGTAAAATTTTGTGCCTCTATGGTTCCTTTTAAATTTACTTCTATAATAGATTTTGTCATATACAGTCCAACTCCCGTCCCTTGTGATTCAAATTTTGTCGTAAAATAAGGTTCAAAAATCCTACTTAATATCTCATCTTTTATAGAGCCTCCGTTATTACTTATAACAATTTCTAGCTTATTATCTATTTTTTTTACTTTAATTTTAATATAAGGGCGAAAAGTTGATACAAGTTTTCTCTCTTTTATAGCTTGATGGGCATTACTAAGAATATTTAACAATGCTTGTTTTAATTCACTTTCAAAACTATAAAGTATTATATCTTCAATATCTTTTATAATCTCAATATTTTCATTTTTTAATTGTACTGCAATTATATCGACAGCCGATGCTAGGGCATCTTTTATTTGAAAACTACTTTTTTGCTTTGAAGGTTTATAAAAATTTCTAAAATCATCAATTGTCTGGGACATATAATCAATTTGGGTAAATGCCTTGTGAAAATATTTTACTACCAAATCTTTATCCACATTTTTTTTGTCATAATTTGTTTTAATAAATTGTAAAAACAAAGAAACGTTATTTAAAGGCTGTCTCCATTGATGTGCAATATTCCCAAGCATCTCTCCCATGGCTGCGAGTTTGCTCTGTTGGATAAGTATTCTATCTTTTTGCCTATTTTTTTCCAACTCCTCTTCAACCCTTTTTTTTAGTTCTTGTGCATCCAACTGCACTTTAATAAATAGTGAAAAGTGCCTGAAAAGAACAACGAGTAAAAAAGACACAATGATAATCCATACACTGTATTTAATAAAAAAATATTTATATTTTGTAGTAATTTCACTTGAATCAAAATCCAACTTTTTGGAAGAATTGATTCCAATAGAAAATTTACACTTGTTATCATGGAGTATAAAATGATTCATAAACTCTTTTATCCGACGACTGCTTCTAGGTTGTTCAATAAATTCTCGACGAAATTTTTCATTAAATTTATGAAGCACTTTATTGAGATTTATATTTTGTTTATCATTATTGAAGTTGTAAGTATCATTTGTCTTAAAGTCATAAAACCACACATAATAATCTTTTGTATTTGTTTTGCTGTCGATCTCTTTTTGCATCAACTTTTTTGTAATTGCCCTTATGTTTACCAATTTTGAAAATGTCCCTACATAATAGTTTTTTCCCTGAAACTCCAACTTATCAAAAAAACTAAGTCGTAACGTCCCCCGAAGATCATTTCTCCACTCTTGCAGATTGCTTTTACCTTGGGATACAATATATTGCAAAACTATTTTTTTATGTTTCTCCTCAAGCGTTCCAAAAATTAATTTTGATAAAAACTCAATCTTATCTTTACCGTGTATTATATTTAAATTGGATTCTTCAAAAAGAACTATATAGACTAAATTATTTCTTTCGTATTTTCGTAGAAAATTTATAGAATCTTTAGAATCTTTTTTAAACTGTTGCTGAGATAAACTTCCTATCACTTTAAAAGTATGCTCTTGTAATACTTTTTTAATCTCTGCCAATTTAATATCTATATCATCTTTAACTTTTAAGTTAAAACTATGCAACTGCTCTTTTTTTTCAAACTGATTTTCCAATATCTTTTTTTGCTTTAAAAGATCTATCTCCCTTTGCTCTTTTGATTGCAAAATCACATAATTGATAATAATCGCAACGATACAAGATAAAAATATAAATGTTGTCGGTATTATTTTAAATATTTTTTCAATATTTTTTAGATACATCCCTTATGTTACCATATTATTAGTTAATAAAATTGATTTTACCGTAAGTTCAATCCCTTTTGCACACAACTTTCTAAAGTTCTCTCATCGGATATAAAAGGGTGTATATTGTTAGGAAAATATTTTGCCGTAGTATCCCCTATACTAATTGCCCTGTAGCTCTCTTTCCATTCAAAGTTTTCAAAAAAACATTTAATTGTAGAAGGGGAAGAGAAAATAATAATTGCATCTGCAGGTAATTCGCTATTTTGTTTATCTTTTTTACATCTTGTTTCATAAACGGCAATATGGTCACAAACAATCCCTTGAGTTTGTAAAATATTTACTAAATCCGATACTATTTTTTTTGCCCCGATAAATGCCGTTTTTTTCCCTTTTAAAAGAGGTATAAGCTCTTTTGCAAATTGATCGCCGTGACCTTTTTTTCCTACAAATACCACAAGCCCTTTTTTTTGCTCAATCTCTTTTGCCGTTTGGGATGAAATTGCATATGCAGGTATTGTACGCCATTGTCCGGTAAAATTATCTAAATGTTTAACACTGTTTTTAGAAGTAAATATCAGAGCATCGAATGAAGAGATATCGACACTCGGTTCTATAGGTATCGTCTCAATAACGGGTAAATTTTGTGCACCTTGTACACAAGTATCACTCAATACAAATATATTTTTATTATGTTGTTCCATATTTTAATTCCACACTCTCAAACTTATAGTACACATATTTTGTTTTTACCGCTGTTTTTAGCTTGGTACATTGCATTGTCCGCTCTATCTATTAATCTATCCAAACTATCATCCTCTTTTAATTGCGTTAAACCGAAACTTCCTGTTACAGTTATAGACGTTAAATTTTTTAACTCTTGATTATTTTCTAAAATATTTCTAAGTTTTTCGGCTATTTTTTTAGAGTCCTCTAACGAAGAATTAATAAGTACGATAATAAACTCTTCCCCTCCCCATCTTGCGATTAAGTCGATGTGACGTATATTATCCTTAAAAATTTGAGCTATTTTTTGAAGAACTTGGTCTCCTACATTATGACCAAATTTATCATTTATTTTTTTAAAATTATCTATATCTATAAAAATAACGCTAAGGGTATTTTTCAATCGTCTTTGAAGTAGCAATTGACTGTTTAGTTTGTCTTTAAAACCTCTTCGATTGGATATCTGTGTTAAGGTATCGTTATTGGATAAAAACTCTAACCTTTCACTATACTTTTTAATTATAAAGTATATCAACAAGGCTATTATCATTGCCATAACCAACGATAAAACTATATTAATATAAAATATTTTTTTCACATCTTTGGTAAAATCATCTACATTCGCCTCAACAGTTAAATAAAGGTCCAACTCCGAAATATATTTTGTATCGATTAAGTGTTGTGAACCGTTTTTAGTATACTCTATCAATTTTGTATTTTTAGATAAGATAAGATCTTTATATGGCTTTAATTCTTTAATTTCATCTATGTGTCTATATTGATTAATTACCCTCTCGGCAAGTCGGATTTCCCCTTTTTTATCAAAAAAAGTTACATTAAGATGATGATTGATTCTAAAATTTTTTAAAAGATCATCAATATATGAAAGCTTCAATGCTACTCCGGTCACTCCTAAAAAATGAAACTTACTGTCAAGTATCTTATAGTTGATAAACATTATAAGTTCATTGCTTAGATGTTCGTTAAAATCCAAATTAATCTCGTGTTGATTTGCAATAGCCTTAAAATCACTATACCACTTATTTGCGATATCGTCTTCTTTAAGTTTTTCGATAAAACCTTTTTGTGTATAGTAGTTTTTTGTCCTATCTGAAACTATAAAAGTATTAAACATACCGTACTTATTTTTAATAGCTTCAAGATATTTGATAATTTGTCCTCTCTCTTCCTTTTTATTTTTCAGCCAATCTTGGACAAAAGTATCATTTGCCATCATTGATGATACTAAATAAGGTTCTATAATATGTTTTTGTATATCTGTATAAATATTATCCAAAGAAAGTGGTAAAGATTGGGTTTTTAGTTGATTTTGTGCATTATTAAAAGATACAACATAATTAATAATAGAAAGAGAAAGTGACAATATAATCAAAAGTGCAGTTATGATAAATACAATTTTATATTTAGAAGTCATCTCGTTTCCCATTATAAATGTACATTTTTCTAAACCCAAAAAAAGGAAGCCCTAAAGACTTCCTCCGCTTTAGCCAATTGTAAATAATTAATCATAGTGTATTTAAACAATTCAAATCGCTAAAAGCAGTCTCTAGTCTTTTTGCCAAAGACTCCTGCCCCTTTCGCAGCCAAACTCTTGGATCGTAATATTTTTTATTGGGTTTATCTTCCCCCTCTGGATTACCGATTTGCCCTTGAAGATAGTCGTGATTATTTGCTACAAATTCTCTTACACCATCCCAAAATGCCCATTGCGTATCGGTATCGATATTCATCTTAATTACACCGTAACCTATAGCTTCTTTGATCTCCTCTTTTGAACTACCGCTTCCACCGTGAAATACAAAATTAACCGGCTTGTTATCAAGCTTATGTTTTTGTTCAATAAATTTTTGTGAGTTATCTAAAATTTTTGGAGTAAGCACCACATTTCCCGGTTTATACACACCGTGTACATTTCCAAATGAAGCAGCAATAGTAAAATTTGGACTTACATTGCTTAGTTTTTCATAAGCAAAACATACCTCTTGGGGTTGCGTATATAATAAGGCATTGTCCACGTCCGAGTTATCCACACCGTCTTCTTCGCCACCTGTTATCCCAAGTTCAATTTCTATCAGCATATCAAGATCACTCATCTTGGCAAAATAACTCTCGCAGATTTCAAGATTTTCCTCTAACGGTTCTTCACTAAGATCTAACATATGAGAGGTAAATAACGGTCGTCCCGTTTGTTCAAAATTCTCTTTACCTGCATCTAATAAACCATCAATCCAAGGAAGAAGCTTTTTAGCAGCATGATCGGTATGTAATACAACGGGAACACCGTAGGCTTTTGCCATCATATGCACATGTTTTGCACCGCTGACTGCTCCTAATATCCCTTTATTTTCATCGGGACACCCTTTTCCTGCAAAAAATGTAGCTCCACCGTTACTAAATTGTACAATCACGGGAGATTTTACCGTTGCCGCAGCTTCTAAAACACCGTTAATAGACTCGGTATTTACAACATTAACCGCAGGAATTGCAAAGTTATTCTCTTTTGCATAATCAAAAAGCTTTTTCGCCTCACTTCCCGTTAGTACCCCGGGTTGTACAATATCTAAAACTGCCATGGTTTTATATCCTTTTATTTATATTGAATTTTTGCCGTTTTTCTTAAAGCTGTTGCTTCTTTTTTCAACGCCTCTGCAAATTTCTTTTGTAAAAGTTCTTGTTTTAATTTTGCTTTGATTTTCTCATAAGGCAATGTTGCCGCATCTTTTTTATCATCTAAATAGATAATATGAAAACCGTAGTTGGTTTTAACAGGCTTTGTCGTGATTTTTCCCATCTTTAACTTTGCCGCTGCATTGCTAAATTCAGGTACCATTTTTTCTTTTGGGAACCAACCAAGCTCTCCACCGTTTGCACCTGAAGGTCCAATCGATTTTTCTTTAGCCAATTTGGTAAAGTCCGCTTTAAGATTTTTAGATTTTAAAAGTTTTGCAATAATAGACTTTGCTTCTTTTTCCGTTTTCACAAGTATATGACTTGCTTTCATCTGCATCGGAGTTTTTAATCTATATATATTGTTATCATAAAACTTTTTAACTTCACTTTCACCTGCTTTGATTGTTTGACCAAAATCTCTTAACCAAATTTGAAAAGCTAGATTTTTTTTAAGTTTCTCCAATTCTTTTTTATATTCACTTGTTTTAACAATTTTTGTCTTGTATGCTCTTTCACTTAAAAGTTTTTGCTCAATAAATGCATCGAGTACTTGCTTTTTTTGTTCACCTTTTAGATCTTCATAATGGAGCCTTGGGTTTTTAATCAATCCTGCAATATCTTTTTCTGTAACATTTTCCCCGTTTACTACCGCGTAAACTTTTTCATCTGCAGCAAATGTAGAACTTGCAATCAATAATCCCGCTGCTATAGAGATCAATTTTCCTTTTGTTGTTTTTATCATTTTAAACCTTTGAAATTTTTTGAGATTGATTATAACAAAACTTGACTAAGAACGGCTTTTATCAAAAAAATTTTTACAAATTTTAAAATTTCCCTTAAAAACTCTTTAAATTTCTTTTTTTTTATGATATAATCCCGTTCTTTAAAATAAGAGTTAACTTAACTTTAAGTTTTTAACATAAGAAATATATAAGGAATGAGACTAGATGAGAATACTAATAGTAGAAGATGAGAGCACATTAAATAGAACGTTACAAGAGGGACTACAAGACTTTGGATACCAAGTTGATATCGCTGAAAATTTTAAAGATGCGGAATACTTTATCGAAATTAGAAATTATGATTTAGTATTAACCGACTGGATGTTACCTGACGGTGATGGACTGGAACTTACAAAGATAGTGAAAAACAGAAGCGGTAGAACTGCTGTTGTAATCGTAAGTGCAAGAGATGATAAAGACAGTGAAATCAAAGCACTTAAAACAGGTGCGGACGATTATGTAAAAAAACCTTTTGACTTTGATGTACTTCTAGCTAGAATTGAATGTAGATTAAGATTCGGTGGGACAAATATTATTAAAATCGACGATCTTGCGATCAACCCGGATGAAGAGAAGATCATGTATGAAGGTGTTGAGATTGAGCTTAAAGGGAAACCTTTTGAAGTATTAACACACTTGGCACGACATAGAGATCAAATCGTATCAAAAGAGCAATTACTTGATGCTATCTGGGAAGAACCGGAACTTGTAACTCCAAACGTTATTGAAGTTGCAATCAATCAAATTAGACAAAAGATGGACAAACCTTTAGGGATTGCTACAATTGAAACAATTAGAAGAAGAGGTTATAGATTTTGTTATCCTCCAAAAGTAGAAGAAGAGCAATAAACCTATAAATATGAATAAAAGAAGCATCTATAAGCAGTTTTCACAAAAGCTTATATTTGCTACCTCTTTTTTCGTAATCGTACTTTCACTTATTTTTTACGGCTTTACCAAAGCCACGATTTACGAAGAGATATCCGACGGGCTTCTCAAAGATGCAAAACTTATCGTAACACTTGCCCAAAATAAAACCAGAGATCATAAAAACTTACGGGTTTTGGTCAATGACGATACAACTATTGAAGTTATCCCTTTAAGTTTTGAAAAAATAAGCTATACATTCAGACAATATACGATAAAAAGAGACCATTTTATAGAACTTATTTATCCCCTTGATATCAAAGCAAAACAGTATCTAAAACTTACAAGAAACATCAACTCGTCCCATGCGATGCTTAATAAAATATTTAGTAACCTGCTGTTTTTAGGTACAGGTGGATTGATATTGATTATTGTCTATGCTTTTGCGATGTCCAAAACACTTTTATTTCCTATTTTGAAAATTACCCAAAAACTTTCAAATATGAATGAAAACTCTTTGACACAAATTGAAACAAACAAAATGCCTATTGAATTTATCCCTTTGGCAAACTCTATCAATACCCTTACAACACGAATAGAAAACTACGTAAAATACCAAAAAGAACTTTTTATCGGTGCAGCGCACGAGCTTAAAACTCCTTTGGCAGTCATGAAGTTAAAATCACAAGTAACACTGAGAAAAAAAAGGGAACCTGAAAAATATGAAGAGGTTTTAAAAATCCATCTTGATGAAATTGACGGTATGAATCAAATGATATCTTCTATTTTGGATATGGGAAGACAAGAGGGAGCACAGTTTGAAAAACCGGTTGAGCTTGATATTATCAACTATTTAAGGACAAAAACCGAGAGCTTTAAACTTCTTGCCCGTGAGAAACATATTCATCTTACGTTTATTACAGACATAAATAAGTTCATAACCATAATACAACCTACCCTTTTAACACATATTATTCAAAACTTTGTACAAAATGCCATTAAATTTACCCCTGAAAATAAAAGTATACAAATATTGGCTTTACATCAAAAAGAGGAACTTTGTATCAAAGTAATCGATGAAGGGATTGGATGCCCCGAGGATGTTGATCTTTTTGCACCTTTTAAACGGGTAGGTAATGAAAAAGGTGCGGGACTTGGTTTATTTTTAGCTAAAAGTGCCGCAGAAACCCTTGGGGCACAAATCTTTTTAGAAAACAGGCAAGACGGAATATCAGGAACCATAGCAACACTGCAACTCCATAGCAACCCTGTATGTTCTATCTAAAATAACTCTGAGTGTTCTATTTTGGTACAGTGGTTTTGAACCACGTTTAATCCTGCATTCTCAGCTTTTTTGGCAGCTTCGTTATTTACAAGCCCAAGCTGCGTCCAAACACACTTGATATCATCCCTTTGCAACACCTCATCAACTACGTTTGCAATAACATCTGGTTTTCTAAAAATATCTACCATATCTATTTGAATATCTTTTGGAATATCACTTAAACTTTTATATACTTTCTCCCCTAAAATTGTATCCTCTTTTGGATATACTGGGATTATCTTATACCCTGCATTTTGTAAGTATACAGCTACTTTATTACTATCTTTATCTGCTTTTGGGGAACATCCTATAATAGCTATTGTTTTTGTTTGCTCTAAAATTTCTTTTATTTGTGTTTTATCGCTATTGATTTGAGCCATTTCACATTCCATTTTAATCCTTTTTGTATTTATTCAAATCTCTTCAAAAGCCCTTGTTATAAGCTTCTAATTATGTTATAATGTTTTCAAATCTCGTCCGATTTAACTAAAAATATTCAAATCAATCGGACTATATGCGGACTTTTTTTTAATGACATTCAAAAAGTCCGAAAGGAAAAATTATGAAAACTTCATCCAAAAGAACACCTACTAAACATGCAGGAGTTTTTTATAAAGAAATTATATCAGATTCAAATAAAGTTGTAGATAAAGTCTTTATCATTCGTTACGTTGATGAAAATGGGAAAGAAAGACAAAAGAAAATAGGTAAACAAAGTGAAGG